>NZ_CBCSCA010000004.1:0-552171 GCF_965137885.1 Bordetella sputigena
GTCCAAGCCGGGTNNNNCGGGCCGGNCNGGGCTGGGCCGCTGGGCTGGGTCCAACTGGACCGGCCCGACCCGGCTTGGACCGCGGGCCTGGGCCGGTACCCGTGCCGGCCGACGCCGTCGATGCCGCCACCTATACGCCATGGACCGCTTCAAGCAACTGCAAACCTTCGTCGATGTAGCCGCCCTGGGCAGCCTGTCGGCCGCCGCGCGGGCCGAAGGCGTCGCGCCGGCCATGATCGGGCGGCGCATCGATGCCCTGGAAGCCCGCCTGGGCGTCAAGCTGCTGGTGCGCTCGACCCGCCGCATCTCGCTGACCGCCGAAGGGGGCACGCTGCTGGAGGACGCCCAGCGCATCCTGCGCGATCTGAACGAATCGGAAAGCCTGGTGGCGCAAGGCAGCGTCCGGCCCACCGGACTGCTGCGCATCACCGCCCCGGCCGGCTTCGGCCGCCGCCACGTGGCCCCGCTGCTGCCCGGCTTTGCCGAGCAATACCCCGACGTCAGCGTTGTCCTGGACCTGAGCGACCGCCTGGTCGACCTGATCGAGGAGCGCTTCGACTGCGCGGTGCGCATCGGCGACCTGGACGATTCCGACATGGTGGCCATCCGCCTGGCCGACAACCGGCGCGTCGTCGTCGCCGCCCCTTCCTACCTGGAACGGCACGGCACGCCGCGCACCCCGGCCGACCTGTCCGCCCACCACTGCCTGTCGTTCGGTAACCAGGGCAATCAGTCGCGCGGCTGGCTGTTCCGCGTCAACGGCCAGGTGACCGCGTTCCGCGTCGGCGGGCGGCTGGAGTGCAGCGACGGCAGCGTGCTGCACCAATGGACGCTGGCCGGCTGCGGCCTGGCCTGGCGCTCGATGTGGGAGGTGCAGCAGGACCTGGCCAGCGGGCGGCTGAAGACCGTGCTTGACGATTACTGCGCCCCCGCCAACGGCATTTATGCGATGTTCCCCGAACGCAAGCACATGCCGGCCCGGGTACGCGCCTTCGTGGCCATGTTGCGGGAGGCCTACGCCGATCCCGCCTATTGGGGCGCACCCGCGTCGGGATGATCCGGTGTCGGGATGCCCCGGTCAGGACGACCCGGTCAGGACGACCCGGCCAGGATGACCGGTCGGCATGACCCGGTCGGGATGACGGTTGTCGGCCTGCCCGCGGCGCCCTGATCACGTGTTCAGGGTTTTGCCACGCGCGCGCGCCTACAATGCGCCGCATATTCCCGCGGCCGCGCCGTTCTCGCCGGCGCCGCCGCGGGACCCGTCCACCGTATTCGCGGGTACTGCCCATGCGCCTGGTATTTTGCTTTCTGCTTGCACTGTGCACGATGGCGTCCGCCCGGGCCCAGGATCAGGCGCCCCCCACGGCCAGCGCGCCCGCGTGGCAGACGGTGCAACTGGGCGCGCGCGGGCACCGCTACCCCTTCCCCGTCTACGCCAGCCGCCCGCTGACCGCCGGCAATCTGGCTCGCGTCGCCCACGTCGTCGTCATCCTGCACGGCATCAAGCGGGACGCCGACCACTACTACGCGACCGCCGCCGGCCTGTTGGCGGCGAACCCCGCCGCGGCGGACGACACGCTGGTGATCGCGCCGAAATTCGTGGGCACCATAGACCGGGGTTTCGAGCACATGCCGGCCTGGCATCGACAGCGCTGGATCGCCGGCGGCGACAGCGTCAAGGCCAATGGCCGCCCGGCGCCGATCGGCTCCTTCGACGTGCTGGACGATCTGGTCGAATGGCTGGCCGACCGCCATGCGCTGCCCGCGCTGCGCGACGTCGTGCTGGCGGGCCATTCGGCGGGGGCGCAGATGCTGCAGCGCTACGCCGTGCTGAACAATATCGACGAAACCGTCCGCAAGCGCGGCGTCGCCCTGAGCTACGTCGTCGCCAACCCGTCTTCCTATCTGTATCTGACGACCGACCGGCCCCGCGCGGATGGCGGCTTCGGACCCTACAACCGCGGCCTGTGTCCGGACTTCAACGACTTCCGCTATGGCCTGGACCATTTGCCGCAGGATCTGCGCGTTTCCGACATCAAGCGGCTGCCCTCGCGCTACGCCCAGCGCAGCGTGACCTATCTGCTGGGCGGCGCGGACAACAACCCGGAACACCGGCTGCTGGACAAGCGCTGCGGCGCGGAGGCCCAGGGTGCCACCCGCCTGGCGCGCGGCCGCGCCTATCTGCGCTACGAAGCCTGGCTGCCGGCGCTGAAGCAGAACGTGCACAAGGCTTATGAAGTCGCCGGCATCGGCCATGACCAGCGCGGCATGTTCGGCTCGCAATGCGGCGCGCGCGCCCTGCTGGGGGCTGATGCCCAGGCCGGGCCGGAGGCCGCCGCCTGCAAGGCGCTCGCCGGCCCGTCGGCCACCCCGGGCCGGGCGCCGGCCGCCCGATAGAACCAGCCGAAGAATGAACCGCCGGACCGCGGCGCACGATACCTGGCCCGCATCGCGGCTGGTATCGTAGCGGCTGCAACGTCGCCGATACACCCACTACACGCCCAACGCTGGCCTCCACACCATGTCGCTCGAAGAACACTACACCGCCATCCTGCAACAGCTCGGCGAGGATCCCTCCCGCGAGGGCCTGCGCGACACGCCGCTGCGCGCGGCCAAGGCCATGCAGTATCTATGCCGCGGCTATGGCCAGGACCTGGATGAGGTGGTCAACGGCGCGCTGTTCTCTTCCGACACGAAGGAAATCGTGCTGGTCAAGAACATCGAGTTGTACTCGCTGTGCGAACATCACATGCTCCCCTTCATCGGCAAGGCTCACGTGGGCTACCTGCCCAACGGCAAGGTGCTGGGCCTGTCCAAGGTCGCGCGCATTGTCGACATGTATGCGCGGCGCCTGCAGATCCAGGAAAACCTCAGCCGCCAGATCGCGGAAGCGGTGCTGCAGGTCACCGGCGCCGCCGGCGTGGCGGTGGTCATCGAAGCCCAGCACATGTGCATGATGATGCGCGGCGTCGAAAAGCAGAATTCGTCCATGGTGACATCCGTCATGCTGGGCGAATTCCACGACAACGCCGCCACGCGGGCGGAGTTCTTGAACCTGATCCGCTGAGCTGTCAGCCGAGCTGTCCGCGGCTCCCCTAGGCGGACTGCCACGGGCCGTTGCGGCGGGCGCGGCGCCCGCTTATTGCAGCGTGAAGCCCGCCTCCCTCACGTCCTGCGAATCCAGCCCGACATAGACATTGAACGCACCCGGCTCCGCGCCGTAGTGCAGCTGCGCGTTGTAGAAACTCAAATCGTCCTCGTCTATCGTGAACGATACCTCGCGCGTTTCGCCGGCCTTCAGCATGACCTTCTGGAAGTGCTTCAGTTCCTTCACCGGCCGACTGATGGACGCGACCGGATCCTGGATATACAGCTGCACCACCGTCGCGCCGTCGCGGCTGCCGGTATTGGTCACCTTGACGCTGGCCCGCACCGTCCCGCCGCGCGCCATTTGCGTACTGGAGAGCGTCACCGGCGACACCTCGAAGCTGGTGTAGCTCAAGCCGTAGCCGAACGGGAACAGCGGGCCGTTGGGCGCGTCGAAATAGCGCGACGTGTACTTGTCGGGATGCGCGGGGTCGAAGGGACGGCCGGTGTTCAGATGGCTGTAGTAGATCGGGATCTGTCCCACCGAGCGCGGAAAGGTCATCGGCAGCTTGCCCGACGGGTTGTAGTCGCCGAACAGCACATCGGCGACGGCATTGCCGCCTTCGGTCCCGGCAAACCAGGTTTCGAGCATGGCGTCGGCGTTGTCGTTCTCCCAGGTCAGCGCCAGGGGACGCCCGTTCATCAGAACGATGACCAGCGGCTTGCCGCTGGCCTTCAAGGCCTTCAGCAAACGTACCTGGCTGTCGGGGATAACAATATCGCTGCGGCTGGAGGCTTCGTGCGCCATGCCTTGCGACTCGCCGACCACGGCCACCACCACGTCGGCCTGCCGGGCGGCGGCCACGGCCTCGTCTATCAGCTGCGCCGGCGTGCGCGCATCGACGTCCACGTCCTGCTCGTACAGGTTCAGGTATTTGACGATCTCCGGATCGTCGATCACGTTGGCGCCCTTGGCATACAGCAGCTTCGCCCGGTCGCCGACGGCGTTGGCGATGCCCTGGTAAGCCGACACCGTTTGCTCCGGGCGGCCGGCGGCCGACCAATTGCCCATCATGTCGCGCTGGCTTTTGGCCAGCGGACCCACCACGGCGATCGTACCCTGCTTGCGCAGGGGCAGCACGCCACCCTGGTTCTTGAGCAGCACCAGGCTTTCGCGCGCCACCTGGCGCGCGGCGTCGCGGTGCAGGCGGCTTTCGGCATTGACGTCGGGCGGATCGTTCTCCGGCCGCCCGATACGGCGATACGGATCCTGGAACAGGCCCAGATCGTATTTGACGCGCAGCACGTCGCGCGTCGCGCGATCCAGATCGGCCATGCTGACGCGTCCGCTGTCCAGCAGCGGCTTGAGATTGTCGCCGTACATGGTGTCGCTCATGCTCATGTCGGCGCCCGCGGTGATCGCCAGCCTGGCGGCGTCGCGGCCATCGGCCGCCACGCCATGCTTGATCATTTCCATGATCGCGCCGTGATCGCTGATGGTGATGCCCTTGAAGCCCCACTGCTTGCGCAGCACGTCCTGCAGCAGCCATTTGTCGCCGGTGGCCGGCACGCCGTTCAGCGAGTTCAGCGCGATCATCACGCCGGCCGCGCCGGCGTCCAGCGCCGCCTTGTACGGCGGCAGGTACTCCTGGAACAGGCGCTGCGGACTCATGTCCACGGTGTTGTAGTCGCGGCCGCCTTCCACCGCGCCGTAGGCGGCAAAATGCTTGACCATCGCCAGGATGCTGTCTTTCGCGGCGGGGTCGTCGCCCTGGTAGGCCTTGACCAGCGCCGCGCCGATTTGCGAGGTCAGGTAGGTGTCCTCGCCGAAGCCTTCGGAATTGCGGCCCCAGCGTGGATCGCGCGAAATGTCCACCATGGGCGACCAGGTCACGTCCAGGCCGTCGGCGCTGGCCTCGATGGCGGAAATACGGCCGGTCTGGCGGATGGCGTCCAGGTTCCAGGTGGACGCCAGGCCCAGCCCGATCGGGAATATCGTGCGCTGGCCATGAATCACATCGTAGGCGAAGAACAGCGGGATCTTCAGCCTGCTTTGCATGGCCGCGTCCTGCAGCACGCGGATGTCCTTGGGCGTCACGGTATTGAAGACGGCGCCGGCCCTGCCGGCCGTGATGTCGGCCATGAACTTCGGCTTGTCCGGATTGGAACCGGCCGGCAGGCTGATCAGGCGCAGCTGGCCGATCTTTTCATCCACCGTCATACGGCTCATCAGCTTGTCGATGAAGGCCTCGCGGGCCGCCTGCTCGCGCATCATCGAAGGCGGGTTGCTTGCCGGGTGCGTGCCCGTTTGGCCGAACGCCGGGGCGCCCGCCAGCGCGATCAGCAAGGGGAGCGTCAAACCAAGCTTTTTCATGCGCATGCGTCTCTGTGATTATTGTGGGATCCGGTGGCGCGGGCCTGGCGGCAAGCCGGGCCCGCGCGGATAAGCCGGGCAAGTGTGCCACATCGGCGCCGAAGCCACGGCGGCGCGCGCACGCAGGTGGCGTGCCGCCGTTATGCGGGCGGTCAGGGGCGATCGGAGGCTATCAGAGCCGGGAGAGCGTCAGCGGATCGGCCTGGCCGCCGAAAAAGCGATCCAGGCAGGCGCGAAAAATCGGTTCTTCCGGCGCGGCCCAGGTGAACAGCGTCAGCGAAGAACGAAACTTGACGGCGTCCAGCGGGCCGAAGATCTCGGCCGCCGAGCCTTCCGGCGCGCGGGCCACCAGTTCGCAGGCATGCTTGAGCCGTTGCCCCAGCACTGGGTGGGCCACATAGGCGCGCGCTTCGTCCAGGCAGGATATGCCGTAGCGCTGCGCCATTTCGCTGCGGCCCAGGCCCCGGATCTGGGGAAACACGAACCACATCCAATGACTGCGCTTGCGTCCCTGCGCGAGCTCCTCGCACACGGTGTCGAACACCGGATCCTGCGCCGCGACGAAACGCTGCAGCCCGTATGAGTCGTTCAGCTCGCGGGTTTCCATGTCAGCTCCCATGCGCCGCTCAGCACGTTCTGCAGCCACAGGGCGCAGGTGAGCGTCTTGGAATCGGTGATCTCGCCGTTGCGGCAGGCCGCGAACAGTTCATCGACCGCCATCGGGTGGATATCGACGAATTCGTCGGCGTCGGTCTGCGCCTGTCCGGCCCGCAAACCGCGCGCGAAGAAGATATGGATGATCTCGGTGGAATAGGCGATGGCCACGTGCATGGCGCCGGCGGTCGACCATTCGCCGCCGCTGTAGCCGGTTTCTTCCAGCAATTCGCGGCGCCCGCATTCCAGCGGATCTTCGCCCGGATCCAGTTTGCCGGCGGGAAACTCGATCATGACGCGGCCCACCGGATAACGGTACTGGCGCACCGTCAATACGCGTCCATCGTCCAGCATCGGCACCACCACCACGGCGCCGGGATGCACGATGTACTCGCGCGTCGAGCTATGGCCATTGGGCAGCAGCACCGTATCGCGGCGCGCGCGCAGGAAACTGCCTTCGAACAAGGATTCCTGCTTCAGGGGTTTTTCCACGAGGTGGGCGTCGTCGTTCGTATCCACTGATTCCATCCGGAGCTTGGGGAGGCGCGGCACCGGGGTGCCGGCGAAAAGAGGCATATGCAGCAAAGACAGTGCCCAACTTTAGCAGTTGTCGCGGCGTGTCCCGGCGGCCGCCGGACATTCTCACACTATGCCAGGAAAAAAGGATGTCCCCTACGCGGTCGGGTACGACAACCGCGGCGGGCCGTGGCCGGTTTCCCGGCATGTCGATCCGAATACCTATGAGAAGATGCGGATGTCGCGGACGGCTTGGCGTCCGGCGATCCCGCAAAAAACATATAAGGAGGAGCAACCATGTCCATAAAGACCCTCGCGCGCGCGTTCGCGGCCGCCACGATCGCCGGCGCATGTATCGCGGCGCCGGCCGCGCACGCCGATTACCCCGACCGGCCGGTCAAGATCGTGGTGCCCTTTACGGCGGGCGGCACCACCGACATCCTGACGCGCGCCATCGGCAACAAGATCAGCGAATCGCTCAAGCAGACCTTCATCGTCGAAGCGCGTCCCGGCGCGGGCGGCAATATCGGCAGCGAGTACGTCGCGCGCGCGGCGCCGGATGGCTATACGCTGCTGGCCGCGTCGGTCGGCCCCATCGCGGTGAACTCCAGTTTGAACAAGCTGGATTACGATCCCTTGACCGACCTGGTGCCTGTCGTGCAATTCGCCGACGTGCCCAACGTACTGGTCGTGCCGCCCGACGTCCCCGTGCACACCGTCGCCGAATTCGTCGCCTACGCCAGGCAGCATTCCGGCAAGCTGAACTACAGCTCCACCGGCATCGGCACCTCCTCCCACCTGGCCAGCTACATGCTCATGCAGAAAATCGGGGTGCAGGCGACGCACATACCCTACAAGGGCGCCGACGCGCTGAACGATTTGTTGAGCGGCCGCGTGCAATTCATGTTCGCCACCATCCCGTCGGTGATCGGCCAGATCAAGGCGGGCAAGTTGCGGCCGATCGCCGTCAGCAGCATCCGCCGGTCGGCTTCCATGCCCGACATACCGACCATTGCCGAAAACGGCTTTCCGGGTTTCGAGGCCGGCTCCTGGTTCGGTATGTTCGCGCCCAAGGGCACGCCGCCCGAGGTCGTGGCGACCTTGAACAAGGCCGTCAACGCGGCCCTGCCCGGCCTGAAGGACAAAATGACGGCGGAGGGCGCCGATCCGGTCGGGGGCAGCGCGCAGGCCTTCGGCGAATTCACGCGCAAGGAACAGGCGAAGTGGAGCGCCCTGGTCAAGCAGATGGGCACCAAGGCCGAATAAGCGCGCATGGCGCCGCGCCGCGTACCGCGGCGCACCGGCGCGGGCCAGGCACCGTGCGCACGGCGTCCGGCCGGGACACACGCCTTGCTTCAGTCAGGCGGTCGTGTATCTACCGGTTTGCCGGCGCAGGCGGCGGTCCACCAGCTCGAATGCCAGTTCGCTGGCCAACGCCATCGCGGCGGCGGGCAAGGCGCCCGCCAGCAGCAACTGGCTGTCGTTCAAGGCCAAGCCGGTGACGATGCGTTCACCGAAACCGCCCGCGCCGATAAAGGCCGCGATCGTCGCCGTACCGATGGAGATCGACGTGGCCGTACGCACGCCGGCCAGGATAGTGGGCCGGGCCAGCGGCAACTCGATCAGCGTGATGCGCTGGCGCGGCGTCATGCCCAGCGCCGTCGCGGCCAAGCGCATACCGGAAGAAATCTCGTCCAGCCCGGCCACCGTATTGCGCATGACCGGCAGCAAGGCATACAGCGTCAACGCCGCCAGCGCCGGCACCGCGCCGATACGGCCGGTCACCGTGATCAGGATGGCCAGCATGGCCAGCGATGGAATGGTTTGCAGCAGCCCCGTCATGCCCAGCACCAGCGCGCGCAAGCGATAGCGTGGGTAGACGAAGACCCCGGCCGGCACGGCGACCAGCACCGCGATGGCGACCGACAGAAGGACCAGCATAAGGTGTTGCGCGGCCAGGCGGCCGAGATCGGGGCCCAGCAGCTTGCGCCAGAAACCATAAGGTTCATCCCCCTGTCCCGCCGGGAGCGCGACGCCCGCGCCGCCGCCCGCCGCCAGGCGATCGCGCGCGATGACGGCAAACGGCACGCCGTCCAGTTCGGCACGCGCATTCATGGCGATCATCGTGTGTTCATCGATGGTTCCGGCCAGTTCGCGCATGGCGGCCCAGGCCGCCGGATAGCGCCGCGGCACGTCCAAGCGGTAGAGCACCACGGCGTCATAGCGCGGGAAATATTTGAGATCGTCATCCAGCACGCGCAAGCCCAGCGCGTCGATCTTGGCATCCGTGGTGTAGATGTCGATGACATCCACTTGTTTCTTCTGGATCGCGTCATAGGCCAGGCCATGGTCCAAGCCGGTGGGCGACTGCCGCAGGCCATAGCGTTGCGCCAGGCCACGCCAGCCGTCGACACGGCCGATGAATTCCTGCGACAGTCCCAGGCGCTGGTCCGGATGTCGCGCCAGGTCGCTCAGCGAGCGTATCCCCAGCCTGTCGGCGTCCGCCGCGCGCATCGCCAGCGCATAGCCGTCGTTGAAGCCGAACGGAATATCCACGCCCAGCCCCAGCGGCGCCAATCTGCCGCGGATCTCCTCCAGCGACAAGGGCTTGTCGCTCTTGAGGATTTCCATCGCGATGGTCCCCGTATATTCGGGGTACAGCCCGATGCTGCCGCTTTGCAGGGCCTGGTAGACGATGGCCGTATTGCCCAGCCCCTGCGACACGGCCGGCGTCTGCCCCGTACGGGCCGTCACCTGTTGCGCCAGCAGCTCGGCAAGGATGTAGGACTCCGTGAAACGCTTGGAGCCGATGCGCAGGTCGGGCGCCGGCGATGCCCCCTTGGCGGCCAAGGTCCGCGCCTGGCCATCCGCGCCGGCGGCCTGCCCCTGCGTCGTTTGACTGGTCTGCGCCGCCGCGACGCCAGGGGCGGCCACCAGCAATAAAAGCGCCAGCATCGCGGGCAGGCGGAACCCGGAAACAAACCGGGCAAGGCGCGCCGGCAAAAACGATATGGGCGGGATCATCCGTATGGGCGGTATGGGGGCGGCGGCTATGGGGCGGGTACGGAGAGTAACGGGCAAGGGCCAATTGTGCCATCATGCCGCATGGCCGCCACTCCCTTATTCCCCCTGGGCAATGCCTTGTTCCCCGACGGGGTCACGCACCTGCGCATCTTCGAGGTCCGCTACCTGGACATGATAGGCAAGTGCATCGCCGATGGTGGAAGCTTCGGCGTCGTACCGCTGCTGGAAGGCAGGGAGGTCCGCACGCCGGAGGGCAAGGAAGTACTGGCCGGCGCCGGCACGCTGGCGCGCATCGTCGAACATTCCGCGCCTATGCCGGGCCTGCTGCAGATCGTTTGCACCGGCACCAGCCGCTTCCGCCTGTTGTCGGCGGAGCAAGGCAGGTTCGGCTTGTGGAGCGGGGAGATCGACATCCTTGCGGACGACCCGCCACGCCCCATCCCGCGGGAACTGCAGCCCTGCGCGAACGCGCTGGGCGCACTGATCGCCGACCTGCAGCGCCGCGGCACCCCGGCGGCCTTGATGCCCATCGCCCCGCCCTTCCGCCTGGACGAATGCGGCTGGGTGGCGGACCGCTGGGGCGAGATCCTGCCCCTGCCGCCGGCGATCAGGCAGGAACTGCTGCTGGCCACGGACCCCGAACTGCGCCTGGCGCAAGTGCACGAGCTGCTGGACGCGCGCGGATTGCTGCCGCCCGGCGCGGACTGAACCCTACTTCACCACCTGCCCGCTGGCGCGCGCGACCGCTTCGGCGGCTTCCGCCCGGGCTTCGTCGTCGGCGCTTTCCACCGCGGGCAGGATGCCGCTGGCGGCGGTTTCGCGCGGCTGCAGCAGCAATGCCACCAGCGCCGTCCATCCGGTCTGGTGCGAAGCTCCCAGGCCACGTCCGTTATCGCCATGGAAGAACTCGTGGAACAACACCAGGTCGCGTGATGCCGGGTCGGCCTGCAACAGCGGATAACCCATCATGGACGGCCGCTCACCGTCGGAATTCTTCAGGAACAGCCGCGTAATACGGCTGGCCAGCTGGTCGGCGATTTCGCGCAGCGAATACTTGCGGCCGGAACCGGTAGGATATTCCACGCGAAAATCGTCGCCGTAATAGCGATGGAACTCATACAGGGATTCGATCAGCAGGTAGTTCACCGGCAGCCATATCGGCCCGCGCCAATTCGAGTTGCCGCCGAACACCCGTGAATCGGACTCGCCAGGCAAATAGCGGATGCAGAAGCTCTGCCCGTTATGCCTGAATTCGTACGGCGTATCGCGATGATGCCGCGAAAGCCCGCGCACCCCGTAATCCGAGAGGAACTCGCTTTCATCCAGCGCCCGCCGCAGCAGCGCCTTCACGCGATGTCCGCGCAGCAGGGATAGCAGCGCGGAATTTCCCTTGCCGGGTTCGGTCCATCGCGACACCAGCCTGGCCAGATCCGGGCGATGCCGCAGGAACCAGCGCAGCCGCTCCTTGAAACCGGGCAGCCGCCCATGCATGTTCTCTTCCAGCACCTGCACGGCGAACAGCGGGATCAGCCCGACGATGGAACGCACGCGCATCGGCATGCTGTCCTGGTCGGGCAGATGCAGCGCATCGTAGAAGAATTCGTCCTGCTCGTCCCACAAGCCGGTTTCGCATTCATCGCCGCTATTGACCGCTTCGGCGATGTACAGGAAGTGCTCGAAGAACTTCACGCCGATGTCGACAAAGGCCTTGTTGACGGTCGCCAGCTCCAGCGCGATGCGCATCATGTCCAGCGCATAGGCGGCCATCCAGGCCGTGCCGTCCGCCTGGTCGATGTGGCCGCCCGTGGGCAGGGGCTGTGACCGGTCGAAGATGCCGATATTGTCCAGCCCCAGGAAACCACCCTGGAAGATGTTGCGCCCATCGGCATCGCGGCGGTTGACCCACCAGCCGAAGTTCAGCAGCAGCTTGTGGAACACCAGCTCGAGGAACACGTGATCGGGTTCGCCGTGCCAGGCGCGATCGATTTCATACACGCGCCAGGTGGCCCAGGCATGGACGGGCGGATTGCCGTCGCCGAAGGCCCACTCGTAAGCGGGCAGTTGCCCGTTGGGATGCTGGTAGCGGTCCTTGACCAGCAGCAGCAGCTGGTTCTTGGCGAAGACGGGATCGACCAGCGCCAGCGCCGTGGCCTGGAAGGCCAGGTCCCAGGAGGCGTACCAGGGATATTCCCATTTATCCGGCATGGACACGATTTCGCCATTGCACAGATGCCGCCAATCGGCGTTGCGGCCGCGGCGGCGGCGCGCGGGCGGCTTGGGCTGCGCGGCATCGCCATCCAGCCAGCGCGTGACGTCGAATTCGTAATACTGCTTGGACCAGAGCAGTCCCGCCAACGCCTGGCGCTGCACCAGCCGCGCATCGTCGTCGGCGATCCCCTGCTGCAGGCAATCGTAGAACTCGTCGGCCTCGGCGCGGCGCCGCGCGATCAGCGCGTCGACGTCCAGCGCCTGCGCGTCGTGCCGGGCCTGCGGCCGCAGGCGGAACACCATGGCGCTGCGCGCGCCCGGCGGCAGATGCGCCACCCAATGCGCGGCGACCTTGGTGCCGCCGTCCGCGCGCACGGCATCCTTGTCGCCATGCACGATGTAGTCGTTGATGCCATCCTTGAACGGGCCCGCGCCTTCGCTGCCGAACAGCTTGCGGACATTGGTTTCGTTTTCGCAGAACAGCCATTGCACCGGTCCCGGCGCGGCCGCGGTCGCCACCATGGGCTCATACGCCGCGTGGCGCGCCAGGACGGTCTCGCCATCGCCATCCTTGTCGCGAATGGACTGCAGGGATGGCTTGGGCGACACGCCGTCCCACGACCACGTATTGCGCGCCCACAACTGCGGCAGCACGTGCAGCGTGGCCGGCTCGGCGCTGGGATTTTCCACGGTGATCCGCATGACGATGTCGTCATGCGCATGCTTGGCGTACTCGACCGTCACATCGAAATAGCGGTGATCGTCGAACACCCCGGTATCCAGGATTTCGTACTCCGGCTGATCGGTGCCGCGCCGCGCATTCTCGGCCACCAGATCGGCATAGGGAAACGCCGACATGGGATAGCGATACATCATGCGCATATAGGAATGCGTGGGCGTGGCGTCCAGATAGAAATACAGTTCCTTGACGTCCTCGCCGTGGTTGCCTTCGGCGTTCGTCAAGCCGAACAGGCGTTCCTTGATGATGGGATCGTGGCCGTTCCATAACGCCAGTCCCAGGCACCAGCGCAGCCGGTCATCGCCAAAACCGGCCAGGCCGTCCTCGCCCCAGCGGTAGGCGCGGCTGCGCGCGTGGTCGTGCGGAAAGTAATCCCAGGCGGTGCCGTATTCGCTGTAGTCCTCGCGCACGGTGCCCCACTGCCGCTCGCTCAGATAGGGCCCCCAGCGCCGCCATGGAACGGACTCGGCCTGCGCCAGGCGCTGGCCTTCGATGGTATGGAACAACGAGGTGGCACGCGGCGTAGGCATGGCGCGTCCTTGCAACAGGCGAAACGATGAATTTACCGCGTCCGCGCGACGGCCGGCACGGCATCGCGCAACATGCTTTCCGCGCGGAGCAGCTCGCCCAGCGACCAGGCCTGGAAAGGCGCGCCCGCGCAGCGGTGCGGGGCATCGCCATCGGCGATCTCCGATACATGGTCCAATCCGCCTTCATCCAGATGGCGATACAGGGGCGCCAGCCAGCGCGCGCGCAATTGCGCCACCGCCGCCGGGTCCAGGCTGCCCGCCGCGGCGCGGGTGCGCAGCCAGGCCTGCACGAACGCGCCGATCAGCCAGGGCCAGGCCGTGCCCTGGTGGTAGGCCGCATCCCGCTGCCTGGGACCACCCTGGTAATGGCCGATATAGGCCGCGTCGTCCGGCGCCAGCGTGCGCGGCCCCATGGGCGTCAGCAGTTTGCCTTCGACCTGCGCCACCACGGCCCGCGCCAGCGGTCCGTCCAGCACGGCATGGGGCAGGCCGCCGACGGCGAAAAGCTGGTTCGGCCGTATGCTGCCATCCAGGCGGCCGGCTTCGTGGCCGTCATCCACCACATCGTAGAGCCCGCTGCCATCCGGCTTGGGGAAGCGCCGCAGGAACGACGCCGTGGCCTGCTTTTCCAGATCGCGGCAGCCGGGATTCCAGGCGGAAGCGATGCGCAGCGCGTTGATCCACAGCGCCTGGACTTCCACCGGCTTGCCGATGCGCGGGGTCACCACCCAATCGCCGACCTTGGCATCCATCCAGGTCAACTGCAGGCCGGGGCAACCCGCGCGCAGCAACCCGTCGGCGTCGGCCGCGATGCCGTGGCGGGTGCCGGCGGCATAGCCGGCCACGATGGCATCGATGGCCGCGCGCAGACTGGCGCGCGCCGCGTCATCGGCATGGTCGGTCCGCAGGTAGTCATGCGCCGCGATGACGAACCACAGCGAGGCATCCACCGAGTTGTAGGCGGGTTCGCTGCCTTCGTCCGGAAAGGTATTCGGCAGCATGCCGCGGGAAATATAGCGGGTCCATTCCAGCAGGATGACGCGGGCCTCGGCCAGGCGGCCCGTGGCCAGCAGCAGGCCGCGCATGGCGATGAAGGTATCGCGGCCCCAGTCGGTGAACCAGGGGTAGCCCGCGACCAGCGTCAGGCCTTGCGCGCGGGAAACCACATAGGCGTCGGCGGCGCGTTGCAGGCGGTCGGGATATGCGGCGCGGCGCGCGGCCTCGCGCGCGGCCATGCGCGCGGCCATGACGATGGCGTCGCCCGTTTGATCCGCTGACGGCGCATCGTCCGCCCGCGCGGCCATGGACGGGCGCGCGGCGCCCCGGCCGGTGCCGACATCCGGATCGCCGCCTTGTACGTCGGCCCGCGCGGCGCCAGGCGATACGCCGCCGGGGGTAGCCAGCCCGACCGCGGACAGGATGATGACCGCCGGTCCGGCGTCCAGGTCGAAGGAAAATACGCCCGGCGTGGCCAGGTCCTCGATGTCGTCCAGGCCGCGTTCGCGTTCGCGTACGTAGCAGAAGTTGCGGTACCAATCCGGCTCATGGGCATAACGGCCATTGGTGTGCGCGGCAACCGCCGGCACGTCGCCATACGGCTGCCATTGCACGCCTTGGCCATCGACCGTGGCGGAGAAATCGAAGGCGGGATTTTCCCGGTGCAGCGCGTGGTAGTCGCGGCCGGACAGCAAAGGCCGCACCCTGAGCATAAGCGGGCCGCCGCCATCCCCCGGGGCGTGGCCGTCCGCCGGGGCGCCGTCGGCTTGCGCCGGCGCCCCGGCGCCTGCCGCGCGGGCAGGCACGCCCTCCAACTCCCAACGCAACACCGTGCGGGCGCTCGCCTTGTCGACGAAACAGGCAAAGCTCACCACCCGTCCATCCCGCAGGCCCAGCCGCCAGGTGGGCCAGGGATGCAGGTCGAAGGACAGCATCTCGGCGGCATCGTCCGGCACGACGAGGTCCGGCGCGTAGCGCTGCCGGGTCAGGGCCTGGCGGCCGCCGGCGCACTGCACCCAGGCCTCCACGCCGTTCACCAGTACCTTGCGCCCGGTGGGCGGACGCGTCGCGCACAGGAGCAGCGCGTGATAGCGGCGCGTACGCAGGCCGCCGACCGTGCCGCTGGCGTAGCCGCCGCGACCATCGGCCTCCAGCCACTCGTCGCGCTCATCCGTATCCCGCGCAAGCCCCCGCCTCGTGTCCGCCGCGGCCGCCGCCTCCGCCCGGATGCCGCCGAAGCCTTCAGCGTTGTTGCGCTCATGCGACATTGCGGCGCACCATTACGGAGGATTTCCCGGGGCATACGCACCATGAAAAGGCACGTATATGCTTATTCGTAACGGGATTGAGCTTCTGCCGAAACGCTTGTTGCGGCGCATCAAAATAGGTGTTTATCATGATTGCACTGAAGCTCGTTTTTATCCCCGACAGGAGCAGCACCATGGGTTCGCGCCGCCTTTCCTTTCTCACCCTCACCCCTTCCGACACTGCCGCGCTCAAGCGCGGCGCCCGCGCGACCGCTCGCTTCGCCCAGCGCCGCGTGGCGGTGCCGGCCGCCAATTTCCTATTCGATTCCGTGGAAGGCGTGTTCAACTTCATCGACGAATTCGCCGATTCCGTCGATGAGGTCCGCAAGGCGATGGCGCGCGCCCGCACCGAACGCTACACCATTTCGGCGCACCGCCGCTGATTCAGGCGACGACTTCGGGCGTGACCGTCTCGCTCTGCAGATCGTTCAGGAAGCGATCGCGCCAGCGCGAAAGATTGTTCTCGGTCAGCCTTGCCAGCATATTGCGGTGGCGCGCCATGCGCTCCGGCAAGGCCATGGTCAGGGCGCGATCCAGCGTTTCCGCCATGCCGTCCGCGTCGTAGGGATTGACCAATAGCGCGCCCTCGCCCAGCTCTTCCGCCGCGCCGGCGAATTCCGACAGCACCAGCACGCCGGGATCGTCCGGCGACTGGGCGGCGACGTACTCCTTGGCCACCAGGTTCATCCCATCGCGCAGCGGCGTCACATAGCCGACCTGCGAGGCGCGGAACAGCGACATCAGCAACGCCCGATCGTAGGATTTATTGATATAGCGCAGCGGCGTCCACGCCAGGTCCGACCAGCGCCCATTGATGCTGCCGGCGGCGCTTTCCAGCTGCCGCCGGATCCTGCGGTACTGCTCCACGTCGGAACGCGACGGCGGCGCGATCTGCACGAAGGTCACCTGGCCGCGATGCGCCGGCGTCATCTCCAGCAGCCGCTCGAACGCCGTGAAGCGCTCGACCATTCCCTTGCTGTAGTCCAGCCTGTCCACGCTGACCATCAGCCTGCGCTGCTGCAGGCCCTGCTTCAGATTGGTGATCTGGCGCGAACGGTTGTGCTTGAGCGATAGCTCCTGGATTTCATCGGGATAGATGCCGATCGGGTACACCCCGGCGCCGATGCGGTGTCCGCCGATTTCGACATAGCGGTCGCCGCGGCGCGCCGCCCCCAGGCGGCGGCAGACATAATCGACGAAAGCGCGACGGTCCGAATCGGTCTGGAAGCCCACCAGATCGTAGGCGCACATCGCTTCCATCAATTCGCGGTGCGGCGGCACCGTCGCCATGACGGGTTCGGCGGGAAACGGAATATGCAGGAAGAAACCGATGCGGTTGCGTATGCCGGCCTGGCGGCAGGCGCGCGCGAAAGGCAGCAGATGGTAGTCGTGCACCCACAGGATGTCGTCGGGCTCGAGCAAGGGCTTGAGCCGTTCCACCAGCCATCGATTGACACGGCAATAGCCGGCATATTCACGGCGATCGTAGCGGGCCAGATCTGGCCGGTAGTGAAATACCGGCCATAGCATGCCGTTGGAAAAACCCCGGTAGTACTGGTCGTAATCGGTGCGCGACAGGGCGACGGTGGCATAGGTGATGTTGTCGCGCGTGTCCTTGTGTACGGTATCCGGCGGCGTGGACCCATCGGCGATATCGCCATTCCATCCGAACCATATGCCGCCAGTCTGCTTCAGGGCATCGAAGACGCCCACCGCCAGCCCGCCGGCGGTGGGTTTTCCTTCCGCGATGGGCGCGACCCGATTCGATACAACGACTAGCCTGCTCATGGCCGACCTCCTTCTTCTAGTGTTTGCGGGGAGCTCAAAGCAAGGCGAGCCAGGCCGCCAGCGCGGCGGGCGTGGGAAAGCGCCAGTCGGCGACGCTGTCCCCTTCCCCGATCTTGATGGTGACGCCCCCCAGGGCCCTCACCGCCTGGAAACCGGCCTCATCTGTCAGGTCGTCGCCAGCGAATAAGGGTATGCGCCCCGCAAAGGGTGGCATACCCATCAGGCGGTTGATGGCCGCCGCCTTGCTCGCTTGCCGCGGCTTGATCTCGACCACCATCTTGCCGGGCTGCAGCACGAAGCGATCGGCATGCGGCTGGATCGCCAATTCGGCGGCGATGCGCGCATCATGTTCGCGGTCAGGCGCATTACGATAGTGAAAGGCCAGGGACAAGCCCTTGTGCTCCAGTTGCGTGCCGGACCAGCGATCGACCAGCGGCGCCAGGCTTTCGACCATGCGCGCGACCGCCGCCGTATCGACCGGCAGTTCATGCAGCGTGCCGTCGGGCCCGCGCCATTGCGCGCCGTGCAGGCCGGCGCCGGTCAGCACCAGCGGCTGGACCAGCGCGTCTATCTGCGATAGCGGCCTGCCCGATACAATCGCGATGGCGCCGCCGGTCAGCTTTTCCAGGCGCGCCAGGACGTCCAATGTTTCAGTGGGAACGTGCGCCTGCTGCGGCGTCGCCGCGATGGGCGCCAACGTTCCGTCCAGGTCGAACAGCAACGCATGCTTGCCGACGTTCTCGCTCGTGACGGGTATGGATGGGCTTTGCACGTTTTTCTACTCTCGCCCGCATGCGGCGGGGTATGACAGTTACCTTATAGCCCAGGGGTGTAACCAGAAGCCGCTTCGGGAAGTTACAAAACGAGAGCAGACCGCATACACGCTTGTTGTACGGCGCGACTTGCGCGCCAGGAACTTAAGATCGGTGTCAGGCTCCAACGCCAAAGCTTGTGATGCTGGACCGGCCTCGCTGAAGGAGAAACGCATGCGCATTCTTTTGGTGGAAGACGATCGGATGATCGGCGAAAGCGTATTCGACGGCCTGCGCGCGGAAAACTATGCGGTGGACTGGGAAAAGAATGCCAAGGGCGCGGACCTGGCCTTGCGTACCGGCCCCTACGATCTGGTGCTGCTGGACCTTGGCCTGCCGGATGGGGATGGGCTGAACCTGTTGCGCGATCTGCGCACGCGCCGCAACCGCACGCCGGTGTTGATCGCCACCGCGCGCGATGCGGTGGCCGACCGCATCGCCGGCCTGGATGCGGGCGCGGACGACTACGTCATCAAGCCTTACGACATGGAAGAATTGCTGGCGCGCATGCGTGCGCTGATACGGCGCAGCGCCGGACGCGCCGAGCCCGTCTTCGAACATGCCGGCGTCAGCATCGATCCGCAGGATCGCTCCGCGCGCGTCAACGGCGAACCCGTCACGCTGACGGCGCGCGAATGGGCCGTGCTGGAACCGCTGATCGCCCGTCCCGGCATGATATTGTCGCGGGCGCAGCTGGAAGAAAAACTCTACAGCTGGCAGGAAGAAATCAGCAGCAACGCCGTCGAAGTCTATATACACGGGCTGCGCAAGAAACTCGGCCAGCGCTTCATCCAGAACGTGCGCGGCGTTGGCTACGTCATTCCGAAAACATGAATCGCGCTGATCCCGTCGCTGCTCCCGCAAGCATGAGGCGCCCGTACGGGTCCACTCCCCAGACATGAAAATTCCGCTCGGGTCCTCGCTCAGGGGCCGCCTGATTTTTTTCCTGTTCGCATCCATCCTGCTGGCCGCCCTGGTGCAGGGCATCGTGGCCTACCGCAACATTCTCCAGCAGACCGACGAAATCTTTGATGCGCAATTGCAGCGCACCGCCGCCTCGCTGACCGCGGGCGACGGCCTGCTCAGCGCCACGCCGTCCGCGCCGGCCGGCCCGGCGCCCGCCGACAACCTGATCATCCAGATCTGGACCGCCGATGGCGCGCGGCTGTTCAAGTCCGCGTCCGGCAAACTGCTGCCGGATCCGGTGGTGCTGGGTTTTTCGACCGTGCGCGCGGGCGCGTCGACCTATCGCGTCTATGCGATGGCCACGCCATTCCAGGTGACGCAGGTGGCACAGGACATGGACGTGCGGCAGAAGACCGCGCGTGCGCTGGCCTTGCGCAGCGTCGGCCCCATCGCGGCCGCGGCGCCGCTGCTGATGATCGTCGTGTGGTGGGTGGTGGGCGCATCGTTGCGGCCGGTGCGACGCACGCGCGACGAGCTGGCCAAGCGCCAGCCCGAAGCCCTATCGCCGGTGGGCGAAGCCGGCCTGCCCGATGAGATCCGCCCGCTGGTGCATGAACTGAACCTGCTGCTTGAGCGCACGCGACAGGCCTTCGCGACGCAGAAGCGCTTCGTCGGCGACGCCGCCCATGAATTGCGCTCGCCGCTGGCCGCGCTGCGCCTGCAGTTGCAGGCCTTGCAGCGCCCCGGCGACGAAGCCGCTCGGCGCATTGCGGTGGACCGCCTCGCCACGGGCATAGACCGCGCATCGCGGCTGATCGAACAACTGCTATCGATGGCCCGCCATGATGCCGCGGCCACGCAGAGCGCGGCCAGGCCCGTGGAGCTCGTGCAGCTTATGCGGCAATCCATCTCCGACATTCTGCCGGAGGCCAATGCCAAGGCCATGGATATCGGCATGGACGGCGTGCCGCAGGCATGGGTGCGCGGCGATCCCGATTCCCTGGCGCTGCTGGCGCGCAATCTGCTGGATAACGCCATCAAATACACACCGGCGGAAGGCCGTATCGACGTCGGCGTCGACGTCCATGGCGACGCCGTGACGCTGACCGTCGACGACAGCGGCCCCGGCATTCCTCCGGCCGAACGCGAGCGGGTGTTCGATCGCTTCTATCGGGCGCAGAACCATGACGCGGTAGGCAGCGGCCTGGGACTGTCCATCGTCGAAGCCGTGGCGCGCCGCCATGAGGCCGCCGTCTTCCTGGAAGACGCGCCGCGCCTGGGCGGCCTGCGCGTGCGGGTGCGTTTTCCGGCGGGCGCCCCCGCGTGAATTCCGGCCAGGGTTCCCGCTCGATTTTTCCGCTTGGTTTTTCCGCTTAAGTTTCGCCTAAGGATCGGGTTCGAAGATAGCGCCGTGTTCCAGGAGGCGCTCGCTGAAACGAGCGACTGGAACAAATGCCCACAGGACTAGCGCTCGAGGACCCGACATGAAATTCAAAACCTTCTCCCCCACCCGTTTGACGATGTCGCTGGTTGCGGCCGGCGTCATCGGCGCCACCGCGGCCGCCGGCATCATGGGCACCGCATCCCACGCGGAGAACGCGCCGCCCGCGCTGACCCAGCAGGTGCAACCGGCCGCCGGCACCATGTCGCTGCCGAACTTCGCGCAGATCACGCGCCAGTATGGCCCCGCGGTGGTGAACATCAGCGTATCGGGCACCAAGAAGGTCGCCCTGCAGCAGGATCCCTTCGCCCAGTTCTTCGGCGGCATGCCCGGCTTTCCCGGCATGCCCGGCCAGATGGGCCCCGGCGGCACGCGCGAAGTGCCGATCCGCGGCGAAGGCTCGGGCTTCATCATCAGCCCCGACGGTCTGATCCTGACCAATGCCCACGTCGTGCAGGATGCCAACGAAGTCACCGTCAAGCTGACGGATCGCCGCGAATACCGCGCCAAGGTCCTGGGCAGCGATCCAGTCACCGATGTGGCCGTGATCAAGATCGATGCCTCCCATCTGCCCGTGGTGAAGCTGGGCAACGTCGACGACGTGAACGTCGGCGACTGGGTATTGGCCATCGGTTCGCCCTACGGCCTGGAAAATACCGCGACCGCCGGCATCGTCAGCGCCAAGGGCCGGTCGCTGCCCGACGATACGTCGGTGCCTTTCATCCAGACGGACGTCGCGGTCAACCCCGGTAACTCCGGCGGTCCGCTGTTCAATACGCGCGGCGAAGTGGTCGGCATCAATTCGCAGATCTATACGCGCACCGGCGGCTTCCAGGGCTTGTCGTTCGCCATCCCCATCAACGTGGCCACCAAGATCAAGGATGAGATCGTGGCCCACGGCAAGGTGCGGCACGCCATGCTGGGCGTGACCGTGCAGGAGGTCAACCAGGAGCTGGCGAACTCCTTCAAGCTGGACAGCCCCACCGGGGCGCTGGTGGCCAGCGTCGAAAAAGGCAGCGCGGCCGACAAGGCGGGCTTGAAGTCCGGCGACGTCATCCGCGCGATCGACGGGCGTCCGATCGTCTCGTCCGGCGATCTGTCGTCGGTCATCACGCTGCAGGACCCCGGCCAGCGCGTGAAGCTGGATGTATGGCGCAACGGCAAGCCCATCGAAGTCACGGCCACGCTGGGCACCTACGGCAAGGCGGACGCCGTCGCGTCCGATGCGTCGCAAGGCGGGCAGCATGCCAAGCTCGGCCTGGCGCTGCGGCCCTTGACGCCGGACGAACAGGAACAGGCCGGCACGCAGGGCCTGCTGGTGGAACAGGCCGAAGGCGCCGCCGCCAAGGCGGGCATCCAGGCCGGCGACATCATCCTGTCCGTGAACGGGGTGCCGACGCGCAGCGTCAACGAAGTGCGCAGCGCCGTCGCCAAGGCCGGCAAGACCGCCGCCCTGCTGGTCCAGCGCGGCGACGGCAAGCTGTTCGTGCCGGTGCAGATCGGCTGATCCGGGCGCACTGGCCGGTTTCTTGGTACCCTTCGCGGGGGCGCCATCGTGGCGCCCATCGCAGAAGATCCGGAAACCTGTTTCGCCAGTGCCCGTCCTATCGTCATTTCACTCCCATCCGTCTTTCCCCGGCCATGCCGGGATCGGTTACGCCGGCCGAGCGCGGCGCCTGGCTTGCGCCGCGGTCCTGGCGCTGTTGCTGGCCGCCTGCGCATCGACGCCAGTCGGCCCCGGCTACTATCGCGTCAAATCAGGCGACACGCTGACGCAGATCGCGCGTGACAACAACCAGAGCATCGGCGATCTGATGCGCTGGAACAAACTGGAAAGCGCGAATCGCCTTGATGTCGGGCAGGTGCTGCGGGTGGCGCCGCCCGCCGGCGGCACGGACGCTTCGTCCCGTAGCGGTACCCGTTCTTCCTCGGCGGGCTCCTCCGGCAATGCGAAGCCGGCGAAGACGGAGCCGGCCAAGCCCGCCGACACGACGCCGCTGCGCGGCATCACGCTGGTCTGGCCCGCACAGGGCACGCTGGCCCAGCGGTTCAACGGTTCTTCGTCGCAAGGCCTGCGCATCGTCAACACGGCGGGCACGCCGGTCGTCGCGGCCGCGGCCGGCTCCGTGGCCTATGCCAGCAACGGGCTGCGCGGCTACGGCAATCTCGTCATCCTGCGCCATACGTCCGGATACCTGACTATCTACGCGCACAACCGCAAACTGCTGGTCAAGCAGGGCCAACAAGTCACGCAGGGCCAGCGGATCGCCGAAATGGGCGATAGCGATAGCAAACAGGTGGGGCTGTATTTCGAACTGCGCCAGAGCGGCAAGCCTGTCGATCCGGCCCGCGCGCTGCCGGCGCGCTAACTACTCTTTTGTTTTCCATGGCCCTGGTTCTGGCTCGCTTCATCTACGGTTTCTCGCTGTCCTGGATCGTCGCGGCGGTGCTTATCGCCGCCACGCTGCTCTGTATCCGGCTGGTCGGCATCGCCGTGGTGGCCTTCGAAGAAGAACACAAGGGCAATATCGCCGGGGCGGCGTGCGTCGCCGCAACCGTGGTCGGCGCGCTGGCCGCGATCGCCTGGCTGGGTCACCGCCTTTACGACGTGCTGGGCGCGTCGGCCCTGGTGGGCGGCACGTCGCATTGGCTGGCGGGCGGCAACACGCTCTCGCCCGCGGCCATTTTCGGCGCGCTGGCGGGTTTCGGGTGCCTGGCGGGCCTGCGCGGCTGGATGAACCGCCCGCCCCGCGATCCCGCCGAAGCCGCGGCCAAGGAAAAAGCCCGGGAAAAGGCGGCCAAGGAAAAGGCGGCGGCCAAGGCCGAACGCCGCGCGAAAGGCAGCGCGGAGGCTCCGGCCCGCAAAACGCGCGCGGCATCCTCTTCCCGCGCCAAGGCGAGCGCGCCGGTGCGCGGGCCGCGCATTCCACAACTGGGATGGAGCGCCCTCTTCCTGCTGCTGCTGGGCAGCGCCGTGCTGGCTTTCGCCTATGGCGTCTACCCGCTGTCCCTGCCGCCCGACGCCACCGCCGCCGCGACGCGCCTGTACCATGACATGGCGCCGCGCGCGCGGCCGGTCTACCTGACGGCGGCCGTGCTGCTGGGCGCGGGGGCCGTCCTGGCGCTGGCCTGGTTCTTCTGGCGCCGCCGGCCGGAAGACTAGTTGGCAAGGCTGGCTGGCAAGGCACATAACAAGAACGATTCTTATTATAAAATCACGCCATTCCAACGCCCATCCCGCCTAGAAGGACATCCCAGCATGCCCGGTTCGCACAAATTCTGGTTCGTATGGCGCGCGCCCCTGATCCTGGTGGCGCTGACCGCCTTCGGCCTGCTGGCCGCGCTACTGGGCTCTGATATCTGGCACTGGGCCTCCTGGGCCGCCCTGGCGGCGCCAGTCGGCGTGATTCTTTTCTACACGCTGCGCCGCCGGCCCCGCACCGGCGGCGCCGGCTAGCCGATCGCCCCTGGTTTTTGCCTCCCGAGCGCTGAAAGCCGGGACGCGGATGCGTCCCCGGCGGCATAGCTCCGTCCAGCGGAACGCTACATGCTGCGACCTGCTTTTCCGTCCGCGTGGCCGCCCTTGAAACGTTGCCGGGCGTCGCCATTTACACGGCATACCTCGTAGGCAAGAACCATGAGATCACGCGATTTGACGTCCTGGATGTGGGGCGACGCCCTCTCCATGCTGGAACAGGCGGAGCGCCTGCAACGGCAATTCTTTCGCGCCTGCACGGCGGACCCGCATGTCTGGGAGCCCCCCATCGATGTCATCGAGACGGCCGAGGCCGTCATCGTGCACATCGCGCTACCCGGTGTGCCGTCGTCGGCGATTACCGTGCGCTATCAATCCGATGGCGTGACGGTATCGGGCATGCGCCGCCTGCCGGCGTCGCAGGCCGCGCATATCCACCGCGTCGAAATCCCCTATGGGCGATTCGAACGCCGGATCGCCCTGCCGCTGGCCGCACTCGAACCCGATACACCCGAGATGTCGGATGGTTGCCTTGTATTGACGTTCAGGAAAAGAAAGGAAACGCCATGAAGCTTTGGCCCACCATGCAAGTGCGGACCGACGATGACCGCGTCAGCGCGGGCGGCTCCAGCGCGCCTGCCGGCGTCCAGGAGCAGCGCACCACCAAACCCCTGCCGCAGGATGCGATGATCCTGATCCCGCTGCGCGACGCGGTGCTGTTTCCCGGCGTGCTGTCGCCGGTGACCGTGCGCCGCCCCGCTTCGGTCGCCGCGGCGCAGGAAGCCGTCAAGAACGAAACGCCCGTCGGCTTCCTGCTGCAGCGCGACGCCAGCAAAACCGAGGTCGGCCCATCCGACCTGTACTGGGTCGGCACGCAAGGGCCGATCGTGCGCTACATCACCGGGCAGGACGATAGCCACCACATCGTCGTGCAGGGCCAGTCGCGCTTCCGCGTGCTGGAATTCCTGGAAGGCTGGCCGTACATGGTGGCGCGCGTCGCCATGGTCGAGCCGTCCGAAACCACCGATCCGCAGATCGAAGCGCGCTTCCTGCAATTGAAGGAACAGGCGGTGACCGCGATCGGCCTGCTGCCGCACGTACCCGACGAACTCGCCGGCGTGGTCCAGGGCGTGACTTCGCCCGCGGTGCTGGCCGACATGGTCGCCAACCTGATCGACGTGAAGGTCGAGGAAAAGCAGGACATCCTGGAAACCTTCGACCTGGGCCGCCGGCTCGACAAAGTGATCGAGCTGCTGTCGGCGCGCGTCAACGTCCTGAAGCTCAGCCGCGAGATCGGCGAAAAGACGCGCGCGCAGTTCGATGAGCGCCAGCGCGAACACGTGCTGCGCGAACAGCTGCGCCAGATCCAGAAGGAACTGGGCGAAGGCGACGATACGGCCGCGGAAGTCGAAGAGCTCAAGAACGCCATCGACAACGCCGGCATGCCCGAGGACATCCTTGCCCACGCGCGCAAGGAACTCAAGCGCCTGCAAAGGATGAGCGAAGGCGGCGGCGAGTACGCCATGCTGCGTACCTACCTGGAATGGCTGACCGAACTGCCGTGGAAGCAGGAGCCGCAGCCGCCCATCGATATCGCCGAGGCCCGCCGCATCCTGGACGAAGACCACTTCGGCCTGGAAAAGATCAAGCGGCGCATCCTGGAATACCTGGCCGTGCGCAAGCTGAATCCGCAGGGCAAGAGCCCGGTGCTGTGCTTCTCCGGCCCTCCGGGCGTGGGCAAGACGTCGCTGGGGCAGTCCATCGCACGTGCCACGGGACGCGCGTTCCAGCGCGTGGCGCTGGGCGGGGTGCATGACGAAGCGGAAATCCGCGGGCATCGGCGCACCTATCTGGGCGCGCTGCCGGGCAATATCATCCAGGCGATGCGCCGGGCCGGCACGAATAACGTCGTGCTGATGCTGGACGAGATCGACAAGCTGGGCGCCGGCGGCTTCCATGGCGATCCCGGCAGCGCGCTGCTGGAGGTCCTGGATCCGGAGCAGAACCACAAGTTCCGCGACAACTACCTGGGCGTGGATTTCGATCTGTCGCACGTCATGTTCATCTGCACGGCGAACGTCCTGGACACCATTCCCGGGCCGCTGCGCGACCGGATGGAGATCATCCAGCTGCCCGGTTATACGGAAGAAGAAAAGATCCAGATCGCCCGCCGCTACCTAGTCCGTCGCCAGCTCGAAGCGAACGGCCTGAAGCCCGAGCAGGCGGAAATCACCGACGACGCCCTGAAGGCCATCGTCGAGGACTACACCCGCGAGGCGGGCGTGCGGAACCTGGAGCGCGAGATCGGCTCCGTGTTGCGGCATGCCGCCATGCAGATCGCCGAAGGCCGCCAGCAAAGCGTGCGCATCGATGCGGGCGACCTGAGCGATCCGCTGGGACCTCGTCGCTTCGAAAACGAAGTGGCGCTGCGTACCAGCGTGCCGGGCGTGGCGACCGGCCTGGCGTGGACGCCGGTGGGCGGCGACATTCTGTTCATCGAAGCCAGCAAGGTGCCGGGCGGCGGCAGGCTGATCCTGACCGGTCAGCTGGGCGACGTGATGAAGGAGTCGGCCCAGGCCGCGCTGACGCTGGCCAAGACCTGGAGCGGCGACCCGCTGGACAAAGTGGACATCCACGTCCACGTGCCGGCTGGCGCCACGCCCAAGGACGGGCCCAGCGCGGGCGTGGCCATGTTCGTGGCCTTGGCGTCCCTGCTGAAGGGCACGCCGGTGCGTTCCGACGTGGCCATGACCGGCGAGGTCAGCCTGCGCGGCCTGGTGCTGCCGATCGGCGGGGTAAAGGAAAAAACCCTGGCCGCGCTGCGCGCCGGCATCACCACGGTGATGCTGCCGCGCCGCAACGAGAAGGACCTGGACGACGTGCCGAAGGAAGCCCGCGACAAACTGCGGTTCGTGCTCCTCGATCGCGTCGAGGACGCCCTGGAGGTCGCGCTGGAGAAGGAAGCCGTACCCGCGGCTTAGGCGACTTGCGCGACCGCCATGCAAGAAGGCCCCGGATCGCTCCGGGGCCTTTTTTTAACCGCCGCGCCAGGGCGTCGTCAGGTTTTCAGCCGATACCCCGTCTTGAAGATCCAGCGCACCGCGACCATACAGACCACCAGGAACACCAAGGTCATGCCCAGGCTGACGCCGACGTGCACGTCCGCCACGCCGAAAAAGCTCCAGCGGAAACCGCTGACCAGATAAACCACCGGATTGAACAGCGTCACCGCGCGCCAGAAGTCCGGCAGCATATTGATGGAATAGAAGCTGCCGCCCAGGAACGTCAGCGGCGTCACCACCATCAGGGGAATCACCTGCAGCTTTTCAAAGCCGTCGGCCCAGATGCCGATGATGAAGCCGAACAGGCTGAAGGTCACCGACGTCAGCACCAGGAAGCCGACCATCCACAGCGGATGCGCGACGCTGAAGGGCACGAAGAGGCGTGCCGTGACCAGCATGATCGTGCCCAGGATGATGGACTTCGAGGCGGCGGCGCCGACATAGCCGATGACGATCTCCACATAGGAGATCGGCGCCGAGTGGATCTCGTAGATCGTGCCGGTGAAGCGCGGCATGTAGATGCCGAACGATGCGTTGGCGATGCTTTGCGTCAGCAGGGCCAGCATGATCATGCCGGGCACGATGAAGGCCCCGTAGCTGACGCCGTCGATGTTCACCATGTGCGACCCGATGGCGGACCCGAAGACCACGAAGTACAGCGACGTGGAAATGACGGGCGACGCCACGCTTTGCATCATGGTGCGCCACATGCGGTGCATTTCGAAAAGGTAGATGGCGCGTATGGCGTAGATGTTCATGATCGGGCCTGGACCAGGCTGACAAAGATTTCTTCCAGCGAGCTTTCCGACGAGCGCAGGTCGGTGAATTCGATGCCCGCCTCTTCCAGCTTGCGCAGCAGCGTCGCGATGTCGGCGGCGCCGGCCTGGTTGTCGTAGGTATAGACCAGTTCATGGCCCTCGCCGGCCAGGTCCAGCGTGTAGCCGTCCAGCGCCGCCGGCAGCGCTGACAGCGCGGCCTTCAGCGTCAGGGTCAGCTGGCGCTTGCCCAGCTTCTTCATCAAGGCGTTTTTCTCTTCGACCAGGATGATTTCCCCGCTGCGGATGACGCCCACGCGGTCGGCCATTTCCTGGGCTTCCTCGATATAGTGCGTGGTCAGGATGATGGTGACGCCCTGGTCGCGCAGGCGCCGCACCATTTCCCACATACCGCGTCGCAATTCGACGTCGACGCCCGCGGTGGGCTCGTCCAGAAACAGGATACGCGGCTCATGGGACAAGGCCTTGGCGATCATGACGCGTCGCTTCATGCCGCCGGACAGGGCCATGATGCGGGTGTCTTTCTTGTCCCACAGGGACAGGTCGCGCAGCACGCGTTCGATGTGCGCCGGATTCGCCGGCTTGCCGAACAGCCCACGACTGAAGCTGACCGTGCTCCACACGCTTTCGAACGCATCGGTGTTCAGCTCCTGCGGCACCAGGCCGATGCTGGCGCGCGCGGCCCGATAGTCGCGGACGATGTCGTGCCCATCCGCCAGGACCGTGCCCTGGCTGGGATTCACGATGCCGCAGATGATGCTGATCAACGTCGTCTTGCCCGCGCCGTTCGGCCCCAGCAGCGCGAAGATCTCGCCACGCCGGATATCCAGATCGACATTCTTCAATGCTTGCAATCCGGACTTGTATGTCTTGGACAGGCCCCTGACGGAAATGATCGGATCCACGCCGTTCCTCGCCACATTCGATGCGGGGATTCTACCCGCGCCGCGTGACAACGCGGCGCGCCGCGGTCGGGACGGCAAGGTCGGGGGCGGCTCATGCGCGGGCCCATCGGCCATCGGAATCGCCGCCACGCCATGTCGGCCGAATTGCGCCAAACGCGCGGATATACGCAAAAGCAGGCGCAAAACAGGGAATTTCCCCCGAGTATCCGGGCAAATCGACGCGGAACGGTTTACCGTCCGGCCGCCCTCAGGAGCTGTCGCTTTTCTCAAGCGTCGACTTTACCGACATATCACTTCAAGGAAACCAAACAATGATCGCGCATCCCGTGACGGCGCCGTCATACGACCTGGACACGGCTTTCGATCCCGCGCCTGAGCCATTCCTCCCGAGCCTGGGACCGGATGGCGCGACCGGAGCGGCGGAAGGCTTTACCCGATACACGCCGTCGATCGCGAACGAGCCCGCGCTGAACAGCCCCTTCGCGCCCGGGTCGCACGCCGCTATTGACGCCGCCGGCGAGATGCCGGTCGGCGCGCTTTTCGCCCAGGGCGCGATCCCGGCCGCGGCGGCATCGTCCCCGCGAGCCGGGGGTGGGCCATTCACAGACGCATTAACCGGCACGGCAGGGGAACGTTCACGGGCTCGCGACGCCACACGAACCGTCGCTTTGCATCGCGACGTCCTGCTTCGGACTATCACCCAAGGAGATCTGCCAATGAGCGTCATCAGCCCCACCACGCTATTTTCCGCGCCCCAGCCTGTCCAATCACCAGAACAGGGGGCCATCGCGCCTGGCAAGACGGACGCGCCGGCGCGCGAGCCGGTAGCGGCAACACGGCCGGACCACGCGGCGGCCGAAGTATTCGCCGGCCATATGCAGGCAGAGACGGCAGCGCCCGAACCGGCGCCGGAGGCTGGCCGAATCCCTGGCCGGCCCGCCGAGATCGACGCCATGGCAGCGGTGGAAAGAATCGCCAGGCAGTGGGAAAAAGACGGCGTGGACCCCGCCTGGATCCAGCTCATCCGCAGCCCGGACATCTGGCAGATGGCGCGTTTCGAGGGGCTCCCCGCCCTGGTAAAACTGGGCGAGGATCTCCAGCGCACGGGCGAATTTTCCACGTTGCGCGCGCAGGCGATCAAACGCCTGCGCGGCACGCAAAGGTGGCAGCTCATGCTGGATAACCGCGTGGCGGAGAATCCGGGGATCCCCCGGTGGCGACTCGATCACCAGTTGGTGCAAGAGCTGTTCAGCTGGAAGGACGACACGCCCAGGGACAACACCAGGGTCCTGGACCGGATCATCAACGCACGCGCGATAGCCGATGGGGCCGACCCCCGGCCTGCCTAGACGGCAGCGGGCACGCCAGGCGTTGATACCGGTCCGCGAATGTGTCGCGCGCGGGCGCGGCGCCTGGCGCCGCGCCGGCCTAAAATAGCCGTGTTTCGACGCCTTGCCGCATTTCCCCTCCATGAACCTAGACCATGCCCCGCTGGGACACGACACGCCCTACCCCAGCCAGTACGACGCCAGCCTGTTGTTTCCCATCGAACGTTCCGCCAATCGCGCGGCGATCGGCGTGGCCGCGCCGCTGCCTTTCCATGGCGCCGACATATGGAATGCGTATGAACTGTCGTGGCTGAACGCCAAGGGCAAGCCGCAGGTCGCCATCGGCCGATTCACTGTGCCGGCCGATACGCCGCGCATCATCGAATCGAAGTCGTTCAAGCTGTACCTGAATTCGCTGAACCAGACCCGCTTGCCCGACGCGCAAGCGTACATGGAGCGCGTCCAGCGCGATGTAAGCAACGCGGCCGGGGGCCCGGTGCGCCTGGCCTTGATCGCGCCCCACGAGTTCCGCGACGAAAGCATCACCGAGCTGCCTGGCGAAACGCTGGATGACCTGGATATCGCCATCGAAGCCTATACGCCGGCGCCGGATCTATTGCGCTGCGAATCTGGCGCGCCGGTCGTCGAAGAAACCTTGACTTCCGACCTGCTGAAGTCGAACTGCCCCGTCACCAGCCAGCCTGACTGGGGTAGCGTGCAGATCCGCTATCAGGGTCCCAAGCTGGACCGCGCCGCCCTGCTCGCCTACATCGTGTCCTTTCGCCAGCACGCGGAATTCCATGAACACTGCGTGGAGCGCATCTTCACCGACCTGATGGCGGCCTGCCGCCCATCACGACTGTCGGTATATGCGCGCTATACGCGCCGCGGCGGCCTGGACATCAACCCGTGGCGCGCCACGCCAGGCTGGGCCGGCCCCGCCACTGGCGTACGCAGCGCCCGGCAATAGCGCGCTGTCCCGCCCCGTTCCATTGCCAGTCGCGAACCGATTAACCGGGACGAGCAGGATCGGTTCGCACGGCGAAGTTCCCCAGCAAGCTGGCGCCCGCCAGGGCGTCATTTCTTACAAAGCTTGCTGAAAGGAACTACACAATGAGTATCGAAAACACCGCGTCCGCGGCCTATGCGCCGATGGACTTCACTGTCCCGGCACACCAGCCAGAGACGAATGCGGACGCTTACGGCCGCGGGCGCCGGCATGCCGGCGGGTCGATGGAACAGTCCAAGGACAACACGGCCGCCGCGGCATTTGCCGGCTATAACCCGCCGGTGGCGCCACCCTCGGAAAAGCTCGGCGCGGCGGAACAGATATTCGACTTCACGCTGAACCGCGCGCTCGACCTGGCCTTGCCCATGAGCGGGCTATACGACAGGGCAAAATGCCTCTATCAGAGCATCAAGGAAGGCATTGCCGGGCCACCCGGCACCAAGCCTGCGAACAATACGGCGGCGGACCCTGTCGCGTTATCCACCGGAAGGCCCCGGCGGCCAACGGGGCTGAACCCCGTGCAGGTCGACGCGCGGCAGCAGAGCCCGGCGCGGCGTGCGGACAGGGGCCACCCACTGGCTGACTGGATATCGGCACGGGAAGCCAAGCTGTATCGGGAAATACTGGACGTCAGGCAGCGGGTCAACCAGCGCGCATAGCATTCGAGGATAGCGATACGCGCCCTGGCCTGCTCCCCCGGGGGATATGCGCACCGCCACGCAGTAATAAATAAGGTGGCAAGGCGGTGCGCAAGGACGGCCAGCTTCCCCAGAATGGCGTTACTGGCCGCCCGTATCAGGCCCGTACGGCATCGAGGCGGGCAATCAGGTTCGCCGTGCCTGGCCCGAAGGCGGCGATGGCCAGCCCCTTGGTTGCCGTGGAGCTGTCCCCTGGCACGAGCGCGTCAATGGCGGTGCGGGCGTCCTTGGCCAAGAGCGTCGCCCCGGGGATGAAGACGTCGGCGACCATCTTGGCGCCGATTCCCATGCCATTCGCCACTTGGTCGACGAAGCTGGCCGAACCGGCATCTTCCGTGGCGTTGTAGTTCGCGAACGCATCGGCTGCCGTATTGCCGTTTCCGCAGCGCCCGGCGCTGTTTTCCGGCTTGCCGCTCATCGCGTCGCCGATGGCGTCGACCATCGCAGGTACGGCGCCGAACCCGATGACAAAAGCGGCGGATTTGATAATGTCCATTTCAGTCCCAACAGGTGATAGATCAAAACAGATGCCTCGGAAAGGCATCGGGGGCTGAGGAACCGGGCGCTGGAATTGATCTTGGCCAAAAGCGGTGAATGCGTCCGCGAATCTCGGCGCCGTCGCGCTGTCCATCCCCGCATCGGCGACCTGCCGGCTTGAGACTGGCGCGGTTCCTTGGCAGCCGGCCGAAAAACGCGCACCGTCGTGATTCCAGGACGAATGAACCGCTATTGGCAGGATCGGTTCCATCGCCCGGGTTCCTCAGACCGGGATGCTTATGCCGCATCCTTGTCGACATACCGCTTATAGGAACAGAACGATGACCATAGGAAGTCTCCCGCCCGCTGTCCCCTCGTCGGATTGCCCGCTGCCCCTGGCGTGCAAGGCAAAACAGGATGCGGCCGGGGTGGCCCGGGATGCCTTCGCGCATTATGTCGTGCCAAAGGACATCGTCATCCACCATGCCGCGCAGCTGAATCCGGCCCCACCCAGCGGCGCCTGCAAGGCGTCAGCCAAGTTCGCGCGGTACGCGGCCAATACCGTCAGGGAGCTCGCCTTCACGCCGCCCGCCGCCTATGCCCTCAAGGCGGCCCTCGAAGGCAGCAAATCATTGACGAACGAGTTCGTGGAACTGGCACTCTCGCCGGTCGCGTATGTGGGCCAGAAGCTGGGAAACAAGATCGCGCGCGAGATCATGAACCAAAATACGTGAAGCCGCATGGCGTGCGCGCATGCGCCGCCCGCCATGCGGCTTCACGATAGGATCCCGACCAGGGCCGCTTACTCCGGCTGGATATTGTTGGCCTTGATGATGCGCGCCCATTGCACGCTGTCCCGTTCGGCCAGCGCCGCCAGTTCGGCGGGGCTGGTGGCCTGGGGTTCCACGCCCAGCTCGCGCAGCTTGGCCGCCACGGTGGGGTCCGCCACCGTCCGGCGGATCGCCTGGTTGATCTGATCGATCGTGGCCGCTGGCGTCTTGGCGGACACATAGATGCCGCTCCAATTGTTCAGCAGGTCCATGCCCGGTATCCCCTCCTCCTCGAATGTCGGAATGTTGGGGAACAGCTGGCTGCGCTTGGGTGACGCGATCGCCAGGCCCTTCAGCCCCCCGGACTTGACCAGCGCCTGAATGCCCGGCACATCGCCCACGAATGCGTCCACATGGCCGCCCATCAGGTCGGAGATCGCCGGCGCGGCGCCTTTTTCGGGTACGTGCAGGAACTGCACCTTGGTCTTTTCCGTCAACAGCGCGATGGCCATGTGGGGCATGCTGCCGATGCCGGACGAGGCGAAATTCACTTGCCCGCCCTTGCGCGCATTGGCGACGAACTCCTTGGCGTCCTTGGCCGGGTTCTTGGGGTTCACGACCAGCATTTCCGGCGTGTTGACCACCAGCGACACCGGCGCGAAATCCTTTACGTTATAGGCCAGCTTGGGATACAGCGAGGGATTGATGGTGATCGCGCCCGCGGTGGTGATCCACAGGGTTTTGCCATCCGCGGGCTCATGCAGCACATACTGCGCGGCCACGGCGCCATTGCCGCCGGGACGGTTCTCCACGACGACGTTCTGCTTCAACTCCTTGCCCAACTGCTCGCTGATCACCCGCGCCATCAGGTCGGAAGGACCGCCGGCCGGAAATGCCACGACCAGACGCACGTAACTGCCCTGCGCCAGCGCGGCGCCGACGGGGACGGCAAGCAATGCCAGGGTGGACAGGACGGCCGGCGCGCAACGCCTGGCCCAGGTGGTGAATGCCATGATGTCTCCTGATGGCTTGTTGGATTTGTCGTCGACGAGTGTTGGCGCTTACGGCCTTGCATGCAAGATCGAGGCGACGCACTGTCCAGCTGGCGGACAGTGCACGCGCCACGGCCGGCAGGCACCGTCCCCGCCGTCATCGAATGCCAGTTGCCCGCTTGCCGATGCGCGTGACGACATCACGGGCCTAAGCGCCCGCGCGACATCAGCGGACGGCGCACTTCTCCACCAGCGCCATGTCCGGATCGCGCCCCAGGCCGGGCCCCGTGGGCACCGCCACCCGAGCGTCCGACGCCTGTACCGCATCGCCCAGCGGGTTCACGTCTATGGTGCAGTAGCAGTATTCCAGCTCGATTTCTTCTTCCAGGGCGGCCAGTACGTGGACGGTGGCCAGCAGGCCGGGGCCGACGTAGGGGGAATGCGGCGCCAGCTTGACGCCGTACTCCCGCGCCAGCGCGGCAATACGCATCAGTTCGGATATCCCGCCGACCTTGGTCGCGCTGGGTTGGGCGTAATCGACCGCGCCGGCTTCGAACATGGCCTTGAATTCCAGATAGCCCGCGGCGTTTTCCCCGGCGGCGGTCGGCACGGGCGCCTCGCGGCGCACGCGCGCCAGGCTCGCATGGTCCTCCGGCGGGAACACGGGCTCTTCCAGCCAGTGCAGGTCCAGGTCCTTCATCTGGCGCGCCATGGAGATCGCCTGCTCGGCGGTCCACGGACAGTTCGTATCCACCGTCAGCCTGATGCCGGCGCCGATGGCTTCGCGCGCGCGGCGAACCTGTTCGACACCGATTTCATGCAGCTTGATGGTGGTATAGCCTTCCGCCACCGCGCGGGCGGAATTGCGCGCCACGAGGTCGGGATCGGTATAGCGCATCAGGCTGGCATAGGCCGGCACGCTGGCGCGCCGCTGTCCGCCCAGCAATTCGGCGACCGGCTTGCTGGCGGTCTTGCCGGCCAGATCCCACAAAGCGATGTCCAGGCCCGACAAGGCATACATGACCGGGCCGGAGCGGCCCAGCAAGTGGAACTTGCGCGACAGGTCGTTCATCAGGCCGGCAATATCGGCTTCGTCGCGGCCCACGGCCATGGGCGCGACCAGCGCCTCGATGGCCGCCTTGGTGGCCGGCCAGACGGCGAAGCCGAAGGCCTCGCCCCAACCCACCAGGCCCTGGTCCGTTTCGACGCGGATAAGCAGCATCTCCATTTCCCGCGGCTTGCCCGCCAGCATCGGCTTGGGCCCGCCGATGTCGAACGGCATGGACAGCGGGATCGCGGAAACGGATCGGATGGTCATAGGCTTTTTTCGCGGATGGCCGGCCAGGCGCGCTGCAGGTAGTACAGCATCGACCACACCGTCAGGATCGCGGCGATGAAGATCAGGATATTGCCCAGCACCCGGGTGCTAATGCCATGTATGGGCTGGTAGTACAGCAGGCAGGGAATCGCGACCATCTGCGCCGCCGTCTTGAACTTGCCCAGGCGATGGACCGCGACGCTCGCGCTGGCGCCTATTTTCGCCATCCATTCGCGCAGGGCGGAAATGGTGATTTCCCGGCCGATGATGATCAGCGATATGTAGGCGTCCACCCGTCCCAGGTACAGCAGCACGATCAGCGCCGCGCTGACCATCAGCTTATCGGCCACGGGATCCAGGAAGGCGCCGAAGGCCGAGGTCTGGTTCCATTTGCGGGCCAGCCAGCCATCGAACCAATCGGTCAGCGCCGCGATGATGAATGCCGCGGCCGCGAACATGTCCCGGTGGGATTCCGCCAGCCAGCTGGCAGGCAGGTAGAACAGCCCGACGACCAGCGGGATCATGGCGATACGCAGCCACGTCAGGATTATGGGAACGTTAATAGGCATGATGAAGCGTATGCTACAACAGCCCCGCGCAACCCGGCTGTCATCCGCTAATGCAGGGCGTCGTAGATACGCTCCGCCAGCTCCTGGGAAATGCCGTCCACCGACGCCAGATCCTCGATACTGGCTCGGGACACTCCGGAAAACCCGCCAAACCGCGCCAGCAGGCGCTGGCGGCGCCGGGCGCCGACGCCCTCGATTTCTTCCAGCCGCGACACGTTGCGGGTCTTGGCGCGCCGCGCCCGCATGCCGGTGATGGCGAAGCGGTGGGCTTCATCGCGTATCTGCGCGATCAGCATCAAGGCCGCCGACTCCGGCCCCAGGGCCACCGGCGCGCGGTCGTCGGCGAAGACCAGGGTTTCCAGGCCTACCTTGCGGCCCTCCCCCTTGGCGACCCCGACCAGCACGTGCACGTCCAGGCCCAGCTCGGCGAAAACCTGGCGGGCGACCTCGACCTGGCCCTTGCCGCCGTCGATGAGCACCAATCCCGGCAGGGGCGCTTCGCCATCGGCGACCTTGGCGAAGCGGCGCGTCAATACCTGGCGCATGGCCGCATAATCGTCGCCCGGGGTAATGCCGGCGATGTTGTAGCGCCGGTACAGCGATGGCTGCATCTCGTGATGTTCGAATACCACGCAGGAGGCCTGCGTGGCCTCGCCCGCCGTGTGGCTGATGTCGAAGCACTCGATGCGCAGGCCATCCAGCGCCGCCTCATCGGTATCCAGATCCAGGGTTTCGGCCAACGCCAAGGTACGCGCGGCGCGCGCGCCGGACTCGGTCAAGGCCCGCGCCAGGGCCATCTCGGCGTTGCGGGTGGCCTGCTCCAGCCAGGAACGGCGCACCCCCTGCGGCCGCGTCAACACGCGGCTGCGCGTCCTGGCCTGCTCCGCGAGCAGGCCGATCAGCTCATCGTCCGGCAAGGGATGCGAACAGACCAGGATAGGCGGCAGCGGATTGTCCGTGTAGTGTTGGCCGACGAAGGCTTCCAGCACGTCGGGCGCCGATTCGCCTTCCGCATGCGTGGGAAAGAAAGGCTTGTCGCCCAGATGGCGGCCGCCGCGCACCATGGCCAGGTTCACGCAAACGCGGCCGCCGGCGACGGCCACGGCGATGATGTCGCAATCCTCGCCGCCCATGTCCTCCATGGTCTGCTGGTGCAGCACCCGCGCCAGCGAGCCCATCTGGTCGCGCAGCGCGGCGGCGGTTTCGAACTCCAGGGCCTCGGACGCGCGCAGCATGCGGGCCTCGATATCCTGCATGACCTCCTTGGCCTGGCCGTTCAGGAAACGCCCGGCGCGCGCCACGTCGTTGGCATAGTCCTGCGACTGCACGGCGCCCACGCAGGGCGCCGAACAGCGGCCGATCTGATGCAGCAGACAGGGGCGCGAGCGGTTGGCGAAGACGGTGTCCTCGCAGGTACGCAGCCGGAACACCTTCTGCAGGATCTGGATGGTCTCGCGCACCGCCCAGGCATTGGGGAACGGCCCGAAGAACTGGCCGGGCTTGTTGGTCGACCCGCGGTAATACGCGATGCGCGGCCAGTCATGCGCGGTAATGAGCAGGTAGGGATAGGACTTGTCGTCGCGGAACAGGATGTTGTAGCGCGGCCGCAGGCTCTTGATCAGGTTGTTTTCCAGGATCAGGGCCTCGGCTTCGGACCGCGTGACGGTGACCTCCACCTGCGCGACCTTGGCCACCATCTGCGCGATGCGCGGACTGGTCAGCGTTTTCTGGAAATAGGAAGACACGCGCTTCTTCAGGTCGCGCGCCTTGCCCACATACATGACTTCGCCGTTCGCATCGATGTGCCGGTACACGCCCGGCAGATGCGGCAGGTCAGCCAGAAACGATTTGAGATTGAAGACTTCGGGCATGCTGGTAACGGCGATCGGCCTGGAGATCATCCCAGGACACGGACGGGTAGCGCGGCATCAGGCGGCGGATGCGTTCGACGGATTCAGGTTCGGACCGGTGGTCCAGGCGCGCCAGCAATTCATCGGCCAGGTCCGGCCTGTTGCACACCAGCACCATATCGCATCCCGCGCCCAGCGCGGCATTGGCCCGCGCCAGGATATCGCCGGCTACCGAAGCCCCTTCCATGGTCAGGTCATCGGAGAACACCACGCCATCGTAGCCCATGCGGGCGCGCAGGATATCCTGGATCCAGCGCCGCGAAAAACCGGCGGGCTTGTCGTCCACCTTGGGATAGATGACATGGGCCGGCATGACGGACGGCAGCACCAGGTCGCCCAGCCAGCCGTAAGGCGCGGAGTCTTCGCGCATCACGCGCTCCAGGCTGCGCGGATCCACGGGAATTTCGTGGTGCGAATCCGCGCTGACGAAACCATGCCCGGGAAAATGCTTGCCGCAGGCCGCCATTCCGGCCAGGGCCAGCCCCTGGATGAGCGCGCGCGCCAGCATGGCCACCACGCGCGAATCGCGATGGAAAGCGCGATCGCCGATGACCTTGCTGACGCCATAGTCCAGGTCCAGCACCGGTGTAAAGCTCAGGTCCACGCCGCAGGCGCGCAGCTCAGCCGCCAGCACGTAGCCGGTCTCCGTGGCCAGGCGCATCGCCAGCAAGGGATCGCGATCCCATACGCGTCCCAGGCCGCGCATCGCCGGCAGAGGCGTAAAGCCATCGGAACGGAAACGCTGCACCCGTCCGCCCTCATGGTCGACGGCGATCAGCAGCGGTTCGTCCCGGGCCTTGCGGATGCGGGCGGTCAGCTCGCACAGGGTCTCCCTGTCCTGGAAGTTGCGCGCGAACAGGATGACGCCGCCCACCAGGGGATGGCGCAGGCGCTTTTTTTCTTCCTTGGTCAGCACCGGGCCGGCGACGTCCACCATGACGGGGCCGGGCGGCAGCGATTTGTTCCTGGATTTGTTCTTTTCACGTGGCATGTCGATCTCTAGTCTGGATCCGGCGCGCCGCGCCGGCTTGGGTGGCAAACGCCGGGACGGATCACCCCGGCAAAACGCCCGGGCAAACGCCGCCCTGTGTGTCCTTTGGGCGCCGCGCGTTCGACGCGGGCGCGGCGGGTCATCCGCGCGGCCATTCGACGGCCTGGACGGGACGATGCATCACCCCGCCCGCCGCTCGACGACCACATAAGCGGCCGCCATGTCGGTTTCGTCGGTCAGCGATACGTGTGCCGCGCCGAAGCGGGGCTCGTACCAGGCCAGCAATTCAGGCGACAGTACCAGAACGGGACGTCCGCCGGGCGCGTTCAGCGTCTGCACCCGCCGCCATGCCATGGGCATGCGCATGCCCAGGCCGATGGCCTTGGAAAAGGCTTCCTTGACGGCGAAACGGGTGGCCAGAAAACGCACGCCGCGGCGTGGATCGCGCGCGCGCCGTGCATGGAATTTGGCCAGCTCCTGTTCGCCCAGCACCTTTTCGGCGAAACGGTCGCCGTGGCGCTGCAGCGCCCGTTCGATGCGGTCGATGCGGATCAGGTCCAGGCCGATGCCGGCGATGGCCGACGCCGCGCCGGATGGGTTGCCCGAAGGGACGGATGTAGGGTATGCCGGTTGCATCAGCGGGAATCCGGATACGTTCGCTGTCGACTCGCCGCCGCTCAGGCGCGAGCCTGTACGCGGGCCTGTACCATCAGGGCCTTCATATCGCGTACCGCTTTTTCCCAGCCGTCGAAGACCGCGCGCGCCACGATGGCGTGACCGATGTTCAATTCCGCGATGCCGGCCAGCGCGGCAATGGGCTGGACGTTGCCGTAGTGCAGTCCATGACCCGCGTTGACCTGCAGGCCGTGGCGCAGCCCTTCGGCCACGGCGCGCCGGATGCGTTCCAGTTCCGGCAGCGCGGCGTCGCCGGCGGCTTCCGCGTACGCGCCGGTGTGCAGCTCGATCACGCGGGCTCCGCTGCGCGCGGCGGCAGCGATCTGCCCGGCGTCGGGATCGATGAACAACGACACCCGGATGCCGGCCTCGTGCAGCTGCGATACCGCGGCGGTGACGGCCGCCAGCCCACCCGCCACGTCCAGGCCGCCTTCGGTGGTCAGTTCGGCGCGCTTCTCAGGAACCAGGCAGACATCCTGCGGGCGTACGTCGCAGGCGATGTCCAGCATTTCCCGCGTCACCGCGCATTCCAGGTTCATGCGGGTGCGCAGCAACGGCCGCAGGCGCCGTACGTCGGCGTCCTGGATATGCCGTCTATCTTCCCGCAGATGCAGGGTAATCACGTCAGCACCGGCGTCCTCGGCGCGCAGCGCCGCTTCGACGGGGTCGGGATAGTCGGTGTGCCGCTGCTGGCGCAGGGTAGCTACGTGGTCGATATTTACGCCTAGGTCTATCATCGCGTCGCGTGTCGTCTGGGTTCCGGCGCACCACCCATCGATGCAGGGCGGCCGGAACGGAACAGCTCAATATTATCGCGCGGCGCCGCCGGCCACGCCCGGCTATTCCTGCGTCGCCAATTCCCCGACGAACACATAGCCCATCCCATGCACGGTATGCAAGGGCAGCCTTTCGCCGCTTTCCTGGACTTTTTTGCGCAGGCGGCTGATCGCCACATTGACTGAACGCAGATTGGTGGCGGTCATGAATTCGCTCATGGCGGAACGCGAGAGCTCGCGCTTGGGATTATCGAGCAGGCATATGAAACAGGCCCGCTCCGTGCCCGTCAAATGGATGCGCTTGCCGGCGGGCGTGACCAGCACCCAGCCCTGGTACAAGACCCGCCAGGGCTCGCGGGCCGCCATCGCGCGGGAGATCCCGGCCGCGGCCGCACTGCCGGCGGCCGCCGCGCCACTCTGCATGGCCATGCCGCGCAGCGCGTAGCCCGCGGTGCGGCCGCCGGGCGCGGAACCGAGCAGGCCGGCGATGTCGGCGGAACCCACCAGGCCCACGGCGTTCGGCGTCGGCGCGGGCCGCGCGGCGGGGATGGCGGCCGCGGGGGACATCGCCGCGGCCGGCGGCAGCGCGGCGGCAACGCCCGCGGCACCGACGGACCGCCTGCGCTCGCGAATGGCCCGCCGCGCCTGGGCCCGCAGCAGCGCGGCGAGTTCGGTCGCCTCGTAGCGGCGATCCAGACACAAATGAGCGCCCGCCTGTAGCGCGTTCAAGCGCGTCTGCTGCGCGGCGTCCGGCGCCTGCAGCAGGATGCCCGCGCCGTACTGGGCGCTCAGGCGCGGCAGCACGGCATCCACCACCTGGCCCACCGGCGCGCTCGCCCCGACCAGCACCAGGTCCGGATCGCGCAGATCCAGCCACTGGAACAGGCCGGCCGCGTCGCGGCAGCCGTGAACGTGAAAGCCCATCCGGGCGAGCAGATGGACGGTGCGATTGCGGGTATCGTCGTCCGGCTCCCAAAGGGCCAGAGAAAGCGGCGTATTTTCAGTCGGGGTGCACGATTCCATGACATTCCACAAGATTGCGAAGGATGATCGATGTGCAGCGAAAGCTACCATTCTGATTTCCTTGCATTTCCAGATCGGATGCCAATTCGGACGGATCCTCCAGGGTAAGGTCCGACGGGTAATGCGCGACATGCAGTGTGCGGCGCGGACTTACGGACGATGCACGTCATGCGTGACGAAATGATCGCCTTCCGGCGGCAGGTCCAGCACGCCGGGAAGCGCCAGCGTCGAGCGGATATCCGCCAGGCCGGAGGCCCAGTGATCGCGCATGGCCGCCGTCCCGAATTCGTAATCCTTGGAGTGCCGCTCGTAGTTCTTCCTGTCGTAGATCAGGTTGATCACATTGATCGCCGGAATCTGCGCGTCGCGGCGGATCTCGGCCAGGTCGGGCGCATTGCGCCGGGCAGCCGGCAGCAGGGCCAGCACGCGCTGCAAGTCTTCGCGCAGTTTGATGTTCGACTTCAGCGTGTCGGTGACCAGCCGGGTGCGGCTGGAATACTGGATGTCCTTGCGGCGTTCTTCGACCTGGTCCATATCGGCGGGCAGCGGGCCGCGCGCCGGCCAGAGATCGACCTGGAAAACCAGCGTGTCGCGCATGGGATTGCCCGTCAGGACGTAATACAGCGGGGTGTTCGATACCAGGCCGCCGTCCCAGTAGTACTCGCCGTCGATTTCCACCGGCGGAAAACCTGGCGGCAAGGCGCCCGACGCCATGACATGATGCGGCGTGAGCTCGCACTGCGTGCTGTCGAAATAGGAGAAATTACCGGTGCGCACGTTCACCGCTCCGAAGCTGACACGCACCGGACCGCTGTTCAGCAGACCGAAATCGACGTAGGTGCGTAGCGTCTCCAGCAGCGGCGTCGTGTCGTAATAGCTGGTCGCCGCGATGCCTTGCTGGAAGAACGGCGGCGGAAAGCGCGGCGTGAAGAAGCCCGGCTGGCCATGCAGCAGGGCCGAGGCCGCCGCCAGCCGCCCGTTCATCCATTCGCCCCATGGGAAGCCTTCATAGCCGTAGGAGCGGCATATGGTTTCCCAGAAGCCGCGCAGGCGCTCCACGCGTTCGCCTTCCGGCGACCCGGCGATGATGGCGGCATTGATGGCGCCGATGGAGATGCCCGCCACCCAATCGGGCCGCAGGCCGTCCTCGTGCATGCCCTCGTACACGCCGGCCTGATAGGAGCCCAGCGCGCCGCCGCCCTGCAGCACCAGCGCCACGGTGCCGTATGCACATTTATTGCGCCTGGAACGGCTCATGGGATCAGCCGAGCAGCAGGGCGTCGTCAGCCAGCTTTTCGCCTCGCACGCGTTCGAACATGGCCAGCAGGTCCGGCACGGTCAGCCCCTTGCGTTCCTCGCCGGAAACGTCGAGCACCACCTGTCCCTGGTGCAGCATGACGGTACGATCCCCGACTTCCAGCGCCTGTCGCATGCTGTGCGTCACCATCAGCGTGGTAAGCCGGCTTTCGGCGACGATGCGCACGGTCAGGCCCAGCACGAAATCGGCGGTGCGCGGATCAAGCGCGGCGGTGTGTTCGTCCAGCAGCAGCAGGCGCGAAGGCCGCAGGGCCGCCATCAGCAGGCTGACGGCCTGCCGCTGACCGCCCGACAGCAGTCCGATGCGGTCGCCCAGGCGGTTTTCCAGTCCCAGCCCCAGCGTGGCCAGCCGTTCGCGGAAAACGTCGCGCATGGCGGCCTTGACGGCGTGCCGTACGCCGCGGCGGGCGCCGCGGGCCTGCGCCAGCGCCATGTTTTCCTCGATGGTCAGGTCCTCGCAAGTACCGGCCATGGGATCCTGGAACACGCGGGCGACGTACTCGGCGCGGCTCCAGGACGGCTGGCGGGTCATGTCCATGCCGTCGATTTCGATGCGGCCGGTATCCACCGACTGATCGCCCGACACGGCGTTCAGGAAGGTCGATTTGCCGGCGCCGTTCGATCCGATGACGGTGACGAACTGGCCCGTCGGGATATGCAGCGACAGGCCGCGCAACGCGCGGGTTTCGATCGGCGTGCCGGGATTGAAGGTGATGTGCAGATCGTGGGCGGTCAGCATGTCAGGCCCCCTGTCCCGCACGCCGGCGCCGGCGCAGCCGTGGAATCACCAGCGCGATCGTCACCAGCACGGCGGTCACCAGGTTCAGGTCCTGGGCCTGCAGGCCGATGAAGTCGATGTTCAGCGCCAGCGTGACGAAGAAGCGATACACGATGGCGCCCAGGATGACCGCCAGCGTGGCCAGGGCGATGCGCCGCGCCGGCAGCAGGCTTTCGCCGACGATAACGGCCGCCAGGCCGATGACGATGGTGCCCAGGCCCATCGAGATATCCGCGCCGCCCTGCGCCTGCGCGAACAAGGCGCCGGCCAGCGCCACCAGGGCGTTGGACAGCGCCATGCCGCCCAGGACCAGCCGCCCGGTGTTGACGCCCTGCGCGCGCGCCATGCGCGGGTTGGCGCCGGTCGCCCGCAGGGCCAGCCCCAGCTCCGTGGACAGGAACCAGTCCAGCAGCAGCTTGCAGACGATCACCACGACCAGCAGGATCAGCGGCCGCGCCATGTAGTCGCTGAGCCACTTGGGCTGCAGCAGGGTGTAGACCGTGGGTTCGGTGATCAGCGGCACATTGGGCCGCCCCATCACGCGCAGGTTGATCGAATACAGCGCGATCATGACCAGGATGCTGGCGAGCAGATCCATGATGCGCAGCTTGACGTTCAGCCAGCCCGTCACCCAGCCCGCCATGGCCCCCGCGACGATCGCGCAAGCCGTGGCGGCGAAGGGATTGAAGCCGGCCGAGATCATGGTGGCGGCCACCGCCGCGCCCAGGGGGAAACTGCCGTCGACCGTAAGGTCGGGGAAACGCAGCAGGCGAAAGGAAATCAACACGCCCAGGGCCACCAGGCTGAAGACCAGACCGACCTCCAGCGCGCCCAGCAAAGAGAAAAAAGACATCTTCGCGGCCGTGGCTTACTTGATGACCGTTGCGGCCGACTTGATCAGGGCTTCCGGCAGGGCCACGCCCTGGGCCTGGGCCGCGGCGGGATTCAGCGTCAGCTGCACCTTGTTGACGGTCGCGGACGGAATCGCCCCCGGCTTTTCACCCTTGAGTATGCGCGCCACGACGTCGCCGACCTGCTGTCCCAGCTGGTAGTAGTCCACCCCTTGCGCGGCGATCGCGCCGCGCTTGACGCTGTCGTTGTCCGCCGCGATCAGCGGGATCTTGGCGTCGGTGCCCACCTTGACCAGCGACTCGTAGGCCGACACGACGTTGTTGTCGGTGCTGGTATAGATGACGTCCACCTTGCCGATCAGGCTGCGCGCGGCGGCGGCGACGTCGACGGTACGCGGGGCGGCGGCTTCGACCAGGCTCATGCCCATCTTGGGCAACAGTTCCTGCATCTGCTTGACCACGACCACGGAATTGGCCTCGCCGGGGTTGTACACCATGCCGACGCGCTTGGCATTGGGCACGATCTTGCGGATCAGGTCGATCTGGCGGTCCAGTTCCAGCGCGTCCGAAATCCCGGTGACGTTGGTGCCGGACGGCCCCATCGAAGGCACCAGTTGCGCGCCCACGGGGTCGGTCACCGCGGCATAGACGACGGGGATGTCCTTGGTGGCGGCCACCACGGCCTGCGCGGCGGGCGTCGCGATGGCGACGATGGCATCGGGGCGGTCGCCGACGAACTTGCGGGCGATCTGCGCGGCGGTGCCGGTGTTGCCTTGCGCGCTCTGGTACTGCCATTTCAGGTTCTTGCCGGCGTCATAGCCTTTCGCCTTGAGCGCATCCTTGACACCATCGCGCACGGCATCCAGCGCGGGATGCTCGACGATGGCCATGACGGCCACCGATTTCTGCCCGGCCGGGGCGGATTGCGCGTTTCCGCCGGAATGCAGCGCGGCGGCCAGCCCCAAAGCGGCGGCAATCGCGAATACGGCGGACTTAGTCTTAGACATATAAGCAGGCTCCTGGACCTTGGAATGCGCCTGGGACGGGCCGCCCGTGGCGGGCTTCGAAGTGCCGCCCGTCCCCTGAAAGTGCATAGTCTAACTTGGCGTAGTGGCCCGCCACGCGGGGGAAATCCCTGAACTTTCCGGTAAGTGCGTCGCGCCGCCATTCGACCGATATACTTGGCCGAAAGAATCATAACGACAAGAAGAAAATTCTGACGTCCTGACCGGCATTTGTCTGACAGGCAATACAACCTCGAGAGAGCGACCTGACCATGCAACAACGTCAACTGGGCCGTTCCGGCCTTACCGTGCCGCCGCTGGCATTCGGCGGCAATGTCTTCGGCTGGACCGTCGGCGAAGCGGAGGCATTCTCCCTCCTGGATGCCATGGTCGACGCCGGCTTGAATTTCATCGACACCGCGGATGTCTATTCACGCTGGGCGCCCGGCAACCGGGGCGGAGAGTCCGAAGTCATCATCGGCAAGTGGCTGGCCAAATCCGGCAAACGGGACAAAGTGATCATCGCCACCAAGGTGGGCATGGAGATGGGCCCCAAGGCGCAGGGGCTGTCGCCCGCCTACATCGCGCGCGCCGTGGAAGATTCGCTGGCGCGGCTGCAGACGGACTACATCGACCTCTACCAATCCCACCGCGACGACCCGGATACGCCGCTGACCGATACCCTGGCCGCCTACGGCAAACTGCGCGACCAGGGCAAGATCCGCGCCATCGGGGCGTCCAATTACACGGCGGCGCGCCTGTCCGAAGCCTTGCTGTTCAGCGAACGCAACGGCCTGCCGCGCTATGAATCCATCCAGCCGGAATACAACCTGTACGCGCGCGAGCCTTATGAAAGCGGGCTGCAGGCGGTGGTAACGGCACAGGGGCTGGGGACCATCAATTACTACGCGCTGGCCAGCGGCTTTCTGTCCGGCAAGTACCGGACGGCCGCCGACGCCGGCAAAAGCGTGCGCGGCAAGAAGATCGTCGAGACGTATCTGAACGAGCGCGGCACCCGCATCCTGGCCGCGCTGGACCAGGCCGCGGAAGCGACCGGCGCCACCGCGACGCAGGTGGCGCTGGCCTGGACCATGGCACAGCCCGGCATTACCGCGCCCATCGCCAGCGCGACCTCGCTGGCTCAGCTGGACGATCTGGTGAAGGCGGCTTATCTGACGCTACCGCCGGAGATCATGCGCAGCCTGGACGAAGCCAGCGCCTGGCGCTGATGGTGTGATGGCGTGACGGCCGCCATGGCGGGGACGGCGTTGCCGTCCCGCGCCAGGCCTCCGCCACCGGCACCGGTGCTTCACCGGGACCGGCGTCGCTATTCCAGCGTGACGCCGGAATCCTTCACCACCTTGCCCCAGCGCGCCACTTCGGCATCGACGAACTTGCCGAAGGCAGGACCCGTCAGGTCGGGCGTCGCCGACCCGTTGGACGCCCATTGCTCCTTGAGCTTGGGCGTATTCAAGGCGATGGTCACCTCACGGATCATGCGCTCGACGGCCGCGCGCGGCGTGCCGGCCGGCGCCCATAGCGCGTACCAGGTGGAGACCTCGTAGTTCATCACGCCGGCCTCGGCCGCGGTCGGAATGTCCGAAAATGACGGAGACCGTTTCGCCGCCGCCACCGCCAGGGGCTTGATACTGCCGGCACGGATATGCCCCGACGACGAACCCAGCCCGTCGAATGCCAGCTCCACCTGCCCGCCTATCAGTGCCGACAGCATCGGTCCCGCGCCCTGGTACGGCACGTCGACCAGCTTGATGCCGGTCTGCATGGCGAACAACTCGCCCGCCAGATGATGCGTACTGCCCTTGCCCGCCGTGCCGTAGTTGATCTGGCCGGGCCGCTGCTTGGCGTAGGCGATGAACTCCTGCAAGGTCTTGACGGGCAGCTTGGACGCATTGATGACGACAACCTGCGGCGGCTGCGCCAGCAGGGCCACGGGGATGAAGTCCTTCTGTATGTCGTAGCTGAGCTGCTTGTACAGCGCCGGCGCCACCGCGTGATGCGCCCCGCCCATGAAGAAGGTATAGCCATCGGGACGCGCCTTGGCCGCGACGGCGGCGCCCACGGTGCCGCCCGCCCCGCCCTTGTTATCGATGACGACGGTCTGGCCCAGCTGCGTGCGCAACTGTTCGGCCAGGGGCCGGGCGAAGGTATCGGTGCCGCCGCCCGCGGGAAACGGCACGATGATGGTGACGGGACGTTCGGGCCAATCGGCCGACGCCGGGTTTGCCAGGGTGAGCGCAAGCAATGCGGCGCCCAGCGCCGCGAACCTGGTACGGTAAGCCATGGTGTTCTCCTCCGGGGTGCTGCGTAGGATGGGTTAGCGCCCATCGATCGATGCGGCGCGCCAACTGATGTCCAACGTCGGGCGCCGCTGTTTATGAATCCTTACGCGCGTTGCTACGGGTGTTGTGGCTGTCATCCTCCTGGCTTATCGATGGTGGAACGCCGGCGACCTCATCGCCGGCTCGGCCCTGCGTCACTTCATTGCCTGCCGGCTCCCTGGTCGACCGTCGCGAACTACAGCTGCCCGAAGGTCTCGCGCAGAACGTTCTTCTGCACCTTCCCCATGGTGTTGCGCGGCAGCTGTTCCGCCACATGGACGCGCTTGGGCACCTTGAAGTTGGCGATGCGGCCCTTGAGCTCGTTCTGGATCGCGGCGGGGTCCAAAGCGGCGCCGGCACGCGGTACGACAACCGCGACGACGGCTTCGCCGAAGTCCGGATGCGGCACGCCGATGACCGCGGATTCCTCCACCCCCGGCATGTCGTCGATGACCGACTCGATCTCCTTGGGATAGACGTTATAGCCGCCCGAAATGATCAGATCCTTGCTGCGGCCGACGATGCTCAGGTAATCGACGGGGATGGGATGGCCGTTCGCCTCGCCGCCCCAGCGGCCGACGTCGCCGGTCTTGAACCAGCCTTCTTCGGCGAACTCCTCGCGGGTTTTTTCCGGCATGCGCCAATAGCCGGAAAACACGTTCGGCCCGCGTACCTGGACATTGCCGATCTCGCCGGGCGGCAGTTTCCTGCCGTTGTCATCCACCACGCGCACTTCCACGCCGGGCAGCGCCTTGCCCACGGTTCCGCCGATGCGGGCGCCTTCCACCGCATCGTAGGGATTGGAGGTCAGCATGACGGTTTCGCTCATGCCGTAGCGTTCCAGGATGGTATGGCCGGTGCGTTCCTGGAAGGCGTTGAAGGTTTCGGTCAACAACGGCGCCGAACCCGAAATGAACAGGCGCATGCGCGCGCACACTTCGCGATTGAAGCGCGGCTCCGCCAGCAGCCGCACGTAATACGTGGGCACGCCCATCATGACGGTACTTTCGGGCAGATAGCGCAGCGCTTGTTCGACGTCCAGCTTGGGCAGCCAGATCATGCGGGCGCCCGCCAGCAGCGCGCCGTGGGATGCGACGAACAGGCCGTGGACGTGGAAGATGGGCAGCATGTGCAGCAGCACATCGTCCGCGCGCCAGCCCCAATAGGTGTGCAGCACCCGCGCGTTGGACGCCAGGTTGCCATGCGACAGCATGGCGCCCTTGCTGCGACCCGTGGTGCCGGACGTGTAGAGGATGGCCGCCAGGTCGTCGGCTCCCCGCGTCACCGTCTTGAAGGTCTGGGGCAATCCGCCCGCCGCCTCCAGCAGCGTGCCGGTGCGATCGTCGTCCAGCGTATAGACATGCGCGACGCCGGACTTGTCCGCCAACCGCTGTATCCACGGCAGATTGGCGCTGGCGCAGACCACGACGGACGGCTCGGCATTACCCAGGAAATAGTCGATCTCGGCTTCGCGATACGCGGTATTCAAGGGCAGATACACCAGGCCGGCGCGCAGCGTGGCCAGGTAAAGCAGCAGGGCCTCGGGCGATTTTTCCACCTGTACCGCCACCCTGGCATCCTTGGGCAGGTCCAGCGACTTCAGCAGATTGGCCAGGCAGGCGCTGGCCCTGTCGATGTCGTCCCAGGTGTAGCGCAGGGTCGGCGTCTCGATCGCGATCTTGCTGCGGTCTTGCGGAAAACCCGTTTCGAGGACCGCGTACAGATTGGCATTGCTCACTCTTTCCCCTCTCCAGTGAATGTCGGTGTTTCGCCGGCCAGAAAAGCGCGCACGCCTTCCCGATGGTCGCGGCTTTCGGCATAAGAAAAAAAACGTTCGTATTCTTCGTCGCTGAGCGGTTCATCGCGCGACAGGCGCGCCGTCATGCTTTTGTTGAGGCGGGCGGCCAGCGGCGCGCCGGCCAGGATGCGATCGACGCAGCGCCGCACCTCGCCGTCCAGGTCGGCATCGGCAACGACGCGGGTCAACAGGCCCTTGGCGCAGGCTTCCTGCGCATCCAGGATGCGCCCTTCCAGCAGCAGTTCCAAGGTCGCGGCGCGTCCCACCAGGTCCAGCAGTCCGCGCATTTCGTCCGGCGCCATCGGGAACCCCAGGCGATTGATCGGCGCGCCCAGGCGCGCGGTGCGCGCGCCGATGCGCAGATCGCACAGGCAGGCGATTTCCAGGCCTCCACCCACGCACACGCCATCGATGCGCGCGACAACGGGATGCGGGCAGGCCGCGATCGCCGCCAGCGCCGGGGCGAGTATGTCGCGGTGATAGCGCATCACGCCGGCCAGATCGCCGCGTTCGCGCGGGAATTCGCGGATGTCCGCGCCCGCGGCGAAATGGCCTTCATCGCCTTGCACGATGATGCAGCGCAGAGCGCGATCGGCCGACAGTTCGCCGAACAGGCGCGCCAGTTCCCGCCACATCGCCACCGTCATGGCGTTCATGCGTCCCGGATGGGACAGGCAGACGCGCGCGACGGCGCCCTCGCGGCGGCACAGCACCCGTCCCGGGGCGTGCGGGGCGGAAGAAGGCAGATCGGGCGGCGGATCGGCGAGCGCCATCTTCTGGATATTCCCTTGTCTTCTTCTTGAAAAAGGCGCTTATCCCATGCGCGTGATGGATCGGCTGACGGCGGGCTTGCCGGCATTGAGCCGGCTCAGATTGCCGTCGAGCTCGTCCAGTTCGTACAGATAGTTGACCATGAGCGCGGCCGACTGCGCCAGGCCTTTGGGAGAACGGTCGGCGCCCCAGTTGATGCGCTCGATGCGCGCGCCGTTGCCCAGATGGAAACGCGCGACGGGATCCAGCGGCGCGCCACCTTTCATGGATTGCAGATACGCCGCGACCAGCTTCATCCCTGCGCGTCGCACGACCTCATTGCCGGCGCGCGCGGTGGCCGCCTTGCGCAAGCGCGCCAGCCAGCGTGCGCCGTCGGGCACGCCGCGCCGCGAGCGCTCGCGGGTTTTGTCGCGCACGATGTCTTCGACTTCGTCCGCGTTCAGCTTGCCCAGCCAGTCGGCGAAGCCCGGTATCGGCGACAAGGTGGCGAAGGACTTCAGCTTGGGCAGTTCCGCGAGCAACTGGTCGATCACGCGCTTGAGCAGGAAATTGCCGAAGCTGATACCGCGCAGGCCGGGCTGGGTATTCGAGATGGAATAGAAGATCGCCCAGCGCGCCTTGTCCAGATTCTGCGGCGGCTGCGCCGTATCCAGCAGCGTCTGCACGTCGTCGGCCATCTGCGGCGCGAAGGCGACTTCCACGAAAATCAGCGGCACGTCGGGCATTTGCGGATGGAAGAAGGCATAGCAGCGGCGGTCTTCCGCCACACGATGCTTCAGGTCGTCCCAGGACTGGATTTCGTGCACGGCCTCGTACACGATCAGTTTTTCCAGCAGGGACGCAGGCGTATCCCAGGTCAGGCGCCGCAATTCCAGCAGCCCCACGTCGAACCAGGCGGATAGCAGGCCTTCCAGCGTCTTGTCCAGGACCTGCAGGCCCGCGACCTGCTTGCGCCACCGCAGCATATCGGCGCGCAGTTCCACCAGGAAACGCAGACCGTCGGGCTGGTTGTTGAAGCGGCGGAACAGGCGGCCATTGGCCTCGTCGGGCTGCTCCTGCGCCGCGCCGGCGGCCGCCAGCAGGCCCAGCATGGCGCGGCGCGCCTTGCCTTCGGCGGACGTATAGGCCTGGCACCAGGCATGCGCCAGCCGGTTCGCGGCGACGTCCGTCAGGCGCGGGCCGAACAGGGGGCGCAGCGCCGCCTGATCGGGAAAGGGATCACGTTCCCACAGCTTGCCCAGCCGCGCCATCAAGCCGGCTTCCGTCGTGGGCTTGTCGTCGTCGGCATCGGAGGAAGACCGCGTGACGGCGATCTCGCGATGGGCCACGGTTTTAGCCAGCGAGCGCGCCGCGCGCGCGGGTACGAGCGGTTCGGGAACGGTCATGAACAGGCTCCTTGACGGTGGGGGCGGCGGCATCGGCCGCCGCCTTGGCGGATCGGGATTGCGCCGATTTGGCGGAACGAGGCCGCGGGGGTTTCACGGCCGCCGGCTTGCGCGCGGCCTTGGCGACCGCGATCGCGCCGCCGCCCTGCTCCAGGGCGTGCAAGGCATCGAGCTGGCGCAGCAGATGCTTGCGCGCCACGGCTTCGGCACGCTCCGGATCGCGGTCTCGAATGGCCGCGAAAATGGCCATGTGCTCGGCGCAGGACTCGCCGATGCGGCCGGGCAGCGTCAGGCTTTTATGGCGCGACAGGCTCAGGACCTTGCGCAGATTGCCGATGGTGTCGGACAGCCAGCGATTGTCCGCCAGGGCCTGGATGGCCTCGTGGATGACATAGTTGGCTTCGTAATAGGCGTCGATACGGCCAGCCGCGGCGTGGTCCCGCAGGGTGTCATGCAGGGCGGCGAGGCGGTGGACGTCTTCCGGGCCGGCCTTGCGCGCGGCCTCGTAGGCGCAGCGGCCTTCCAGCATCGCCATCAAGGGAAAGATGTCGTCCAGGTCGCGCATGGACAGCTCGTTGACGAAACAGCCGCGGCGCGGCTCCAGCCGCACCAGGCCTTCGCTGGCCAGCAGCTTGAGCGCCTCGCGCAAGGGTGTCCGCGATATGCCCAGCTGGGCCGCGACGCGCAGTTCGTCGACCCACTCGCCGGCCGCCAGGGCGCGCGAACGGATCATTTCACGCAGCCGTTCCGCGGCTTCCAGGTACAGGGCCTGGCGCACGATAGGCTGAGGCGTTCCGAGAGCGGTATCGATGGTCATGGCGATTCCGGGGCCTGCGTGGGAGACGTCACTGCGAAAACGGCACTGCTGGCGCGGCACTGCGGATCGCGCCCGGATCACGACCCGGGATCGCCCCCGGGGCACGGATCCGGGGTCATCACTTCGGGGGCACGACCCGCATAATTCATAATTATGGCTGGCTTATTCTTGCACCGCGGGGTACCGGTCCGCAAGCCCCACGTTGGATGAGGGGCCCCGCCCCGTCAATAGACCAATCTGCCCCCGCGGGCCTGGCCGGCCAGGGCGCGCGCCCAGCGCCGCGCCGGCAGCCCATAGGCGGCCTCGACCACGGCCGCGCGGTCCAGCAGCGCTTCCACGGGAATGTCGATGGGGGGCCCCGAAAAAGCCAGCACGATGCGATTTCCGGCATCTATCTCCGGCAATAGGGCCAGGCGGCCGTCGAAAGCCGTGAACAGGTTCTCGATATTGCGCGGAAAGCTTTCGTGCTCGCCGAACAGGTTGACGGCCAGCACGCCGGTGTCGCCCAGCACGCGGCGGCAATCGCGGTAGAAGCGCACGGAGTCGCGCACCGGGCCGCGCGCCTGCGCGTCATACAGGTCGACCATCAGGATCGGACAACGTCCGGCCTGGCCGGGCTCGGCCACCCAGGCGCCGGCATCCGCTTCCTCCACGATCAGGCGCGGCGGTCCCGGCAGGCGGAAGAAAGCGTGGCAGATGGCCGTGACGCGCGGATTCCACTCCACCGCCACCACGCTGCCGCGGGTGCGCTTCACGCAAAAGCGTGCCAGCGAGCCGGCGCCCAGGCCCAGCAAGCCTATGGCGCCGTCCTTGGGCGGCTCCATGAACAGCAGCCAGGCCATCATCTGGGCGGTGTACTCCAGGACCAGCTCGGCCGGATCCGCGATGCGCATCGCGCCCTGGATCCAGGGGCTGTCGAAGTGCAGATAACGAACGCCGTCCGACTCAGAAAGCGTGGGTATGTCCAGGGCGGACGGCGCGGGGCGTGGCGGCATGGGGTCCTTCAGATACGTTCGAAAATGGCGGCGATACCCTGGCCGCCGCCGATGCACATGGTGACCAGCGCATAGCGGCCGCGTACGCGCTGCAGTTCGTACAGCGCCTTGATGGTGATGATCGCGCCTGTCGCGCCGATGGGATGTCCCAGCGCGATACCGCTGCCGTTGGGGTTCACCTTGGCCGGATCCAGGCCCAGCTGGCGCGTCACGGCGCAGGCTTGCGCGGCGAAGGCTTCATTGGATTCGATCACGTCCAGCTGATCGACCGTCAGGCCAGCGCGCTTCAAGGCGGCCTGCGAGGCCGGCACCGGGCCGATGCCCATGTACGCCGGATCGACGCCCGCATGGCCGTAAGCCACCAGGCGGGCCAAAGGCTGCACGCCGCGCTTGCCGGCAACGTCGGCGCTCATCAGGACGACGGCGCCCGCGCCATCGTTGATACCGCTGGCGTTACCGGCGGTGACCGTGCCATTTTCCTTCTGGAATACCGGCTTGAGCTTGCCCATCGTGTCGACGGCGACATCGCGCCGCACATGCTCGTCGACGTCGAAGGTCACATCGCCCTTGCGGCCCTTGATGACGACGGGGACGATCTGGTCCTTGAAGTAGCCGGCGTCGATGGCGGCGGCGGCGCGGCGGTGCGATTCGACCGCCAGGGCATCCTGGTCGGCACGGCTGATCTCATATTTGGCGGCCACGTTTTCCGCGGTGACGCCCATGTGGATGCGCTGGAAGGGATCCGTCAGCGCCCCCACCATCATGTCGAGCATCGTGGCGTCGCCCATGCGCGAGCCCCAGCGTTGCGCCGGGGCAATATACGGCCCGCGGCTCATGTTTTCCGCGCCCGCGCCCACGGCGATGTCGGCATCGCCCAGCATCACGGATTGCGCGGCCGACACGATGGCCTGCAGGCCCGAGCCGCACAGGCGGTTGACGTTGAAGGCCGGGGTTCCCTTGTCGATGCCGGCATTCAGGGCGGCGACGCGCGACAGGTACATATCGCGCGGTTCGGTATTGATGACGTGGCCCACGGCGACGTGGCCGACTTCCCCGCCGTCGACGCCGGCACGGGCCAGGGCCTCGCGGATCACCGTGCTGGCCAGGTCGATGGGCGGCACATCCTTGAGCGCGCCGCCGAAGGTTCCCACCGCGGTACGCGCGCCGGCGGCAATGATGACTTCTTTCATGATGGCTCTCCTGTAAACGCTGGTCTTCCGTGCCGCCGCATTCAATGCGGCGGCACGCGATGCGGCGGTATACGGGGCGCGGGCAGCGGATGCCCGCGCACCCGTTGCGTCCGCGCCTTAACGTCCTGCCGCCTTGGCACTGACCCCGTTGGCCATGCCCATATCGGTATTCGGTATGTCGTCCAGCAGCACGCGCACATCGTCGCCCGATACGCCCAGCGCTTCGCACGCGGCGCGGTTCAGGGCCTGGTACAGCGCGTTCTTCTGGTCTTCCGTGCGGCCGCTGATCAGATGCACGTGATACACCACCGACTGCTTGCCGATCTGGCCGCCGACGATGATGTGCTCGGGCGCGACTTCATGCAGCATGATGCGCACGCTGCGCAGCGGCGCGCCCAGGCTGTCGACGACCGCCTGCGTGGCCGCGTTCAGCAACGATGATTTCCGGCCGGCGGACCAGCCGGACAAAACATGGACATGAAGAATGGGCATGGGAATTCCGCGATGTCGCTGTGGGAAGGAAAACGCCGCCCCGCGGGCGGCGTTCCGTGATGGCGCGGGCCCGGCGGACGCCGCAACGGACGCACTACGCTATGGTATACGGTTGTGCGCGCCCCGTAGCGTGGCGTCCGTCGCCCGCATGGCGCCGGGCCGCGCGCGCGACGCTCTCAGGCCGGTGTACCCGTGTACATGTAATCACGCCGCCAGGGATAGGCAAGATCGGCCGGATGATCGAGCTCATCGGCACGACCGGTAGCCAGCCTTTGGCCCAATACCTGATGCAGGGCGATCCAGCCGTGCTCGAAGGCCATGGCGCAGCCCGCCAGGTACAAGCGATAGGCGCGCAGCGATTTCGCGCCCTGCTCGCCGGGCAGGATGCGGGCGGCGGCGTCCAGTTGCGCTTCCAGGCTGTCGCTCCAGGCCCACAAGGTGCGCGCATAGTGTGGGCGCAGATTCTCGACGTCCGTCGCCTCCAGACCGCCTTCGGCCATTGCCGCCATCACATTACTGATGTGCGTCAGTTCGCCGCCAGGGAAAATGTACTTTTCGATGAAGTCGCCCATGCCGCTGCCCAGCTGGGCATTATGGACACCGCCCGCGGTGATGCCGTGATTCATGATCAGGCCGCCGGGCCGCACCAGGCGGCGCAGTTTGGCGAAGTAGTCGGGCAACTGCGCGCGGCCCACGTGCTCGAACATGCCCACCGACGAAATCTTGTCGTAAGGCTTGCTCTCGTCCAGTTTGCGGTAATCCAGCAATTCCATGCGCACACGGCCCTGCAGGCCTTTTTCCTGGATCAGGCGATTCACATGCGCGTGCTGGTTGCGCGACAGGGTAATACCCGTGGCGTCGACGCCGTAGTTTTCCGCCGCCCACAACAGCAGGCCGCCCCAGCCCGCGCCCACATCCAGAAAACGCTCGCCCGCGTTCAAACGCAGCTTGCGGCAGATATGGTCCAGCTTGGCTTCCTGCGCCTGGGCCAGCGTCATATCGGGCGTGCGGTAATACGCGCAGGAATACACGCGGCGCGGATCCAGCCATAGCGCATAGAAATCGTCGGAAAGGTCGTAATGGAATTCGATCTGCCTGGCGTCGCGCTCGACGGAATGCCGCTGCACCGAAACCATGCGGCGCATCAGGCCCTGCAGCCAGGTGGTGCGCTCGGCCTGCACCGGCGAATTGGGCAGCAGTTCGGCGGCCGCGCGCATCACATCATGCATATTGCCCTGTATGTCCACCAGCCCTTCCACATAGTCCTGGCCCAGGATGCCGACCTCCCCCGCCGCCAGATGCGCCAGCGCGGCCTTGCTGCGCGCGACGAACTTGACCTTGGGATTCGGCGCACCGACTTTGGCGCCGTCCGGCATTTCCAGTTGGACCGGGATCGAAACGGACTCCAGTTTGCGTCCCACCGCAGACAACACAGGATTCACGACAGTCAGCCTCGTAAGAAATAACCTGCGGACTTTATCGGAATTTGTTTCCGATTTGAACCGCGGCTCCACATGTTACATTTTGAGGACGCATTCCCCTTCCACGCCTCCGCCATTCAGGCAAACGTAAATAAATGTCCTCTTTCCTGCCCACGCGCGGCCTGCCCGGATGGCTTCTCCTGATGGGTGCGCTGACCGCGATCGGGCCGTTTTCCATCGACCTTTATCTGCCCGCTTTTCCCGCCATCGCGACGGGCCTGAATGTCGGCCAGGGCGATGTGGAGCGCACCATGGCGGCCTATCTGCTGGGGCTGTCGGCGGCGCAGGTTTTCTATGGGCCGCTGGCGGACCGCTATGGACGCAAGCCGCCGCTGCTGGTGGGACTATCGCTGTACATCATCGCGTCGCTGGGATGTGCGCTGGCCGTCGATATCGAAAGCCTGACGGCATGGCGCGCCGTACAGGCACTGGGCGGGGCGGCCGGCGTCGTGATCCCGCGCGCGGTGATACGCGACCACTACGACACCCAGGAAGCGGCGCGCGCCTTGTCGCTACTGCTGCTTATCATGGGCCTGGCGCCGATACTCGCGCCGCTGGTGGGCGGTCAGTTGCTGCTGCTGACGGGATGGCGGGGAATATTCGGCTTGATGCTGGCCGCGGGCGTCGCGCTGATGGCGGCCATGCTGTTCATCATGAAGGAATCGCTGCCGCCCGAACGCGTGGTACGGCTGCATTGGCGCACCATCGCGCGCAACTACGGCGAACTGCTGCGGCATCGCAAGTTCATGGCGCACAGCCTCGCGGGCGGCCTGGGGCAGGCCGGCATGTTCGCGTACATCGTCGGATCGCCGCGCGTGTTCATCGAACTGTACGGCGTCGACCCGCAGCACTATGGCCTGCTCTTCGGCCTGAACGCCGCCGGCCTGATCGTCGGGTCGCAGGTCAGCGCGCGGCTGCTGGGCCGCATGGCGCCGCAGACCCTGCAGCGCCGCGCCCTGGTCACCCTGGCTTTGGCGAGCCTGGCCAGCGTGCTGCTGACGCTGGCGGGGTGGATGACGCTGCCCTTGCTGATGGTCTGCCTGATCGGCTACATGAGCAGCCAGGGCTTCGTGAATCCGAATTCCGCGGCGCTGGCCCTGGCCGAGCAGGGCAAGCGTCTGGGAGTGGCCTCCGCGCTGCTGGGCACGCTGCAGTTGTCCTGCGGCGCGCTGGCGGGCTTGTGCGTCAGCCTGTGGCAGGATGACACGCCGCTGCCGCTGACGGGCGTACTGGCCGCCTGCGCCTGCCTGTCCTGGCTGGCCGGACGCGTCGCCCGGACGGGCGCGGCCCGGCCGGCGGCCGCCGGCACGGGGGCTTGATGCCCAACGATTTTTCGTAGTAGAATCGCTGGCTTACGAATTTACCCGTGCCGCTACTATGCTTTGTAGCCGGCACTTCCACCCCGCGGACGCGTAGCAGGACGTACAGCAGTCGGTACTCCCGGCAGTGATGTACTACTGCGGCCAGCAGGGGCGGCGGGCACAAGCACTTGGGCCGCGTGGCAATATGACCATCGGCCCGACATCCTTGAAATACGGGATGGCCGGCAACCCAGCACAAGCAACACAAAGGGAACCGGCGGCTAAGCTCCCGTCCCCAGGCCATACGCGGCAAGCATTGAATTTTTTGAGGTGCATTTATGGCACGCGTATGCCAAGTGACGGGCAAGCGCCCGATGGTGGGCAACAACGTTTCCCACGCCAACAACAAGACCAAGCGCCGCTTCCTGCCCAACCTGCAGTCGCGTCGTTTCTTCGTCGAAAGCGAAAACCGCTGGATCACGCTGCGCGTCAGCACCAAGGCCCTGCGCACCATCGATAAGAAGGGCATCGACGCCGTTCTGGCCGAACTGCGCGCCCGCGGCGAAGCGATCTAAGCCATCCCCGCCCTCAGACTATCCAGGAGTACGACATGGCAGCCAAAGGCAACCGCGAAAAGATCAAGCTCGAGTCGACCGCCGGCACGGGACACTTCTACACCACGACCAAGAACAAGCGCACGATGCCGGAAAAGATGCTGATCAAGAAGTTTGATCCGGTCGCGCGCAAGCACGTGGACTACAAGGAAACCAAGCTCAAGTAATCGAGCCGCCGGAACCATCGCGCCGACCGCCCCGCCGCTACCGCGACGATCAGCGAACATGCGAATGAAACCGGGTTTCCACGCGAAGAAGCCGACAGCAATGTCGGCTTTTTTTCGTGGGTCCGCCTTGCGGCCGCGCTCGCCGTTCGGCGGCGGATCCACCACGTCCGCCGTTTCGTGGGTGATGCTGGGGCGCGCAGTGCTGGCCTGCGCGATGCTCATCGCGTCGCAGGCGGCATACGCGGCGCCTGCCGGCAAGGCCGCGCGCCCCGCCCCGCCGCCACCGCCCTTGCGGATCGGCGAAATCAATACCTACAAGACGCTGCCGGCGTTCTCGGAAGACTACCGCCGCGGCTGGACGTTGGCGCTGGAGCAGATCAACGCCGACGGCGGCGTGCTGGGCCGCAAACTGGAAGTCCGCTCGCGTGACGATCGCGGCAGCCCCGATGATGCCGTGCAGGCCGCCCAGGCGCTGGTGGACAAGGACGGCGCGGTGGCTTTGTTCGGCGGCTATTCGTCGGAAGTCGGCCTGGCGCTGTCCCGCTATGCCGATACCGCGAAGGTGCCGTATCTGGCCGTGGCGCCCCTGAGCCAGCGCCTGACCTGGCAGGACGGCAACCGCTATACCTTCCGCCTGCGGCCCGGCGCATGGATGCAAGCCGCCGCCGTCGCGCCGAAAGCGCTGGGCCTGCGCAAGCTGCGCTGGGCGCTGGTCTATCAGGACACCGAATCCGACCGCGCGACGGCGGAAGCCTTCAAGGGACTGGTCAAAACCTTCCAATCGAAAACCGAATTCGTTGATGAGATCGCGGTGCCGGCGGGGAAATTCGACGCCGTGGCCACCGTCGCCGCATTGAGCGCGGCCAGGCCGGAGGCGATCTTCAACATGCTGACCGGCCAGCAACTGGCGGCGCTGGTACGGGCAGGCGCGGCGGCCAATCTGTTCAATGGCCTTGGGGTCGTATCGCTATTCATGGGCGACCCTGAGAACCTGGGCGCGCTGGACGAGGCGTCAAGCGCCGCCATCCCCGATGGCTGGATCATTACAGGCTATCCCCGCGATGCGGTGGATACGCTGGAAAACCAGGCTTTCCTACAAGCCTATCGTGATCGTTATGGGGATGCGCCCGGCATGGCGGCGGTGCTCGGCTACTCCGCGCTGCGTTCGATCACCGAAGCGCTGAAGCGCGCGGGAACGCCGGATCGCGAAGCGCTGGCGTCGGCTTTTCCGCGCCTGCAAGTGCCGACCCCGTTCGGCACCATCGAATACCGGAATCTGGACCATCAGTCCACGCTGGGCATCTACCTGGGCTATACCGGACACGTCGATGGCCGCTTGACCATGGATCGTTTCGTCTACGCCACCGGCGCCCGGCTGCAGCCGCTGGACGAGCAGATACGAAGGCTGCGCGTGCAATCGGCACGTAGCTCGACGGGAACCGATGCCGCTGCCGCCGGCAGTGCCGCGGCGGCGGCTGCCGGGGGAAAAGCCGCCGGGCAAGGCGATGGCGCAGGTCCCGCGGCGGACGCGGCCCATCCGGTTGCAACGCCAGCCAGGCCGACCCCGCGACCTGATACGGGCCTGACGAGCCGGCTGCGCGCCGCCCGCCCAGGCGCCGCGCCCGCGGCTACCGGCACGCAGAATACGGGAGCGCCATCGGGCGCCAGCGCCGTATCGGGGATTGCGACGAATCCATCGGCCACCGATGGACATCCCGTGCGCGAGGCAAGGCCGGGAGTGGGTACCTCAACCCCCGCCATGGCCGACTGGCCGGACCAGGTCAGCCAGCGCGGCGCCGCCGCGCACTGACGGCGGCCCCGCTACAGCTACGGCAGCAGGCGCTTGCCATCCTCCAGGCGCGGTACGCGGCCCAGGTTTTCCGGACGCAGGGCCTCCGGCAACAGCTGCGGCGGCAGCGCCTGATAGCTCACCGGACGCAGGAAACGCCGGATCGCCAGCGTACCGACCGACGTGAAGCGGCTGTCCGACGTCGCCGGGAACGGTCCGCCGTGGACCATGGCATGCGCCACTTCCACGCCGGTGGGCCAGCCATTGGCCAGTATCCGGCCCGCCTTGCGCTCCAGCACCGGCACCAGGCCGCGCGCCAACTCGTAGTCCGCTTCGTCCAGATGCAGCGTGACGGTCAACTGGCCTTCGATGTGTTCGGCGATATCGCGCATATCGTCGACCGACTTGCAGCGCACCACCATGCTGGACGCACCGAAGACCTCCTGCTGCAACGACTCCTGCTCAAGGAAATTGCTTATGCTGGTTGAAAACAGCGCCGCGCGCCCGCGATTCGGGCCTTCGCCGGCGCCGCCGCGTCCGCACACGCGCACGCCGTCGGCCTTCTCCAGCGCCTGCACGCCTTTTTCATAGGCGCCGTGGATCCCGGGCGTCAGCATGGCCGAGGGCACGTGCGCGGACAAGGCCGCATCGGCCGCCTTCAGGAAACGATCCAGATCGGGACTTTCCAGCGCCACGACAATGCCGGGATTCGTGCAGAACTGCCCGGAGCCCATCGTCAGCGACGCAACAAAGGCCTTGCCCAGGTCTTCCGCGCGAGCGGCCAGGGCGGCGGGAAACAGGAATACCGGATTGATACTGCTCATCTCGGCGAAGACCGGAATCGGCTCGCGGCGCTTGGACGCGGCATCCACGAGCGCCAGGCCGCCGCCACGAGAGCCGGTAAAGCCCACCGCCTTGATGCGCTCATCGCGCACCAGGGCCGCGCCCGTTTCGATACCGCCCAGCAGCAGCGAAAAAACGCCTTCCGGCATGCCGCATTCGCGCGCCGCCGCCTGGATGGCGCGTCCCACCAGCTCGCCCGTGCCGGGATGGGCGGGATGGCCCTTCACCACCACCGGGCAGCCGGCCGCCAGCGCGGAAGCCGTATCGCCGCCCGCGACCGAGAATGCCAAGGGGAAATTGCTGGCGCCGAATACGGCGACCGGGCCAAGGGCGATATTGCGCAGGCGCAGGTCCGGACGCGGCAGGGGTTGGCGATCCGGCATGGCGGGATCCACACGCACGTCCAGGAATTCGCCGGCGCGCACGACCTGCGCGAACAGCCGCAACTGGCCCACGGTGCGAGCCCGCTCGCCTTCGATGCGGGCCGCGGGCAGCGCGGTTTCGGCAACCGCGCGGTCGACCAGCGGCTGGCCGAGTTGCATGATCTGTTCACCAATCGCTTCGAGGAATCGCGCGCGGCTTTCCAGCGACGTTTCGCGATAGGCGTCGAAGGCCTCCCAGGCCAGGGCGCAAGCCTCGTCGACCTCGGCGGCGCCGGCTTGGGCGAAGCTGGGCTGCAGCTTCTCACCCGTCGCGGGGTTCACCGCGTTCAGCGTTCGCTGGCCATTGTCGACGGCGCGCTGGCCGATCAGGATTTCGCCCGTGATGGCGGTTGTGGGGTTGCTCACACTCTCTCTCCTATGATTATCCGGGCCGTCATGGCGCGAGTCCCTCGTACCGGCGAGCCGCGCGCAGATGCGCGCCAGCCGGGCCGGTGTCAACCGGAAATGATACCGCTAACGTGTTTGCGCCCGACCGCATTCCCGCCGGCGTTCGCCGCTGCCCTGCCGTAGCGGGGCCGGCCCCACAGTCGAAGTCCGCGGTCCGGCGGTGGAATCAAACTGAAGGAATCCACCATGAAGTGGGTCTTGTAGGAGCATGCGGCACGCACGCCCTTTCCGTCAGGCCGCCTTGCCTCGCCCGGAGCGCGGCCCGAAGGATAGCCAGAGCAGCAAGCCGGCGGCCAGCATGGCGGCCGAGCAGGCGATGGACAGGTACAAGCCCCAACGGTCGCCCAAGCGTTCCATCAAAGAGGCATAGACGACCGGCGCCGCCGCGGACAACATGAATGCCGGCGCGATCAGCTTGCCGACCAGCGCCCCGTACACGCGATGGTCGAACAGCACAAGCGGCAGCGTTCCGCGCGTAATCGTAAGAATGCCCGTGCATCCTCCGTAGAGGAACATGGAGAAGATCGCCGCGATGTCCGATGTACCGGCGTAGGTGGCCGCCAGGAATGCCATCGGCATCACCAGACAGGCATAGAGGTTCAGCTTCAGCGGATCGAGGCGCCCGCCTGACAGGATCTCGCAAAATCGTGCGAGCGATTGGCCGACGCCCCGCAATGCTGCCACCCATGGGGAAAGCGATGCGCCCAGCCCCAGCCCGCCCAGGATGGCGATCATATGGGCGGACATCCCCGCGTTGAGGAAATTGGCCAATGTGATCAACAGCACATAAAGCCCCGCCGCCCATTTCAACCGGGCACCGCCCGCCATCCCTGCCACGGGCGCCGCGTGAGGACTTCCCGGCGGCGCCTGGTCATGGCGGGACGCGGGAATGGCGAAATACAGCGGGATCGCGAGCAGCGACAGCGCGGCATACACCGCCAGGGCGCCGCGCCATCCCAGCTGCTCCGACAGCAGATGGCCGAGCGGCCAGAATACCGTGGAAGCCAGGCCGCCAAGCAGGGTAATCTGGGCCATGGCCTTTCTGGCGGACGGACCGCCGAGGCGCGCCAGCGCCGCGAAGGCCGCGTCGTACAGCGAGAGCCGCATTCCCAAGCCCAGGCACAGCCAGGCGACGATGTAGGCGGCCGGCGTGTGTACGCTTGCCAATACCCCGCATCCGGCGGCGTTGAGGACGGAGCCCGCGGCCATCATCGTCCGTCCGCCATAGCGGTCGATAAGCCGTCCCGCCAGCGGCGACGCCAGGCCCATGACCAGCAGGCCCAGCGCGAATCCGCCGTGGATGGCGTCGGCGCTCCACCGCAAGTCGGCGGCGATGGCGGGCCCGAACCCGCCGATCAGATAATAGGAAACGCCCCAGGAGATCAGCTGAGATAGCGCCAGGCAGATAACGGTATGGGGCGCGATCACCGCGCGACCTCGTCCGCGTCGGCCGGCGCACTGGTGCAACCCTCGCCAAGCGGCCGCTGCATCAACACCGTATCGACCCATTGCCCGAACTTGAAACCGACGGCCTTCAGGGTGCCCACCGGCTCGAAGCCCATCCTGCGATGCAGCGCGATCGATCCGGCATTGCGGCTATTGCCGATGACAGCCAGCATCTGACGCCATGGACCTTCCTCGCAACGCTGTATCAGCGTTCCCAACAAGGCGGTACCGATACCCCTGGCGGCGCAGTCCGGCGCCACATAAACGGAGTTCTCCACGGTGTAGCGATAAGCGGGACGCGGCCGATACGCGGTCGCATAGCTGTAGCCCACCACGCACCCGCCGATCTCGGCCACGAGATAAGGAAGGCCATTGCGCAGCACCGCGGTTCGACGCGCCGCCATTTCCTCCACGGACGGCGGAGACAACTCAAAAGACGCGAGCCCCTGCGTAACGTGATGCGCGTAGATCGCCTGAATCCAGGCCATGTCGTCCGGCCGTGCATCCCGTATCAAAAGGCCTTGCGAGCCTCCGCATGCCCTTCCCTGTGAATCGCCAGTCATATACGCCCCGCCGCGCAAATCGTCTCACGCAAATCATGCCGCACCTCAGCCCATAAATTAAGCTTTATGCTCTTATGCAGCGCATAAGCAATTCTTTTATGAAAAACCTGAACCTGGACTATCTGCGCACCTTTGTCCTGATCGTGCGACATGGCAGTTTTTCCGCGGCGGCCGAGCGGCTGGGTATATCGCAGCCAGCGGTAAGCCAGCAGATACGGCAGCTGGAGCGCAGCTTGGGCGTGCCGCTGATCGACCGCGTAGGCCGCAAGGCCAGTCCCACCGCCGCGGGGACCGACCTGCTCGCCCACGCGGCGCGCATCGAGGACGCTGTCGACGCCGCCATCGACGCGGTGGCGCGCCGCGCCAGCAGCCCGAGCGGCCCGGTGCGGCTCGGCACCGGAGCCACCGCCTGCATCTTCCTGCTGCCGCCCATACTCAAGGACCTGCGGCAGCGGTTTCCCCAACTGGCGATCACGGTCACCACGGGCAATACCGCGGATGTCGTGAAACAGATCGAAGAAAACATGCTGGATATCGGGCTCGTTACCCTGCCGGCCGCGGGCCGGGCGCTGGAAGTCACGCCCGTACTGAAAGATGAATTTTTCCTGCTCGCCCCTTCCGGGATGCCGCTGCCGCGACGCATTTCCGCGCAGGCCTTGGCTGATAAACCGGTGCTGCTGTTCGAGCCCGGCGGAAACACGCGCCGCATCACGGACGAGTGGTCCGGCCGACACGGTCCCGGCCTGGCGCCCGTCATGTCGCTGGGCAGCGTGGAAGCCATCAAAGGCCTGGTAGCGGCGGGCCTGGGCTGCGCGATCCTGCCCGGTCTTGCGGTACGAGGGGAGGCACGGCGCCCGGACGTCGCGGTGCGCCCATTGAGCCCACCGCTGCATAGAACGCTCGCCGTGGTCATCCGGCGCGACAAGCGCCTGCACAGCGGCCTGAACGAGGTCTACCAGTCGCTGCTGCGCCTGCGCAGCGTGGGCCGGTAGGACGCGCCTCCTCGCCACGAGGCCGGCGCCCTCGCCCGTTTGTTCTACATATTTATGTATGCAAAAATATATAAAAACCAAACCGAGATTCAACGCCGGCTTGGCGGCCGGTGGCCGCCCCGGCCCGGCAGATCCATAGCTTTCACCATTTGCGGCCGCGCGCGGCCACTTTAGGAGACACTCGATGAAGCCATTCCACCGGACCAGGCGCGGCCTGCTGGCCGCCGCCGTTTGCGCGGCCGCGACACTGGGACTGCATGCCGGCGCGCAAGCCGCCTATCCAGACAAGACCGTGCGCATCATCGTGCCGTACGCGCCGGGCGGCTCCGGCGACGTGTTCGCGCGCCTGATCGCCGAGAAACTGACCAGCCGGCTGGGCCAGACCTTCATCGTTGAAAACCGCCCCGGCGCCAGCGGGGCCATCGGCGCACGCTACGTCTCCGACGCGCCGGCGGACGGCAGCATCCTGCTCTTGGGACAAACCGGCGAAATCATCGTCACGCCGCTGCTGTCCACCACGCTCAACTACAAGCCGGAAAATCTGCTGCCCGTCGTGCTGGTCGGCGATTCCCCGCTGGTGTTGTCGGCCCACCCGTCGGCGCCCTTCAATACCCTGCAGGAGATGGTGGCCCAGAGCAAGCAGCGCTCGCAGGGTTATAACTACGCCTCCTCGGGCACCGGTACGCCGGGGCACCTGGCCGCCGCGGCGCTGGCCATGAAGACCGGCGCCAAACTGACCCACGTGCCTTACAAAGGGGGCGGGGCGGCGCTGAGCGATCTGCTGGGCAACCACGTCGATATGTTCTTCTCCGGCGCGCCGGGCGTACTGCCGCATTTCAAGAGCGGCACGCTCAAGCCCATCGCCGTATCCACGCTGGAACGCTCGCCGGCCCTGCCCAAGGTGCCCACCGTGGCGGAATCCGGGCTGCCGGGCTTTTCCTTCAGCCTCTGGGGTGGGCTGTTCGCGCCCAAGGGAACGCCGGCGGATGTCATCCAGAAGCTGAATACCGAGGTCAACGCCATCATCGCGGACCCGCAGACCAAGCAGAGGCTGGAGGCCGAAGGCGCGGTGGTGAAGCCGAACACCGTGGAGCAGTTCACGCAATTCCTGGCGGGCGAACGTAGCCGTTATCAGGAAATCATCAAGGAAACCGGGGTGCGGCTGGACTGACGCCGCCCGGCCATCGGGACCCGATGCCTGCATCCGAGGCCATCGGGCCCTGGCTTCCCTCATTGATCCCCATCACGGAGTCCAGCCACATGTCACCCGCCACCCTGCCCGCCTGGGATTGCCATACCCACGTATTCGACGACGCGGCGCGCCGCCCGCTGGCGCCCGGGTCGCACTACACGCCGCCGGTGCGGACCTGGCAGGACATGTCCGCCGTCGGCGCGCCGCACGGCATCGAACGCTTTGTTCTGATCCAGCCCAGCGTCTATGCCATGGACAACAGCCTGCTGCTGGACACGCTGGACGAATCGAAGGGGCGCGCGCGCGGCGTCTTGGTCCTACCCGACGCGACCACGGAAACGGAATTCCTGGCCTGGCGCGAGCGAGGCGCCCGCGGCGTGCGTTTCAACGCCGTGTCGGGCAGCGGAAACGGCATCGCGGGCTATGCCCGCCTTGCGCCGCGTCTGCGCGACGCGGGCTGGCATGCGCAGTTCTTCGTCGCGCCTGAGACACTGAGCCAGGTGTACGACGCGGTACGCGCAGAAGGCGGCCCCAATGTCGTGGTAGACCACCTGGGCGGCGCGGCGGACGGCCCGGAATACGCCGCTATCCGCGAGGCGGTATTCCGGCTGCTGGATACCGGCCGGGTCTGGCTCAAAGCCTCGGGTTTCTATCGCTATGGCTATCCCGTCGCCACATGGCGAGCGCACTTCGGCGATCTGCTGCGCGAGCTGGCGCGGCGCTACCCCGAACGCATCGTATGGGCATCCGACTGGCCGCACACGTGGTTCTTCGATCCCGCGCATGGACGGCCCATGCCTTACGGCGATCTGGTGGCGCTGCTGCGGGATTCGGTCGGCGATGCGGATTTCCAGCGCATCCTGCGGGAAAATCCGCTCGCCCTTTACGACTGAAGGGACGACCGGCGCGATCGATCAGTTGCCGGGCGCCTGCTTGGACCGCAATATCTTCAGCCGTTCCAGCAAGGCATTGCGGATATGTTCGCGCGCCGCCTGCTCGGCCCGCGCCGGATCGCCGTCGCGGATGGCCTCGTAGATGGCGCGATGCTCGCCATGCGCGGCTTCGGGCCGTCCCGCCATTTCCAGCGTGCTACGCCCCAACAGATAGGTGGAATCCGTCAGCGACCGCAGCGCGCGGATCAGAAATTTATTGTGCGCGGCGCCGTAGATGGACTGATGAAACGCCAGATTGGCCGCGACCGGATCACCGCCCTGCTTGCCTTCTTCCAGGATGTGGGCCATGTTGTCGATCTCCGCTTCGCTGGCGTGCTTGGCCGCGAAACGGGCGGCGCCGCCTTCCAGCAGTTCGCGCATGGCGTACAGCTCGGTGACCGACTGCTGGTCCAGCGAGGTCACCACCAGCCCGCGGCGCGGCTCGTGCGTCAGCAGGCCCTCGTCTTCCAGGCGCTTGAGCGCTTCGCGCACCGGCGTGCGCCCCATATTCAGCAGCTCGGCCACCTCGATTTCCCGCAGGCGATCGCTGGCGCCGAAGAATCCCATCAAGATGCGTTTCTTCAGCTCCTGGTAGGCCAGGTTGGCCTGGGTATTCTGCTTGGCTATCGGCATGTAGCTTCCTGCAAGGCCGCGCGCAGGGCATCCAGCCGCTTGATCATGGCGCCGGCGTCGGCCACGCTGCAATGCGCCACGGCCGCGACGCCCGGCGGCACCGCGCGCGCCTTGTTCTTCAACTGCCGCCCTTGTTCGGTCAATGACACGATGACCTGTCGCTCGTCCCGCGCATCGCGGGCGCGCTGCACAAGGCCGGCGGCCTCCAGCCGTTTCAGCAATGGAGTAAGCGTGGCGCTATCCAGGAACAGCCGTTCCCCTATCGCCGACACCGTCAAGCCATCCTGTTCCCACAGCACCAGCATCACGAGATACTGGGGATAGGTCAGGTCCAACTGCGACAGCAGCTTGCGGTAAACCTTGCTCATGGCCAGGCTGGTGGAATACAGCGCAAAGCAAAGCTGGTTTTCCAGCAGCAAGGCGGCATCGCCCCGCGAAGAGGGAGTGTGTGACATGGCGGACATATTAAATCGTGTGCGATCCATATGCCAGCCCGGCCGCCCGCCGGGCGGCCGGTGCCGCAAGGATGCTTAAACGACCGTCAGGGTCACGTCGATGTTGCCGCGCGTCGCGTTCGAGTACGGGCAAACAACGTGGGCCTTGTCGACCAGTTGGCGGGCCTGCGCGGGGTCCAGCCCCGGGATGGAGACGCGCAGTTCGACTTCGATACCGAAGCCGGTCGGGATGGCGCCGATGCCGACGGAACCGGTAATACTGGTTTCAGCGGGCAGCGCGACTTTTTCCTTGCCGGCGACGAACTTCAGGGCGCCCAGGAAGCAGGCCGAGTACCCGGCGGCGAAAAGCTGTTCGGGATTGGTGCCGGGGCCGCCGGCGCCACCCAGTTCGCGTGGGGTGCTGAGCTGGATGTCGAGAACGCCGTCGGAGGAACGGGCGCGGCCGTCGCGGCCTCCGTTGGCGGTGGCTTGGGCACGGTACAGGACTTTTTCGATGGACATGGCGAACTCCTTGCGGTCGTTGGGCCGGGCCGGATGGCCGCTGGCCGGGTTGTGCTCTTGATCCGGAATGGTCGGCGGTTCTGCGCCTGGGAAGAATATTAAATCGCACACAATCTAATTGCAAGCGATTTATTTGGCGGAAGCGAGGTCATCCCGGCGCGGGTACGCTGATTGCCGCCTGCCCGGCGTTGCCCGCCCGCCGGGCGTCCTTCACAGACATGCCATGGAACACTGGAATACCCGTGCAATCACCTTCATCACCCGCGCATACCCCGGCCAGCCGGAGCGTCACGCCGACGTGCCTTGCGAGTCCGTATCGTGGCAATCGCCCAGCGATATACCGCCGTCGAGGGACGACGGAACGGCGCCGGGCTATCTGCTGGTCAGCGGCGTGGACGTCGCCTCGCTCGCCGATTTTTCCTGGGTGCCGACGCACGTGCGCTTCCACGCCGACGGATTCATGGAGTCACGGGAATTCGCCGTGACCGGCTTCGAAGCCGACCCCGACACCCGCACCTTGAAGCTGCCGATCCCTTGAACGGCGGCTGAGAGTCAAGTCCCGTTCAAGGATCGGCGTTTCAAACGCCCGGCGCTTCCGCCCCTACGGGCCGGCCTGCGAAGGCCACGGGCCGCACCGCCCGTGGCGGGCCGAACCCTCAACGTTCCTTGGTCGGGTCGGCCGTGGCGCCGCCGGATTCCGCCGAACCCGTATGCTGCGCCTGGCGCGCCGCGTGCCGTTTGGTGGCGGCCGCGCGCGCTTCCTGCGAAGTAAAACGGTGCGCCTTGCCCAGGCGGTGCGCCGCCCGGCCGCCCTGCGCCGCGATCTCGCGTTGGAATTCCGGGCCCATCGCGGCGAAACCGCGTGGCTTGCGTGCTGGTTTCTGGTCCTGGCTGTCGGTCATATCGAACCCCTTGTCGGTGGAGGTGGATTCACGAGCCCGACGGGCTGCAATGCGCATGCCCGCTGGTACGAAAGTGACGCCATGTGCCGAGGCGGCCGTATATGCTCGCCACGCGACACAAAATGCCAGGCCATTTGCCAGCAACTATTACGCCCGGGCAGGCGTTTAAGGCGAAGCCGAGCGCTCGCCGCGCCTGCCTTCGGGTTGCAGAACCTATAATCAAGGGTTTTGACCGTCCCCCTGCCGCCGGCGGGCCGGCCCTTTATTCGTTATCGATCCATCCAGATCCCACCGAGCCCATGCAGGAACGCTACAACCCCAATGCCGTCGAAGCCGCCGCCCAGGACGTCTGGCGCAGTAACGACGTCTATCGCGTCAGTGAACACGCCCGCAATGCCAGCGGCGCCGAGAAGCCGAAGTTCTACGCGTGCTCCATGCTGCCCTACCCCAGCGGTAAATTGCACATGGGCCATGTCCGCAACTACACCATCAATGACATGATGGCGCGGCAACTGCGCATGCGCGGCTACAACGTGCTGATGCCCATGGGCTGGGATGCCTTCGGCATGCCGGCGGAAAATGCCGCCATCAAGTCCAAGGTGCCGCCCGCCAAGTGGACCTACGACAACATCGCCTACATGAAGAAGCAGATGCAGGCGATGGGGCTGGCGATCGACTGGTCGCGCGAAATGAGCGCCTGCGACCCGGCGTACTACAAGTGGAACCAGTGGCTGTTCCTGAAGATGCTGGAAAAAGGCATCGCCTACCGCAAAACCCAGGTGGTCAATTGGGACCCGGTGGACCAGACCGTGCTGGCCAATGAACAGGTCATCGACGGCCGCGGCTGGCGCTCCGGCGCGCTGGTGGAAAAGCGCGAGATCCCCGGCTACTACCTGCGCATTACGGATTACGCCGAAGAACTGCTCGAACAAGTCAAGACCGGCCTGCCCGGATGGCCCGAGCGCGTGCGCCTGATGCAGGAAAACTGGATAGGCAAGAGCGAAGGCGTGCGTTTTGCCTTCACGCATGACATACGCGACGAGTCCGGCCAGCTGGTGCAGGACGGCAGGCTTTACGTCTTTACCACCCGCGCCGACACCATCATGGGCGTGACCTTCTGCGCGGTGGCGCCGGAGCACCCGCTGGCCACGCTGGCCGCCCGCGACAACGCGGAGCTGGCCGAATTCATCGAACGCTGCAAACTCGGCGGCACCACGGAAGCCGAACTGGCCACCCGGGAAAAAGAAGGCCTGCCCACCGGCCTGTCGGTGACGCACCCCCTGACCGGCCAGCCCGTCGACGTATGGGTCGGCAACTATGTGCTGATGAGCTACGGCGACGGCGCCGTCATGGGCGTGCCGGCGCATGACGAGCGCGACTTTGCCTTCGCGCGCAAATATGGCCTGGAGATCCGCCAGGTCGTCGACGTGCCCGGGAAGACGTACTCCACCGATGCCTGGCAGGAGTGGTACGCCGACAAGCAAAACGGCCGCCTCATCCATTCCGGCAAGTACGACGGCCTGAGCAGCAAGGAAGCGGTGGACGCCATCGCGGCCGACCTGGCGTCCCTGGGCCTGGGCGAAAAGCAGACCACGTGGCGTCTGCGCGACTGGGGCATTTCGCGCCAGCGCTATTGGGGCACGCCCATCCCCATCATCCATTGCGCCGACTGCGGTCCGCTGCCGGTGCCGGAAAAAGACCTGCCCGTGGTCCTGCCGGAAGACCTGATTCCGGACGGCAGCGGCAACCCGCTGGCGAAGAACGAAGCCTTCCTGTCCTGCGCCTGCCCCAAGTGCGGCAAGCCGGCGCGCCGCGAGACGGACACGATGGACACCTTCGTCGACTCGTCGTGGTATTTCATGCGCTATACCTCGCCCGGCAACGACGGCGCGATGGTCGACGCCCGCAATGATTACTGGATGCCGATGGACCAGTACATCGGCGGCATCGAACACGCCGTGCTGCATCTGCTGTATGCGCGGTTCTGGACCAAGGTCATGCGCGACCTGGGCCTGCTGAAGTTCGATGAACCGTTCACGCGACTGCTCTGCCAGGGCATGGTGCTGAACCACATCTATTCGCGCAAAACCGAACACGGCGGCATCGAGTATTTCTGGCCCGACGAAGTCGAAAACGTCTACGACGCCAAGGGCGCCATCGTCGGCGCCCGGCGCAAGTCCGACGGCACCGAGGTCGCCTACGGCGGCGTCGGCACCATGTCGAAGTCCAAGAACAATGGCGTGGATCCGCAATCGCTGATCGACACCCTGGGCGCCGACACGGCACGCCTGTTCGTCATGTTCGCCAGCCCGCCGGAGCAGACGCTGGAGTGGTCGGATTCCGGCGTGGAAGGCGCCAATCGATTTCTGCGCCGCCTGTGGTCGCATGCCTGGTCGCGGCGCGATGCCGTGGCGGCGGGCCTGGCCGCCCGCGACGTCGACTGGCGCGGCGCGCCCAACGCCGCCAAGGACCTGCGCCGCGAAATCCATACGCTGCTCAAGCAGGCCGACTACGACTACGAGCGCATCCAGTACAACACGGTGGTGTCGGCCTGCATGAAGATGCTGAACGCCATCGAAAACGCCGAGCTGCCGGCCGATGCGGCGTGCGATGCCGCGCGCGCCGAATGCCTGGGCATCCTGCTGCGCGTGCTCTATCCGGTCGTGCCGCACATCACCTGGCAGCTGTGGTGGGAGCTCGGCTATGCGGACCTGTACGGCGACCTGCTGGACGCGCCGTGGCCGCAAGTCGACGAAGCCGCGCTGGTGGCCGACGAACTGGAGCTGATGCTGCAGGTCAACGGCAAACTGCGCGGCGCGCTGCGCGTGCCGGCGCAGGCCGCGCGCGAGCAGATCGAAGCCCAGGCGGCGGCGCACGAAGCGGTGGCCCGCTTTCTGGAAGGCCGGCCGCCCAAACGGGTTATCGTTGTGCCCGGCAAACTGGTCAACGTCGTAGGTTAATGAGGTACCGCATGAATTTCGCCAGGCAAACCAAGGGCTCGATGGGCGCGCGGCGCGGCGGCCCGGGCTGGGCGCTGCGCGTCGCCGGCCTGGCCCTGCTCGCGCTGCTGTCGGCGTGCGGCTTCCAGATGCGGGGCACCACGCCCCTGCCCTTCGATTCGCTGTACATCGGCATCGCGCCGAACTCGCGCTTCGGCGCGGAGGTGCGCAGGGCCATCGCGGCGGCATCGCCGGATACCAAGCTGGTGGACGCGCCCAAGGACGCCGAAGCTATCCTGCAACAGGTACGCAACTCGCGCTCGATGCGCGAAGTCTCCCTGAATGCGCAGGGCCGGGTGGAAGAATACGAACTGGGCCTGGTGTTCACCTTCCGCGTCATCGACGCCAAGGGCCGCGCCCTGCTGCCGGATACGACGCTCGAAGCCTATCGGGAAATGCAGTACAACGACCAGGTCGTACAGGCCAAGGAAGGCCAGGCCGAGAGCCTGTACCGGAATATGGAACAAAGCCTGGTCAGCCGCATCGTGCGTCGCTTGACGGCCCCCGACGTACGGCTTGCCGCGCAAAAGCTGGAAGCCACCAAGCCCGGCGACGAGCAAGGTCCCGTCTACAACATCACGCAACCGACGCCGCAGCAGAACGACCGGCTGCCGTGGAACCGCCCGAGCATTACCAACGGCCCGGCCAGCCCCGACGACGACGGCAGCTTCTAGTTGGCCATGGCGCAAACCCTGGACGCCGACCGCTTCGCCGATCATCTGCGGCGCGCGGGGGCGCGGCTGGCGCCGCTGTACACCATCAGCGGCGACGAGCCGCTGCTGGTCACCGAAGCCATGGACGCCCTGCGCGCGGCGGCGCGCGCGGCCGGCTACACCGAGCGCACATCCATGGTGATGGACGCGCGCAGCGACTGGAGCGCCGTGGTCGCCGCCACCCAGACCGTCTCGCTGTTCGGCGACCGCCGTCTGCTGGAACTCAAGATCCCCACCGGCAAGCCCGGCAAGGCTGGCGGCGACATGCTGGCCCGCCTGGCCGAACAGGCGGACGCCAACGGCGGCGACCCCGATACGGTGATCGCGATCGGGCTGCCGCGGCTGGACAAGGCCACGCGCGAAAGCCGCTGGATGACCGCGCTGGCGCGGGGCGTCCTGGTCGACATCGCGAACATCGAACGCGGGCGATTGCCCGCCTGGATAGGCGAACGCCTGGCGCGCCAGAACCAGCGCGCCGATGCCGCCACGCTGCAATGGATGGCGGACAAGGTCGAGGGCAACCTGCTGGCGGCGCATCAGGAAATCCAGAAACTGGGGCTGCTGTATCCCGAAGGCATGCTGGAAGCCGAAGCCGTGGAACGCGCAGTGCTGAACGTTGCCCGCTACGACGTGTTCGGCCTGCGCGACGCCATGCTGGCGGGCGACGTCGGCCGCACCGTACGCATGCTGGACGGCCTGCGCGCCGAAGGCGAAGCGTTGCCCCTGGTGCTGTGGGCGGTGGGCGAGGAAATCCGCATCCTGGCCCGCGTGGCGCAGGCCCGCGCCAGCGGACAGGACAGCGGCGCCGTCATGCGCAAGCTGCGTATTTTCGGCGCCCATGAAAGGCTGGCGCTGCAGGCGCTGTCGCGCGTGCCCGCGCGTGCCTGGCCGGCCGCCGTGCAGCACGCGCACGAGGTCGACCGCATCATCAAGGGGCTGTCCGTGCCGGGACGCCTGGCCGATCCGTGGGAAGAGATGACCCGGTTGGCGCTGCGGGTAGCCGCCGCCGGCAGACGGGAAACCTGAGCCGCCGGCGCCGGATACACTACGAGCTTACCGCCGGCCGCCCCGGCGCATGCCGATTCCATCGATAGCCATGTCCAGCCAGACCGTAGAACAAGCCATGCTCGCCCTGGGCGAGAACGCCCGCCGCGCCGCGCGCCTGATGATGTCCGCCAGCGGCGCCGCCAAAGTCCGCGCGCTGACCGCCATGGCGGATGCCCTCGGGGACAGCCGCGACGCCCTCAAAGCCGCGAACCGACAGGACATGGATGCGGCGCGCGAAAACGGCCTCACGCCGGCGCTGATGGACCGCCTTACCCTGTCCGACCGCACCCTGGACCTGATGGCGGAAGGCCTGCGCCAGGTCGCCGCCCTGCCCGATCCCGTGGGCAGCATAGGTCCCACGACCATCCGGCCCAATGGCATGCGGGTCGCGCAGATGCGGGTGCCGCTGGGCGTGATCGGCATCATTTATGAATCGCGCCCCAACGTCACGATAGACGCCGCCGCCCTGTGCCTGAAATCCGGCAACGCCGCCATCCTGCGCGGCGGCAGCGAGGCCCTGCGCTCCAACCTGGCGCTGGCCGCCATCGTGCGCCAGGGCCTGGATGCCGCCGGACTGCCCGCCCACGCGGTACAGGTCGTCGATACCGCGGATCGCGCCGCGGTCGGCAAGCTGATCACCATGACCGAACATGTCGACGTCATCGTGCCGCGCGGCGGCAAGAGCCTGATCCAGCGCGTCAGCGCGGAGGCCCGCGTACCCGTCATCAAGCACCTGGACGGCAATTGCCACGTCTACATCGACGCCGACGCGGATCCGGAAAAAGCCCATGCCATCGCGTTCAATGCCAAGACCTACCGCTACGGGGTCTGCGGGTCGATGGAAACGCTGCTGGTACATGCGGCGGTAGCCGATACGATCCTGCCGCGCCTGGCCGATGCCTTGACGCGTCATGGCGTCGAACTGCGCGGCTGTCCGCGCACGCGCGAACTGGTTCCGGCCGCCCACGCCGCCACCGACGCGGACTGGGCCGAAGAATACCTGGGGCCCATCCTGGCGATCCGCATCGTCGACTCGCTCGATGACGCCATGGATCACATCGGCCGTTGGGGCTCGGGCCACACCGATGCCATCGTCACCGAAAACCTGGGTGCCGCGCAACGCTTCCAGCGCGAGGTGGATTCCAGTTCGGTGTACGTCAACCTGCCGACGGTGTTCGCGGACGGCTATGAATATGGATTGGGTTCGGAGATCGGCATTTCCACCAATCGCCTGCATGCGCGCGGCCCGGTAGGGCTGGAAGGCCTTACGACCTACAAGTGGGTGCTGACGGGCGAAGGGCAGCTGCGCGGCTGAGCGCCGGCGGTTACCTGGCTACCTGGCGGGCTTGGCTACCCGGCGGGCTAGCCACCAGGCGGCCTGGCGACGGCCCAAGGCCGACACGCGGTACCCACGCCGGTCGCGCCTACCCGGCGCCACGTATCGCCCTACAATGCCGGTTTTCCTCAAAGGTAGCGGCCCATGCTCTGGATCAAGACCCTGCACATCGTCTTTATCGCCTCCTGGTTCGCCGGTTTGTTCTACCTGCCGCGCATCTATGTGAACCTGGCGCAGCAGGACGAACCCGCGGTGCGCACGGTGCTGCTGGGCATGGCAAGGCGCCTGTTCCGCTTTACCACCGTGCTGGCCGTGATCGCCATCGTTTTCGGGCTGTGGCTGTATATCGGCTATGGCATCGGCATGGGGCCAGGCAACGGCTGGATGCATGCGAAGCTGTTCTTCGTGCTGTTGATCATCGGCTACCATCATGCCTGTGGCGTCATGCTGCGCAAATTCGAACGAGGCGGCAAGACGCGCAGCCATACCTTCTACCGATGGTTCAACGAGATCTCGGTACTGCTGCTGTTCATCGTGGTGGCGCTGGTCGTCGTCAAGCCGTTCTGAGCATTAGCATCTCCAGATCATCCATTCCATGTCCGTTGACGATTCCGAACGCCCGCGCAAAACGCTGACCCTGACCAAGCGGGCCGGCGCCGCCGCGCCTGCCGCGGACGCCAAGCGCAAGCGCAGCGGCGCGCGCGCCAAACTGGTCGCCTTGCAGGAGAAACAGCGCGAAAAGACCAGGCCGGCGAAGGCCGCCGCGGATGCGCCGCGCGGCCGCGCGGAAGAAGACCGCGTCGAACGTCGCGTACCGGCGCGGCCGGACGCTGGCGCTCCCGCCCGCCGCGGCCCGCGCCAGGCCGATAGCCATGCGCCCGCCCAAGCCCATGACATGGAACACGCGCAACACGCCCAACAGGCGGAGCGGCCGCGCAAACGCCCCGGGCCGGGACCGCGCGCCAGCGAGCGATTCCAGGTATTCGCCCCCTGCCCCCAGGGCCTGGAAGAAGTCCTGGCCATCGAACTGCGCGCCCTGGGCTTCGACGACGCGCGCACCGGCCGGGCCGGCGCGCACTTCAGCGCCGACTGGACCGGCGTACAGCAGGCCAACCTGTATTCGCGGCTGGCGACGCGCATCCTGGTGCAAGTCGCGCAGGCTCCGGTGCAGGATGAAAACGATCTGCTGGACCTGGCCTATGCCACGCCGTGGGAGCGCTGGTTCGGCGCCGAACAGACGCTGCGGGTCGATACATCCGCCATCAAAAGCCCCATGCGCAGCCTGCAGTACTGCAATTTGCGCGTCAAGGACGGTATCTGCGACCGCTTGCTGGACCGCGAAGGCGCCCGCCCTGACATCGACACCGTGCGACCCGATGCGCGCGTGCACGCCTTCCTGACCGCCGACACCGCGACGCTATACCTGGATACCAGCGGTGAATCGCTGTTCAAACGTGGATGGCGGCTGGACAAGGGCGAAGCGCCGCTGCGCGAGAACCTGGCGGCCGGCATGCTGGCCCTGGCGGGCTGGGATCCCGCCGCGCCGCTGCTGGACCCATTCTGCGGTAGCGGCACCATCCTGATCGAAGCCGCATGGATCGCGCTGGGCGTACCGCCCGGCATCGCGCGGCCCTTCTCCTTCGAGCGGCTGCGCGACCACGACGCCCGGCGCTGGCGGGACCTGAAAGACGATGCAAGGGCGCGCATCCAGCCCCAGCTGGACACGCCCTTGTTCGGCTACGACATCGATCCGCAGGCCATCGAGCATGCGCGCCGCAACGCCGAACGCGCCTGGCTGACGGAAGACAGCATACGCTTCGAGGTCGGCGACGCCCGCGCGCTGCAGGCGCCCGCCGAACACGGCTGGATCGTCACCAACCCGCCCTATGGCGAGCGGCTGCAGGCAGGCCACGACGAGAACCTGTGGAGCGATTGGGCCGCATGCCTGAAGCGGCAATTCGCCGGATGGCAGGTGGATGCCATCTCCAGCGATATGGCGCTGCCCCAGAAGATGCGCCTGAAACCGCGGCGGCGGATTCCCCTGCACAACGGCGCGCTGGATTGCCGGTTGTTCAGCTTCGAACTGGTCAGCGCCGGCTATCGCGACAAGCGGGTGAACGCCGGCGCCGGCGTGGACGCGAACGCGGACATGGCCGCCGACGACCCGGACGAAACGGACGACGATCGCTGAAGGCAGCGACACCGCTCGGACCCGCCGGGCGGCGTCAACACCGCATCCCCCCGTCAGGAAGCGTCAAACGCCGCGCCGGCGCGCGACATCGCGGCCGTCACCTGCGCACGCAGCGCCTCCAGCGACTGTTCGCGTTCCAGATACAAGGCCTGCGCCTCTTCCAGCGTGATCATGGAAAAACGCAGGGCATCGCCCGGCAAGGCCTGCGCCAGCAGCGGCAGATCGACACTGGCGACATAGGCAATCTTGGGATAGCCGCCGGCGCTCTGGCGATCCGCCATCAGGACAATCGGATTGCCGTCGGGCGGCACCTGCACCGTGCCGAAGGACACCGCCTCCGACACCATTTCCAGGGGCGCGGACAGCGCCAGCCGCGGCCCGTTCAAGCGATAGCCCATGCGGTCGGAGCGGCTGTCGATCTGGAAGGCCTGCTCGCGGAACGCCGTCCGGGCTTCCTCCGTATAGGCCTGCCATTGCGGTCCCGGCATGGCGCGCAGGCCATCCAGGCTACCGGGAAGCGCCGGCAAGTCGAATTGCGCCGCGCTGACGAACGGCAGTCCGCACTGCACCAGCAGCCGCGTGGCGCCCGCGTAGCCGGCATCGGCCGCGCACAATGCGAGTCTGTCATCCCGCGCCAGCGGCCGGCCATGGAAGCCGCCATAGCCGCCGCGCGCGAAGGTGCTGCGGCTGCCCATGACCGAGGGAACGTCGAAACCGCCACGCACCGCCAGGTACACGCGGGCGCCGCGCCGGCGTTCACCGAAGGCCAGCGTGGCGCCTGCCCGCACCAGCAGGGGCTGGTTCATAGGCGCCGGCATGTCGTCGATACGCGCCCGCAAATCGGCGCCGGACAACGCGATCAGCCGCTCCCGCATGAAACGCAGCGTGGGACCGGTCAGCGTGCATTCCAGCGTGGCGGTGTCGTCGGGGTTGCCGACCAGGATATTGGCCAGCCTGTGCGCCCATTCATCCATGACGCCGTTCACGGGCACGCCGTACCGCTGGTGGCCGTAGCGTCCCAGATCCTGCAGTTGCGTCAGCGCGCCGGGCTTCAGGACGCGTATCACGGGCGCGCCTCGTAGAGCCGGTCGAATTCGGCGGACGAAATCGGCACGAAGCGCAGGCGATCGCCCAGGCGTAGCCGGGCCGGCGGGTCGCGCCGCAGATCGAACAGATTCCATGGCGTGCGTCCGATCAGGTTCCACCCGCCCGGCATGGCCAACTGGTAAATCATCGACAGGCCGTTGGCGATGGCCACCGAGCCGGCCGGAACCTCGGTGCGAGGCGTAGCGCGGCGCGGCACCGCCAGTCGCGGATCCAGTCCGCCCGCGAACGGCGTGCCGGGCGCGAAAAAGAAGGTGTACACCACCAGCGGCGAAGCGCCATGCAATTCGATGACCTCGCCCGTGGTCAGGCCGCAGCGCTCGGCCACTTCGTCCAGATCGGGGCCGTACGCGCCGCCATAGCAGGCGGGAATCTCCACCAGCCGCGATTCGGCGTCGATATCCGGGATGCCGCGGCGCAGGCGGTCCCGCACGATGGCCGCCAGGCAGGCGAACGGCGTATCGGGCTGGCCGGCATAGGCCTGCGGCAGGTAATGCAAGGCGACCGTGGTGAACGCCGGCACCACATCGATCACGCCCGGCGGCGGGTCCGCCAGCAGATCCGCCGCCAGCGCCAGCACCGACCGGTTGACCGCGGCGTCCACCTGGTTGCCCAGGGTCACCAGCAGACAACGGTCGCCGACGGGATCGATCCGACCGGGGAAATGGGGCTCGGCCTGGCTTTCCATGCAGTTGAACTTGTTGCTTTTTTGCGACTTGCGCGCGCTAGGGTTAACCCCTATAATTCGGGTTATCCCTAGAGCGCACGCGATGAAACCGATCCTCGGGATGGAACGCAGCGCTTGCTTTTAGCACCCAGGATATTATCGTGAACGAACGTGAACCCCTGCGCCTGACCGACGAACTGGAACGCGAATTGATGCGTCAGGCTATTGAAGAACAATTCCGCCCGCGCCCGTTCCGCGCGTTGGCTAAGATGATCAGCAAGCTCGGCCGCTCTTTCCGCGCCCCGGATGCCCGCCATAGCGGCGAAGCAGCCCGCGCCTGAAACCGAAAAGCGCGCCTGACAGCGACAGATCCCCTTGGGGGCTGCACAAGCCCCTTTTAAAACCCGCCCTCGTGGCGGGCTTTTTTTTTGCCGGGGATAATACGCCGCTATGAACACCCCGACTGCCCTGCCCGCGCCGCCCCGCCTGCGGCGTTTTGCCTGCATGATGTACGAAGCCGTGCTGCTGTTCGGCGTGGTTTTCCTGGCGGATTATCTTTTCGACACCCTGACCCAGAGCCGCAGCGGCCTGATGCTGCGGCCGGCCCGCCAGCTATGGCTTTTCATGGCCATCGGCCTGTATTTCGTCGTGTGCTGGCGGCGGTCCGGACAGACGCTGCCGATGAAGACCTGGAACATCCGGCTGGTGACCAGGGATGGCTCGGCGCCGTCCCTGACCCGCCTGGTATGGCGCTACGGCCTGGCCTGGGTGCTGCCGCTGATCGCGGCATTGGCAGTCTGGGGCCTGGAGTCGCTGACCCGCTGGCCCGCTACCCTGATGTTCATCGTCGCCGCGCCGTTCGCGATTTTCATCGGCTCCTGGCTGGATCCGGAAGGCCAGTTCCTGCACGATCGCTGGGCCGGAACGCGCCTGGTGACCGTGCCGGCGTCGACCCGCGCCGCGCGCAAGAGTCCGGCCGGCGCATAGCCTGACCGGCGGTCCCCGGTGGCGTTAGCGCCCGCCGTATCGCCCTGGCATCCCACGGCGGCCCCTGCCGCGCACATCGTGCCGCCCGCGGCAGGCATCGTCCCGCGCCGCTGTCATGAAAGCGCCATCCGAATTTCACATCGACGTCATCGCCGGGTGATGTCATGCGTACATGACAGCGCGAACGAGGGATTTGTGAACGAGATTCGCCCGACGCATTGGCGCACTGTGTGGATTTCCGATTTGCATCTCGGCACGACGGGGTGCAAGGCCGAATTCCTCCTGGATTTCCTGGACCACAACGAAGCCGAAACGCTGTACCTGGTCGGCGACATCGTCGATGGCTGGCAGCTTCGCAAGCATTGGCACTGGCCGCGCGCGCACAACGACGTCGTTCAGCGCATCCTGCGCAAGGCGCGGGAAGGTACCCGGGTCGTATTCGTACCCGGCAACCATGACGAATTCGCCCGCGAGTTCATCGGCTATGCCTTCGGCGATATCGAGATCGTCGACGAAGACGTCCACGAGACCGCCGACGGACGCAAGCTGCTCGTGCTGCACGGCGATCAGTTCGACGGCGTGATCCAGCACAGCAAATGGCTGGCGCACCTGGGCGATTCGCTGTATCAGTTCGCGCTCTGGCTGAATCACTACTTCAACCGCATGCGCCATCGCATGGGACTGCACTACTGGTCGCTGTCCCAATACCTGAAGCACAAGGTCAAGAACGCGGTTGCCTTCATCACCAACTTCGAGCACGCGCTGGCCGGCGAGGCCCGCCGGCGCGGCTTGGACGGCGTTGTCTGCGGCCACATCCACAAAGCCGAACTGCGCGACATCGACGGCGTGCTGTATTGCAACGATGGCGACTGGGTGGAGAGCCTGTCAGCCCTGGCCGAAGATCATGCGGGCCAGTTGCAGTTGCTCGATTGGGCCACCGTGCTGGCGGACCGCGCGGCCGGCGCGCCGGCGGCGCGCACGCCTCGGCCGGTATCGCTGCCCGCGCTTCCCTCGGCCCTGCGCCGGCAGGGCAAGCATCCATAAAGCGACGCATCGGCCGGATGGCGCCTGCCAGGTGATGCACCGGCTTGCCACGCCCCAGCCTGCTGGGCCAACCGGCCCGCGCTGGCGCGCCGTTTGGCGCCGTAGGGCGGCACGCGCAGCAACATCGGTAATAACCCTAGGCGCGACAGGCCGTTGCACGCGAATGTTGCGGATCGTGGCCCTCTAGGTCATGCTTGCGTCTGGGGCAATCCGGCCCCAAAAGCACTGCCGACGAGTACCATCGTTGTAACCGCTCACAACAGGGCCATGAACGATCAATACCAGGCGCTTTACGACTCTTTCCGCTGGCTAGTACCCACGCAGTTCAACATCGCCGAGGTGTGCTGCCACCGTTGGGCCGAAAGCGGCCTCGACGCGCGCCGCATTGCCATTTATTACGAAGACGAGGCGGGCAACAGAGAGGTCTGGACCTACGGACGCCTGGCGGAAGCGGCCAACCAGTTGGCGAACGGCCTGGTGCGCATGGGGGTCGGAAAAGGCGACCGCGTAGGTGTTGTTTTAGGACAACGACCGGAGACCGTGGTGGTGCACATGGCCACCTACAGCGTCGGCGCCATCATCGTGCCCTTGTCCGGATTGTTCGGCCCCGAAGCGCTGGAATCCCGCCTGCGCGACTCGGAAGCGCGGGTGGCCGTGGTGGATGCGGCGTCCAGCGCCAATCTGCTGTCCATCGCGGAACAATGCCCCGCCCTGCACCAGATCATCGGCATCGGGTTCGCCGACGAACGGGTGCTGCCCTGGCGCAGCCTGCTGGCGCGCCAGCCCGCGGAATTCAAGCGCATCGCCACCCTGGCCACGGACCCGGCCATCCTGCTCTATACGTCCGGCACCACGGGCGCGCCCAAGGGCGCGCTGCTGCCCCACTCCGCGTTGATCGGCAATCTGCCCGGCTTTGTGGCCTCGCAGGACTGGTTTCCCAAGCTGGGCGATGTGTTCTGGTCGCCGGCCGACTGGGCCTGGACCGGCGGCATGATGGACGCCCTGTTGCCTACGCTGTATTTCGGCCACCCCATCGTCGGCACGCGTGGGCGTTTCTCGCCGGAACGCTCGTTCGAGCTGCTGGAGCGCTATCAGGTCACCAACACCTTTCTGTTCCCCACCGCGCTGAAGGCCATGATGAAGGCGGTGCCGGCGCCACGCGAACGCTACAAGCTGGCATTGCGGGCGATCATGAGCGCCGGGGAAAGCGTGGGCGAGACCGTGTTCGGCTGGTGCCAGTCGGCACTGGGCGTTACGCCGAACGAGATGTTCGGCCAGACTGAAATGAATTACCTGGTGGGCAACAGCCAGGCACGCTGGCCGGCCAAGCCCGGCAGCATGGGCCGCCCTTATCCGGGTCACCGCGTCGGCGTCATCGACGAACAAGGCCAACCGGTGAAGGCGGGCGAAATCGGCGAAGTCGCGCTGAACCGCTACGACATTCACGGCCATCCCGATCCCGTCCTGTTCCTGCAGTACTGGCGCAACCCGGCCGCGACAGCGGCGAAATTCAGCGGCGACTGGTGCCGTACCGGCGACCTGGCGCGCATGGATGAAGACGGCTACCTCTGGTACGCCGGACGCAGCGACGATGTCTTCAAATCGGCGGGTTATCGCATCGGGCCCGGTGAAATCGAAAGTTGCCTGCTGGGGCACCCGGCGGTGGCCAATGCCGCGGTGGTCCCTAAGCCGGATCCGGAGCGGGGCGCATTGGTCAAGGCCTATGTCGTCCTGACGCCGGAGTACGCCGCCCAGGCTCACGACGGCATCGTGCAGGCCCTGCAGGACCATGTGCGCGAACGGCTGGCGCCGTATGAATATCCCAAGGAAATCGAGTTCCTGGACGAACTGCCCATGACGACCACCGGCAAGGTGCAGCGCCGGATACTGCGGCAGCGTGAAGAGGAAAAAGCAGAAAGGGCGAGCGGCGGCCAGCCCGCCTGACGCAGGGAGACAGCATGGCCATCTACGAACTCGAAGGCGTCGCGCCGCGCATCGACGCCAGCGCCTATATCGCCGATAGCGCCGACATCATCGGCGACGTCACCCTGGAAGCGGACGTCAGCATCTGGCCGCAAGTGACGATACGCGGCGACAACGCGCCCATCGTTATCGGCCAGCGCAGCAATATCCAGGAATCGTCGGTGCTCCATGTCGACAAGGGCCATGGGCTGATCGTCGAAGAACACGTCACGGTCGGTCACCAGGCGATGCTGCATGGGTGCACCATACGCGCCGGCGCGCTGGTCGGGATACAGGCCATCGTGCTGAATGACGCGGTGGTGGGCCGCAACTGCCTGATCGGCGCCGGCGCCATCATTCCGGAAGGCCGCGTCATCCCGGACAACAGCCTGGTCATAGGCATCGGCAAGGTGGTGCGCGAACTGACCCAGGAAGAGATCGACCGCATGCACCTGAATACGCAGGGTTATGTGGAGCGCGGTCGCCAATACAAGCGCGTGCTGAAACGCATCGGGTGACGTGCGCCGCTACCGGCGTCGCCGTACTCATCCTTCACGGTTGCCCTGAAACGGACGCCGGCCGCGGGGCCGGAGCGGGCGGCGGGAAGACGGTATCGGCTAACATTCGTGCATGACCGATCTTCTCAAGAAATACCTGTTCGAGGACCGTACCGTGCGCGTGCAGGCGGTACGGCTGCACGACACCTGGCGCGCCGCCCAGGTCCATCACGACTACCCTCCCGCGATCAAACGCCTGCTGGGCGAATTGATCGCCGCATCCACCCTGCTTGCCGCCAACCTGAAGTTCGACGGTTCGCTGGTCATGCAGGTCCAGGGCGACGGGCCCATCGCGCTGCTGGTGGTGGAATGCCGCGCCGACCTGAGCCTGCGCGCGACCGTCAAGCTGCGCCAGGAGCAGGTGGTGCCGGATACCGGGACCATGCAAAGCCTGATGAACCCCGGCGGCAATGGCCGTTTCATCGTGGTGCTGGATCCGCAGCGTAAAGCGCCCGGGCAGCAGCCCTACCAGGGCATCGTGCCTATCGTCGGCGAGACCGTCGCCGATGCGCTCAGCCACTATATGCAGCAGTCGGAACAGCTGGAAACCCGCTTGTGGCTGGCCGCGGATGAGAACCATGCGGCGGGCATGCTGCTGCAGCGTTTGCCCGGACAGGGCGGCGTCGCGCAGACACCCGAGGCGGCGGAGGAAAGCTGGAACCGGGCGGTGCATCTGACGCAGACGTTGAAATCGGATGAGCTGCTGGGCACCGACATCGATACCTTGATCCACCGCCTGTATTGGGATGAAACCCTGCTGACCTTCGAGCCGTCCGGGGTGCGCTGGCATTGCCCCTGCAACCGCGGCAAGGTCGCCGATATGCTGCGCATGCTGGGCCGCGCGGAAATCGAGGACATCCTGGCCGAGCGCGGAGAGGTGGAAGTCGCCTGCGACTTCTGCGGCAAGCCGTATGTATTCGATGCGGTGGATTGCGCGGGGCTGTTCACGGAGTCGCAGGCACTGCCTGGGCAGGATCCGCCGACGGTGCACTAGTCCAGGCGCCTGCCGGGACGATGCGACGCACCGGCGGTGCGCGTGCCGGCGCGCTGCGGCGCCGTGCCGCGGCGCGGCGCACTGCGGCAATGCGGGCAATGCGGGCAATGCGGGCAATGGCGTGCTCGGCCATGTGCGCCCGTTCCAGCACGCGTATATATCGCAATCGACGCGCGCCGGCCGGCGCGGCAGACTCGCGTCATGCATCCACCGACCTCGCGCGCGGCGGTCCGCCAGCGCGGGGCGGCCATGGCGGCCTTTACCGCAAGCGCGCTGCCCCTATTCTTCTGCGGGCTGCTGATCATCGAAGCCGCCCGCTGGCACATGACCCGCCAGATGCTGAACCTGGCGCTCCTGGAAGCGGCCCGTGCCGGCACCACGGCGCACGCGCGCCCGGCGGCGATCGAGCAGGCTTTTGAAGCCGCCCTGCTGCCCCTGTTCCACCCTCCCGGCCGACATGGCGATGCGCGCACTCGCATGCGCGCCAGCTTCCTGTACGTGGCGCAGCAGACCGGCGCCGCGCCCTGGCGTATCGAGGTGCTCGCCCCGACGGCCGAAGCCTATGCCGACTTCGGCGATGCATCGCTGCGCGTGCCGGGCGCGCCGGGGTTGCCGGCCATACGCAACGACTACCAGGCCGAACAGCATCTGCGCCGCCGCCGCATGGGGTGGCAGGCGGGGCGCGGGCCGCGGTCAGGGCAGACGGTTTTCGAGGCGAATATGCTGCGTCTGCGGCTGGCTTATGCGCATCCACCCTGGCTGCCGGGCCTGCGCGCCTTGTTGGCGCGGCTCGCGGCCGGGCGAGGCAGCCGCGATCCGGCGGCGCGCGCGGGCATGCTGGTGATGGAAATGGAAATGGCCTTGCCCATGCAGTCGCATCCCGTACTATGGCACCGGATCGCTGCCGGCGGCGCGAGCCGGCCCTGGCGGTCCGAGGGCGTAGGGCGGCCGGCTGCCCCAGGGGCCGGCGCCGGCGATCGGCTTCAAGTCCTGCCGCCCTGGCGGGGCGAGGAAAGTGCGGCCGTCTCCGGACAGCCCGATCCAGGAGCGCAAGGCGCATCCCGGAACGCGGATCATCGGCGGTCGGATGACCCGGCGTGCGGGGTACTTATATGTTGCGTGGACCGTTAATGACGACGTGCGGGGCGCTTCCAGCCCGCGTGGTAGACCGCTAGCGGCGCGCGCCCTGCGCCGCGTTGGGCCCGGTCGCGGGACGGTTCGTCGACGAGACGTTGGACGCATTAGCGCCGGACGCACGATTCGCGGATGGCGCGCCGCCGGGGGAACCCTGGCGATTCGCCGCCTCGGCGGGTGGCGCCGGCACAGGGGGATTGCTGCCGGCCGGCACGATCTGCACGAAGACCTCGCCTTCCTTCATCATGCCCAGTTCGCTGCGCGCCCGTTCTTCCAGCGCACCGGTGCCTGTCTGCAGATCGCGCACTTCCGCATCCAGGGCGGCATTACGGGCGCGCATGCCCTCATTGACGGCGCGCTGCGCCGCCACCTGTTTCTGCAGGTCCCATACCTTGAACCAGCCGCCCTTACCCAGCCACAACGGGTACTGGATCAGGCAGACCAGGGCCAGTAGAACCAGGAACAACAGGCGCATGCGGTATCCGAGTGGGGTTGAACGGCGACCGCCCCTTCAGGAACGGCCGCCGGACGCGCGACCAGGTCAGCGCAGGTTGTAGAAGGCTTCCAGGCCGGGATAGGACGCGACCTCGGCCAGCTCTTCCTCGATGCGCAGCAGCTGGTTGTACTTGGCCATGCGGTCGGAACGCGACAGCGAACCGGTCTTGATCTGCATGGCGTTGGTCGCCACGGCGATGTCGGCGATGGTGGAGTCTTCCGTTTCGCCCGACCGATGCGAGACCACGGCGGTGTAGCCGGCGCGCTTGGCCATTTCGATGGCGGCGAAGGTCTCGGTCAGCGTGCCGATCTGGTTGATCTTGATCAGGATGGAATTGGCCACGCCCTTGGAAATGCCTTCCTTGAGAATGCGCGTGTTGGTGACGAACAGGTCGTCGCCCACCAGCTGCACCTTCTTGCCCAATTGGTCGGTCAGCAGCTTCCAGCCTTCCCAATCGTTTTCGGCCATGCCGTCTTCGATGGAGATGATGGGGTACTTGTCGCACCACGTGGCCAGCAGATTGGCGAATTCCTGCGAGCTGAGCGAAATGCCGCCCTCGCCTTCCAGCACGTACTTGCCGTTCTTGAAGAATTCCGAACTGGCGCAGTCCAGGCCCAGCGCGATCTGGGTGCCGGGCTCGTAGCCGGCTTCGCCGATCGCCTTAAGGATCAGCTGGATGGCGGCCTCGTGATTGGCCACGTTGGGCGCGAAACCGCCCTCGTCGCCCACGGCGGTGGACATGCCCTGGGCGTTGATCAGCTTCTTGAGCGCGTGGAAGACTTCCGCGCCCCATCGCAGCGCTTCGCGGAAGCTGGCCGCGCCCACCGGCAGGATCATGAATTCCTGCAGGTCCAGCGTGTTGTTGGCGTGCGCGCCGCCATTGATGACGTTCATCATCGGCACCGGCATGCTCATGGGGCCGCTGCCGCCGAAATAACGGTACAGCGACAGGCCGGATTCGTCGGCCGCGGCGCGCGCCACCGCCATGCTGGCGGCCAGGATGGCATTGGCGCCCAGGCGTTCCTTGGCATCGGTGCCGTCCAGCTCGATCAGGGTGCGGTCGACGAAGGTCTGTTCCTGGGCGTCCAGGCCCATCAGCGCTTCGGAGATTTCGGTGTTCAGGTTTTCGACCGCGCGCAGCACGCCCTTGCCCAGATAGCGGCCTTTGTCGCCGTCACGCAATTCGATGGCTTCGCGCGTGCCGGTGGAGGCGCCCGACGGCACGGCGGCGCGGCCCATGGCGCCGGATTCGAGCAGTACATCGCATTCCACGGTGGGATTGCCGCGCGAATCGAGGATTTCGCGGCCGATGATGTCGACGATTGCACTCATGATGGTCTTCCCTAAGTCGTTGAGATCGATGAAAACGTTAGGCGATGGCGCCGGACCGGCCGGCGCCACCTGGCATCAAACGGCCGTGAAACGGCCATGGCGTTTGCGGGCGCGCGCCATCAGGCGGCATCCGCCGCACGGCGCTGTTGCCTGTCGATGGCGGCCTGGATGTAGCTGGAGAACAAGGGATGCCCGTCGCGCGGCGTCGAGGTGAATTCCGGGTGGAACTGCACGCCCACGAACCACGGGTGGGACGGCAGCTCCATCATCTCGGGCAGATTCTCGGTGGGCGTGCGCGCGCTGATGACCATGCCGGCCTCTTCCAGGCGCGGCACATAGACGTTGTTCACTTCGTAGCGGTGGCGGTGCCGTTCGTTGACTTCCGGCCCGTAGATTTGCGCGGCGCGCGTGCCGGGCTTGACCGGGCAGCGCTGCGCGCCCTTGCGCATGGTGCCGCCCAGGTCGGAATTGGCGTCACGCTTTTCCACGCGCCCTTCGCGGTCCATCCACTCGGTGATCAGGGCCACCACGGGATGCGGCGCGGCGGGATCGAATTCCGTGCTGTTCGCGCCGCCCAGGCCGGCCACATGGCGGGAGAACTCGATGACGGCCAGCTGCATGCCCAGGCAGATGCCCAGATAGGGCACGCCGTTTTCGCGCGCATACCGGATGGCGGCGATCTTGCCTTCCGTGCCGCGCTTGCCGAAACCGCCCGGCACCAGGATGGCGTCCAGGTGCTTGAGGCTGTCGGTGCCGTGGGCTTCCAGGTCTTCCGAGTCGATGTATTCGATCTTGACGCGCGAACGGGTGTGGATGCCGGCGTGGACCAGGGCTTCGGTCAGCGACTTGTACGATTCCGTCAGGTCGACGTACTTGCCGACCATGCCGATGGTGACTTCGTGCACCGGATGCTCCAGGGCGTCGACCAGGTCGTCCCACATGGAAAGGTCGGCCGGGGGCGGCGTCAGGCCCAGGGCGTCGCACACCAGGTTGTCCAGCCCCTGCTTGTGCAGCATGGCGGGAATCTTGTAGATCGAGTCCGCGTCCCAGACGGAAATGACGGCGTCCAGGGGCACGTTGGAAAACAGTGAAATCTTGGCGCGCTCGTCTTCCGGGATGGGACGGTCGGCCCGGCACAGCAGCGCGTGCGGATAGATACCGATTTCGCGCAGTTTCTGCACCGAGTGCTGCGTCGGTTTGGTCTTGAGCTCGCCGGCCGAGGCAATGAAGGGCACCAGCGTCAGGTGGATGAAGGCCGCGTTGTTGCGGCCCATGCGCAGGCTCATCTGCCGCGCGGCTTCCAGGAAAGGCAGGGACTCGATATCGCCGACCGTACCGCCGATTTCGACGATGGCCACGTCGGTGTTGCCATCCCATCCGGCTTCGGCGCCGCGCGCGATGAAGTCCTGGATCTCATTCGTGATGTGGGGGATGACCTGCACCGTCTTGCCCAGGTAGTCGCCCCGGCGTTCCTTGCGCAGCACGGACTCGTAGATCTGCCCGGTGGTGAAGTTGTTCACCTTGCGCATGCGCGTGGAAATGAAGCGCTCGTAGTGGCCCAGGTCCAGGTCGGTTTCCGCGCCGTCTTCCGTGACGAATACCTCGCCATGCTGGAAGGGGCTCATGGTGCCGGGGTCGACGTTGATATAGGGGTCCAGCTTGAGCAGGGTGACTTGCAGACCGCGCGATTCCAGGATCGCGCCAAGGGACGCGGCGGCGATGCCTTTCCCCAGGGAAGACACTACGCCACCGGTGACAAATACGTATTTGGTCATCGTGAAGAGCGCCCGGGCGGCCGGGCGCGTGCGGGAAATTTGGATTATAGCCGGGCAGCCGGCGAATCCCGGTATTTCCCATCGCGTCGCGAAGTAACAACGGCGGACGCCCTTTCCGGCCGCCTGCGCCGAACGTGTGACCGGCACGCCTCGCCTGGCGCGGGGCGGCCGGCACGCGCGCGACCGCGCCCTCCGGCCCCCGCCTACTCGGCCGCCGCCAGCGGAAGCGTGCGCGCCAGCAGCCAATCCCGGGCGGCGCCGTCCACATGCGGCAACAGGCGCTCCCGCACCTGCGCGTGATAGCCGTCCAGCCAGGCGATCTCGTCCGGCCGCATCATGTCCGTGACGATGCAGGACGTATCGATGGGACACAGCGTCAGGGTCTCGAAGGCCAGGAATTCGCCCAGCTCCGTCGTCTGCGCGGGCCGGTTGCAGACTAGGTTTTCGATCCGTACCCCCCAGCGTCCCGGCCGGTAGATACCCGGCTCGTTGGAGGTGATCATCCCGGGCTCCATGGCGGTATGCGCCGTGACCGGGGCGCGATGCGAAATCACCTGCGGCCCTTCGTGGACATTCATGAAGTAGCCCACGCCATGGCCGGTGCCATGGCCGTATTCCGCGCCGCCTTCCCAGATCGGCGCGCGCGCGATGGCGTCCAGCATCGGCGACAGCACGCCGCGCGGGAAACGGGCGCGCGACAGCGCGATCATCCCCTTCAGCACCAGCGTGAAATCGCGCTTCTGCTCCGCCGTCGGCTGGCCGACGCCGATCACCCGCGTGATGTCCGTGGTGCCGCCCTCATACTGGCCGCCCGAATCGATCAGCAACAGGCCGTCGCCTTCGATCACGGCGTGCGACTCCGGCGTGGCGCGGTAGTGCGGCATGGCGCCGTTGGCGTTGTAGGCGGCGATGGTGCCGAAGCTGAGCGACACGAATCCGGGCCGGCGCCGGCGGGCGCCGGAGAGCTTTTCGTCTATGGTCAGTTCAGTAATGCGTTCGCGCCCCACGGCGCCTTCGAACCAGGCGAAGAATTCGCACAGCGCGGCGCCGTCCTGCTCCATGACCGCGCGCACGTGGGCCAATTCGTCGTCGGTCTTGCGGGATTTGGCCAGGGTGCTCGGGTTGATGGCTTCCACGCGGCGCGCGCCGGCGGGCAAGGCCGCCAGCACGCCCACCGTGGTGCGCGCCGGATCCACCAGGACGGCGGCGTCCGCCGGCAGCGCGGCCAAGGCTTGCGCGAAGGCGTCGTAGGCATGCACGGACACGCCGTCGGCGTCCAGGCGACGCGCCAGGGCTGCGTCGATCTTGCCAGGCGCCGTGTAGATTGCCGCGCGATCGGCCAGGATGAGCGCGTGGGCGACGAAGACGGGGTTGTAGTCCACATCGGCGCCGCGCAGGTTGAACAGCCACGCGATGTCGTCCAGCGAACTGATCAAGTGCGCCGTGGCGCCCTTCGCCTGCATGGCGGCGCGCACGTGCGCCAGCTTGTCCGCGCGGCTCACACAGGCGTAAGGCGCCAGATGTTCGCGCACCGGCGCGGCCGGCAGTCCCGGCCGGTCGGGCCAGATTTCGCCGAGCAGGTCATGGCCGATATCCAGCCGCCCGCCCGCCCCGGTCACGGCGTCGGACAGGACGCGGTGCGCCGCCAGCGAGAGCACCTGGCCGTCCGCGCCCACCACGGCGGCGGATGCCGCCTTGCAATGCGCCGCCAGCCATTCCGGATGCGCGGGCACCGACGGGTCGCCCAGTTTCATCAGCCTGACGCAGGTACCGGCCAATTGCGCTTCCGCCTGCACCCAATAACGGCTATCCACCCATACGCCGGCGAAATCCGCGGTGACGACCAGGGTGCCCACGGACCCCGTAAAGCCGGACAGCCACTGCCGCCCCTGCCAGCGTGCCGGCAGGTATTCGGACAGATGCGGATCGGCGGAGGGGACGACGTAGGCGGACAGGCCGCGCGCGGCCATGGCGTGGCGCAGCGCGGCGATACGGGCGTCGGTAGGCGGCATGGAAATCCTTGGGCGCTATCAGCGCAGCATGAATGACATGGCGGCCAGGCTGTTGAGCGTGCGTATGGCGGCCTGCATGCTGTCGGTGGTGAAGCGCAGCGTCACGCCGTCCACGCGTTCCAGCGCGGGCCAGGTGCAGAACAGATCGGCCAGCGCCGGGTTCTGGGTCTGCAGCACGCATTCTATAGGCGGTTCGATACGCCAGGGCTTGAGCGTGCCGATATTGTCCATGGCCTGCCGGGCGGCTTCACGGATGGCGGCGCGCGCGGCGGCCGGCGACAGCGATACGCCGCTGCCCTGCCCGCGCGCGATCTTGGTCTGTACCCAGACGGCGCCGGGAAACAGTTCGCGGGTTTCGCCGATGAAGACATCGTCGCCGCTGGCCAGCGCGACGGGCACGCCCAGCTCTCCCGCCAGCGCGCCGTACAAGCCGGCTTCGCCGAGTTCCATGCCGTTGATGCGAACCTTGGCGAAGGAGAAGCCGTTGATGGTGTGCGCGAGCACGCCGCGGCCCTGGGCGCGCGAGTGGTAGCCGATCATGAAGACCGCGTCGCAGGGCTCCTCCAGGCCGCCCATCATGCCCAGGTAGCGCGGCTTGCCCAGCACCAGCCGGGCGCGTTCGTCGATGCCGTCGGGCAGCAGATTGCGAAAGCCGCCATGGGAATCGTTGACCAGCACGTCGTCGGCGCCGCCGTCGAAAGCGCCGGCCACCGCGGCATTGGCTTCGCCGGTCATCCAGGCGCGCGCACGTTCGTATTCGGGATTGCCGGCGGTGACCTGCTGGGAATGGAAGACGCCGGCGACGCCTTCGATGTCGGTGGAGACCAGTATGCGCATGGTGCAAGCTTCCTGATGATCGATGTCGTGTGTGGTCGGCGTCGCGTCACCGATGCGTGGCGATCGACGTCGTGGAATTTGCCGGGCCGCCGCCCGGGCACGCCCGCGAGTCGCGTTCGGCTCTGTCGGAGCGCGCGGCCGCCGCGGCGTTCAAGGCCCGCCGTCCAGCCAGTCGCGCCAGTGCGGAATGGCCTCGCGTATGGCCCGCCGGGCGTGGCCGTCGCGGCCGGTCACGCCGTCGGCGTGCCACAACGCATTCAGGATGGCCTGTTCGATGCCCTCGGCGGCGGCCTCGAACAGCGGATCGATGCGGGTCTCATGCAGCATGGCGATCGCCGGCATGGGACGTTCCGCCAGGTGCGGCACGGTGTACGCCGTGGAAAAGGCCAGCGCGATGTCGCCGCTGCCATGGCCGAATACGGAACCGGTGCGGGCCAGTCCGGCGCCGGCGCGCAGGGCCAGGCGGCGCAGCTGGCGCGCGTCCAGGGGCGCATCGGTGGCAAGCAGCAGGATGATGGAGCCCTTCTCCGGGCCGGCCGCCTCGTCGCCGCGGGCAAGATCCGCCGGCGTGCCCTCGCGACCTTCCGCGGCAGCGCCGCCAGCCTGGCGGCGCTGCGCATGATCACTCTCCAGCCACTGCCCGAACGGCCGGCCGGCGACGGTCAGCAAGGGCTGGCGGCCGAAGTTCGCCAGCACCAACGCCCCCACTGTCCAGCTCCTGCCGTCCAGCGGACGCGTGATCCGCGACGCGCTGCCGATGCCGCCCTTGAAACCGAAGCACGACATGCCGCGGCCCGCGCCCACCGCCCCTTGGGCGCAGTCGACGCCGGCCGCATCATGGGCGGCGGCATAGTCGGATTCGGCGACCGCCATGGCCTGGATATCGTTCAGGTAGCCATCGTTGCATTCAAAAACCAGGGGATTCACGGTCGGCCATGCGCGGCCGATCTCCGCGTTGGCCGCCACGGCCTGGCGGATCTGGGCGTTGGCCACGGTGCCCACCGCAAAGGTGTTGGTCAGCGCGATGGGCGTTTCCAGCACGCCCAGTTCTTCCACCTGCACCAGCCCCGCGCTCTTGCCGAAGCCGTTCAGCACGGCCAGGCCGGCCGGCACTTTGTCCCGGTAGAGGTCTCCGCCGTGCGGCCGCACGACGGTCACGCCGGTCTGGATGGCGTCATGCGCCAGCGTGACATGGCCCACCGTGACGCCGCCCACATCGCACGCCGTATCCAGCGGTCCGGAAGCCAGCGTGCCGACGCGCGGATACGCCGCGGCTGCATTGGTCCCGACCGTTGCGTCCGCGCCTCGCGACACCGCGCCTGACGACGCGACCGAACCAGCCGTCATACCCGTCGCCATCGCCTACCGCCGATCGATCTTGGGATCCAGCGCATCGCGCAAGCCGTCGCCCAGCAGATTGAAGGCCAGCACCGTCAGGAAGATAGCCAATGCCGGGAACACGGCGATGTGCGGCGAGGTCACCATGTCCGCGCGCGCCTCGTTCAGCATGGCGCCCCATTCCGGCGTGGGCGGCTGCGCGCCCATGCCCAGGAACGACAGGCTGGCCGCCGTGATGATGGACGTGCCGATGCGCATGGTGCCGTACACGACGATGGGCGATATCGTGCCGGGCAGGATGTGCCGCATGATGATGGTCCAGTCCGACGCGCCTATGCTGCGCACGGCTTCCACATAAGTCATGTGCTTGATCGACAGCGTGTTGCCGCGCACTAGCCGCGCGAAGGCCGGCACGCTGAACACCGCCACGGCGACCACCACGTTGACCATGCTGGAGCCGAGGATGGCCACCACGCCGATCGCCAGCAGCATGCCCGGAAAGGCCAGCAGCACATCCGACAGCCTCATGCTGACCCGTTCCCACCAGCCTTCGTAATAGCCCGCCATCAGGCCCAGGAAGGTGCCGACGGCCGCGCCCAGGGCCACCGACACGAAGCCCGTGACCAGCGAGATGCGCGCGCCCATCAGGATGCGGCTGAAGATGTCGCGGCCCAGCGCATCAACGCCCAGCCAGTGCGTCAGCGAGGGACCGGCGTTCAGATTGTCGTAGTCGAAATAGTTTTCCGCGTCGAAGGGCACGATCCACGGCGCGAATATCGCCACCAGGACGAGCAGCAGCACGAAGATTCCGGCGCCCAGCGCCAGATGCTGTTTCTTGAATTTGCGCCAGAACTCCGTGAACGGCGTGCGCACGGCTTCGGCGCCGGCGGGCACGGCGGCGGTCGCGGCGCCGGCGGCGGCGGTGTTGTCGAGTTGCGTCATGGCCGCCTCACTTGTACCGGATGCTGGGGTTGATCACGCCGTACAGCACGTCGACCACCAGGTTGATCAGAATGAATTCCAGGGAAAACAGCAGCACCAGCCCCTGGATCACGGGATAGTCGCGCTGCGTCACGGCGTCGACCAGCAGCGCGCCCAGGCCGGGCCAGCTGAACACGGTCTCGACCACGATGGAGCCGCCCAGCAGGAAGCCGAACTGCAGGCCCATCATCGTGACCACCGGGATCAGGGCGTTGCGCAGCGTGTGCTTGGCCACCACCACCGACTCGGCCAGGCCCTTGGCGCGCGCGGTGCGCACGAAGTCTTCCTGTATGACTTCGACGAAGGACGCGCGCGTAAAGCGCGCCATCACGGCGGCGACGGCCGCGCCCAAAGTAATCGAAGGCAATATGTAGTGCTTCCAGCTGGACGCGCCTATGGTCGGCAGCCAGCCCAGCTCCACGGAGAACACCTGCATCATCATCATCCCCAGCGCGAAGGCGGGGAAGGAAATACCCGACACGGCCAGCGTCATGCCCAGGCGGTCGGGCCAGCGATTGCGCCACACGGCCGATGCGATGCCGATGATCATGCCGAACAGCACGGACCACACCATGCTGGTCACCGTCAGCAGCAGCGTCGGCATGAAACGGTCGGCGATCTCGGTGCTGACCGGTCGCTTGCTGCGCAGGGATACGCCCAGGTCGCCCTGCAGCATATGCGTGAAGTAACGGACGAACTGCTGCGGCAGGGGCAGGTCCAGCCCCAGTTCCTGGCGCACCAGTTGCACGGTCTGTTCGTCGGCATCCTGGCCCGCCGCCAGCCGCGCGGGATCCCCGGGCAGCATGTGGACGAACATGAACACCACTGCGATCACCAGCAGCAGCGTGGGTATCATGCCCAGAAGGCGCTTGACGATGTAGGTAAGCATAAGGAATTCCTGCGCGCGGATGCCGGGCATCCGCGCGGTGGTTTACTGCACTGCGTTTACCGCACTGCCTTTATTGCTTCAGATCGACGTCGCCGTACCAGAAGCTGGTGTCGGGCATCACATAGACGCCGCTCAGGTTCTTCGACTTGACGTACACATTGCCCTGGGTGACCAGGAAGGCCCACGGCGCATCGTTCCAGATGGTCTGCTGCGCATCCTTGTACAGCGCGGTCTTCTCGCTCTTGTCGGTGGTGGTCAGGGCCTTCTTGATGTCCTCATCCACCTTCGGGTTCGAGTAGTACGCCGTATTGTTCAGCTGCGGCGGGAAGGCTTCCGTGGCCAGCAGCGGACGCAGGCCCCAGTCGGCTTCGCCGGTGGACGAGGACCAGCCCGCGTAGTACATGCGGACCTTGGCGTCCTCGGGCTTCTGCACCTGCTGCACGCGCTGCACGCGCTGGCCGGATTCCAGCACTTCGACCGAGACCTTGATGCCGACCTGGGCCAATTGCTGCTGCAGGAACTGGACGATCTTCTGCGACGTGCCGTCGTTATAGGCCGACCACAGCGTGCTTTCGAAACCGTTGGGGTAGCCGGCTTCCTTCAGCAGTTCGCGCGCCTTCTTCGGATCGTAGGACCAGCCCTTCTTGTCGATCTCATAGGCGTATTCGACGCCTTGCGGAATCACGCCGGTCGACACGCTGGCGTAGCCGGCGTAGGCGACCTTGATCAGGGCTTCCTTGTTGATCGCGTAGTTGACGGCCTGGCGCACCTTGGGATTATCGAAGGGCTTCTGCTGCACGTTCATCGACATGTAGCGGGCCATGATCGAGTTCTTGCGGTCGACCACGTCGATCTTGTCGTTCTTGCTCAGCGACGCGGCTTGCTCGTAAGGCACCGGGAAGGCGAACTGGGCCTCGCCGGTCTGCACCACGGCGGCACGGGTGTTGTTATCGGTGACCGTGCGGAAGGTCAGCGTATCGACCTTGGGATAGCCCTTGCGCCAGTAGCCGTCGAACTTCTTCACCTTCAGGTATTCGGCCGGCTTCCATTCGACGAATTCGAAGGGGCCGGTGCCGACCGGGTGGAAGCCGATGTCCTTGTTGCCCCACTTCTTCAGCGCGGCCGGCGAAATCATCATCGCGGCCGGGTGCGCCAGCGCATTGATGAAGGCCGAGAACGGACGCTTCAGCGTGATGCGCACCGTATAGGGATCAACCACTTCGGTCTTTGCGACCTGGTTGAACTGCGTATAGCGCGTCAGGCGGTTTTCCGGATTCGACACGCGGTCGAAGTTGACCTTGACGGCGTCGGCGGTAAAGTCCGTGCCGTCCTGGAACTTGACGCCCTGGCGCAGCTTGATCGTGTAGACCAGGCCGTCGGGGCTGACTTCATAGCCGGTGGCCAGCACGGGCTGGATCTTCAGGTCCTTGTCGAACTCGAACAGGCCTTCGTAGTACGCCTTGCCGGCGGCCTGGTTCAGGGTGCTGTTGGTGTTGTAGGGATCCAGCGTTTCCAGGGCGATGGAAACGGCAAAGGTCACATCCTTCGTCGCGTGCGCCAGGGGCGACGCGGCGACGCCGAAGGCCAGCGCGGCGGCGGCCATCAGACGAGTGGGGCGCAATGCTTTCATGTGATGCACTCCTGAGGTTCAAAGGAGAGTTGGTGGACTGAAACGACAACGATGAACTACGACGATGCGGCTTGGAGAAACTCTTCAGCCGCGAAACTCCGGTACTTCAATACAAGCCACCCACGGCGTGCCGGGCGACGTAGTGGCCGGGGCCGACATTCACCAGCGGCGCGACCACGGGCTCGTCGCCGGGCTTGCGGATCGGGCTGGGGATTTCTTCGGTCAGCAGCGTGCGCTTCAGGTGGCGCCGCGCCGGATCGGCGATCGGTACGGCGGCCATCAGCTTCTTGGTGTACGCGTGCTGAGGATTCTCGAAAATCGCGCGGCGCGGACCGATTTCGACGATCTGGCCCAGGTACATCACCGCCACCCGATGGCTAACGCGTTCGACCACCGCCATATCGTGCGAGATGAACAGGAAGGCCACGCCCAGATCGCGTTGCAGGTCGATCAGCAGATTGACGATCTGCGCCTGGATGGAGACGTCCAGCGCGGACACGGATTCGTCGGCGATCACCACCTTGGGGTTCAGCGCCAGCGCCCGCGCGATGCACACACGCTGGCGCTGCCCGCCCGAGAACTCATGCGGATAGCGCTGCGCCATGGCCGCCGGCAGGCCGACGCGCTCCAGCAGTTCGGCGACGCGGCGTTCGGCTTCCTTGCCGCTGGCCACGCCATGCACGAGCAACGGCTCCATGATGGAAAAACCGACGGTGACGCGCGGATCCAGCGAGGCGAAGGGATCCTGGAACACGAACTGGATATCGCGGCGCAAGGCTTGCAGTTCGGCGCCCTTGAGCTTGCCGATATCGCGCCCTTCCAGGATGATGCTGCCGCCCTGGCTTTCGGTCAGGCGCAATAGCGAGCGTCCGGTGGTGGACTTGCCGCAGCCGGACTCGCCGACCAAGGCCAGCGTTTCGCCGGGGTAGAGATCGAAGCTGACCTTCTCCACCGCATGCACGCGGCCGCGCACGCGGCTGAAGATGCCGCCGCGCAGGTCGAAGCGGGTGACCAGGTCGCGTACGCTCAGGATAGGCGCTTTGGTGGTCGACGGCGTCGGGACATCGGCGGCCGCATCCGCCGCGGCATCGGCCACGGCATCGGCGACGGCGGTCGGCGAACCGGCGTCCATGCGGACCAGCTCGAAGCGCTCCGGCAAGTCCGTGCCGCGCATGGAGCCCAGCCGGGGCACGGCTGACAGCAGCGCCTGCGTGTAGCGATGTCGCGGCGCGCTGAAGATCTCGGCGGACGGCCCCTCTTCCACCTTATCGCCGCGGTACATCACCAGCACGCGGTCGGCGACTTCCGCCACCACGCCCATATCGTGCGTGATGAACACCACGCCCATATGCATCTCGTCCTGCAGGGCGCGGATCAGCTGCAGGATCTGCGCCTGGATGGTGACGTCCAGCGCGGTGGTCGGTTCATCGGCGATCAGCAGCGCGGGCTTGCAGGCCAGCGCCATGGCGATCATGACGCGCTGGCGCATGCCGCCCGACAGCTGATGCGGATAGCGGTCCATGATGGAACGCGCTTCGGGGATGCGCACCTGCTCCAGCATGCGCAGCGCTTCGGCGCGCGACGCCGCGCCGTCCTTGCCCTGGTGCAGGCGGATCGATTCGGCAATCTGGTCGCCGGCCGTGAAGACCGGGTTCAGCGACGTCATCGGCTCCTGGAAGATCATCGCCATGTCGGCGCCGCGCACGCCGCGCATCTCGCGCTGGCTGGCGCCGGCCAATTCGATGACCTGGCCCCCGCGCCGCCGCAGCAGCATGCTGCCCTGGGCGATGCGCCCGCCGCCGTGCTCGACCAGGCGCATCAGCGCCAGCGACGTCACCGACTTGCCCGAGCCGGACTCGCCCACGATGGCCAGGGTCTCTCCCCGATCCACGTGGAAGGACAAGTCGCGCACGGCCTCTACGGTCCGCTCCGCGGTCGCGAACCGCACGGTCAGGTCCCGCACCTGCACCACGCGGTTCTCCGGCATTGCCGACCGATCGTCGCGGCGGGCGCCTGCCCGCTCGGCCATCCTGCTATCGGCCATATTCATCCCCTAGCAAAACACATAAAACAAGCGTCGCGCCCGCTGCCGCATCATCGATAGATGGCGGCCACCGGGGCTTCGCCCACGCGGGCATAGCCGCGGTACATGCCTTCGGTATTGAAGGTCAGCGATACATTGCCCTTGCCGTCGACGGCGATCAGGCCGCCCTTGCCGCCGATGCGCGGCAGCTTTTCGTGCATGACGGAATGGGCGGCTTCTTCCAGCGATACGCCGCGATATTCCATCTGCGCGGCCACGTCGTAGGACGCCACCATGCGGATGAACATTTCGCCGGTGCCCGTGGTGGACACCGCGCAGGTCGCGTTGGCGGCATAGCAACCGGCGCCGATCAGCGGCGCGTCGCCGACGCGCCCCACCTGCTTATTGGTCACACCGCCCGTGGACGTCGCGGCGGCCAGGTTGCCCTGCGCATCCAGCGCCACCGCGCCCACCGTGCCGAACTTGCGATCGGGATCGATCGGCGCCGACGCGGCCGGCTGCACGCCGGCCACCATGGCCTGGCCATCATGGTCCAGCACGGCGGCGCCGGGCTGTTCGCGCTGCACGCGCAGCAGCTGCTCGTAGCGCGCCGGCGTCGAAAAATACGACGGGTCGACGATTTCCAGTCCCTGTTCGCGGGCGAAGGCTTCCGCGCCCTGGCCGACGAAGAACACGTGCTTGCTGTTTTCCATGACGCGGCGCGCCGCCAGCACGGGATTGCGCACGCAGTTCACATTGGCGATCGCGCCGGAACGCAGGGTGGCGCCGTCCATGATGGACGCGTCCAGTTCGTGGGTGCCGGCGCTGGTGTAGACCGCGCCGTGCCCCGCGTTGAACAACGGACAGTCTTCCAGGCGCGTAACGGCTTCCGTCACGGCATCCAGGGCGCTGCCGCCGCGCGCCAGCACGGCCTGGGCGGCGGACAGGATTTCGTTCAAGGCATCCAGGTACTCGCGCTCCTGTTCGGGCGTGATCGAGGCGCGCGACATGGTGCCGGCGCCGCCGTGGATGGCCACTACGGGTTGGATCATCGCTTTCTTTCTCCTGAGCCGTGCAGCAGCCACGGCATGATGGATTGGGTAGCCTCCAGCGCGGAGGTCACCGAGTCTTTGGCGCGGAAGGCCACCGCCGCCGCCAGGGCTTCGATCAGGCCCAGCGCCGCCGTCTCGGAATTCGCGGACAGTTGGCGTTCGGCGTGCGCGTACAGCGCTACCGTCGCCAGCGGCGCCAGCGGCGAGGTCGGCTTGTCGGTCAGCGCCAGGACGGGCACGCCGGCTTGCTTGGCCGCGGCGGCCAGCGTCACGGTGTCGTTGACGTAGCGGGGAAAACCGATGACGACCATCAGGTCGTCCGGCTTCATGCGCGGCAGGCGGCGCGCGGCCTGGGACACTCCGCCCGGGCCGGCCAGGGACTCCACCATGTCGCAATGCATGAATAGCGAGCGGTGCATCAGTCCGGCCAGGAACCCGCTGGCACCGAAGCCGACGATGTAGATGCGCCGCGCGGCCAGGACGGCGTCCACGGCCCGCTCGCACGCGGCTGCGTCCAGCGACTGCAGCGAGCGTTCGGCATTGCGGACGTCTTCCTGCAGCGATGCGGCGAACACCTCGGCCGCCGTGGCCGGGTGCGCCAGCCGGGTGCGCAGTTTCTCGACCGGCGCCAGCGCCGATTCGAAGCCGCGCGCCAGTTCGGCGCGGAATTGCGGGTAGCCCGGCAGGCCCAGGGTACGGGCGAAGCGGTTGGCCGTGGCCACCGACACGCCATTGGCCGCGGCGAACTCGTCGATGGTCATGGTCGCGGCGCGGAATTGATGCGCCAGCACGTATTCCGCCAATCGATGCTGCGTCGGACTCAGCGTGGGCTGCGCGTTCGCGATGCGATCGGCAATGGTGACGGCGGGCTGGTTCATGCGGGGCGGGGTTCGCGGCCTGCGGGGCGCTGCGGCGGCCTGGGGCCGGCGGACGGGTCGAGCGGGCGGCACAGAGCGGGGTGGCGGATGGACCGTTGAGTCAACGCAAATGTAAATGGATTTCGAGTGATATTTTATTCATGAAAATAAATTTTCACACTCGGGTTTACCCCTGCCGCAGCGCAACATGAAACAAAGCGGCGCCCTTCGGGCGCCGCGGTGGGGGATGGAAAGGGCTCGGGGGAAGCCCGACCGGGCTAGCGCGCCGACTCAGGCGCCGGTGGCAGCTCCGCGCCCTTGCGGATGCCAGCTTCCAGAATGAAATACAGCACGGCGGCGATGGCGAATGGCCCGAGGTAGTACACCGCCCGATACGTAAGCAGCGTCCCCAGGATTTCGTAATGCGGGACTTGACCCGACAGCATGGCCACGAACACGGCCTCCACCACGCCCAGGCCGCCGGGTATATGGGTCACCGCCCCGGCGATGCCGCTGAGCAGCAGCACCCCCAGCACCAGTGGATACGGCACGTCGTGCCGCATCAGGACCCACACCACCATCCCGATCGACATCCAGCAGGCGCTGCCCAGCACGCTTTGGGCAATGGCGATCTTGCCCGAAGGCAGGAAGATCTCATGCCCGCGTATCGTCCACGACCTGCGCCGCGACCACGCGCATAGCGCCACATAGACCACGGCCGCGACCACCATCGCCGCGCCGATCAGGCGCAGCGCCCCTGCCCCGATATTCCAGTTGTCCGGGATCGGCAGGACGCCCCAGGCGAACAGTCCGCCCGCCACCCAGAAATAGCCGAGCCAGTTCGTCGTCAGGCTAAGCCCGACGATGCGGGTGATTTCGGCGGCCTGGAGTCCCAGTTTCAGGTACAGCCGGAAACGGAAGCCCACGCTACCGATCAGCGAGCCCATATTCAGGTTGAAGGCGTAGGCAACGATGCCCACCGCCATCACCCTGAACGGAGGAATCTTGTGACCCAGGTAAGGAATCGCCAGCAGGTCGAAGCAGGCGTAGATCAGGTAGCTCAGCACAGCCACGCCGCACGCGCGCAGGAGCACGGGCCAGGTATTGGCCTTCACCGCCTCCATCACCTTGTCCCATTCCACTTCGCGGGCCTGGTTCACCAGCAGGCCGATCACCAGCAAGGCGAAGGCGATGAAGATAACCTTGCGCAGCAGCGGCCAACGCGCGCGCAGCCCGCGGATCAGGCCGCCGTGGCGGGGCGGCGCGGCGCTAAGCGGGTCGCTGCTCATGCGGTTCCTTTGCATCGGTGGCGATCGGCGGCGGCGCCACCGTAAGTAGACGAGGTTTGTGCGCGGGCAGCCAGCCCGTCCAGGATGGAAAGCGACGCAGGAAGTGATAGACGAAGATGCCCCACAGCAGGCGCCGCAGCTTGCGGCTGCCTGGCGGCGCCGGCTCGGGTTCGCGGCAATGGTTCCGCACCAGCCACTCCAGCCGCTCATGCAATACCGCGGCGAAGCCCTGGTCGCGAATCATGACATTCGCTTCCAGGTTCAAGGCCAGGCTGAGCGGATCCAGATTGCTGGACCCGACTGTCGCCCAGGTGCCATCCACGCAAGCCACTTTGCCGTGCAATGGGCGCTGGCAGTATTCGTAGATTTGCACGCCGGCCGCGGTCAGATGGTCGTACAGCATGCCTGCCGCGACTTTGACGATGGGCATGTCGGGCTCGCCCTGCAGGATCAGCCGGACGCGCACTCCGCGCCGGGCGGCATTGCGTATGTCGCGCAACAGGCGATAACCGGGGAAGAAATAGGCGTTGGCGATGGTCACATCGCGCTGCGCCAGGCGTATGGCCGCGCGGTAGTGCCGCTCGATATCGGTGTGGTGGCGCTCATTGTCGCGCACGACAAACATGGCTTCGGCCTTGCCCGCGTGCCGCGCCGGCGCGCCGCGCTGCAGGCGGCGCGGCCACCAGCGGCGGCGCTTCTCCGGGTCTATGGTGCGGCGGGCGAAACGATGGATTTCCGCGACAACGGGCCCATGCACTTCGACGGCATAGTCCTGCTTGGCCTGGGGACCGAAATCCCCCAGATGGTCCGCGGAGAAGTTGATGCCGCCGATGAAGGCGATCTCGCCGTCGACCACGACGATCTTGCGATGCATGCGGCGGAATACATTGGTGCGCAAGCCCATTATCCTGGCGCGCGGGTCGAACAGGCGGATACTGACGCCCGCCCGGATGAGGCCGCCCAGGAAATCTTCGGACAGTCCTTCGGAACCATAACCGTCGACCAGCAGGCTGACGCGCGCGCCACGCCCCGCGGCGGCGATCAGCGCGCGGCGCAAACCCTGCCCGACCTTGTCGTCGAACAGAATGAAAGTTTCCACCAGAACTTCCGTACGGGCCTGCTCGATGACTTCGAATACACGGGGGAAATAGGCTTCGCCGTTTTCGAGCAGGGTGAAATGATTCCCCGGAATCCAGCGCGCGCTCATGGAGCTACCCTCCTGTCGCTGCGCGGATCTTCGCGAAGAGCGGCTTCGCGATTGGGACGGCCGGCCCTTCTCATATCACCACCTCCGCGGCCAACGGCGCATGATCCGACAAATGGGTCCACGGCCGGGTGGCAAGGGCCAGGGGGCGGAAGCGCGCCATGTTGCGGACGTAAATGCGGTCCAGTCGCAGCAGGGGCCAGCGGGCCGGGAAAGTACGGGCCGCCACGCCCTGCGTGGCGACGAAGATTTCCTTCAGACCGGCGCAGCGGCTCAGCTTGGCGTGCGCGCGCAGGCGCCAGTCGTTGAAATCGCCGGCGATGACCACCGGTTCGCCATTCGCCGTATGACGGTCGACACGCTCGCACAGCAGATCCAGCTGCTGCTGCCGGTGCTTTTCCTGCAAGCCCAGATGCACGCAAATCGCATGCAGCCGCTCGGCGCGGTCGGGCGGCTGGATCACGCAATGCAGTAGCCCGCGCTTTTCGTGATTGCCAACGGAGACATCCATATTTTCGTAATGCACGATCGGGAATTTGGACAGGACCGCATTGCCATGATGGCCATGCGGATACACCGCGTTGCGACCGTAGGCGAAGTCTTTCCAGATACTGTCCGCCAGGAACTCGTATTGCGAAGTCTCGGGCCAGCCCTTGAAGCGCGCCGCATGGGCTTCATGCGCGCCGAGCACTTCCTGCAGGAAAACCAGATCCGGCGCGACTGCCCGGACGGCATCGCGCAATTCCGGCAGGATGAATTTGCGATTGAAGAACGTGAACCCCTTATGGGTATTCACGGTCAGGATTTTCAGGGCGAGCGGCGCATTCGCAACAGACATACCGTCCCACGGTCGAATTCGGGATGACCGCCGGGCGCAAAAACCGTGCCCGGCAGTAAGGACCGTGGAAAAGAAAAGCGGTCCCCGGGAGGACCGCTTTTTTGCCAGTTGCGGCTGGCCGGCCAGGCCGAATCCGGCCGGGCCGCATGGGCAAGACAGGTCAGGCTGCCGCCTTCACTCCGCTGGTATCCAGCGCGGCCGGTGTCTTGGCCTTGATTTCCTCCACCGACACCCCCGGCGCCAGCTCGACCAGCTTCAGGCCATCGGCGCCCACTTCCAGCACGCCCAGGTCGGTAATGATCAGGTCCACCACACCGACGCCCGTCAGCGGCAGGGTGCATTCCGGCAGCAGCTTGAAGTCTTCCGTGCCGTCCTTCTTGCGCGCGACATGGTCCATCAGCACCACCACGCGCCCTACCCCGGCGACCAGATCCATGGCCCCGCCCATGCCCTTGACCATCTTGCCCGGAATCATCCAGTTGGCCAGATCGCCTTTTTCGGACACCTGCATGGCGCCCAGGATGGCCAGATTGATCTTGCCGCCGCGGATCATGCCGAAGGAGTCCGCGGAAGAGAAAATCGACGATCCCGGCAGCGTCGTCACCGTCTGCTTGCCGGCGTTGATCAGGTCCGCGTCGACCTGATCGTCGGTCGGGAAAGGCCCGATGCCCAGCAAGCCGTTCTCCGACTGCAGCCAGACCTCGATTCCCGGAGGCACATGATTGGCCACCAGGGTCGGCATGCCGATGCCCAGGTTCACATAGAAGCCGTCCTGCAGTTCACGCGCCGCGCGCGCGGCCATTTCGTCACGAGTCCATGCCATGATTCTTTCTCCTCAAGCGGTGCGGACGGTGCGCTGCTCGATGCGCTTTTCCGGATTGGCGTTGACCACGATGCGATGCACGAAAATACCGGGCAGATGCACCTGGTCCGGATCGATATCACCGGTATTCAGCAGCTTTTCCACCTCAACGATGGTGACCTTGCCCGCCATCGCGACATTGGGATTGAAGTTGCGCGCCGTCTTGCGGAAGATCAGGTTGCCGCTGCGGTCGGCCGCGTAGGCCTTGACCAGCGACACATCCGGCACCAGCGAACGTTCCATGATGTAAGTCTGGCCGTCGAATTCGCGCGTTTCCTTGCCTTCGGCTACCAGCGTGCCTACACCGGTACGCGTGTAGAAGGCCGGAATGCCGGCGCCGCCGGCGCGCAGCTTTTCCGCCAGCGTGCCCTGGGGCGTGAATTCCAGTTCCAGTTCGCCGGCCAGGTACTGGCGTTCGAATTCCTTGTTCTCGCCCACGTAGGAGGCGATCATCTTGCGGATCTGCCGGGTGGCCAGCAACTGGCCCAGCCCGAAGCCGTCCACGCCGGCGTTATTGCTGATGCATGTCAGGTTCTTGACGCCCGTGTCGCGCAGGGCGGCGATCAGGGCTTCCGGGATACCGCACAGGCCGAAGCCCCCCACGGCGATCAATTGGCCGTCCTTGACGACTCCGGCCAGCGCCTCCGCGGCGCTCGCGTAAACCTTGTCCATCGCTCCAGCTCCAGAATAGGGATTAACGTACCTGCCCGGCCCGGTGGTAAGGGCGCGGACGGTCGATTTGACGTTGTGCGTCTTGCGACGCGGTCGATTTTACGGGGATCTACCGGGCCTGGGGGGGCCGCAGGATTTCCGCCAGCCTGGCCAGGACCCGCTCGGGCCAGGGCTCGGGCCGGTTGCCCAGATAGTCCAGCCAGACCAGCACATTGCGGCCGCGCGCATACGGACCACGCGCGTCGCCGACCTTGTCCAGCGTCAGCTCGAACTCCATGCTGGATCGCCCCACCCGCGTCAAGGTGTGCGTGACCCGTACCGAGGCGGGATACGTCAGGGGACGCAGGAAATCGCAGGACGCGTGCGCCAGGATGGGACCGGCATCGGCCGGCAGGGTGACACCGGCGGCATACAGGATCTGCATGCGCGCTTCTTCCATCAGGCGGAAGTACAGCGTGTTGTTCAGGTGGTTGAGCGCATCGGAATCGCCCCAGCGCAGGGGCATTTCGACGATATGGGTGCTGCCGGGGGCAAGTAGGGGGGTGTCGGATGTGGTCATGGAGAGCTGCAATACAATCCAGGGTTCATCCAAATCATATACTTCCAGCCCACATCGCATCAGGGGACAAGGCGCATGTCAGATCGGGAATCGATGGAATACGACGTGGTGGTCGTCGGCGGCGGACCCGCCGGCCTGGCCGCCGCCATCCGGCTCAAGCAGCTGGCCGCGGAAAAAAATCATGACATCAGCGTCTGCGTACTGGAAAAAGGCGCGGAACTGGGCGCTCACATCCTGTCCGGCGCGGTGATGGACCCACGGGCGCTGACCGAGCTGATCCCCGACTGGAAGGAAAAAGGCGCGCCCTTGAACGTGCCGGTGACGCGGGACAAATTCATGTTCCTGAGCCGCACCGGCGCGCGCGTGACGCCGCATTTCCTGCTGCCGGACTGCTTCCGCAACGAAGGCAATTACATCGTGCGACTGGGCGACGTGGTGCGCTGGCTGGGCGAACAGGCCGAGGCCCTGGGCGTGGACATCTTCCCCGGTTTCGCGGCCGCCGGCGTCCTCTACGACGACCAGGGGGCGGTACGCGGCGTGGTCACCGGCGATATGGGCGTGGCGCGCGACGGCAGCCACACCGCCAACTATCAGCCCGGCATGGAGCTGCTGGCGCGCTACACGCTGTTCGCCGAAGGCTCGCGCGGCCAGCTTGGTCGCCAGTTGATCGAGCGCTTCCGCCTGGACGAAGGCCGGGACCCGCAAAGCTACGGCATCGGCATCAAGGAAATGTGGGAAGTCGATCCGGCCCAATCCCATCCCGGGCTGGTGGTGCACACGGCCGGCTGGCCGCTGGATTCCGATACCTATGGCGGATCGTTCCTTTACCACCTGGACAACAATCTGGTGGCCGTGGGCATGGTTGTCGGCCTGGACTACGCCAATCCCTGGCTGTCGCCCTTCGAGGAATTCCAGCGCTACAAGACCCATCCGGCGATCCGGCCGACCTTCGAAGGCGGCAAGCGCATCGCCTACGGCGCCCGGGCGCTGACCGCGGGCGGGCTGCTGTCCCTGCCCAAGCTGGCTTTCCCGGGCGGCGCGCTGATCGGCTGCGAAGCCGGTTTCCTGAACGCGCCGCGCATCAAGGGCAGCCATGCCGCCATCAAGTCGGGCGCGATGGCCGCGGAAGCCGCCTTCCAGGCCGTGGTGGCCGACCGCCGCCAGGACGTGCTGGCCGCCTACCCGACCGCCTTCGAAACGTCATGGCTGCGCGCGGAGCTGTACAAGGCGCGCAATTTCAAGCAATGGTTCAAGAAGGGCCGCACGATGGCGACCCTGATGACCGGCATCGAACAATGGCTGCTAAAGGGCAATTTTCCCTGGACCATCCACCGCACCAAGCCGGACCATGCCTGTCTGCAGCCGGCCTCGCAATGCGCCCGCATCGATTATCCGAAGCCGGACGGCAAGCTGACGTTCGACCGGCTCAGCTCGGTGTTCATTTCGAACACCAACCACGATGAGAATGAACCGGTTCACCTGACGCTCAAGGACCCCAGTGTGCCGGTGGCGGTGAATCTGGCCAAATACGGCGGCCCTGAGGCCCGCTACTGTCCGGCCGCGGTGTACGAGTTCGTCAAGGACGACCACGGCGCCGACCGCCTGCAGATCAACGCGCAGAACTGCGTGCATTGCAAAACCTGCGACATCAAGGACCCCACGCAGAACATCGTCTGGGTCGCGCCGCAGGGCGGCGAAGGGCCGGTCTATAACGGGATGTAGCATGCGCGCGCCGGGCCGCCCCCAAGCGCGCATCCTCCCTTGGGAAGGATACGCGTAGCGACAGGAGGACAATACCCATGGTCGACGCCCGGGACGGCGACGAACGCATCCTGCTGGTGGGCGGCGGTGATCTGGGCCAGCGCGTCGCGCGCCGGCTGCGTGAGCTGCCCCAGCCGCCGGCCCGCATCTGGGCGGCGCGGCGCAACCCGCCGTCGTCGTCGCCGGACATCGAATGGCTGGCCGCCGACGTGACCCGCCCGGAGACGCTGCCGGCGCTGCCGCCGGACCCGACCCGGGTGGTCGTCGCGCTCAGCCCCGGCCGGCGCGAAGAAACCGCCTATCGCGCGGTATTCATCGACGGCCTGCGCAATGTGGTCGAGCGACTGGACCGGCGCAGCCTGCGCCGCCTGGTATTCGTCTCGTCGTCCGCGGTCTATGGCGATCACGGCGGGGACTGGGTGGACGAAGCCACGCCCCCCGCGCCGCCCGGCATGAACGGCACCGTGCTGCTGCAGGCTGAACAGTGGCTGCTGGCCCAGGGCCTGCCATCCACGGTGCTGCGCCTGTCGGGCCTGTACGGCCCCGGGCGCCTGCAACTGCTGGACCGCCTGCGCGCCGGCCAGGCGCGGGTGCCGCGCGCGACGCCGCATTGGGCCAACCGCATGCATGCCGACGACGCCGCCGGCGCCATCGCTCACCTGCTGATGCTGCCGGATGCCCTGCCCGTTTACATCGGCAGCGACGACACGCCGCTGCGCATCGACGTCCTGTACGACTTTCTGGCCGACCAGCTAGGTTGCGCGCGGCCCCAGGACGGGCCGCCGCCGGCCGGAATCGGCAGCAAGAAACTGAGCAACGCGCGGCTACGCGCCAGCGGCTATGCGCTGGCGTGGCCCGACGCCCGCGCCGGCTATGCCGCCCTGCTGATGCCAAGTTGATGCTGCGTCGAGACCGCATGGGCGCCCCGTTGACGCTCCATTGACGCCACGTCGATGTTGCGAGAATCCCAACAAGCATCGCGCGGCAGTCGCCATCCCGACTTATTCCGCGTATTCTCCGTGCTCGAAACCCCTTGCTCCAAACCTGTTCTGCAATCGTTTTTGCCATCGCATGTAAGTGCGGGCTCACAATAAATAAGAAAAATACCGCGGTAGGCCGTTCGCAGCAGTCGTGACCCATCACAGGGAGCACCATGCAGGCGCAGAAACTCGTTTCACGGCCGACAGGGCTGCAAGTCGATCTGGCTCGCCGCATCGCCGGCGACATCATTTCCCACATCCACCAGACCGGCACGCATCTGTCGGAAGAGTCGCTGGCCAAACGCTACCAGGTGTCCCGCACGCCCGTCCGGGCAGCGCTGAAGCTGCTGGCCGCCGAAGGCTTCATCGAATCGCGGCCCAGCAACGGTTATTACGTCGGCGAAGTCCCCGACGGCAAGGCCCCGCCGCTGCTGCACGCCTGCGGGATGACCGCGGACGATCTGTACAGCAGATTGATCCAGGATCGAGCCGACCGCCTGATCCCGGACAGCTTCACCGATCGCGATCTGCAGCAGCGCTACGGCGTCACGCGCAGCGTGCTGGCCAAGACCCTGGTGCGCCTGAGCGCGGAAGCCATGATCGAGAAGCGCCAGGGCCACGGCTGGCGCTTTACCTATTCGCTGCTGGAGTGCGAGGCGCGCCTGGAAAGCTATCGTTTCCGGGCGGCCATCGAGTGCGCCGCGCTGTCGCAGCCGACGTTCAAGGCCGACCCCGCGATGCTGCGGCGGCTGCGCGCCGCCCACGAAGCGGTCTTGCGGGACAGCGCCGTCGCCGACCTGCCGACGGACGTCTTCTTCAATCTGAACGCGGATTTCCACGAAACGCTGGGGCGTTTCTCCGGCAACCGGTTCTTCCTGCAGGCCATCCAGCAGCAGAACCAGTTGCGGCGGCTGGAAAACCGCGGCGCCTTCGCCCGGACCTCTCCGCGCTTCCGGCCGTCCATAGAAGCGCACCTGGCGATCATCCAGGCGCTGGAAGACGACGACAGGGAATGGGCGGCGGCGCTCATGCGCCACCATCTGCTGCATGTGATGCAGGAGACCTGACGCCCGCCCGCCCCCCAGGCGCGGACGCACCGCTGGGGGCCGCGATGCCCGCGCGCCTCAGGCGCTCGCGAAATAATCCTTGACCGCGGCCACCACGGCATCGATGTCTTCGCGCGAGATATCCAGGTGGGTGACCAGCCGGGTCGGGCCGCCATAGACGGCTTTCAACAATACACCGCGCGATTGCGCGTGCGCGGTCAAGGCATCGCAGTGCCGCTCGGGCACTTGCACGAACACCATATTGGTGGACTGACGCAACACGGTGACTTGCTCGACCTGCCGCAGGCCCTGCGCCAGGCGCTCGGCATTCGCGTGGTCTTCCGCCAGACGCTCGACATGATGCTCCAGCGCGTACAGGCAGGCGGCCGCCAGGACGCCGGATTGGCGCATGCCGCCGCCCAGCACCTTGCGCCAGCGCGTCGCGGTGTCGATCAGATCGCGGCTGCCCACCAGCACCGAACCGACGGGCGCGCCCAGCCCCTTGGAAAAGCAGATGGATACGGAGTCGAAGGGCCCGCACGCCTGGGCCAGATCCAGGCCGGACGCCACGGCTGCGTTGAAAACCCGGGCGCCGTCCAGATGCACGGCCAGCGCCTGGCCGCGCGCGAAAGCCGCCGCTTCCTCCACGTAAGCCTGCGGGATGACCTGGCCATGGAAGGTATTTTCCAGGGCCAGCAGCCGCGTCCGCGCGAAGTGCGGATCGCCCTTGGGCTTGATCGCCGCGCGCAGCTTGTCCAGGGGCAGGCTGCCGTCCGCCGCGTGCTCAATGGGTTGCGGCTGGACGCTGCCCAGGACCGCGGCGCCACCGCCTTCGTATTTATAGGTATGGGCCAGTTGCCCCACCAGATACTCGTCGCCGCGGCCGCAATGGGCCATGATCGCGGCCAGATTGCTCTGCGTGCCGGAAGGGAAGTACAGCGCGGCCTCCTTGCCTGCGCGCGCGGCCACCTCGGCCTGCAGGCGCTGCACGGTGGGATCGTCGCCCATGACGTCGTCGCCCACGGGGGCGTCGACCATGGCGGCGCGCATGGCCGCGGTGGGGCGCGTCACGGTATCGCTGCGCAAATCAATCATCTTATTTCCTTTCATGCCGGTAAGGGACGCGGCGGGGACCGGCCCGCCGCGCGCGCGACCACGATCAGGCCGCACAGGATTAGGACCATGCCCACGCCTTCGACAGGCGCGGGACGTTCGCCGAAGATGGGCCAGGCCAGCAAGGCGGCGATGACCGGCGTGCCCAGGCTGGACATGCCGGCCACCGAGGCCGGCACCCGCCGCACGACGATCAGCCACAACAGCCATCCCGCCGCCGATGCGGCCAGGATAATGTAGGCCATGCCCAGAAGCAGTTGCGTGTTCCAGACCGCGGCGATCTGCGGGACGGCCAGGGCGACGGGCGCCATCGCCACGCCGCCGATGAACATCTGCCAGCCCGTGAAGACGACGATGTCCGGCTGATGGCGGTTGAAGCCGCGCTTGGCCAGCACGGTGCCCAGGCCCCAGAACAGGCCGCCGGCCACGCCCAGCAGCACGCTGACATTGTCGCCCAGCTGCTTCCATGGTTCGATGATGCAGACCAGGCCCAGCGCGGCCAGCGCGATGCCCAGCCAGTGACGGCGGGTGGGCGTTTCGCCCAGCACCATCCAGCTGAACAGCACCACCCAGAAAGGCATGGTGTAGGCCATCAGAGATACCTTGGCCACGCCGCCGTGTACCAGCGCCAGCTGGACCATGCCCTGGAAGGCGGCGGTCTGGGTCAGCCCCACCAGCAGGGTGTCGCGCCAGGACGGCATGGACAGCCGCCGGCGCGTCGCCATGGCTACCGCCAGGAGCACGGCGCCGCCGCAGACATAGCGCACGACCACGAAATCGAAGGGGCCGATGTAGGGGACCACCATTTTCATGGCGATCCAGCTGCCCGCCCAGGCCAGGACGGTGATCACCATCAGCACCCATGCGACGCCGTCGACCGCGCCGTGTCGCGCTTTCATTTTTCCTCGCTAGGGCCGGCGCCGGGGGCCGGCGAAAGCAGGCATTCTACGCGGCCCCGGCCACCGCCTCTGGCTACACCGACTTCGCCAACTGCTCCAGAATCTGCGGATTTTCCAGCGTGGACACATCCTGCGTAATTTCCTCGCCCTTGGCGACCACGCGCAGCAGGCGGCGCATGATCTTGCCCGAACGCGTCTTGGGCAGGTTGTCGCCGAAACGGATGTCCTTGGGCTTGGCGATGGGACCGATCTCCTTGCCGACCCAGTCGCGCAGCTGGCGTGCGATCTCCGTGGCTTCGCTGCCTTCCGGCCGGGTCCGCTTGAGCACCACGAAGGCGACCACGGCCTCGCCCGTGGTGTCGTCGGGCCGGCCCACCACCGCGGCTTCCGCCACCAGGGGATGCGCGACCAGCGCGGATTCGACTTCCATGGTGCCCAGCCTGTGGCCGGAAACGTTCAGCACATCGTCGATGCGGCCCATGATCCAGAAGTAGCCGTCGGCGTCGCGCTGCGCGCCGTCGCCCGCCAGGTAATAGCCGCGCAGTTCGGGCGGGAAATAGCTTTTCTTGAAACGCTCCGGATCGCCCCAGATATTCCGGATCATCGCCGGCCAGGGTTTCTTGATGACCAGGAAGCCGCCATTGCCCTGATCGACGTCGGCGCCCGTCTCGTCGACGATGGCCGCCGCGACGCCCGGCAGGGGCAGCGTGCAGGACCCCGGCTTGGTCGGCGTCGCGCCGGGCAAGGGCGTGATCATGTGGCCGCCGGTCTCCGTCTGCCACCACGTATCCACGATGGGGCAGCGCTCCTTGCCCACATTCTTGTGGTACCACATCCAGGCTTCGGGATTGATGGGTTCGCCGACGGTGCCCAGGATGCGCAGGCTGTCCAGGTCGTAGCGGCTGGGGTGGGTGTCGGGATTGGCGTCCGCCGCCTTGATCAGCGAACGGATGGCGGTCGGCGCGGTATAGAAAGTCGTCACCTTGTGGCGCGCGATCATGTCCCAGAAGCGGCCGGCGTTGGGATAGGTGGGCACACCCTCGAACACGACCTGCGTCAGGCCGGCGGCCAGCGGTCCGTAGGCGATGTAGGAGTGCCCCGTAATCCAGCCGACGTCGGCGGTGCACCAGTAGACGTCGTCGGCGCGCGCGTCGAAGGTCCACTTCACCGTCAGCAGCGCCCACAGCAGGTAGCCCGCCGAGGAATGCTGCACGCCCTTGGGCTTGCCGGTGGAGCCGGACGTGTACAGGATGAAAAGCGGGTGCTCGGCTTCCACCGGCACGGGGTCGCAGGTATCCGGCTGATTGGCGGCGACCTCGTGCATCCACAGGTCGCGGCCGGCATTCCAGGCCACCTGGCCGCCGGTGCGGCGGTAGACGATGACCTGGCGCACGGCGTCGCAGCCGCCCATGCCGAAGGCTTCTTCGACGGCCGGCTTCAAGGGAATGACCTTGCCGCCGCGCACCTGTTCATCGGCGGTGATGACCAGCGATGCGCCGACGTCGACGATGCGTTCCTGCAGGCTCTTGGCGGAAAAGCCGCCGAACACCACCGAATGGGTGACGCCCAGGCGCACGCAGGCCTGCATGGCGACCACCGCCTCCACCGACATGGGCATATAGATGATGGCGCGATCGCCCTTCTTGTAGCCCAGCGATTTCAGGCCATTGGCGAAACGGCATACCCGCGCCAGCAGGTCGGCGTAGGTCACTTTGTCGACCTTGCCGTCGTCGCTTTCGAAGATGATGGCGACCTTGCCGGCGTTGCCGTTCTGTACCTGCTTGTCCAGGCAGTTGGCGGAGACGTTCAGTTCCCCATCGGCGAACCAGCGATAGAAAGGCGGGTTGCTGTCGTCCAGCACCTGGGTGAAGGGCTTGGTCCAGACCAGGTTGTCGCGCGCCATGCGCGACCAGAAGTTCGTGCTGTCCTGGTCGGCCTCGCGGTACAGCTTTTCATAGGCCTCCAGGCTGGGAATGGACGCTCCCTGCGAGGCGCGCTGGGGCGGCTGGAATACCCGGTTTTCAACCAGCACGGATTGGATGGCGTTGGACATGGCGGTCTCCTGAGGACGATGCGCGTAGTTCTGTTGTTCTTTGCTGCGTTGGCTGGCGTGCCTGCGCCCGCGGATGGCGGCGCGGCACGCGCGTTGTCGGGACATCACGACGCCCCCCACCGATACAGGCAGAAAGGCGGCCTGTCGACAAAAAGAGCCCCCACGCGGCACCGGTAAAACCGGCTTGCTACCCCCTAGGGGCTTTTTGCCTCGGGGTGGCCCGTCGACAAAAAAGAAGGATAGCAGCAGCGCCGTAAATCCGTCTTCATTTCATCTCGGGAATACCCCCGACACAGGAACGCAGCGGCCTGCCCGCCCTACCCAGCCGCGTCCCGCCACCGGGGTCCGGCGCCCCTCGCATGGCCGGCCCCGGGTCCGCAATCCACATGGAGATTGAATGTTTTCGACGACCGCATCCGCCTGCACCAGCCAAACGCGCTTTCCGCCGGATGACTTCGACACCCACGGCACCCTGCCGCCAGCGGCGCCATCCGGACCGTCGTGGCAGCCGGGCTGGATCGTAAGCTACCCGTTGGGCCGTGGCGGGCCATCCGTGCCCGGCCCGGCCGCGGCGGGCCAGGCCGCATTCGGACGCGGACTCGCGCTGGAACTGCACGTCGCCGACGACATCCGCCGCAACGAAGAACCGCTGATGGAGGCATTGGCGATCATAGGCACGACGATGACCGGCGAGATGCTGTTGACGGACCTGTCCCGCAAGCTGGGGCACCGCCCCATCAGGATCACGCGCGCCACCCGCCCCCAACAGGCCGGCCTGAGCGCCGATCCGCGCGGCGGGTTGCGCATGGCGCTCTACCCCGACACGCTGCTTTCTCGCGGCGCGTCGATGCAGGCGCATGGCGGCCGCGAGCCGTTTTCAGCACGCGAACAATACGCCTGCGGACTGTTCGAGTTCCTGCTGTGCGCGATGAACCATTTCGAATGCGGCGCGATGGCCCCATCGGACCGCCTGCATCTGCATCCCGAAACCATGGCGTTCCGCCAGTCGCTGCTGGATATCATGCGGCACGCACCCATCGCCACGGCCGAGAAGTCCACGCAGAACGGGCATGCCCATGTCGGCCTGCGCTTCGAGCTGAACGACAACATGGCCCCATACCGCGACGGCTTCCACCGCGCGCTGGTCACGCTGCGCGGCATCCCCCTGGGCTGCCAGTTGCTGAAGGATCTGGCGGACGTCATCGCCGGCCACACCCTGCACGTCTACCATGTGGACCTTGCGCGCGATGCCGGGGTCCTGCTGGGACTCGATGCCAGCGTGCACTGGTACTACAACGTAGGCGCCGCCACCGCGCACGGCGCGCTGCTGCAAGTGACGGACGACGACTTGACACAGGAACAGCGCGAAGCGTGCGCCGCCTTCGACATCCTGAGAAAAAGCTGGGAATCCCTGCAAAGAGACCACAACGTGGCGGCGCCGCGCGTAGAACCCGGGCAGCGACTGGACCTGGACCTGGCCCGGCGCGCCTTTCGCGACAATCTGATGGATGACCATCGCGGCTACCTGGGCGCGGCCATCGCGGTCCATGAGGACCGCGTGCGCGTTTAGCGCAGGACCACCAGCCGATTAGGCAATTCGTCCCGTTGCGACGAACTGGGCAGATGGCGCGCGAGCAGCGCGCCACAGCTTTCGATGCAGCCGATAAAGCCCTGTATGGTCTGGCCCTGCCGCACCTGGCGGGTGAAGTCGGCAATGATGGGTTCCCATGTCGTATCGGGAAGCAGCGCGCTGATGCCGCGATCCACCAGGATTTCGACATGTCGCTCGGCTTCCGATACGAAGATCAGCATGCCGGTTTCACCGCGTGTATGGTGCAGGTTCTGTTCCAGGAACTGGCGTCGCGCCAGGTTGCCGGCGCGCCAGCGCCGCACGTGACGGGGAATCAGCCGCGCCGTGATCGCCGGCACGCGAAACAATAGCGCCAGCGCCACGAACACGGCCCATTGCGTCAACAGCAACTGGTGCGGGCCCAGGGCCACGATGCCGTAGTTCAAGATGCCAGGCACGACCAGCGCAATCAAGCTTGCCCACAGCAAGGGGATATAGGCATAGTCATCGGCGCGCTCGGCCAGCACCGTGACGATCTCGGCATCGGTGTCGCGCTCGACTCTTGCGATGGTCTGCGCCACCAGTTGCAGTTCGGTTTCATTCAGCAGTGTCATGGATTGCCCTTCATACGTCGCATCCGGCGGGCGGAACAGGCGGCTACCAATTGCCCGACGCGCCGCCGCCGCCGAAACTGCCGCCGCCGCCCGAAAAGCCGCCACCACCACCGAAGCCGCCTCCGCCGCCGAACCCGCCGGAACCACCATACCGGCCGCGGCTGCCCGCGATGCCGCCCAGGATGGCGCCCGGCAGCACGCTTCCCCGCCGCCTGCCTCCCATGCCGCCACCCATCCGCGAAATCACGACGATGACGATGAACAGCAGAATGACGAAGACGGGAATCGATGTCGGCCCATCCCGCTCGGCCGCCACCTGCTGCGCTGGCACGGCGTCGGGATCGCCGCTCAACACCTTCAACATGGCGGTGGTGCCGTCGACGATGCCTTTGTTGAAATCGCCCTGGCGGAATGCCGGAATGATCAGTTGGTTGATGATGGCCGAGGACGCCGCGTCCGTCAGTGTCCCTTCCAGGCCGTAGCCGACTTCGATGCGCACCTTGCGATCGTCGCGCGCGACGATCAGCAGGGCGCCGTTGTCCTTGCCCTTTTCGCCTATGCCCCAGCGGCGTCCCAGTTGGTAGCCGAAATCTTCGATGGAAACCCCGCCCAGGCTGGGCACCGTCACGATGACGACCTGCTGGCCGGTGGACTTCTCATGCGCGGCCAGCATTTCGGTCAGGCGCGCGCTGGTGGCAGGATCCAGCAGTCCGGCATTGTCGACCACCCGGCCGATCAAGGCGGGGGCCGGAGCGCCGGCCGAAGGCGTGGATGCCGTCCCGCCCGCCCCGCCGTCAGCGGCGGCAGGCCCTGACGGCGGGGCGGGTACGGCCGGGGCCGATGGGGCGGGTGCTGGAGGAGCGGGAGCGGCGGGCGACGACTGGGCGCCCGCCGCGGGCACCGCCCCCGCCAGCAGCAAGCACAACAGACAACGCAGCAACGCGCCTTTCATCATCAGAACTTGACCTTGGGCGCCTGGTCCGCCTGCGGCGCGCTGGCCTTGAAGGTCTCGCGCACCGGCAGGTCGCGATACATCACCATATGCCACAGACGGCCGGGGAAGGTGCGGATCTCGGTGTTGTAGCGCTCCACCGCGGCGATATAGTCACGCCGCGCCACCGCGATGCGGTTTTCCGTGCCCTCCAGCTGCGACTGCAGCGCCAGGAAGTTCTGATTGGACTTCAAATCCGGATAGCGCTCGGAAACCGCCAGCAGGCGGCCCAGCGCGCTGCCCAGCTGTTGCTGCGCCTGATCGTACTGCTGCAGCTTCTGTGGATCGTCCACCGTGCTGGCGTCAACCTGGATGGAGGTCGCCTTGGCGCGCGCTTCGACCACCGCCGTCAGGGTGTCCTGCTCCTGCTTGGCATAGCCCTTGACGGTTTCCACCAGATTGGGAATCAGATCGGCACGCCGCTGGTACTGGTTTTCCACCTGTGCCCAGGCGGCCTTGACCTGCTCGTCCAGCGTGGGGATGGTGTTCACGCCGCAGCCCGCCAGCAGCGTCGTCAACAACAGGGCCGCCAGCACGCGCCAATGTGAAAGTGATGCTTGCCTGATTTCCATGAATACCTCTCCTATCAAGGCCTCGCCCGCGAGAACGCCGCCAATAAGATGTTGCCGCGGTTCGACGGTGCGCCGGCGGGCGCCGGCGCCGCCGCGCCGCGCGGGGGACCGCTACACATTGTCCTTAAGCTGGAAGCCGTGCGCCAGCGGATCGCGGTCGTCGATGAATATCGTGTTGTAGCCTGTCATGCGCGCCCAGCCCTCGATGGAGGGCACGATGGCGTCCAGGTCGCCCACGCGGGTGCGCGCTTCGACCCGGCCGCGGAACAGCGTACCGATGATGCTCTCGTGCACGAAGTCGCTGCCGACATCGAGCTTGCCCTGTGCCGCCCATTGCGCCATGCGCGCCGACGTGCCGGTGCCGCAAGGCGAACGGTCGATGGCCTTGTCGCCATAGAACACCGCATTGCGCGCGTGGGCTTCGGGATGCCGCGGCGTACCTGTCCACAGCACGTGGGACAAGCCATTGATGGCCGGGTTCTCCGGATGGACGAACTGATACTTGCTACCGAACGCCTGCCGCAGACGCGGACTCCAGCGCAGCAGGTCCGATGGCTGCACGTGTTCCAGCCCGGCGAAGGCCTGTTGCGGCGAGACGATGGCGTAGAAGTTGCCGCCATAGGCCACGTCGGCCTTGACCAGCCCCAGTCCTTCCACTTCGGCTTCCAGCCCCGTGGCGTACAGGAAGGACGGCACATTGGTGATGCGCACGCTGTTTACGTACGGACCATCCTGCTCATAGCGCGCTTCGACCAGGCCGGCAGGCGTATCGATGCGCAGCACGCCCGGCTCGCGCGGCGTCACCAGGCCGCGTTCGAGCGCCATGGTGACCGTCCCTATGGTGCCGTGGCCGCACATCGGCAGGCAACCCGAGGTCTCGATGAACAGGAAAGCGATGTCGCAGTCAGGCCGCGTCGGCGGGTACAGGATCGCGCCCGACATCATGTCGTGCCCGCGCGGTTCGAACATCAGGCCGGTGCGTATCCAGTCGAACTCGCGCAGGAAATGCGCGCGCTTTTCGACCATGTTCGCGCCTTGCAGCACGGGCGCGCCGCCGGCGACCATGCGTACGGGATTGCCGCAGGTATGGCCGTCCACGCAGAAGAAGGTATGGGAAGTCATGACTGTGTCGCGTACGGTGGGAGGATTCGACGATAGTAGCCTTAATGCTAACGCCCGATGCCGGCACCCGGTGCCGGCCCGCTAAGGCCGTGCGTGATGCACGGTGTCCCGCTCCGCCATGCCGCGCGCCAGGTCCACGCGGCGCAGCAGGATCAGGCCGCCGACGAAGAACAGGCCGGTCACCAGGATGGCCAGGCGGTGGTTGCCATGGGTCACCCAGGTCACCAGGCCATAGGTCAACGGACCGATCACCGCCGCCAGTTGCACGGAAAAGGTCCACAGCGCGAAAAATTCCGCCAGCCTTTGTTCCGGCGCCAGCGCCCCCACCATGGCGCGGCCGGCGCTCTGGCTGGTGCCCATGCACAGGCCCGCCAGCGTCGCGGCGACCCAGAACACGCTGACGGTCACGGCCGCATAAGCGATCAGCACCATGGCGATCCAGCCGCACAGCGTCATGGCCAGGGCCCGCTTGTGGCCGATGCGGTCCTGTAAATAGCCGAACAGAAAAGCGCCGGCCGCCGCCGCGATATTGACCACGAACACCAGCATCATGATCTGGGCCATTTTGAAGCCCATGGCCTGTTCGGCATACACCGCCGCCAGCGTGATCACGACGGCGATGCCGGCCTGATAGCAGGCGACGCACATCAGCAGGCGCCGGAACTGCGGATAATGGCGCCCGGTGTCGCGCCAGGCGCGCAACAACTGGCCCAGCATATCGGGGCTGGCCTCGGCGCACTCGCGCGGACGCGCCCGTTCGCGCAGCCACAGGAAAGAAGGCAGCGCCGACAACGCGAACACGACGCAGGTCACGGCCACCACCCAGGGTACGAATTGCGGCGCGCTTTCGCCACGCGCCTGCGCCAGCGACACGACGACCAGCGACAGGCCCAGGCTGAGCATGCCGCCGCAATAGCCGAAGCTCCATCCCCAGCCGGACACCCGCCCCAGCGCGTCGGGACGCGCCAGCTCCGGCAGAAAGGACGCGACCGCGGACTCGCCCACGCAATAAAAATAGTTGGACACCGCGATGCCGATCAGCGCCGGCCAGACGTCGCCGGGTCCGGCCTGGGTCAAGGTCAGCGTGGCCAGGATGCAGCCCACCGTGCTGGCGAACAGCAGCCTGCGCTTGGCGCCGCGCGCATCCGCCCGCGCGCCCAGCGTAGGCATGGTCAGCATGATCGCCAGATAGGAAACCGATAGCGCGCCGGTCCAGGCCAGCGTCGCCCAATGGGCGCCGCCGCCCACCACGCCGACGAAATAGGCGCTGAAAACCGTCGTCAGAATGACGGTGGTGTAGCCGGAATTGGCGAAGTCGTACATCGCCCAGGACCATACTTCGCGCCGCGTGACGCCGGCGTTCAGGCTGCCCTGCAACGCAGGTCCGGGGGCGGACGCCCCTGGCCCGGATGGCTCCGGCGTGGACGCCGCGGCCTGCTGGGCCGCGGCGGGCGCCGGCGTGGGCGGCAGGGACGCGGGCGGTTCCTGCCTGGACGACGAACTCATAGCCCCAGCGCCGCGATGCCCGCCTTCGCCGTTTCCGCGTCCTCCGACGCCTTGACGCCGGACACACCCACCGCGCCGATGACATGCCCCTGCGCGACGATGGGTACGCCGCCTTCCAGCAAGCCGCTCATGGCCGGCACCGACAGGAAGGCATAGCGTCCGCCGTTGATGCTCTCTTCATACAGGCGCGACTCGCGCCGCCCGATGGCCGCGGTATGGGCCTTGGCCGGCGCAATGTGCGCGCTGACCGGCGCGGCGCCGTCCAGCCGCAGCATGCCGAGCAGATGACCACCGTCGTCGGCGACGGCGATCGTCACCGGCCATTGGTTCTTCAGGGCATGGGCTTCGGCCGCGGCCAGGATTTTCTTGACGTCGTCCGCGGTCAGGACGGGCTTGCTGATCATGTAAGAGACTCCTTGATCTTTTCGAGCGCATTCGGATCTTCGATGGTCGGCAGATCGCCGGGATCCCGGCCTTCGCAGACCGCGACGATTGCCCGCCGCAGCACCTTGCCCGAACGCGTTTTCGGCAAGGCCGCGACGAAGCGGATATGCGCCGGCCGCGCGATCGCGCCCAGCTGCTCTTCGACCACGCGCATCATATCGCCTTCCAGGGCGGCCAAGGCCGCGGCATTCTCCGGTTCCTGTTTGAGAACGACGAAGGCCTCCGCCACCTGGCCCTTCAGCGCATCGGCGACGCCCACCACCGCGCATTCGGCCACATTGGGATGGCTGCTTACCGCCTCCTCGATTTCCCGCGTGCCCAGGCGATGCCCGGCCACGTTGATCACATCGTCCGTCCGCCCCAGGATGTACCAATAGCCGTCTTCGTCCACCATGCCCCAGTCGAAGGTCGAATACAGCTGGCGTCCGGGAATCGATTCGAAGTAGGTGCGCACGAAGCGCTCGTCGTCGCCCCAGATCGTCGTCATCGCGCCCGGCGGCAGGGGCGGCACGATGGCCACCACGCCCTTCTGCCCCGGCCCCAGGTCCTCGCCGGTGATCTCGCTGACCACCCTTGCGTCGAAGCCGTAGCAGGGAAAGGAGGGACTGCCGAAGCGGGTCGCGACCCGCTCCACGCCGGGCTGGCCGGACAGAATGGGCCAGCCGCTCTCCGTCTGCCAATAGTTGTCTATCACCGGCTTGCCCAGGGCTTCGCCTATCCAGCGGGCCGTCGGTTCATCCAGCGGCTCTCCGGCCAGATAGATCGCGCGCAGCGACGATACATCGTGCCGCCGCAAGAGCGCGGGATCCTGCCGTTTCAGCACGCGCACCGCGGTCGGCGCGGAAAACAGCGTATTCACCTTGAAGCGCTCGACCAGCCTCCACAGGATGGCGCCATCCGGGCGGACCGGCGTGCCCTCGTAAAGCACAGTGGTCTGGCCGCCGATCAGGGGCCCGTAGACGATATAGGAGTGGCCGACCACCCAGCCGATGTCGCTGGTGCAAAAGAAGGTCTCCCCCGGCTTGCCGTCGAAGATGTACTCCATCGAGGCCGCCAGCGCCACGGCATAGCCGCCGATGTCGCGCTGCACGCCCTTGGGCTTGCCGGTGGTGCCGGAGGTGTACAGGATATAGCTGGGATCATCCGACGCCATCCAGGCCACCGGCACGCGGGCGCCGGCATGGCGCGCGTGCAGGGTGGCGTAGTCATGCTCGCGCGCGTCGCGCCCGGCCGGACCGGCGCCGTCGCCGGCCTCTTTGCCGCCATCGCCCTTGCGGACCAGTCCCCGATCCAGCAGGATGACCGCCCGCGGCTGCGCGCTACTGATCTCCAGGGCCCTGTCCAGCAGCGGCTTGTAGGGAATCACCTTGCCGCCCCGCGAGCCGGCGTCGGCCGAGACGATGACCTTGGGTCGGGCGTCGTCGATGCGCTGCGCCAGATTGTGCGAGGCGAACCCGCCGAACACCACCGAATGGACGGCCCCCAGCCGGGCGCAGGCCAGCATCATGAATACCGCCTCGGGCACCATGGGCATGTAGATCAGCACGCGATCGCCCGGCTCGACGCCCTGCTCGCGCAGCATCGCGGCGGCGACGTTGACCTCATCGAACAGCTGCGCGCGCGTATAGATCCGCTCTTCATCGACCTCGGTGGACACCCAGATCAGCGCTTGTCTATCCGCCTGTTGGGGGAGCCAGCGATCCACGGCGTTGAAGCACAAATTGGTGCGTCCGCCGACGAACCAGCGGGCAAACGGCGGCCGGCTGAAATCCAGGATCGTTTCCGGTGGCACGTCCCAATGGATCCGGCCCGACTCTTTGTGCCAAAATGTTTCTGGATGATTAACAGACGAGTAGTGGAAAACCCGGGTTTTTTGCATCGCTGTCTCCTGTTATCTTGCGCTTGTTGCAGATTTTGACGATGTTTACGAGTTGTCTACGTCCGTCCGAGTCTGCACCGCGGGAAGTTGCAACGCAGTTGCCCGTGCCGCTGGGCACGTCCCCGCCTCCGCAGCACGCTCTTTCGGATATTTCTCGCCGATTCTATCCGTCCGATGTTTTGCGCCAAAGCGCGCATGGGATGAGGTCTGGCGTATACGCTGCTCGATCTAGAGCTATACGCAAGTTTTGATAGAATCGCCCCTCAGAAATTTCTTACACGGCGGTCGTCCGTCGTCTTCCAGGCAGAGTCACTCCTGCCTTCAAGCGAACAATGCAACGATACGACTACCGCACACTCTCCTTTTATCGTTTTCTCGCCCGACAGGGGCGCGCACTGCGCATCGGCGGCATCATGGCCGCCCTGGCCATCCTGGCCGGTTGCGCCAACACCGGCGCGCCGCGCAACACCGCATATACCGGCTTTGACCAGGACGCCTACGACGCCGCCTGGACCACCGCCGACGCCGACGATCCCATCGGCATGCTGCTGGCCCAGAAGCTTCGCCGCGGCAGCCGCACCGCCAGCTATCCCGGCAGCGCCGCCGCCACCGACAACACCCTGCTGGCCGGCGAAGCACTGAATTATCTTGGCATCCGCTACCGTTCCGGCGGCGGTTCCCCCAACACCGGTTTCGATTGCAGCGGCCTGGTCGGCTACGTCGCCGAACAATCGCTGGGCCTGAAGTTGCCGCGCACCGCCGCGGAAATGTTCCAGGTCGGCATGCCGGTGGCCCGCAACGATCTTCAGGTCGGCGATCTGGTGTTCTTCAATACCATGGGCCGCCGCTATTCCCACGTCGGCATCTATCTGGGCGAAGACCGCTTCGTACATTCGCCGAGCAAGGGCGGCGTGGTGCGCATCGAGCGCATGGACATGGCGTACTGGAACGCGCGCTACAACGGCGCGCGCCGCATCGACACGACGCTGGTAGCCTCGGCGCGCGCGCAAAGATAAAACCTCAGATACGAAAGTGCATGCCTGCATGGGCCCCGGTCGGGGCCCATGTCCATTTCAGCGGGCCGCGAGGTCCCTTGCCACGGCGGCAATCACCGGGTCCCATTGCCCCGGCGCGGGCTGCCGGTACAGCGACATCCCTGGATACCACGGCGTGTCATTCCTATCCAGCAGCCAGCGCCAGTCCGGCATATGCGCAAGCAAAAGGGACACCGGGCATCCCAGGGCGCCGGCCAGGTGCGCGGGCGCGGTGTCGACCGAAACCACATGATCCAGGCAGGCGATGGCAGCCATCGTTTCGCCGAAGCCGCCCAAGGCGCCGCCGGCATTGACCAGCGGCGCCGCGCCGCGATAGCCGTCGATCTCCTGCTGCGCGGGCCCCAGTTGCAGTGCCACCAGCGCGACGTCCGGCAGGTTCGCCAGCGGCGCCAATTGCGCCAGGCGCAGCGAGCGCCGGGCATCGTGGCGATGAGTGGGGCGGCCGGCCCACACCACCCCGATGCGCCGGTAGCGGGGGGGTATCAACTCGTCCAATCCCTTGCGCCAGGCAGCCACCCGCGTGGGATCCGCCGCTAGATACGCGTGGGCCCGCGGGATGGTTTCCAGCACCGTGCCGAAACGCATGGGAAGGCCCGAAAGCGGGCACCATGCATCGAAAGCCCCGACGTCATCCCACCGCGTCACGCAGCGCGCGCCGGACGCCACTTGCGTGACGACGGGCAGCATTTCGGGACTGCAGGCCACCGTCAAATTCGCGCAACGCGCCATGACGGCGGGTATATAGCGGCAGAACTGGATAACGTCGCCGTAGCCCTGGTCCGCCACCAGCACCAAGGTTCCATGCGACATGGGCGCACCGTCCCATAAGGGTTGGCCCTGGGCGATCGGCATCGGCGGCGGCACGCCGGGCAGCGCGAATCGCCATTCATATTCCGTCCAGCCTTCTTCCAGCCGGCCGGACAGCAGCAGGGCTTCGGCAAGATCCAGATGCGCCGATGCATCGTGCGGATCCCGCGCCAACGTGCACCGGTGCTGCTCGATCAGGGCGTCCAGCGAGAAGAGATCCGGTTGCGTGCTGCCTGGTGTGCCCGGCATGGGGATGCGCCGTCAGAAGCGATAGTCGGCCGACAACATCAGGCTTTGAGCGGACCTATTGCCGGTGCGGAACGCCGTATCGTAGCCGACCGCCACGTCCCGCTGTTCGCGGTTTGCATGCCGATTGGGGAAATCGCGACTACCTATAGCCGCGAAGTACCGGCAAATCCGGGGCCTTACGACGCGGCGTTCGCCCCGCGCCCACACAAGCCGCATTGCGCCAGCGCCTGCTGCATGCTGCACACCGAACGGCGGCAGGCCACCACGCGTATGCCGGAACGCTGCGCGGATTGGCGGAAAGTTTTCATCACGTTGTGGCCGAGAAAATCGGTCAGCAGAATGACCAGCTGAGTCCCGGTGGGAAGCTGCAGGCCACGTTTCTGGTGGGAAGGATCGCGTCCGCTGATGTGATGCGTGATCGCGATATTGTGGCCCTTCAGCAGATCGGGAATATTGCCCAGCCGGTCCGCGCCCACCACCACTGCGCTAAGTGCCGTCGACATGACAGACCTCGTTGCGTCGTTGATCGTGGGTTAATGATAATGATTCTTGTTTTTTAGGGCAAGTAAATGAGATGGATTCTCATTTAATTTAACTATTGGGCCCGTCCCGCAATAGCGGGCGCCACCTATCGCGCGGCGCCGCCTTCCCCTTATTCCTGCACGCCCTGCACTGCATCCAGCACGACCTTCCTGATCAGCGCCGGCGACAGCATCTCGATGAAGGTGTAGACATAGTCCCGCAGGAACACACCCGCCTTGATCCCGACACGCGTGGTATGCGTGCCGAACAAATGTCCCACCGGCAGGCCCACCAGGTTGCTGTCACGGCGCGGATCATAGGCCACGCCGGCGATGATCCCTATCCCCAGGCCAACATCGACATAGGTCTTGATCACGTCCGCGTCTATGGCTTCCAGCACGATGTCCGGATGCACGCCCTGCGCGGCGAAGACCTCGTCAATGGTTGTCCGGCCAGTAAAGGCGCGATCGTAGGTCACCAAAGGATAAGCCGCCAGCTGCTGCAGCGTCAGCCGCTTGGCCTCGCTGGACGTCAGTTCAGCCAGCGGATGATCCGGGCGCACCACCACTGTGTGCTCCCAGGTATAGCAAGGCAGCGTCGCCAGCCCCGGCGTCAATGCCAGCGACTCCGTGGCGATGGCCAGATCGGCCTGCTCGTGCAACACCATCTCCGCCAACTGCCCCGGGCTGCCTTCGGCCAGCGACAAATGCACCTTGGGAAATTGCCGCCGGAACGCCGGAATCACACGGGGCAGAAGATAGCGCGCCTGCGTATGCGTGCAGGCGATGATCAGCCCGCCTTCGTCGCGGCGCGCGAATTCGTCGCTGACCTTCTTCAGGTTGTCGACCTCCCGCATGATGCGGTCGATCACCTGCGACACCGCCAGCCCAGGCTTGGTCAGGCCCTTGATGCGCTTGCCATGGCGTTCGAAGATCTTGATCCCAAGCTCATCCTCGAACTCGATGATGGCCTTGGAGACGCCGGGCTGCGAGGTATACAGCATGCGCGCGGCCTCGGTCAGGTTGAAATCCCGGCGGATGGTCTCGCGGACGAAACGGAACTGTTGCAGGTTCATGAAGCGGTTCCCGTTGAAGGAACCCAATTATAAGTAATAAGGGAATATCCTTAAATTACTTAAAATTCTATGCTTCTGCCCTGCGGCGGCAAATGGCAAGCCTTGCTCGCACTGGCGCTAATACCGAGGCGCCGGACGCGACCATCAGGACTGCGGCTTGATGGAAACGTCGCCCTTACGCAGCGCGTACACGCCACTTATGGTGCGAATCCAAGTCATGTCGTCGGTCTCGTCCACAAGCTGGCCCAATGTATCGACATTGGCGAACGGCGCGAAGAACGGCGTTTTGAAAACGATGCGCTTTTCCTGAAGGTAGCGTTGAGGATCTTCATACCGTATGTGGTCGATAAGCTTCGCGTAGCCAGCGGTCATCGCGTCCCGAAGCGCAGCGGTCTGCTTCTCATCGGGCGAGCCGAATTGCGTGAAGGAGTAGCGCAACGGCAGCTCATACATATACTTTCCGGTCCACTTGGCGTCGCCTTGCCCCTTTTCGATCAGAAGGGCGGACGCGATCAATAACTGCTCGTCTTCCTGCTTCACGATGTACATGTAGGGGGTGATCTGCGCGGCGTCCGCATCCTTTTCGCGGATGTCGACACCCTTGGCAGTCGCGACCTTGCCGAACACCGCGGCCGGGTCCACGCCCACTTTACCGTGTAGCGCAAGCACATCCGCCTTCGTCTTCATGTTGATCGACGCCATATTCGCGGCGACGCCCAAGGTGCCAAACAACACGCCGACAGTGGCGGAGCCGCCGAATGGCTGCACGTACAAGATGGAGCCGGCGTCGTCCAGCGGCTGCAGCATATAGCTGTAGCTCGCCGCCAGCACGGGCGAATGTCCAAGCGCATAGCCCGGCCGTCCGCCCGTGACAGGCTGCAGGGCTTGCATCGTGGTGTTCGTGGTCACACATCCCGCCATCAGCGCCGTCAGGAAAACAATGCCCGCAAACCTGGAAACCTTCATCAATATAAGCTCCATGCTGGTATGGAAATCCCGCTCGCCTCGCCCAGGCGCGACGTATGGGAAGACGAGGCAACACGAGATGAAACCGGCCATGGACCCGCACCTCGATCCCCGGCGCCAAGGCTGCGGCGGCACCGGTCATCAATTAATCGGGGAGAGCAGCGCCGGCGCGCCAAAGTCGATAAGGCGGGCATTGCTGCGTACGAAGTACTGTTCCCAAAACAGCCGCAGGCGGCCCATGGTCTTGGGATCGCGGTAAACGCCCCTATCCTTCCCTGTCTTTCCGTCATCCTGTATCAGACCGGCGCCAAGGACGAACACCCGGGCTCCGCCAAAATCGCCGAATTGCTGCGCGGCCTCGACCTTCTTCATCTCGGCGGCCGGATCGATACTGCGGACGTTGTGGTTGGCATAGAAACTGGAGATGCTGGAGTTTTCCAGCATGTCCGATAGAAGAAAAACAATCTTGTCCTGTGCGACCGACTGCTTCACGCGGCTGGACAACTCTTTGAGGGCGGACAGAATGTCCGATTTGGCCAGCCCCGCACTGACTCCACCGAATGCCGTCCTGAGCGCGGTGGCCGCCTTCGTGCGGCCGAAACCGAGTTGATCGCGCATGCATTCATCGAAGGTGCGCAATATCTTCATACCGATGCCGTTGCGTACCTTTTCATCGACGGGTGCCTCGATGGTGCCCGCGCTCAAGACCTGCATGTACCGCCCTTGTCCGAAAGACGAGAAAGTTGCGACGACGTAGGCACTCCCCTGTCTGATAAGGCGACCAGCGTTCTCGTTCGCGGACGCCTGCAAAGTGGCGTCAAACGGCGTGGTCTGGTCAACAAGGATGAACACCTCGACCTGCGGCTGGGGGACTGGAAGGCCGATCTTGCTGGCCTCGTAGCAGCTCGGTACGCTGTTTTCCACACCGGCATGCGCGCTACCGCACAACGCCACGCTGAAAAGGCCGGCCACGCAGGCCGTCAGAATCTTCATCGTGTATCCCAACTCTCAGAACAACCCTTCAGCCGCTGCGTTTTGCGCTTCCTGTTCGCGGCGGTCCTTCCGCGCCTTCAGCCACGCGCGCAAGCCTGCATCATTCCGGACTGTGGCATCCAGCGAGAGAAAGTAGGCTTTCTCCTGCTCCGGATCGTTCAAGGCGTCGATATGAGCCCTTATTCGGTCCATGTCCGATGTCTGCGAAGTCGCCATATGCGGACTGCCGGCAGCTGCTGGCGCTGGCGCGCGGGCCGCGTGATCGGCCATGTCGAGCACGGAGGACCGCTGATTTGCCTCCCTCAGATAATCATCGAAAGTCTTGGTGAGTTTCATTCGATTGTTGGCGTTCGCCTCCAACCGCTGCTGAAGGTCCTTGAGCCGCCCATTGACCAGATCGCGGATAGGCTGGTAGTGATTCTTGTAGGCTCCGTAATCGCTGAACCCACCGGTCGAATCGTACGCATTTCTGGATTCGTTCCCCACGAAGCCATATTTGTAGCCGAGCAGCAGGCCGATCGCCTGGGTCGCGATGTAGATAAGACTCAGCATGAGGAAAGCCGTCATTCCTTCAACCGAGGTCCCGCTTTCGACTTCGCTCCTGGCCTTGTCGTCCGCCGCCTTTTGCGGTGCGGTGACCGCATCCGGCAAGGCGGCGGAGAATGGATTGAAGCTCGCGGAACTGCCAGTCATTTGCGCGGATTCTCGGGTCTGCTCATTCAACATGTGCATATACCGCAAACCCGTGGACAGCACCGCAATGCCCACGATCAGGATGACAGCCGCATAGACCCAGCCGTAACTGCCGCGATCGTAGGGATTCTTGGCGATGCGATTAAGGATCTGGTTGTAATAGGGAGCGTGGTCGTCGCGGCCGCGATCGTTTAGGCCGACCTGCTCTACCTCCAGATTCGCGCTGCTGTCGTTTTCCTTGAACTGAGCGAAACAGGCGCGCAGCAACTTGGTGCGACGATATTGATGGCCGGCTTGATGCGTAATCATGACCATGATTACGCATATGACGAAGACAACACAGACTGAAATGATGGCGACCATGTTGCTGCTGGCTTCGGTCGCCATCCAGGATGAAAGCATATAGGAGAACCCGATGCCTTCCGCGATGACGAGCACTACCAGCAGCGTCCAGATAGAGAGCGGAGCGGGCTTTTGCCCCTTGTCCGACGCCTTGCGCAGATATTCACTGTAGTGCGCGAACTGTGCTTCCGACATGAAGTTGCAGAAGGGTTTGTAAATCGCGCAAAGGCTTTCTTCGGCACGCAACCAGCCGTCATTGCCCTTCGTGCGGTCTTTGGAAAGGCGCGCGAGGCTACCGATCAGGGGCAATGACACCCACAAGTCGCGAAACCATAGATTGAACCGGAACAGCGCCACCGCGATCCCCAGCAAAATCATGGCGATGACGAAATAGACAACTGCTGTGTTTGCGGCGTAGAGATTATTCAGGGAGTCGAGCATGGCGCGTCCTCGGTATATATGTGCTGATCCTGGCCGGGCTATTGCCTTACCAAACTGGGCGAGAAGGTGGTCTGGTAGGGCCGCCCTGCGAGGGCATAAGCCAGATTCGAGTTGGGCGCATGGCTCGGATCCTTGTTCGGGATGACGATGTCCATGCATTGCAGGGAATCGTCCACGAACACCCTGTACAGCAGGGCTTCCGATCCCTGGTAGGCATTGACTTCCGGCGTGCTGCGGAAAGTGGGGGCAACTTTACTGTCGCCGGAATAATTGGCATAGACCAGGAGCTCGGGACGACGAGCGGGCGAGCCACCATCGCGCAGAACCGCGACGTGAATCAAGGCCACCAGATGTCCGTTGACGTTCGCCGTCCAGCTGGAGTCGTACACGCCAGGCAAGTAATCACTCGTCACGAAGTTGGCTTCTCTATCATTCTTGAGCGACTTCACGCCATTCGAAATGCGTGGCCGGTCATCCGCGCAACTTCCCGCGATAGGTGCGGCGTCGGCGTGTGCGACCCTTAGGAAACTGAGAGCCGATTTCTGAGCTGGCAGATTGCCGATGCTGACTTGCGTGTAGCGGCCATTGACTGGCGATCCGCCAAAGTCGATGTCGTGGCCACCTGCCCGAGGCGTCGCTACGCGAGCCGATTCGGCGGAGGATGTCCGCGCACCCGTCTCCGCCTGAAGGTCCGCTGCAGGCTTTTCGGATGGCGCCTGCGCGGACGGCACCGATGACGCGGTGGACACCGCGCCCCGCGCAGAGGCAAGAGCCGGTTTTGCCGCGGGTTTCTCCGCGGCGCGGTAATACGCCAGGATGGGCTTACGGTTGGCCAGATAGCCGGCCAGGGCTGCATCCTTGCTCAGGTCCACGACTTCCACACGGCGGTTGCGCGCCCGGCCCTCTTCGCTATGGTTGTCCGCAATCGGCAGAGTTTCGCCCGCGCCTTGGTAGAAAATCTGGTCTTCCGAGAAGCCTTGTGACACGAAGATGCGGGCCACGGAGCGGGCACGCGCCTCGGAGAGGTCCGCGTTGGCCTGAGAAGAACCGGTGTCGTCAGTGTGGCCCACCAGCAGGATACGCATCGCTTTATTCTGAGCTTCGATTTCATTCCGTTCGTTCGCACTGGCATTGGGCGGCACGTCGCGCCGATATGTCTCCGCCAGCTCGGCCATCGCTTTCGCGGCCTCAGGCAAAAGGGTGACCGAACCGGGTGCGAACTGCCCCCCCTTATCAATGATCGAAACGCTCAGGCCAGCCGCATCCCTGTCCGGCCCCGGGACTTGAGAAGACCCGGGGACCTGCGTGGCGGAAGGAACCTGTGCTTGTGGGATCTTGATGCTGGAGACAAGCAAGTCGAGATTGTTGGCCTTCGCTACTTTTGAAAGCGCGCAGCGGCGCTGGTCGATGTTGTGCCCGATGGCCCCCCCTACCAACGCCCCTGCCCCGGCACCGATGGCGCCCACAACGGCCCGGTTGTTCCCGTTCTTTCCGGCCAGCAGCGCGCCCGCCACCGCGCCCAGCACGCCGCCGATAACGGCGCCAGTGTTCCGGGAACTAGCGGCGCAGGGATCGTTGCTCGCGAATGTGCTTTGAAGCGAGTTGGTATCACCCGGCAAGGTCTGGCATCCGCTCAGTCCGAGCGTGGCAAGACAGACGGACAGCGTAATGGGAAGAAGCCGATGCGTGGCCCCGCGCGGGATTCCCTCGCCTGTTTGGGCGCTGCAATTTGTCATGATTAAGTGACATCCCTTAACGAAACTTCCTTGCTGAATGTATCTATGAAGATACAAAATGGAGAAACAGCAAGTATTAGTACCGTTCTGAATTCTTTGCTTGCATTCAGAATAGTGCCATAGCTTCGTAAGCGATACCAAGCATTACAACGCCTCGATGCACATCACGGCTTGAGAAGGGCACGAGTCAGTAAATAGTCAGCCTGTGGCATGACGTCCCGCTGGCGATGGACCCGCCAGCGGGCAGCGAGCGGCGCCGGCGCTCAACGCATCGTTATGGTTGTATTCACCGTGCGCCCATGCGCCGACCAGCGGGCCGTTACCGTCTTGGTCTGCGTCCAGAACTGCACCGCCTGCTTGCCGTTGGGCCCCAGGTCGCCCAGCTTGGAGCCGCGCGATCCCGTGAAACTGAACCACGCCACCGGCACCGGAATGGGAATGTTGATCCCCACCTGGCCGACATCGATGTTGTTCTGGAAGTAGCGTGCCGCGCCGCCGTCCTGGGTGAACAGGGCCACGCCGTTGCCGTTGGGATTGGCATTGATGAACTCGACGGCCTCTTCCAGCGTGTCGACGCCGGTGACGCACAGCACCGGGCCGAAGATCTCCTCCGTGTAGATCTTCATATCGCCGCGCACACCACCGAATACGGTGGGGCCGACGAAATTGCCTTGTTCGAAGCCCGCCACCTGGATGCCGCGGCCGTCCAGCAGCAGTTCGGCGCCCTCTTCCACGCCGTGCTGGATCAGGCCTTCGACGCGCGCCTTGGCAGCCTGCGACACCAGCGGCCCGAGGTCGGCCGTGCGATCCGTGCCGGCATTCACCTTCAATTGCCGGGCGCGCGCGACGAATTCAGGCAGCCAGTCGCGCGAGGCGCCGACGAAAACCGCGACCGACGTCGCCATGCAGCGCTGGCCGGCAGCGCCGAAAGCGGCGCCCAGCAGTTGGTTCAGGGCGACTTCGGGATCCGCGTCCGGCAGGATCACGCAATGGTTCTTGGCGCCCATCATGGCCTGGCAGCGCTTGCCGGCATCCGAAGCGCGCCGATAAATCTCCGTGCCGACGCGCGTCGAGCCGATGAAGGACACCGCCTTGACGTCGCGATGCTCGCACAGCGCGTTGGCGATATCCGCGCCGCCGTGCACGACATTCAGGACGCCCGGCGGCAGGCCGGCTTCCAGCGCCAGTTCAGCCAAAAACAGCGAGGCAGAGGGATCCTGTTCGGAAGGTTTCAGGACGAAGGTGTTGCCGCAGGCCACGGCGATCGGGAACATGAAGCACGGCAGCATGACCGGGAAGTTGAAAGCCGTAATGCCCGCGCACACGCCCAGCGGTTGGATCAGCGTGTAGACGTCGATGCCCGAGGCGGCGTTTTCCGCGTACTCGCCCAGCTGCAGGTTGGCGATGGAGCAGGCGTGTTCGACCACTTCCAGGCCGCGGCCCACCTCTCCTTCGGCGTCGGGCAAGGTCTTGCCGTGCTCGCGCGTGATCAGTTCCGCCAGCTTGCCGGTGTTCTCCCGCATCAACTGCTGGAGTTTCAGCATGACGCGCATGCGCGTGGCCTGCCCGCTATTGCGCCAGGTCTTGAAGGCTTCCCTGGCATTGGCGACGGCCTGATCCAGTTCTTCCCGCGTGGCATAGGGCACGCGGGCGACGACTTCCTGGGTGGCGGGGTTGACGACGTCGCGCCATTCGGTTGCACGCGACTGGACGCGTTCGCCGCCGATCAGCAGCGGGATGCGCGGGGCTTCGTTCATGGTCTCCTCCTGTTTCCTTGTGGGAATCGTGGTGCCGGTATCCGTCATGTTGCGACGGACCCGGCCGTTGTTGGGCCAGTGTAGAGGCGGACCCAACCAGGAGCAAGATGGAGATAACGCGCGATCAGGTGGCTGCCGTCCCCGGCGCGGGCGGCCTGGGGCCGCCAGTATCCTTGGGCGCCTTCACACGCAGCCGCCGCATGAACAGATACGCGGCAAAGCCGAGCACCGCCGCATGCACGGGCCACCAGCCCAGGCCGAAAGGAATGCGGCCATCGCCGATCCAGGCGCGGAACAGGTTGATCAGGTTCATGTACAGCAGCGCCACCAGGCCGGCGATCAGCAGATCGCCGGAGCGGCCCAGGCGCGGATTCACGGCACCCAGCGGAATGGCCATGATGGCCAATATCAGCGCAGCCAGCGGCATGGAGATCCGCCACATCACCTGCGACCAGGCATTGACGGTGTTGTCTTCCATCAATTGCAGCGTGCTGCGCGCCTTGCTGGAACGCTCGGCGGCGGCGCGCGCTTCGGCGGCGGGATCCTGCGTGGATTTGCTTTCCAGGCGTACGCCATAGTGATCGAACGTCGACATGCGGAATTCCGCGGAGCCGGGCTTCATATCGTAGCGATGGCCCGCGTTCAGCACCAGAAAGCGGTCGCCATTGGGCATGTTTTCCGTGCGCGCGCTGGCGGCGGTCAGCACGCTGAGCCATTCCGGATCGATGACGCGCGCGAACACATGGCCCAGTTCATCGCCTTTCTGGGTAGGTTCTTCGGCGAAGAAGACGCGCGCGCCATCCTGCGATTCCCCGAATTGCCCGGCCGTGACCTTGGATAGATCGGAGCGCTGTTCGAAACGCTCGCGGTATTCGCCGATCTGGCGATAAGCCCAGGGGGACGCCGCCAGCGTCAGCACGGCGACCATCACCGCCACCGGCACGGCCACGCGCATGACGGGGCGCAGCCAATCGGCCAGCGACAGGCCGCTGGCGAACCAGACCACCATTTCGGATTCACGGTAATTGCGGGTCACCGTGGTCAGCACGGCGATGAACAGCGCCACGGACATGATGGTCGGCAGCGCGGTAATCGTAGAGAAGGCGGCCAGGCCCAGCACCACGTCGGGGCCGATATTGCCGCTGGCGGCGTCGCCAAGCAGACGGACCAGCAGGACGCTGAGCCACACCACCACCAGGGTGGAGAACACAACGCCAGCGTGACTCGTGATCTCGCTGACGACAGATCGCTTGAATAGGGACATGGGAAAATATGCGGGATAATCGCTGACTATTATCGACGCACAAGGGAACGCCTTCAATGTCACTGGAATTTAGCACACACAGCACTGCCTCCCTGCACCAGGTCAAGACGGCCGCCCTGGCGGTCGGCGTCTTCGCCGAAGGCGTACTGACCGCCGCGGCGGACCTGATCGACCGCGCCAGCAACGGCGCGCTCCGCACGGTGGTAAAGACCGAATTCCGCGCCCGCCAGGGCAGCACCCTGGTCCTGCGTTCCCTGCCCGGCGTTTCCGCGCAGCGCGTAATCCTGGTCGGCCTGGGCAAACAGGAAGAATATTCGGCCCGCGTCCACGCCGCCGCCGAGCAGTCCTTCGCCGCCTATTGCGTTGGCGCGCAGCTGACCGAGGGCGCCTCCACGCTGGTTTCCGTGCCGCTGGAAGACACCCCCATCCGCACCCGGGCGCGCCTGGCCGCGATCGGCGCCGGCAACGCCGCGTATCACTACGATGAAAGCTTCGGCAAGCCCGATCGCGACGCCAGGCCCAAGCTGCGCAAGATCGTCCATTGCATCGAACGGGGCGACGCCACGCAGGTCCAGGCCGGCCTGCGCGAAGGCGGCGCCATCGCCAACGGCATGGAATTGGCGCGCACGCTGGGCAATATGCCGGGCAATCTGTGCACGCCTACCTACCTGGGCGAGACTGCCCAAAAGCTCGCGCGCACCTACAAGACCGTGAAGGTCCAGGTCCTGGACCGCAAGCAGATCGAAGCCCTGGGCATGGGCGCCTTCCTGTCCGTGGCGCGCGGCTCGGACGAGCCGCCCCGCTTCATCGTCCTGCGCCATGCCGGCAAGCCGGCGGCGCGCAAGCCCGCCAAGGACGGCAATGCCGGTCCGATCGTCCTGGTGGGCAAGGGCATCACCTTCGACTCGGGCGGCATCTCGATCAAGCCCGCCGCCACGATGGACGAAATGAAGTTCGACATGTGCGGCGCCGCCAGCGTGCTGGGCGCTTTCCGCGCCCTGGCCGAGTTGCAGTTGCCCCTGGACGTCATCGGACTGATCCCGACGTGCGAAAACATGCCCAGCGGCAAGGCCAACAAGCCTGGCGACGTGGTCACCAGCATGTCGGGCCAGACCATCGAAATCCTGAACACCGACGCCGAAGGCCGCCTGATCCTCTGCGACGCCCTGACCTACGCCGAACGCTTCAAGCCCGCCGCGGTCGTGGATATCGCCACCCTGACAGGCGCCTGCGTGGTGGCGCTGGGCAACGTCAACAGCGGCCTGTTCTCCAAGAACGACGCGCTGGCGGACGCCCTGCTGCGCGCCGGCCGGGAATCCCTGGACACCGCGTGGCGCATGCCGCTGGACGATGCCTACCAGGAGCAGCTGAAGTCCAATTTCGCCGACATGGCGAATATCGGCGGCCCGCCGGCCGGCGCCGTGACGGCCGCCTGCTTCCTGTCGCGCTTCGCCAAGGCCTATCCCTGGGCGCACCTGGACATCGCCGGCACGGCCTGGCGCGGCGGCAAGGAAAAGGGCTCCACGGCGCGTCCGGTGCCCTTGCTGATGCAATACCTGTTGAACCAGCTCTGATCGGAATCGCCAGACCGACGCAACCCTCATGGCACGCATCGACTTCGCCTTCGGCGCCCCGGACAGACTGCGCACCGCCTGCCAGGTGGCGCGCAAGCAATACCTGGCCGGGCAGCCGCTGGTGGTGTACTGCGCGGACCCCGTCCGGCTGAACGCCTTCGACCGCATGCTGTGGGCGTTCGACGATATTTCCTTTGTGCCGCACGTCCTGGCGACCGACCCGCTGGCGGCCGCGACCCCGGTGGTGCTGACCGCGGCGGATCCGTCCGCCGCCGCCACGCCCGCCGCGGCCGACCGCCCCGCCGCCTGGCTGCTCAACCTGGATGACGACTGCCCGCCGAACTACCAGGCATTTGCGCGCATACTGGAAATCGTGTCCGCCGAAGGCGACGACCGTCCCGCGGCACGACAACGCTGGCGCGCCTACGTGGCCCAGGGCGAAACGCCGCACAGCCACGCGATCGGCGGCAAGACCCAGAACTGACCTGCCGACCAGCCCGGCGTCGCCTTGACGCCAGGACGCGCCATATCCCGCCGCCGGGCCGTGGCCACCAGGAGAAACCATGGAATACCGCGATACCGATCCCGCCATTCCGACCCTGACACAGAAAATCGACGCCATGAACGAGCCGCCGGTGCTGACCGACGTGGTGGCGCGGCCGGCGGCCGCCCTGCCGCCCGACCCGCTCCTGCGCGCCGCCCTGCAGGCGGAGCTGGAGCATACCGTCCAACAGGCCCTGGACCAGGCCATGGCGCATGTCCGGCAGTCGCTGGAAGCGGAACTGCCGGATCTGGTCGACCGGGTCGTCCGGCGCTTGCGCCCGGGTTGAAGCCGCGGTCGGCCGCCCGGGCGCCCTGGAATGAGCGCATACTGGGCGAACCGGCTTCCGTGGTCGCACCGCCCTGCCCCGGGGATACCCCGCCCGGTCGGGGGACTACCCCCGGCGCGCCGGCTGCGTTAACCTGTGTTCACCTGTCTTTATAATTCAGGGAACTGTCAGGCCGCTCAGGCGTCAAAGCACCGTAGCCATCGCGGAATGGCCCCCTATCAGGAGCTCGTAACATGAACGATTATCGTCCTTCCCCCTTCAATCGCGCCGGCACCTACGCCGGCGTACCGGGCGAGGTGGTTCGCAATCGCGTCCTGCGCAATACCTACTGGCTGCTCGCCCTCTCCATGGTTCCCACGGTACTGGGCGCCGCGGTGGGCTTGTACACCGGACTGAACCAGGTCATGGGCGCCAGCCCCGGCCTGTCGGCCATCATCTTCCTGCTGGGCGCGTTCGGCCTGATGTTCGCCATCGAGAAGAACAAGGATTCCAGCCTGGGCGTAGCCCTGCTGCTGGCCTTTACCTTCTTCATGGGCGTCATGCTGTCGCGCCTGCTGGGCTTCGTGCTAGGGCTGGGCAACGGCTCTCAGCTGATCATGATGGCCTTCGGCGGTACTGCCGTGGTGTTCGGCGCCATGGCCACCATGGCGACGACCATCAAGCGCGATCTGTCCAATATGCAGAAGTGGCTGTTCACCGGCGCCATCATCATCCTGATGGCCGCGCTGGCGAATATCTTCCTGCAGCTGCCCGCGCTGATGCTGACCATTTCGGTCCTGGCCATCGTGATCTTCTCGGCCTTCATGCTGGTGGACTTGCAGCGCGTGGTCAACGGCGGCGAAACCAATTACGTGTCCGCCACGCTGGCCATCTACCTGGACGTCTACAACGTCTTCTCCAACCTGCTGATGCTGCTCAGCGCGTTCAGCGGCGGCAACCGCAACTGATGGCCGGCTGACGGCATAAGCACAAGCTGTACCGCGGCGGGGCGACGCCCCGCCGCCGATAAGTCAGGGCTCGCATTTCGTGAGCCCCTTTTCTTTTCGGAGTACACGATGCCGTCTCGCCGACGCTTTCTGCTGAACGCTCCCCTCGCCGCGCTGGCGCCCGGCTGGCTGCTGCATGCCGCGCCCGCGTCGGCGCAGGCGGCACCCGCCATGCACCGGCGCCCCATTCCTTCCACGGGCGAAACCCTGCCCGTCATCGGCCTGGGGACGGCGGATACCTTCGACGTGTCGCCACAGAGCGCCGCCGAACTGGCGCCCTTGCAGGATGTGACGCAGCGGCTGCTGGCCGCCGCCGGCAAAAGCGCCATCATCGATACGGCGCCCAGCTATGGCAATGCCGAGGCCGTGACGGGGGAATTGCTGGACCGCCTGCAGGCCCGCGAGAAGGTCTTCCTGGCCACCAAGATAGGCACCACCGGCCGCGATGGCGGCATGCGCCAGGTACGCAATTCGGAAACGGCGCTGCGCACGCGCAAGCTGGACCTGATCCAGGTCCACAACCTGATCGATACGGCCACGCAGCTGGCCTTGCTGCGCGAACTGAAGCAGCAGGGCGTAACGCGCTACATCGGCATCACGCACTACACGGAGTCCGCGCAGGACGAGCTGACGGCGCTGGTGGAGCGCGAAAAGCCGGATTTCGTCCAGATCAACCTGTCGGTAACGGCCCGGGGCGCCGAAAAGCGTCTGTTGCCGGCTTGCCAGGCCCACGGCGTGGCGGTGCTGATCAACCGGCCATTCCAGGACGGCGCGCTGTTTCGCCAGGTGAAGGGCAAGGCTTTGCCAGGCTGGGCGGCCGACATCGATTGCACCTCCTGGGCGCAGATCTTCCTGAAGTTCATCGTCGGCCATCCGGCCGTCACCGCCGTGATACCGGCTACGTCCAAGCCCGCCAACATGCAGGACAATCTCCAGGCGGGCTACGGCCGGCTGCCCGACGCGGCCATGCGGGAGCGCATCGCCGGCGTGTTCTCCTGACACGCCATGCAGGACGCGCCTTCATCCGGTTCGCGTGACGGTGACCAGGGCCAGAAGCATCGGCCTGGGCCGCGGGCGGCGGCCGGGTGGCTTCGGCGGCGCTTGCAGCGGGCGGTGAACATTTATCCCGGCGAAGGCGCCGCGGCGGTCTGCGGCTTCGCCTTTTTCTTCTGCCTGTTCACCGGTTACTTCATGCTGCGGCCCATCCGGGAAACGCTGGGCATTGCCGCCGGCGTGGACAAGCTGCAATGGCTGTTCACCGCGACCTTCGTGGTCATGCTGGCGGCGGTGCCATGCTTCGGCTGGCTGGCGCGGCGCGTGCCGCGAGCCGGTTTCGTCACCTGGACGTATGCGTTTTTCGCCGCGACGCTGGTCGGCTTCGCCGCCTGGCTGTACGCGCGGCCGGACGATTTATGGGCGGCGCGCGCGTTCTACGTCTGGCTGTCGGTATTCAACCTGTTCGTCGTGTCGGTGGCATGGAGCCTGATGGCCGACGTGTTCCGCACCGCGCAGGCCAAGCGGCTCTTCGCCTTCATCGCCGCGGGCGCGAGCACGGGCGGCCTGGCGGGGCCGGTGCTCGGTGCGGCGCTGGCCGGTACGCTGGGCGCCTCGGGGCTGATCCTGCTGTCCGCGATGTTCCTGGGGCTGACGCTGCCGATGAAATCATGGCTGATGCGGTGGCGGGAGGTGGCTGGCGCGGGCGCGCTGCCAGCCGCCGCACCGGCGCCAGGCGCAACGGAACAGGAGCAGCCGGCTCAAATAGGACAAGCCCGGGCCGCCCACGAAGACGCGGAAGCCGCCAAGGGCGACGCCGACTCGCCCGCGCGTCCCATCGGCGGCGGCATACTCGCCGGCGCGACCCGTACGTTCAGCTCGCCGCTGCTGCTGGGCGTGGCGGCGTTCGTCATCCTGCTGGCCACGGCCAGCACCTTTCTGTACATGGAGCAGGCGCGGCTGGTGGCCAATGCCTTCACCTCCTCCGCCGAACGCATACGCGTGTTCAGCGCGCTGGACTTCGCCGTCCAGGCGCTGTCCATGGCCACCCAGCTGTTCCTGACCGGGCGTCTGGCGCAGCGCCTGGGGGTCACCTTCCTGTTGACCGCGGTCCCGCTGGTCATCTGCGCGGGCTTCCTGGTCCTGGCCGTGGCGCCGGTCTTCACCGTCCTGGCGGTCGTGATGGTGCTGCGCCGGGTGGGCGAATATGCCCTGGTGCGGCCGGGCCGCGAGATGGTGTTCACCACCGTCGACGCGGAAGCCAAGTACAAGGCGAAGAACTTCATCGACACCGTGGTCTACCGCGCCGGCGATGCGGCCAGCGCATGGGCGAAGACCGGCGTGGATGCGCTGGGCCATGGCGCCGCCCTGGTGGCGCTGGTGGGCGCGGCCTGCGCCGCGGTGTGGGCCGCCTGCGGCTACTTGCTGGGCAGGCGCACCGACAAGCGCCGCGTCTGAAAATCCAGCAGCACGCGCCGCGTCGATAGCGGCCGTCCCGCCAGGATTTCACCCAGGCGGTCGCGCAGAGCCTGGCGCAGCCTGGGTTCACCGGCGGGATCGTCGAAGTCCGGCGTGGCGGCGTCCAACCCGTAGCCGGTTTCGTTCAACAGCGTCCATTCGAAGCGCCGCAGCGCGCCGGCCGCCGGCGTGCCGCCGGCAAGCTGCGTCAACGCGGTATCGTAGGCATCGAACAGCACCGGGTGCGCGTCTTCGCGCGGCAGCAGCCGCAGCAGCAATTCGTTCATGTACCAGGCCGACATCAGCGGCGCGCCGCTCAGCGGCCGGATGCCGGCCACTTCGGCGCGCGTCAGCGTTTTCACTTCGCCGGCGCCGGACCACGACAGCATCAGCGGCTGGAAGGCCGACAGCACCGGCCGCAGCGCCGAATACGGCCGCTTGGCCCCCTTGGCGACCAGGGCCACGCAGCCGTGATCGCGCGAAAACGTCTGCACGATGAGCGAGGTTTCGCGCCACGGCGTGGCGTGCAGCATGTAGCCGGCAGTGTCCTGAACGCGCGTGCCGCGTTTACTCATATCCCAGGTCGCGCAGCGCCTCTTCGCGGTCGGACCAGCCCTTGCGCACCTTGATGTAGATTTCCAGGTGCACCGGCTTGTCCAGCATCTTGGCGATTTCCAGACGCGCCTCGGTGGCGATGCGCTTCATGTGCTGGCCGCCCGCGCCCAGCAGGATGGGCTTGTGGCTGTCGCGCTCGACGACGATACAGGCCGCCACGCGGGCGCCCTTGCCGGTCTCTTCCCACTGCTCGATGACGACGGTGCAGCCGTAGGGCAATTCGTCGCCCACCAGGCGGAAGATTTTCTCCCGCACCAGTTCGGCCGCGATAAAGCGCATCGGCCGGTCGGTCAGCGTGTCGGCTTCGAACATGTGTTCGCCTTCCGGCAGGCGCTTGGCGATTTCGTCCAGCAGGTCGTCGAGCTGCCGGTTGCGCTCGGCGCTGATGGGTATGACGGCGCCGTAATCATGCAGCGCGCTGACCTTGGCGACGTAGGGGTACAGGCTGTTCCTGTCCTTCAAGGCATCAACCTTGTTCACCGCCAGGATGGCGCGATCGCCGGCCGGCAGCAGCGGCAGCAGCTTGGCGTCGCCTTCCGACCACTTGCCGGCTTCGACCACGTGCACGACCACGTCGACGTCGGCCAGCGCCTGGGTCACCACGCGGTTCATCATGCGGTTCATGGTGCCGCCGTGACGGGTCTGGAAACCGGGCGTGTCGACGAACACGAACTGGTCCGCGCCGCGGGTCAGGACGCCATGGATGCGATGCCGTGTCGTCTGCGCCTTGCGCGACACGATGGACACCTTGCCACCGATCAGCGCGTTATTCAGCGTGGACTTGCCGACGTTCGGCCGTCCCACGATGGCGACGAAGCCGCATCGCGTGGGTTGTTGTTGATCGGTCATTTGATTTCTTGGGCTACGGCGACCGGCAGCGACAGCTGCGCGGTCTTGCGCGCGCGCGGCGCCCGGCGGCCGGCCTTGGGAGGACTGGCGGCCAGGGCGGCGTCCAGCGCCAGCTTGGCGGCGGACTGCTCGGCGGCTCGGCGGCTGGCGCCGGGGGCGGTCACCTTGATATCCAGCGGCGCGATCGCGCATTCGACTTCGAACTGCTGGCTATGCGCGGCGCCATGCGTGGCGACGACCGTGTAAACGGGCAAGGCCATCTTGCGGCCCTGCAGGAATTCCTGCAGCAGCGTCTTGGCATCCTTGCCCAAGGTCTTGGGGTCCACCGTGGCCAGCACGGGCTGGTACTGCTTGGCGATCACGCGGCGCGCCGCATCGAAGCCGCCGTCCAGGAAGACGGCGCCGAAGATGGCTTCCAGCGTATCGGCCAGGATGGAAGGACGGCGGAAGCCGCCGCTTTTCAGTTCGCCTTCACCCAGTCGCAGGTCCTGCGACAGATCGAGCTTTTGCGCGATGTCGGCCAGCGAGGCCTGCTTGACCAGGTTGGCGCGCAGGCGCGACAGGTCGCCTTCGTCGATCTTGTTGAAACGCTCGAACAGCATGGACGCCACGACGAAATTCAGGACGGCATCGCCCAGGAATTCCAGTCGTTCATTGTGGCGCGCACCGTGGCTGCGATGGGTCAGCGCCTGCTCCAACAGGGCCGCATCGCGGAAACGGTGGTCCAGACGGGTTTGAAGCGCGTCGAGCGACATGTCAATTGAATCGTCCGATCCGGCTTAGATCGGAAAAATTCATCCAGATGAAGAAGGCCTTGCCCACGATATTACCGTCCGGAACGAATCCCCAGTAGCGGCTGTCCGCGCTATTGTCGCGGTTGTCGCCCATGGCGAAGTATTCCCCGGGCGGAACCTTGCAGCGCACGCCGTTGCGGCTGTACTGGCAATTGTCCAGGTGCGGGAATTGCCATATGGGGCCATATTCCTGAAACTTGTCTTCATCCAACAGGATGTCGTGCGTAACGTCGCCCAATTTCTCTTTATACCGGTTGATATAGGCGACCCGGTCGGGCTCGAAGTAATTGCCGTCCCGCGTATGTTTCACTTCCTGGCCGTTTACATATAGTTTCTTGTCCAGGTAGGCAATTTCGTCACCCGGCAGCCCGACCACGCGCTTGATGTAGTCGACGTCCGGATCCACCGGGTAGCGGAACACGATCACGTCGCCGCGTTGCAGGTCACCGGTGTTCAGCACCTTCTTGTCGATGATGGGCAGGCGTATGCCCCGGCTGAATTTGTTCACCAGGATCAGATCGCCGGATTCCAGCGTCGGCAGCATCGAACCGGACGGAATGCGGAAAGGCTCGACCACAAAGGACCGCAGCATGAAGACGAACAGGATGACCGGAAAGAAGCTGACCGCGTACTCCACCCACCACGGCACGCGGGTGGCGGACTCGACGGCTTCGCGCCGCAGCCTTTCGGCTTCCTGGGCGTCGCCGATCACGGCCGGATCGAAACGGGCCGCCGCCTCTTCCCCTTTGCGCCGCCGCGCCTTGCGCAAGACGGTGATGTCCAGCAGCCAGATGATGCCGGTCACGACCAGCAGGACAAACAGGATCAGCGCAAAGTTCCAGCTCATATGTGATGCCTTCTCGCTCTTTATTTATTACTTGTCTTCCACTTGCAGGATGGCCAGGAACGCCTCCTGTGGAATTTCTACGCTGCCCACCTGCTTCATGCGCTTTTTGCCGGCCTTCTGCTTTTCCAGCAGTTTCTTCTTGCGGGTGATGTCGCCGCCGTAGCACTTGGCCAATACGTTCTTGCGCAGCGCCTTGACGTTTTCGCGGGCGATGACTTCGGCGCCGATGGCCGCCTGGATCGCCACATCGAACATCTGGCGCGGGATCAGGCCGCGCATGCGCGCCACCACGTCGCGCGCGCGGTAGCGCGCATTGCTGCGGTGGACGATCATGGAGAGAGCATCGACCTTGTCGCCATTGATCAGGAGATCCACCCGCACCACGTCGGCCGGGCGGTACTCCAGGAACTCATAGTCCATCGACGCGTAGCCGCGCGACACCGACTTGAGCTTGTCGAAGAAGTCCAGCACGATTTCCGCCAGCGGGATCTCGTACACCAGGTGCACCTGGCGGCCGTGATAACTCATGTTGACCTGCGCGCCGCGCTTGTTGTTGCACAGGGTCATCACCGGGCCGACGTACTCCTGCGGCATGAACAGGGTGACCTTGACGATGGGCTCGCGGATTTCCGCGATCTTGCCCACCTCCGGCATGCGCGACGGGCTTTCGATGGTCAGCACCTGGCCATCGCGCTGTTCGACTTCGTACACCACCGACGGCGCGGTGGTGATGATGTCCATATCGAATTCGCGTTCCAGGCGTTCCTGCACGATTTCCATGTGCAGCAGCCCCAGGAAGCCGCAGCGGAAGCCGAAGCCCAGGGCTTGCGAGACTTCCGGCTCGAACATCAGCGCGGCGTCGTTGAGCTTGAGCTTTTCCAGCGAATCGCGCAGCTGGTCGTATTCGCTGCTTTCCACCGGGTACAGCCCGGCGAACACCTGCGGCTTGACTTCCTTGAAGCCCGGCAGCGCCTGGGCGGCCGGCTGGCCCGCCAAGGTGATGGTATCGCCCACCTTGGCATGGGCGAGCTCCTTGATGCCGGCAATGACGAAGCCGACCTCGCCGGCGCTGAGCGCCTGGCGCTGGACGGACTTGGGCGTGAACACGCCGACCTGTTCGCACAGGTGCGTGGCGCCGGACGCCATCAGCAGGATCTTGTCCTTGGGCCGCAGCACGCCGTTGACGATGCGCACCAGCATGACCACGCCGACGTAGTTGTCGAACCAGGAATCGATGATCAGTGCCTGCAGGGCATCGTCCGGGCTGCCCTTGGGCGGCGGCACGTCGCGCACGATGGCTTCCAGGATGTCATCGATGCCCATACCGGTCTTGGCGCTGGCCGCGATGGCGCGCGACGCATCGATGCCGATGACGTCCTCGATTTCCTGGCGGGCGCCTTCGGGATCGGCCTGCGGCAGGTCCATCTTGTTCAGTACCGGCAGTACCTCCACGCCTAGCTCGATGGCCGTGTAGCAGTTCGCCACCGTCTGCGCTTCAACCCCCTGCGACGCGTCGACCACCAGCAGCGCGCCTTCGCAGGCCGACAGCGAACGGCTGACTTCGTAGGAGAAGTCCACGTGTCCCGGGGTGTCGATCAGGTTCAGGTTGTAGACCTGGCCATCGGCGGCCTTGTATTGCAGCGCCGCCGTCTGCGCCTTGATGGTGATGCCGCGTTCGCGCTCGATGTCCATGGAATCGAGCACCTGGGCCGACATCTCTCGATCCGCCAATCCGCCGCAGCGCTGGATCAGGCGGTCGGCCAGGGTCGACTTGCCGTGATCGATGTGGGCGATGATGGAAAAATTGCGGATGTGGCGCATAAAACGGATCGGAAAAAGGGGGAATGGCGCCCCTGGTACACCTCGGCGCACCCGGGTGCACCAATAAGAAGGGGGCGCCATGCGCCCCCTTCTTGTGGCAACCAGCGATTTTAGCCGGTCTTGCGGCTACTTGCCGGGCTGGATGACCACCCACTGGGTTTGGTCGCCGCGGCGTATCAGGACCGGCACCGGCTTGGCCTTGTCGACCTTGCCCGCGACCTGCACGAACTGGTCGGGCGCCGTGATATCGGTGTCGCCCACCGACAACACAATATCGCCTTCCTGGATGCCGGCCTGGTCGGCCTGGCCCGAGACGGCGCGCACCATCACGCCGCCCTTGATCTTCAGCTTGCCCTGGGTGGCCGTGGGGACCGGCACCACCGTCAACCCCAGGGCGGTGGAGGATGCGGGCTCCTTCTCCGGCTCGGGCTTTTTGGACGCGGCGGGACTCTTGCTCTGCGGGATCTCCGCGACCTTCACGTTGAGCGTAAGGTTCTTGCCCTTGCGCCAGACCTGCAGGGGCGCCGCGGTGCCCGGCTTGGTTTCCCCGACCATGCGGGGCAGATCGGACCAGCGGGCGATCGGCTTGTTGTTGAAGCGCAGGATGACGTCGCCCGGCTGCACGCCGGCGGCATCCGCCGGGCTATCGCCTTCCACGCTGCTGACCAGCGCGCCCTCGGCCCGGGCCAGGCCCAGGGCGGTGGCGACTTCATTGGTGACTTCGCCGATCTGCACGCCGATGCGGCCGCGGGTGACCTTGCCGGTGGCGCGCAGTTCGTCGACCACGCGCATCACTTCATCGATCGGGATGGCCAGGGAAATGCCCATGAAGCCGCCGCTGCGGGAAATGATCTGCGAGTTGATGCCGATCACCTCGCCCTGCAGGTTGAGCAGCGGTCCACCGGAGTTGCCGGGGTTTACCGCCACATCGGTCTGGATGAAAGGCAGATATTCGCCGGTATCGCGATTGATGGCGCTGACGATGCCCGCCGTCACCGTGGAATCCAGGCCGAAGGGCGAGCCGATGGCCAGCACCCATTGGCCTTTCTTGATTTTGGTGTCGTCGCCGATCGGCAGGAAGGGCATATCCTTGGCGTCGATTTTCAGCAGCGCAACGTCGGTACGGTCGTCGGTCCCGACCACCTTGGCCTTGAATTCGCGGCCGTCGGTCAGGGTGACGAAAATGTCCGTGGCGTCGCTGACCACGTGATTATTGGTCAGCACGTAACCGTCGGCGGAAATGAAGAAACCCGAGCCCACGCCGCGCGGCACCGTACGTTCCTGCGGCTGCTGCGGCTGCTGCTTGGGTTGCTGCTGGCGGTCGCGCGGACGCTGGCCGGGCATTTCGGGCATGCCGGGGGGCTGGAAATCCGGACCGAAGAAGAAACGGAACAGATCATAGGGATCCTGCGGGCCGCTGCGTACCGGCACCGTCGCGGTGGTGCGGATGTTCACCACGGCCGGATCGGCCTTTTCCACGATGGAGGTGAAGTCCGGCAGCATCATCGCCGGGTTGCCGGTGGCGGTCTGCGCCGCGCTGGCAGGTGCGTGCACCACGGTACCGGCGACCAGGGCGGCCAGCAGCGCGGCCAGGCCACGGCGCAAGGATCGGCGGCCGATGGCGCGGGTGGCTTCCAGGGGCTGTTCAAAAGAGAAAAACCGCCGGACGGGCAATTTCGACACGGTGGACAGAATCATTCAATGCTCCGGGCATGCCCCCTGGGGGGCAGTCTGCTGTTTATTTGGGCGGCGCCGCTGGCGGCACGTATTCGGTGGCCTTGGCGAGCTGTTCCAGCGTGGCTGCGGGGACTTCCCCGAGCACGGTGACCCAGAAGTCCGCAATCCGCATACCGTACACGTTGACCGGCCCGCGCCGGTAGGCACCATGAGGCTGATGACGGTTGCGCTTCTTGTCATAGGGCTCGATGAACACGGAAATCGCGGCCAGGCCATCGGACAATACCAACTGGCTGACAGGGTCGCCATGGGCCATCGTGCGCCCCACCTGCGAAACGGGGTTGAACCCGGGGGGATAGGGAATGCGCCAGCCCTGCGCCGCCAGGTCCAGCGGCGTCATGCTGCCCTGCAGGACCTTCCAGTCCTTGGTATTCCAGTGCGATTCGAGCTGGGCGTGGTCGACCGCCGGTCCCAGTCGCAACGCGGTAAAGGCTACCTGCTCCAGCACATTGGACGCGCTGGACAAGGTCTGGGCCTTCAGCAGCAGATCGTTTTCGGTGTCCGCGCACAGGCGGTAGCCATAGCGGTCCTTGTCCAGCGGCTCGATGGTGATGATGCGGCACTCGCGCCCGGCCACCCTATGGGGCGTGGGCTGCATGAGCACGCGATAGTATTTCGTCAGCGCCGCCGGCGATCCCAGCAGCAGGCCGGGGAATTGTTCCGCGCGCTTGTGCTGGATCAGGATGGTCTTGTGTTCCGGCACCAGGCACTGGATATCGTCGTTGCGCCGCAGGTATTCGCGCGGCTGGCCGTCCAGCACCTCGATGCGTTCGCGTTCACCGCTGCCGTCCACCACGTGAACCACGCGCGAAGACTGGATGGTTTCACCCTGCTGATAGGTGAAGATGCCGGAATAATCCAGCTTGGAGGCCGCATCCTGTATGCGCGCCAGCAGGGCCTGGGCTTCGGCCTCGGGGACGGAAACGATGGCTGGCTGCTGCGCCGGTTGGGCATGCGCCAGGCCGGTGCCCAGCACGAGGAGCGCGGCGGCCAGCGAGGCGGCCAACGCGGCGGCCACCGGCGCGCCCGTCGCCGCAAGGCCGCGGCCCGCCTTGCCCGGCAAGGCGGCCGCCGGACGGAATAAGGGCCGGAATGGGGGAGCAACGACCGCCGCAACGGTCATCAGCGTCCCGCTCCAACATCGAAAGACACCTGGCGGATCGCCGAAGGGCCGGCCAATTGCCGATGCGCTTCCAGATAGTCGCTCAGGCTGGGATCGTCCGCGGACACGGCGCTGGCATCGGCCAGCACCCGGGTTTCCGCGGTCGGCGCGTCGCTGGAGCCAGCCAGATAAGGCTGCGCGACCCAGGCCACGGAAGCCACCGCGGCGGCCACGGCGAAACCGGACAGGCCGAAGCGCCACGTGGGCCGCAGCGAACGGCGCCGGCGCGGCGCGACGATCGGCAGTTCATTGGCCAGGGCAGCCGACAGGCGGGCCTGGAAAGCCGCCGACGGGCGGATGGACAGCTCCGGATTACGCAGCACATCACCTATCAGGTGATACGTGTCCCAGGTTTCCCGGCCTTCGGCCACTTCCAGGCCGTCCAGCCAGTCCTCGGCTCCTTCGCCGTCCATCCACGCCGACACCGAATTTTCCCAGCTGGTGTCCTCGGCGCGGACGGAAGCAGATGATCTTTGCATGACTCCAGCTCCTTACCAACGACGATCGGCATCGTTTCCAAGCAGGGGCCGCAAACGGGCGGCCACCGCTTCCCGAGCGCGGAATATGCGGGACCGGACGGTACCGATCGGGCAACCCATGCTTTGGGCGATGTCTTCGTAACTCATACCTTCAATTTCCCGCAGGACAATAGCCGTGCGCAATTCCTCGGGCAAGCCCTGTATGGCCGCGTTGACGGTTTCCGCGATTTCGCGGCTGGCGACCATGGATTCCGGGGTGCTGATATCGCTTAGGTTGTCCGTTTCATTAAAAGTTTCACCGTCCTCATTTTCGAGGGCATTGGGCGCGCTGGGGCGTCGGCCATTGGATGCCAGCCAGTTGCGTGCCGTATTGATGGCGATCCGGTACAGCCAGGTATAGAACGCGCTATCCCCGCGGAATTGCGGCAGGGCGCGGTATGCCTTGATGAAGGCTTCCTGGGCCACGTCTTCGATTTCCGCCTGGTCGCGAATCATGCGCGAGAGCAGCCGCATGATCTTGCGCTGGTACTTCAGGACCAGCAGGTCGAAGGCTTTCTTGTCGCCGCGCTGAACGCGGGCGACCAGCTCGGCGTCAATGTCGCGTTCGCTCATGGCGCTCCCACCACGCGGCGCGACGGCGTCCGGCACAGCCGGCGGGCGGTCAGCATGCAGGTACGGCGCCAGGCCGGCGCGGGCAGCGCATCCTGCCAGACGGTAAAGGTGACGCAACGCCGGGGGCTGGCCGCGGCATCGCCGGCGGCGGCCTGCACGCGCGCCCGCAGCGTCAGCCAGCGCGGGCCGCGCCACGCAGATACCCATTCAGCCGGATGCCAGCCGTTGCGCAGCCGCAAGTAAAAAGTGCCGTCCCGCTCCATGCGGACGGCGCTGACGGGCCCATGCGGGGCGACGAGGCGGCGCGGCCGGGTCGGCCTGCGCCCGCGTATGCCGGATCGCCGCGGTACCGCGCGCGCCGACGTCACGATGGCCAGGACGGCGACAAGCAGCGCCGCGGCGGCCAGCAAGGGCAATGAAAGAACGCCCTGCCAGGACAGCGCCAGCAGGGCCGCGGCCACGGCCGACGCCAGCATGGCGCCGTCCAGCCATGCGGCCAGCCGGGGCCGCAAGATAGGTACGCGCAACGTCCAATCCGGGTGCACGCACGCTCCCTTACATCCGCCGCACGGCCATCGATCCGTTGGTGCCGCCGAACCCGAACGAGTTGGACAGCGCAACGTTGATGGTCATCTCCCTGGCTTCGTTCGCGCAGTAGTCCAGATCGCACTCCGGATCCTGGTTGAACAGATTGATGGTAGGCGGAGAGACCTGGTGATAGACGGCCAGTGTGGTGAACACCGCTTCGATACCGCCGGCCGCCCCGAGCAGGTGGCCGGTCATCGACTTGGTGGAATTGACCACGAGCTTGTGCGCATGATCGCCAAAGGCCAGCTTCAGCGCATCCGACTCGTTCTTGTCGCCCAGCGGCGTGGACGTGCCATGCGCATTGACGTACTGCACGTCTTCCGGATTCAGGCCGCCGTTGCGCAGGGCGTTGATCACCCCGCGGCGCGGGCCGTCCTTGTCGGGAGCCGTGATGTGGTGCGCATCGGAGCTCATGCCGTAGCCGACGAATTCGCCATAAATGCGGGCACCGCGCTTTTTGGCGTGCTCGTATTCTTCGAGCACCACCACGCCGGCGCCTTCGCCCAGTACGAAGCCGTCGCGATCGCGATCCCAGGGACGCGACGCGGTGGCGGGGTCGTCATTGCGCGTCGACAGCGCGCGCATCGCCGCGAAGCCGCCGATGCCCAGCGGGGACACGGTGGATTCGGCGCCGCCCGCGACCATGATGTCGGCATCGCCGTACTCGATCATGCGGGCGGAATCGCCGATGCTGTGCAGGCCGGTGGTGCATGCGGAGACCACGGCGTAGCTGGGGCCCTTGAATCCGTACATGATGGACAGCTGGCCCGAGATCAGGTTGATCAACGCGCCCGGCACGAAGAACGGCGAAATGCGGCGCGGACCGCGCGCCAGCAGATCGGTCTGGGTTTCTTCGATACGCGGCAAACCGCCGATGCCGGAGCCGATGATTACGCCGATGCGTTCCGCATTGGCCTCGGTGACTTCCAGGCCGCTGTCGCGCCAGGCCTGGATGCCCGCCGCCAGCCCGTAATGGATAAAGGTATCCATCTGCCGGGCTTCCTTGGCAGGCACGTATTGCGTGACGTCGAAATCGCGGACTTCGCCCGCGATATGCGTGGTCAGCGCCGAAGGATCGAAACGGGTAATACGGCTAATGCCGGAACGTCCGTTGACGATATTGTCCCAGGCGCTGGACACGTCATTGCCCACGGGGGACACGATGCCGAGTCCGGTGATGACGACGCGTCGTTTCACGGATGACTCCTAAACAGACAAAAGAAAGGCGGCCTGGAATACGCCGCTTGCGCGGAAAAGAGCGTCACGAGGCAGGCTGTCGCCGCCCCGCGCAGCACCCGCGCGGCATAGTCCAAAAACCGCCCTGGTTCCCGACGTGGCGACGCGCGCCGCGGCAAGGAAAGACAGGCTGATCGCTTACTGCTTGCCGTGCGAATTGATGTAGTCGATCGCTTGTTGCACGGTCGTGATTTTCTCGGCCTCTTCGTCGGGGATCTCGGTCTCGAATTCGTCTTCGAGGGCCATGACCAGCTCAACCATGTCGAGCGAATCGGCACCGAGGTCGTCAAGAAAGGAAGACTCGTTCTTGATCTCGGCTTCATTGACGCCAAGTTGTTCAGCGACGATCTTCTTGACGCGCTGTTCGATGCTTTCCATGCAGATCTCCAATTGGGAAAAATCCCGCGAATTATAGCCAAGCGCAGCTTAATGCCAACGCCGGGCTGTGACAAAAATGGATTCCCGATAGGCAGGCCTTCCGCCGAGCCATTCGGGATCCGGAAATTACATATACATGCCGCCGTTGACGTGCAGCGTCGTCCCGGTAATGTAACCGGCCTGGGGACCGGCAAGAAACGCAACGGCATGGGCGATATCGGCCGGCGAACCCAGCCGGCCCAGGGGAATCTGCTGCAGCAGCGCCGCCGTCTGGGTTTCGCCCAGCACGCGGGTCATATCGGTATCGATGAAGCCGGGCGCCACGCAATTGACGGTAATGTTGCGGCTGCCCAGTTCGCGCGCCAGCGCACGCGACATGCCCGCCACGCCGGCCTTGGCGGCGGCGTAGTTGGCTTGTCCGGCATTGCCGCTGGAACCGACCACCGACGTGACATTGATGACGCGGCCCCAGCGGGCCTTCATCATGCCACGCATCACGCCGCGCGACAGGCGGAACACCGCCTTCAGGTTGGTATCGACGACCGCGTCCCAGTCCTCGTCCTTCATGCGCATGGCCAGCGTGTCGCGGGTGATGCCGGCATTGTTCACCAGGATGTGCGGGCCGCCTTCCTTGGCAAGCTCTTCCACCAGCGTGTCACAGGCCTGGGCGTCGGTGACGTCGAGGATGACGCCACGGCCCTTGAAGGGCGCCAGCGCCTCACTGATGGTGTCCGCGCCGGCGGCCGACGTGGCGGTGCCGATGACGGTGGCGCCGCGCGTGGCCAGCTCATGGGCGATGGCCTTGCCTATGCCCCGCGTGGCACCGGTGACCAGTGCGATCTTTCCTTGCAGTTCCATGGAGGCTTCCTTAGTTCGAGCCGACGGCGGCCAGCGCCGCTTCCAGCGAGGCGGGATCGGTAATGGCCAGGCCGGTCAACTCGCCGTCGATGCGCTTGACCAGGCCGGTCAGCACCTTGCCCGGACCGCATTCGATGATGTGCGTAATTCCCCGCGCCTTCATCGCCTGTATGGTTTCGACCCAACGCACGGGATGCCAGGCCTGGCGCACCAGCGCATCGCGAATGGCGGCCGGCTCGGACGGCGTGGCGACGTCCACGTTATTCAGCACCGGCATGGCCGGCGCGGCGACGTCGACTTCCGCCAGCGCGCGGGACAGCACGGCCGCCGCCGGTTCCAGCAGGCTGCTATGGAAAGGAGCGGAAACCGGCAGCAGCAGCGCCCGCTTGGCGCCCGCGGCCTTGGCGGCTTCGCACGCGCGCTCGACGGCGGCCTTGTGTCCGGCGATCACGACCTGGGCCGGCGCATTGAAATTCACTGCTTCGACCACTTCGCCCTGGGCCGCCTGGGCGCAGGCGGCGCGCACGGCGTCATCGGCCAGGCCCAGCACGGCCGCCATGGCGCCCGTGCCCACCGGCACGGCGGCCTGCATGGCGTCGGCGCGGATACGCACCAGCCGGACGGCGTCTTCCAGCGCCAAGGCGCGGGCAGCGGTCAGCGCCGCATATTCGCCCAGGCTGTGGCCGGCCACCATATCCGGTGCGCGTCCACCCGCGGCCAGCCAGGCCTGGTACATGGCGACGCCGGCCGTCAGCATGGCCGGCTGGGTATTGGTCGTCAGGTTGAGCTGCTCGGCCGGTCCCTGCGCGATCAGCGCCCCCAGATCCTGGGACAGCGCCGCCGAGGCGCGCGCCACTACGTCGGCCACGGCCGCGTTGCCCTGCCAGGCGTCCAGCATGCCGACCGATTGCGAACCCTGGCCGGGAAATACGAAAGCGATTTTCATCGAGAGCGATCAGATCAGATTGCGTTGTAGAGGCTGCTCAGGCGGTCAGGCGCGCCAGCACCGAACCCCAGGTGAAGCCGCCACCGACACCTTGCATCAAGACCAGCTGGCCGGCCTTGGCCCGTCCTTCGCGGCGCGCGACGTCCAGCGCCAGCGGCACGCTGGCGGCCGACGTATTGGCATGGCGGTCGACGGTGACGACGAGTTTGTCCGCGGGAAGATCCAATTTGCGGGCAAGGAAGTTCAGAATACGCACGTTGGCCTGGTGGGGGATCAGCAGATCGACCGCGTCCAGCGTCACTTCGGCTTCCTCGCATACGTCGCGCGCGGAGCGCTCCAGCACGGTGACCGCCTGCTTGAACACGGCCTGCCCGTCCATGCGCAGGAAGGGGTCGCCCACGACTTCGCCATAGGCGACGTTGCCGGCGGCGCACAGGATCTTGGTCTGGCTGCCGTCGGCATGCAGCTGCGCGGCCAGGATGCCGGGTTGTTCCGACGCCGACAGCACCACCGCGCCGGCGCCGTCGCCGAACAGCACGCAGGTGGCGCGATCGTTCCAGTCCAGGATGCGGGAGAACACCTCGGCGCCGATGATCAGCGCATGCCGGGCGCGGCCCGCGCGGATGAAGCTGTCCGCCGTGGTCAGCGCATAGACGAAGCCGCTGCATACGGCCTGGACGTCGAAAGCCGCGCCGCCCTTGATGCCCAGCTTGCTCTGCACCAGGCAGGCCGTGCTGGGGAAAACGAAATCGGGGGTGGACGTGGCGACGATGATCAGGTCGATGTCGGCCGCCTGCAGGCCGGCGTCTTCGATGGCGAGCCGCGCGGCTTCCACCGCCAGGTCGCTGGTCGTCACCCCGCGCTCGGCGATATGCCGCTGGCGGATGCCGGTGCGCTCGACGATCCACTCGTCGGAGGTCTGGATATTGCGCGTGGCCAGTTCGGCCGCCAGGTCGTCATTGGATACGACGCGCGGCGGCAGATAGCTGCCGGTGCCGGCGATCACCGAATACTGCGGATTGCGGTTCATCAGGCGGAGTCCCCTGCCGCGCGCGGCAGCGATATGGCCGCGTCGTTGGTGTGCGTGTTGGTCGGTATGCCCTGCTGCCTGATCTGCGCCATGCTCAGGTTGGTGCGTTCCAGCAGCTTGCTGGCTACGGCCTCGCGCGCGCGCTGAAGCGCGAAACCGAAAGCATAGCTGTCCGCCGAACCATGGCTTTTGATGACCACGCCGCGCAGGCCGAGCAAGGCGGCGCCGTTGTGGCGCCGGTTGTCGACCCGCTTGCGCAGGCGGTTCAGGACCGGCGACGCGATGGCGCCCGCCAGCAGGGTGATCGGATTGCGTTTGAATTCTTCGCGGATGATGCTCGACAGCATCCGCGCCAGTCCTTCGATGGACTTGAGCACGGCATTGCCGACAAAGCCGTCGCAGACGACGACGTCCACCGTGCCCTTGAAGATGTCGTTGCCTTCCACGTTGCCGTAGAAGTTCAGGCGGCTGGCGCGCAGCAGCTCCGCGGCCTCCTTGACGACTTCATTGCCCTTGATGACTTCTTCGCCGATGTTCAGCAGGCCGACGCTGGGACGCTCGCAATGGTCGAGCGCCTGCGCCAGGGCCGCGCCCATGATGGCGAACTGCAACAGGTGTTCGGCCGTGCAGTCGACGTTGGCGCCCAAGTCCAGCACGGTGGTGGACTTGCCCTTTTGATTGGGGATCGACGTGGCAATGGCGGGACGATCAATGCCGTCCAGAGTCTTGAGCACGTAGCGCGAAATCGCCATCCAGGCACCGGTGTTGCCCGCGGAAACGCAGGCGTCGGCGCGGCCGTCCTTGACCGCCTGCGCGGCGATGCGCATGGACGAGTCCTTCTTGCGGCGCAGGGCCACTTCGACGGAATCGTCCATCGTGACGACCTCGGAGGCCGCCACGATTTCCAGACGGTCGCGCGGCACGTCGCGCGACCCGGCCAGGGCCTTTTCGATCGCGTCGGGCAACCCGACCAGCAGGAGTCGCGCGTCCGGAAACCGGCGGGCGAACTCGACCGACGCGGGTATGGTCACGGGCAGGCCAATATCGCCGCCCATGCAGTCGATGGCGATGCGTATCACGGGTGCCAAGTATCAGCGCCAGCCGTAGCAGTACGGTTCCGGTTCACGCGAGGCGGAACGACCTTATTCGTCGTTCTTGGTCTTGATGACCTTGCGGCCGCGGTAGAAACCGTTCGGGCTGATGTGGTGACGCAGATGCGTTTCGCCCGTATTGGGTTCGATGGCCGTGGACGGCGCGGTCAGGAAATCGTGCGAGCGGTGCATGCCACGCTTGGACGGGGACTTCTTGTTTTGTTGAACAGCCATGATGACTCCTAGAAACGGGGCGCATTGTACGCGATGCGGCCCGATGTTGACCTCAATGTTTTTGCTTCAATTTTTCCAGCACCGCGAACGGCGATGGACGCTTGTCCGCATCGGCGCCTTGCGCCGGCTCGCCGGCGCTGGTCTTCAGCGGCGCGCCCGGGCAGACATCATGCCTGGGCACGTAGGGAATATTCAGGATCAGTTCGTCTTCGACCTGCTCCAGCACATCGAAGTGGCGCGAACCGACCACTTTTTCCGGCGCCTCGTCGACGTCCGCCGCGTCGTCCGCCTCCTGGGCGGTGTCATCGGCGCCGTCATCGAGTTCGGCTTCGGATTTCACCAGATGCAGACTTACGTTCGCATCGATGGGGTAAACAAAGGGCTCCACGCAGCGCTGGCAAACCAGCACCGGCGCGGCCCGCACATGCAGGTGCAGCAGCGGTTCGCCATGCTTGCCGGGTTAGATAATACCGTGACTTACGTCTCACCGTCAAACCCCGCATGCCCTTGTCCGCTCCCCGCCTGATCCTCGCATCCACCTCCCCCTACCGCCGGGAATTGCTGACCCGGCTACGCCTGCCGTTCGACACGGTCGCACCGGGCGTCGATGAAACACCCCTGCCCGGCGAAGCGCCGGCGCAGCTCGCGCTACGCCTGGCGGTCGCCAAGGCCGCGGCAGTCGCCGCGACCCGGCCGGGCGCCATTGTCATCGGTTCGGACCAGGTCGCCACCGTGGACGGCAAGGCGATCGGTAAACCCGGCGACTTCGAGCGCGCGCGGGCACAGTTGCGCACGCTGTCCGGACGCGACGTCGAATTCCATAGCGCCCTGGCGGTTACGGACGGGCAGCGCACCACCCGGGCGGACATCGTCACCCATTGCCGCTTCCGGCCCCTGTCGGACGCCGCCATCGACAATTATCTGCGCGCGGAAACGCCCTACGACACCGCCGGCAGCGCCAAAGCGGAAAGCCTGGGCATCGCGCTGATGGAAAGCATACGCAGCGACGATCCCACGGCGATCATCGGACTGCCCCTGATCGCCCTGACCGGCATGCTGGCGGAGTTCGGCCTGAATCCGCTGATCCAGGTGGAGGCCAGGCAATGAGCCAGGAAGGTTCGCAACCGCGCCCGGACTCGCCGGAAAACCCCGCCGGCCCGCCGGCTGAAAAATCCGCCGGCGGGCCGGCGGGCGAACCGGGACAACTGCATCTGATCCCCGTCGGCCTGGGCGACGCGCCGGTGGACCGCTGGCTGCCGCCCGAGGTACGCGCCCTGGCCGCCCGCCTGCACACCTACATCGCCGAGAACGCCAAGACTGCCCGCGCCTTCCTCAAACAGGTCGGCGCCATCCGCCCGCTGCAGGACATCACCATCCATACGCTGACGGAAAAAACCGACAGCGCGCAGATCCAGGCCTGGCTGCGCCCCCTGAAGCAGGGCGGTGAGATCGGGCTGGTGTCGGAGGCCGGCTGCCCCGCGGTGGCGGACCCTGGCGCGCGCGTGGCGGACATCGCCCACGGAATGGGCCTATGGGTACGCCCCTGGGTCGGCCCCTCGTCCATTCTGCTGGCGCTCATGGCCAGCGGACTGGACGGCCAGCGCTTCGCCTTCCATGGCTATGCGCCCGTCGAGCCGAACGAACGCGTGCGCCAGCTGCGCGCCTGGGAACAGCACTCCGGCCGCGCCAACCAGACGCAGCTGCTGATCGAAACCCCGTATCGCAACGCCGCCATGTTCGCCGCCCTGGTGGAGACGCTGCGGGGCGATACCCGGCTGTGCGTGGCCCGCTCGCTGACCACGCGGGACGAGTGGATACGCACCCGTACCATCGCCGACTGGAAAAAAGGCCCGGCACCGGACCTGGACAAGAAACCCACGCTCTTCCTGTATCTGGCACGATGAGGACCACAAGGACCGGGCCTGGCTTCTTGCGCGCCAGCCTCGCGCTCCTGGCCATGCTGGCGCTGGCGGGCTGCGCGTCGCGCCAAACGGGCGGCCTGGACATCGACCGCTCGATCCAGGCCGTCAGCCAGGACAGCCGCGTGCGTTTCATCGTGCTGCACTACACGGCCGGCGACGATCGCGCGTCCCTGCTGACGCTGTCGCGCGGCGACGTCAGCGCACACTATCTGATCACCGACACCCAGCCAGTCCACGTGTACCAACTGGTGCCCGAAGACCGCAATGCCTGGCATGCGGGCGCCAGCAGCTGGTACGGACATACCGCCATCAACAATGCGTCGATCGGCATAGAGATCGTCAACCGGGGGGACACCCGCGCGCCCGACGGCACGCTGCGCTGGGAGCCCTTCCACGAAGACCAGATCCGGACCGTCGTGCTGCTGCTGCGCGACATCGCCCGGCGCCATGGCGTACGGCCGGAGAACATCGTCGCCCACAGCGACGTCGCGCCGCAGCGCAAGGTCGACCCCGGACCGCTGTTTCCGTGGCGCCGGCTGGCCGCCGCGGGATTGGGGCGCTGGTACGACGAAAAGGCGGCTCCCCTCTTCCAGGCGTTCTTCGAGAAGAACGGCGTACCGGATGCGAGCTGGTTCCAGCACCGCCTGCGGCTGGCCGGCTATGCGGTGCCGGACAGCGGCATCCTGGATGACCAGACCCGCCGCGTCATCGCCGCCTTCCAGATGCATTACCGCCCCGGCCGCTATGACGGCATACCCGATGCGGAAACCGCCGCGCTGTTGCTGGCCCTGCCCATCGCGGTACAGGAAACGCCGCCGGCGGATGGAACCGGATGATCCGCTAAACGGACGAAGCGCGTCCCGGTGGACGATCGCGCGCGGCTTGCGCGCGGACCATGCCGCCGGCGACCTTCCTGCGCCAGCGGCACGGCGCGCTTCATCCTTGGCATCATGATCATCTTCGCAAAAGCAGTCAGTACCATCGCAATCGGTTTTCTATTGGCGAGCGCGGCGCTTCCCGCGGCGGCCACCCCGGATCCGGAATCGGGCGACGCGCCCCGGCCCCGCGCGCGGCGCGTTTCCAACGGCGCCGACGCGCCCCAGGGCAGGTTTCCCTACTACACCTACATCGCGCCGCGCTTCAACGACGGCGTCACGGCCTGCGGCGCGACGCTGATCGCGCCCCGGTGGCTGCTCACCGCCGCGCATTGCATTTCCAAGCCGAACTCGGGGCGCATCGAGCTGGTGAAATCCTTCGACGAGATCCAGGTGGGTATGTGGAAGATCGGCCGGCATATATACCAGGCCAGCTACGACAAGCTCGTCTTCCCCATCCAGCCCGACGCCTACGCTGAAGGTAAAGGCGAAAAAGTCATGGACAACGATATCGCGCTGGTCCACCTGACCACGCCCATCGCGCCTGACATCCTGGGCTTGCAGGTCGTGCCCTTGAGCAGGGAAAGCCCTCCGCTCGGCCAGCGCGCCATGATCATCGGCTTCGGCAAGAAGTGGCACAACGCCTTGGAGGGGGCCAGCACGCTGCAGCAAGGCGAAGTCAGCGTGGTGGACAGCCGCTCGCATTGCGGCGACATCGGCCATGCCGAGATCTGCGTCGGCAATCCGGACCAGGAATCCGAATTCACCAACGCATTGCCGGGCGATTCCGGGGGCCCTTTACTGATCATGTCGCCCGACGGGACCATCGTCCGCCAGGCCGGCGTGGGATCGCGCGCCTGGAAGCGGGTGGGCGACGGTGATAGCGATGTCAACCGATACGCGATTTTCACTGACGTTGCGCAACATCTGGGCTGGATACAACACGCCGTCGATCGTTTCCCCGCCGAGGACCGCGAAGGCAATGGCGAAGTCGCCTATACCTGCACGTTCGCCCGCGCCGGCGAACAGGACGGCGATTACGCGCTAACGGCTTGCGAAGCCGCCGGGCAATGGCATGCGGTCGCGCCCTACCTGGCCAGGACCGCTTCGGCCTACGGCGGCTACAAAGGAGGCCGTTGCCGATATTCGACCCAGGCGGGCGGCTGGGATTGCCCGGACGGCGCCACGCCCATCGCCCATTACGAGGCCTTTTTCGGCGCGCCGAAGGCAAGCGCCGACGGACGCACCCATACCGCCCGGGCCACGGTGCCCTTGACCGATCTGGGACGCTGAAAGGCCGGGCGCCAGCGCGCGGCTTACGCCGTCAACGCGGCGCCGGTCTTGCGCCGCGCCGCCGCCCAGGCCACGAGCCGCCACGCCAGCAATACCGCCAATACGACGCCGTAAGCAATGGGCTGCTCGAAATCGTGCTTGCCGGCCTTGTGCCAGAACAAATGCAGCCAGGCCAGTATGCCGATCGCATACACGGCGCGATGCAGCTGTTGCCAACGCTTGCCCATGCGTCGCATGGCGCCCTGGGTGGAGGTCAAGGCCAGCGCGGTCATCAGTACGAAGCCCGCGAAGCCCACCGTGATGAAGGGCCGTTCGCCTACATCCTGCAGCATGGACGCCGGGTCGAAGCCGCGATCCCACGCCACCCAGGACATGAAGTGCAGAAAGCCGTAGAAGAAGGCGAATAGCCCACACATGCGACGCAGACGCACCAGGGCCGGCTGGCCGGTCAAGCGGCGCAGCGGCGTAATGCCCAGGGTCACCAGCAGGCAGACAAAGGTCCAGGTGCCGGCGGAGCGGGTCAGGAACTCGACCGGATTCGCCGTCAGGCCGTTGTGCGTGCCCAGCCAGATCCAGCGCGCCAGCGGGAACAGCCCCAGCAGAAACAGGATGGGCTTGAAGCGGTTTACCGTCGCCGCCGGCAATTGCCGACGCGCCCGCTGGCCGCGGGGCGGCTGGATGACAGTCGGCATATCAGTAGTTGGCCCGCAGGTCCATGCCGGCATACAGGGAAGCGACCTGGTCATAGCCATTGAACATCAAGGTCTTGCGCTTGGGACTGAACAGGCCGTCTTCGCCTATGCGACGTTCGGTGGCCTGGCTCCAGCGCGGGTGCGGGACATTGGGATTCACGTTGGCATAGAAGCCGTATTCATTGGAGGCCGCTTTCATCCAGGCGCTGACCGGCATTTTCTCCACCAGCCGGATGGCGACCAGCGATTTGGCCGACTTGAAGCCGTATTTCCACGGCACCACCACCCGCAGCGGGGCGCCATTCTGGTTCGGCAGCACCTTGCCGTACAGGCCGAAGGTGAGCAGCGTCAGCGGATGCATGGCCTCGTCCAGGCGAAGGCCTTCGACATAGGGCCAGTCGATGACGGGATAGCGCAGGCCCGGCATGGTGTCGCGCTGGGCGGCGCTGATGAATTGCACGAACTTGGCGTTGCCGGTGGGCTGGACCTGGTTCAGCAGCGCGGAAAGCGAATAGCCGACCCAGGGGATGACCATGGACCAGCCTTCGACGCAGCGCATGCGGTAGGTGCGCTCTTCCTGCGGCGCCAGTTTCAGCAGCGCGTCGATGTCCAGGGTCTGCGGCTTTTGGACTTCGCCTTCGATGCTGACCGTCCACGGGCGGGTGCGCAGGGTTTTGGCGTAGCGGGCGGGATCGCCCTTGTCGACGCCGAATTCGTAGAAGTTGTTGTACGAAGTGATGTCTTCGTAGGACGTGGGCTTGTCCATGATGGCGAACTGCTTGTCCGGGGTGCCGGGCAGGGGCGCCAGCGCGCCGTCCGCCGCATGGGCCTGTCGAGCGCCCAGGCCGGACGCGCCCAGGGCGGCGGCGCCGGCGGCCGCGCGCGCCATCCAGGCGCGCCGCGACTGCCACACGGGTTCGGGCGTGATTTCCGAAGGCAGTACATCGGAAGGCTTGCGTATCAGCATGGCGATCTCCGGCGGGGACATGGCGTCCCGCATGGGTGGCGTGCAGGTTATATGACAGGATTGTGCCGCAGCCGCCCAACGCCGGGTTTCAATTTTCCGTTATAGACCGCTGTATTGGGCCGGGCCGCGCAGGCCGGGCCGCGCAGGCCCAGGCGCGCAGCGTCCTCCAGGATGGCGGTCAGCCGACGCGCGCCAGCAGCCACTCCCGCAAACCGGGCACCGACTCGATCACCGCCTGCGGCGCCTGGGCTTCGAGCTCATCGCGCAAATGCGCGCCGTAGGTCACGCCGACGCCATGAACCTTGGCATTGGCGGCCATCTGCAGATCGTGCGACGTGTCGCCGATCATCACCACCTGTTCGCCCTGCACGCCCAGCTCTTCCATGATCTCGTAGAGCATGGTCGGATTCGGCTTGCTGAAGGTTTCGTCGGCGCAGCGGGTGACGTCGAAGGCATCCACCAGCCCGCTGGCCGCCAGCGCACGGTTCAGCCCCACCCGGCTCTTGCCCGTCGCCACCGCCATGCGAACATCCTTGTCGGCCAGTTCAGCCAGCAACTCGCGAATACCGTCGAACAGCTTCAATTCAGGATCGCGCAATAGGTAGTGCACGCGGTATCGCTCCAGGAAGCGCGGCAGCATCGCATTGGTCAGGTCGGGCACCGCGCGCCGCAGCGCGCTTTCCAGGGAAAGGCCGATGACCCAGCTGGCTTGCGAGGCCGACGGCACCGGCAGCTCCAGGTCGCGACAAGCCGCCTGGATCGCCGCGACGATGCTGTGCGTGGAGTCCATCAGCGTCCCATCCCAATCGAACACTACCAGCGAATAAGACATATCAGGCGGATTCCAGTGCTTTCAGAATATCGACACAGGCTTGAGGCAATGGGGCCTCCAGCGTCAGGGGATCCCCGGTCAAGGGATGCGGTATAGCCAGGTGATGAGCGTGCAGGAACATGCGCGCGAAGCCTTTCCGGGCGAATGACTGCCGGATGGCGTCATCTCCATACTTATCATCGCCCACGATGGGAAAGCCCATGGAGGCCAGGTGCACGCGGATCTGGTGCGTGCGGCCGGTGCGCAGCTCGGCCTCCACCAGGCTGAACTTGCCGTAGCGCTGCTTCAGCGTGACGATGGTATGGGCGGCCTGCCCGTCACGATCCACGCGGACACGCCGCTCGCCGGATGCCGTCGTCCATTTGGTGAGCGGCAGCTTGATGTGCTGGCGGTCGTTGACCCAGTCCCCGTACACCAGCGCGTAGTAGCGCTTGCTGCCCTGCCCTTCGCGCAGCATGCGGTGCAGGCTGAGCAGGGCGCTGCGCTTCTTGGCCACCATGAGCAGGCCGGAGGTCTCCCGATCCAGCCGGTGCGCCAGCTCCAGCATGGGCGCCTGGGGCCGGGCGGCGCGCAGGCGTTCGATGACGCCGAACGCCACGCCGCTGCCGCCATGCACGGCAATGCCGGCGGGTTTGTCGATCACCAGCAGGGCGTCGTCTTCGTGGACGACGGGAAATTCGGCCGGCGGCACGGCGCGGGTTTCGCCGGGCTGCGGCAGGCGCAGCGGCGGCACGCGCACCAGATCGCCGGCCTCCAGCCGGTGATCGACGGCGATGCGGCCTTTATTCACCCGGACCTGGCCGTCGCGGATCGCTTTGTAGATATGGCTTTTCGGCACGCCCTTGCAGACGCGGAACAGGAAGTTGTCCAGCCGCTGCCCGCTCTGCTCTTCCCCGATCTCTATCAATCGCACGGCGGGGGCCGCCCGAACAGCCGGAGGGGCCGGGGCGGAGTCTTCTTTTGGCTTGCGGCGGAGGTGGGAAGCGTCTTCTTTGCGCATTGCGAAAAGCGGCATATAATCGGGACAGCCTTAAGGGGCTGAATTGTGGGGCTGAATGGCCGCCTGGCGTAGAGATGCACGTTCAGATGCACTTTCCTGAGCAACTCCGTCGGGGGACGATTCCGTCCGGTGCGCAGGCCGTTATTGTACCGTCTGCCAGATTCAGCCTCGGGGTCATCCGGTCGCCGGCGCAACCGCGCCCTGGCAAGTACGCGAAGGCCAAGTTCCCTGACGCGTTCCCAGCCAGGTCCGTTGCATGCCGCGCGCGGCTCTGAAGCAAACAAGCAATACCGTCGTATTAAAGCACCAGGCGCGCGCCGTACCCCTTTGCCGCGCCTGTCGTTCACAGCAATTATTCGTCAACCACAATTCGTGAACCTGACTCCCCTGCTGACCGAACCACGTGCCATTTGGCACGCAGTGCCTGCCTGACCGGCGCGGACAGGCCTGGGCAGCGCTCAGGTTCGTCCGCACGCTTGCTCTGCCGCAGTCCGCAGCCCGGGTGACCCGAGGTCACGCGCCGATATCGGCGTGTCATGACTACGGAGAACCCTCTCATGAAGCGCATGTTGTTCAATGCAACGCACCCTGAAGAGTTGCGCGTTGCCATTGTCGATGGGCAAAAGCTTATCGATCTGGACATCGAAACCGCCGGCCGCGAACAGCGTAAAGGCAACATCTATAAAGGCATCATCACCCGCATCGAACCAGGCCTCGAGGCCTGCTTCGTCAACTACGGCGAAGACCGCCATGGTTTCCTGCCGTTCAAGGAAATCGCCCGCAGTTATTTCAAGGAAGGCGTCGACGTACGCACGGCCCGCATCCAGGACGCCCTGCGCGAAGGCCAGGAACTGATCGTCCAGGTGGAAAAGGAAGAGCGCGGCAACAAGGGCGCCGCCCTGACCACGTTCATCTCCCTGGCCGGCCGCTACCTGGTCCTGATGCCCAACAATCCACGGGGCGGCGGTGTATCGCGGCGCGTGGAAGGCGAAGACCGGCAGGAACTGCGCGACACCATGGAACAGCTCCAGGTGCCGCAGGGCATGAGCATCATTGCCCGCACCGCGGGCATCGGCCGCAGCGTCGAAGAACTGCAGTGGGACCTTGCCTACCTGATGCAGCTGTGGACGGCCATCGACGGCGCCGCCCGCGACAATTCCGCCCCCATCCTGATCTACCTGGAATCCAGCCTGGTCATCCGGGCGATCCGCGACTACTTCTCGCCTGAAATCGGCGAGATCCTGATAGATACCGACGAGATCGCCGATCAAGCCACCGCGTTCATGAGCGTGGTGATGCCGGACAACGTCCAGCGCGTAAAGCGTTATCGCGACGATGTCCCGCTATTTTCGCGCTTCCAGATCGAACATCAGATAGAAACCGCGTATTCGCGCACGGTGACCCTGCCCTCCGGCGGCGCGATCGTGATCGACCATACCGAAGCGCTGGTGGCGGTGGATGTGAACTCGGCGCGCTCCACGCGCGGCGCGGACATCGAGGAAACCGCCCTGCGCACCAATCAGGAAGCGGCCGACGAAGTCGCCCGCCAATTGCGCCTGCGCGATCTGGGCGGCCTGATCGTCATCGATTTCATCGATATGGAAGACGGCAAGAACCAGCGCGCCGTCGAACAGCGCCTGCGCGACGCCTTGCATTTCGACCGTGCGCGCGTGCAGATGGGCAAGATCTCGCGCTTCGGGCTGATGGAACTGTCGCGCCAGCGCCTGCGTCCGGCGCTGAACGAAGGCTCCCACATCACCTGCCCGCGCTGTAACGGCACCGGCGTGATCCGCGACGCCGAGTCCAGCGCCCTGCATGTCCTGCGCCTGCTGCAGGAAGAGGCCATGAAGGAAAACACCGCCGCCGTGCACGCGCAGGTGCCGGTGGACGTGGCGACCTTCCTGCTGAACGAAAAGCGCGCCGACATCGCCAAGATGGAAGCCCGCCTGAAGGTCAACCTGGTGCTGATTCCCAACAAGCACCTGGAAACCCCGCATCACCACATCGAACGGCTGCGCCACGACGACCCGCGCCTGGAGGAAGTAAAGACCAGCTTCGAGCTGGCCGATGCGCCCGCCACCGAAGTCGCCTGGGCGCCGCGCGAACAGGAAATCAAGGCCCGTCCCGAAGCGCTGGTCAAGGGCATCACCCCGGCCCAGCCGGCGCCTGTATCCGCCGCGCCCGCGCCCGCCGCGGCCGCCACGTCGGCGGCGCCCGCCGGGCCTGGCCTGGGGGGCTTGTTCAAGCGCCTGGTGGGCTGGTTCACCGGCGGCGAGGCCGCTCCCGCCGCGGCGGAGCCCGCCCAGCCGGCGGATACCCGCCGCGCCGGCACCCGCGCCAAGTCCCGCACCCACGACGGCCAGGACCGCCGCGGCGAACGCCACGGCTCCGATCGCAACCGCAACCGCCGGCATGAAGCCCGGCCGGAAGCGGCCGAAGGCGAAGGCCTGCGCCATCACGTACGCGGCGGCCGCCGCGGCGACGGTGAGCGCACCGAAAGGAACGAGCGCGGCGACCGTCCGGAACGCGCGGAACGTGGCGAACGCCCCGCCCGCAATGCGGAAGCCCAGCAGCGCGCCGATCGCGAGATCATCGCCCAGGCCCAGGCGCATCCCGAACGCGCCCTGGCGCCGGAAGCCGCCGATGAAGCCACGCCGGCCCGCGGCAATCGCGGACGCCGCGGCCGTGGACGTGGCCGCCGCGAAGATCAGGCCGACGCGCCCATGAGCGAACAGGAAAGCATGGTCGCGGCCCTGGCTGAAACGGTGGCCGCCGCGCTACCGCCGGACGCCGCAGATGAGGCGGCCGACAATGCCGCCGATACGTCCCTGGACGCCGACGAGCAAGGCGTGGGCGCCGAGGGAGCCGATCCCGAGCGCAAGCGCCGCCGCCGTCGCAGCCGCCGCGGCCGCCGCGCCAACGAGGACGGCACCGGGGTGAACGGCGAAGCCGGCCAGGAGGCCCTGCCGGAAGGCGAGGACGCCCTGGCATCGGAAGCCCAGGCCGCCCTGTCGGAAGTCGCCACGCCGGTCCAGCCCGAGCAGCGTCCGCGGTTCGAAGCCGAGCCGTCCGCCGCCGGCACGGCCCCCATGGCCCAGCCGGCTACCCAGCCCACGCCTGTGCAGACCGTGCAGCCGGGTTCGATGACGCCTCAGCCGGTCGCGGCCACCGCTACCCAGCCTATCCCCACGGTAGCGCCGGTGGAAACGGTCGCCGGCCAGGAAGTGCCCGCTTCGGCGCCCGTCGCGCCGCAGGCGCCCGCGCAGCCCGTGCCGGTCAGCACCTCGATGCCCGCGGCTCCGTCCGTGGCCGCCGATGCCGCGCCGGCGGCTCCTGTCGGTGGCCCTGGCGGCGACGCACCCGTGGCTGCCCCGGCACCGGCGCCTGTCCAGGAAGCCGCACCCGCGCAGCCGGCACCGGCTCAGGAAGCGCAGCCCGCTGCCGCGCCTTCGTACGCCGCCCCGCAAACCGGCGACGCGTATGCGGCCAGGACGGTCGTGACCGAGGCGGCCGAGCGCCACCATCAGGCCGCGGCCGAGCCCGCCCCTGCCGCGACCGAGGTGACCGGCGCCGCGCCGGCGCCCGCGCAGTCGGGTTCGAAGCAAAACCTGCAGGACGTCGTCAATGCCGCCGGCCTGACCTGGGTGGAAACGGACCCCGACCGCCACGCCCAGACGCAGCAACGCATGGCCGCCAGCCATACGCCGGTCCGCCTGGGTCGCGAGCGCAAGCCCGTGGCGCCGGTGTCGTCGGCACCGCTGGTCCAGGTTGAAACGCGCCACTAAACGCTGGTGGAACGAACAAAAGGGCTGCCCCGTCGGGCCAGCCCTTTTGCTTTGTACCGCCGCCTTAAGGCAAAGGCCCGAAGCGCGCCTCGTACAACTTGGTCAGCCAATCGATGAACACACGGACCCGCGGCGACAGCTGCCGATGATGCGGATACAGCGCCGCCAGCGGCATGTCCGGGCTGCGCCAGTCGGCCAGCACCTCCACCAGCCGCCCCTCCCGCAGGGCGTCTTCCAGATGGAACCGTGGGATCTGGATCAGTCCGCACCCACGCAGTCCGCAGACGTAATAATTTTCCGCATCGTTGACGGACATCCAGCCGTCCAGCGTAAACGCCTGCACCTTGCCATCGATGACCAGTTCCAGCGGGTAATCGGAAGCGCCGCTGCTGGAGAAGAACTTCACTGCCTGGTGCTGGGCCAGATCGTCGGGATGCGTGGGCGTGCCGAACCGCGCCAGGTACTCCGGGCTGGCGCAGATCGCCTGCGGCATTAACGCCAGGCGCCTGGCCACCAGCGACGAATCGCGCGGCGTGCCCGCGCGGATGACGCAATCCACCCCTTCCCTGACCAGGTCGACCAGGCGGTCGCCGCTACTTACCACCAGATCGATGCCCGGATACCTTTCCCGGAATTCCGGGATGGCGGGCAGCACGATCTGCGTGGCATGGGTGCCGTGCATATCCACGCGCAGTATTCCGCGCGGATTGGAGGCGATGTGCCGGAGCGAGGCCTCGGCGTCGTCCAGCTCGCTCAGCACCGACACGCAACGCTCGTAGAAGGCCCGCCCGTCCAGGGTCGGCCGCACGTGGCGCGTGGTGCGCTCCAGCAGGCGCGTACCGAGGCGGGACTCCAGGGCCTTGATGGCATGAGTCGCGGTCGCGCGCGGGATGTCCAGGGATGCCGCCGCCTGGCTGAAGCTGCCGGATTCGACGATGCGGGTGAAAAGCTGTAGGGATTCGAAGCGGTCCACGGAGATTATTGTGGTCGGTTGAATTTAGATAGCAATCCAAGAGCATTTATCCCAGGAGGATAAACAAGAACAATGTACTCCATCGGGCGCCGCCCTACATAACAAGGAGATTCACCATGAGCGCAACACCAGAGAAAGCCGCCATCGTCACCGGTGGTTCACGCGGCATCGGCCGCGCCATCGCCGTCCGGCTGGCGGCGGACGGCTTTGCCGTCGCCGTGAATTACGCCGGCAATGCCGCCGCGGCCGGCGAAACGGTCGCGGCCATCGAGGCGGCCGGCGGCAAAGCGATCGCCATACGGGGCGACGTCGCCAGCCCCGACGACGTGGCCGCCCTGTTCGCCGAAACGCGGAAGGCCTACGGACGCATCGACGTGGTGGTCAACAGCGCCGGCATCATGCCCATGGCGCCCATCGCGACCGAGAAGCTGCCCGATTTCGACAAAGTGATCGCCACGAACCTGCGCGGCGCTTTCCTGGTCCTGAGCCAGGCCGCGGCGCAGGTCGGCGAAGGCGGACGCATCATCGCGCTGTCCACGAGCGTCATCGCCAAGTCCTTTCCTGCCTATGGTCCCTACATCGCGTCCAAGGCCGGCGTGGAGGGCCTGGTGCGCGTACTGGCCAACGAGTTGCGCGGCCGCGGCATCACGGTCAACGCCGTCGCACCCGGCCCCGTCGGGACGGAGCTCTTCCTGAACGGCAAGACGCCGGAGCAGATAGAGCACATCGCCAACCTGGCGCCCCTGCAGCGCCTGGGCACGCCGGAAGACATCGCCGGCGCGGTCTCCTTCCTGGCCGGCCCGGATGGCGGCTGGGTCAACGCCCAGGTCCTGCGCGCCAACGGCGGCTTTGCCTGACGCCAGGCGGGCCACGGAACTCGTGGCTCCCTGCCGGCCCCCGCCCTCGCGCGATGCCGGCCTCGCGCCGGCAAGGCGGTCGATTCACCCGGCGGCGGCGTCGCCGCCGCATTCCCAACTTTTCGAGGAAAACATCATGCCATTCGCCAACTACAAATTTCCGGAAGGGATTCTGGACCACGCCCGCAAGGAAGAAATCATTCACCGCACCACGGCCATGTTCGTCGAGTACTTCGGCGAGGCCGTCCGCCCCTATTCCATGGTGCTGGTCGAGGAAGTCGCCGATGGCGGCTGGGGCCGAGCCGATGAAACCCTGACCCTGGCCAAGATGGGACTCGCGCCCAAGGCGGGCCAGGATAAGTCGAGCTGACCACCCACCACCCAAAGGAGCCGCCATGAATACCAAGGAACTGCCCGGTTGGCGCGGACGTCTCGCGCACTTCAATACCCGCATGACGGGCTGGGAGCCCATGCTCTACGCCGTGCTGCGCGTGGCCTTCGCCATCGTCCTGTTCACGCACGGCCTGCCCAAGGCACTGGGGGCCTCGCATGGATCGATGGCCGATCCCATGGCGGGTTCGATCAACCTGATCCGGACGGCGATGGGGCTGCCTTTCGCGCCCCAGCTGGCCTTCCTGGTCATGCTGCTGGAAACCGGCGGCGCGCTGATGCTGGCCTTGGGGCTGTGCACGCGGGCGATGGCATTGTTGTTCGCCATCGAGATGGCGGCGATCAGCTACGCGCTGGGCCCGACCTGGCCGTGGATAGACCGGGGCATCGAGTATCCGGTGCTGATGGGCGTGCTGGCGCTGTACATGGCCGGACGAGGCGGCGGCACCTACGCCCTGGACCACGGCATCGTCAAAGGCCGTTAGGCCCGGCGCCGAAAGCCGGCCGCGCGCACGCGGTCGGCAACGGCCGACCGGCCTGACCGCATGAAAGCCAAAAGGCTTGTACCGCGCCAGCCGCAAAGCTGCGCGCGGTACAAGCCTTTTCCGTTCCGGCGCAACGCGCCGGAACGCGGCAGATCAGGAAAGATCAGAACAGATAGGTGTAGGTCAGCTGCGTCACATCCAGGCCCGGATTGGGGGTCTTGATGCTGGCGTTAGAGAAGTGCGAATACCGCAGGCTGAGACGGCTGGAGTCGGTCAGCTGATAGCCGAAACCGATATGGTCGCCGAACTGGAAGGCCGTGCTGATGGTCTTGTCCGCGAAGCGCGTCTTGTTGAAGACCGTCGGGCCCACGCCGCCTTCAAAGAAGAAGCGGTCGGTCAGCCACCAGCGGAACATGGGAATGGCGTTGAGCTGCCAGGCGCTGCTGGGGTGCGCGCCCTGGTGCGCCCACCAGTAGGACACGCCCAGTTCGCCGGTCAGGTCCAGCCGGCCCCAGCCGCCGCCGAAATCGTAATTCCACAGCGGCGCGGTTTCGTAGTTGATGGTGCTACGGTTGTACTTATCACCGATGCCCATCTGCACGCTTACGCCGCCGTTATTGCGCGCTTGCTGTGCCTGCGCCGGAAGCGCCGCGCATGCCATTGCCAGGACGGTCAGCGTGCCGGCAATGATTTTGTTTTTATGACCACGGTTCATTGGAGCAACTCCAGCGATGAGAAGAAACAAAAAGACGTTGTAACTTATCAGAAAATCCGTATGCCGACCAAGCGGATGTGTTCCGAAACGCCACGGCGGCGAGGGAAACTGTGTTCCACCAGGACGACCAATCCCGTGGCGCGGGACGGGCATTCCCGGCGGACGCCCTCCGAACAAAGCGCGGCGAGGGCTGCCCGGAACCGAAAAAGGGCGAGGAAGCGCGACAAACAGCGATACGGCCGCCCCGATAAGGCGCGCGATCAGGCCGCGACGACGTCCGCCGACTGCCGTGTCAGCAGCGCCAGCAGGCGGGCGATTTCCTCGCGCAGCTGGCGGCGGTCGACGACCATATCCACGGCGCCCTTCTGCAGCAGGAATTCGGCGCGCTGGAACCCTTCGGGCAGCTTCTCGCGCACGGTCTGTTCGATCACCCGCGGGCCGGCAAAACCGATAAGCGCCTTGGGCTCGGCGATGACGACGTCGCCCATGAAGGCGAAGCTGGCGGAAACCCCGCCCATCGTGGGATCCGTCAACACGCTGATAAACGGCAGTCCGGCGGACGCCAGGCGGGTCAGCATGGCGTTGGTCTTGGCCATCTGCATCAGCGACAGCAGGCTTTCCTGCATGCGCGCACCGCCGGAAGCCGCCACGCAGACGAAGCCGGTCTTTTGGTCCAGCGCCGCCTGCGCGCCGCGCGCGAAGCGTTCGCCGACGACGGAGCCCATGGATCCGCCCATGAACTCGAACTCAAAGCAGGCCACCACCGCCGGCACGCTGCGGATGGAGCCGCTGACGACGACCAGCGCATCGGTCTCGCCGGTCTGCTTGACGGCTTCCTGGATGCGCTCGGGGTACTTGCGGCTGTCCTTGAACTTCAGCGTATCGACGGAGCGGATGGTCTGTCCGATCTCCACGCGGCCTTCCAGGTCCAGCAGGGAATCGATGCGCGCGCGTGCGCCAATGCGCATGTGATGGTCGCATTTGGGGCAGACGTGCAGGTTCGCGGCCAGGTCTTCGTTGTACAGCACCGATTCGCAAGCCGGACACTTGACCCACAAACCCTCGGGCACGCGGCGCGCGCTGGGTTCGGTGGTCTTGTTGATGCGCGGGGGCAGGAGTTTTTCGATCCAGCTCATTTGTTCGTTTCTTGTCCTGATGGGGAGGAAGGCATGCGCGGCGGGCCGCGGACAGCCTCAGGCCGCGGCCGCGCCGGGTCCGGCCTGGTCCAATGCCGAGCGGATGCCGCCCAGCCATTCACGAGCGGCCGCGATGGCGGCCTCGTCGCGCCGATCGGCCGTCGCGCCCGCGACGGCCTGTTCCATGGTCTCGATAAGCTTGCTGCCGATAACCACCGCATCGGCCACCTCGGCAACCCGCCGCGCGCTGGCCGCGTCGCGGATGCCGAAGCCCACGCCGATGGGAATATGGACGTGGCGGCGGATATCGGCCAGCCGCTTGGCGACATCTTCGGTATCGAGATGGCCGGCGCCGGTCACGCCGCGCAGCGAAACGTAATAGGCATAGCCGCGCGCGACCTTGCCGACCGCCTGGATGCGCGCGTCGGTGCTGGTAGGCGCCAGCAGGAAGATGGGCGCGATGCCCCTGTCGCCCAGCAGATCGGCGAAAGCCTGCACTTCTTCCGGCGGGTAGTCGACCACCAGCACGCCGTCCACGCCGGCGGCATGCGCCGCGTCGGCGAAGGCGGCCTGCCCCATGCGTTCGATGGGATTGGCGTATCCCATCAACACCACCGGGGTGCGATCGTCGTCGGCGCGGAACTGCCGGACCGCGTCCAGCACGCCGCGCAGGCTCATGCCCTGGGCGATGGCGCGTTCGGTGGCGCGCTGGATGACGGGGCCGTCGGCCATGGGGTCCGAAAACGGCACGCCCAGTTCGATGACGTCGGCGCCCGCCTGCACCAGCGCATGCATCAGCGGCACGCAGGAAGCGGGCGAGGGATCGCCGGCGGCCACGTAGGGAATCAGGGCCGCGCGCTTATCGCCGCGGGCGCGGGAGAAGGCGGCGGCGATACGGTCTTGTCGTGAGGTCATGCTGTCATTATCACTATCGTTTACAGCGTCAGCCCGGCGCGCTCGGCCACGGTGTGCATATCCTTGTCGCCGCGTCCGGACAGGCAGACCAGGATATGGGTGTCCGGCGGCAAGGTCGGCGCGATGCGCACGGCGTGGGCAATGGCGTGCGAGGACTCCAGCGCCGGCATGATGCCTTCGATGCGGCAGCAGTCATGGAAAGCCTTGAGGGCGTCGTCGTCCGTCACCCCTACGTACGAAGCCCGGCCGCTGTCCTGCAGCCAGGCGTGTTCGGGACCGACGCCGGGGTAGTCCAATCCGGCCGAGACCGAATGCGTTTCCTGCACCTGGCCGTTGGCGTCCTGGATCACATAGGTGCGGTTGCCGTGCAGCACGCCGACCTGGCCCGCCGCGATCGAGGCCGCGTGCCGGCCGCTGTCCATGCCTTCACCCGCGGCTTCCACGCCGATCAACTGGACGTTTTCGTAGGGGATATAGGGATGGAAGATGCCCATGGCGTTGGAGCCGCCGCCCACCGCCGCGACGACGATGTCGGGTTGGCGGCCGGCTTCTTCCGGCATCTGCCACAGGCATTCCTTGCCGATGACGGTCTGGAAATCGCGCACCATGCGCGGATACGGGTCGGGCCCGGCCACCGTGCCGATGATGTAGAAGGTATTGCCGATGTTGGTGACCCAGTCGCGCATGGCTTCGTTCAAGGCGTCCTTGAGCGTGCGCGAGCCGGATTCCACGGGCACCACCGTCGCGCCCAGCAGCTTCATGCGGTAGACGTTGGACGCCTGGCGGCGGATGTCTTCGCTGCCCATGTAGACGATGCATTCCATGCCGTAGCGGGCCGCCACGGTGGCGGTGGCCACGCCGTGCTGGCCGGCGCCGGTTTCGGCGATGACGCGCGGCTTGCCCATGCGCCGCGCCAGCAGGGCCTGGCCGATGCAGTTGTTGATCTTGTGGGCGCCGGTGTGGTTCAGGTCTTCGCGCTTGAACCAGATCTGCGCGCCGCCCAGCTCGCTGGACCAGCGGCGGGCGTGGTAGACCGGGCTGGGGCGGCCGACGAAATGCTTGAGCTCGTAGTTGAATTCCTCGATGAATTGCGGGTCCACACGACACCTGTCGTAGGCCTCGCGCAACTCGTCGAGCGCGTGCATGAGCGTTTCCGCCACGAACACGCCGCCGTAGGGGCCGAAATGGCCCTGGGCATCCGGAAAATCGTAAGGCTTAGCCACCTTGTTCACCACCCTGTTCGCCACCTTTTTAGCAACCGGCTATTTTACCTGAGGCCAGGCAATCCTTCGCCCCAGGCGGCGCCCGGGCCGCGCCCCCCGCCGCCGGCGGGCGTAAGCGCGCCTTGGGCGGCCGCACCGCCGGGCGGCGCCGGCGACCTGGCCGGGCCCGCCGTCAGATGGATTCGCCGACGCGGCGCAGGAAGGCCGCGCAGGCCTCCAACTGATCCACGGCGACATATTCGTCCGGCTTGTGCGCCTGCGCGATATGGCCCGGACCGCAGACCACCGTGGGAATGCCCATGCCCTGGAACAGGCCTGCTTCCGTGCCGTAAGCCACCTTGCGTGTGGCGGTATCGCGTGTCAGGGCGCGCACCAGTTGTGTGATCGCCGCCTGTTCGGAAGCCTCCAGCCCCGGCGCGGCGGGCCCGCGTTCCAGGTCGATGCGAGCCTCGGGGAATTCCTGTCGCATGCGCGGCAATAGCACCTCGTCCACGTAGTGCTGGACCTCGCGCTGGATATCATCCGGGGCCATGCCGGGCAGATTGCGGAATTCGTAGGCGAATTCGCAGTCCTCCGGGATGGTATTGACGGCGATGCCGCCGCGGATCAGGTTGGTCGTCAAGGTGCTGAAGGGTACGTCGTAGAACGTGTCGTACGGCCCCTTGGCCTTGTAGGCGTCGGCCAGGTCGCGGATGTGGCAGATCAGGCGGGCGGCGTATTCGATCGCATTGCAGCCGTGCGGCGTCAGGGACGAATGCGCGGCCTTGCCGTGCACGCGGCAACGGTACAGATTGATGCCTTTGTGCGCGACCACCACCTGCATGCCGGTCGGTTCCCCCACCACGCAGCCTTCGGGCCGTATGCCGCGCTCGTGCAGGTCCGCCAGCATATAGGGCGCGCCCGCGCAGCCGACTTCCTCATCGAAGGAAAAGGCCAGATGCAAGGGCTTGGCGCGCGGCATGGACAGGAATTCGGGCACCATGGCCAGCGCCGTCGCGATGAATCCCTTCATGTCGCAGGCGCCGCGGCCGTACAGGCGGCCGCTTTGTTCGCGCAGGACGAAGGGGTCGGCGGTCCAATCCTGCCCGTCCACCGGCACCACGTCGGTATGGCCGGACAACACGATGCCGCCCTGCTCGCCGCCATCCCGCGCGGGCAGCGTGGCGAACAGATTGGCCTTGCTGCGGTCGTCGTTATGGGCCAGCCAGGCCTGCACGCCCTGTTCTTTCAGCCAATCGCGGGCCGTTTCGATGAGAGCCAGATTGGAGTTGCGGCTGGTGGTGTCGAAGCCCACCAGCGTTTCCAGCCAGCGACGGGTATCCATGCCTAGCGCCTTGTCTGCCAAAACCGCCAGTGTAGGCCGGCGCCGATCGGCCCGTCCATGGCGGCCCGGTCCTGGCCCCCCGCTCCTGGCAGGCGCGTTGCGCCACCGGACGGGCGCCGCCGCGGATCAGGACGGAGTCCAGGGCCGGCCGCCCCTACACCGGCCGGCGCCCCGCCGACGGCGCGCCCGCCTATTTGCGGGTCGCGCCCGTGACGCCGGCGACTTCGCGCAGGGCGTCCAGGGCGCGGGCCAGGGCCTCGCCGCCATGGACTTCGACCGTGAACACCATGTGCGCCAGGGAGTTGCGGCTTTGCGTATTGACGCCAATGACGTTCAAGCGCAGGCGCGCGAAGACTTCCGACAGGTCGCGCAGCAAGCCAGGCCGGTCATGGGCGCGCACGCTGATATCGACCGGATACACGGTATTGCCGGTGTCGCCCCAGGCGACCTCGATGACGCGCTCCGGTTCGCGCTCGGCCAGGGCCGCGTAGCTGTGGCAATCGGCGCGGTGGATGGAAACGCCGCGGCCGCGGGTGACGAAGCCCACGATGGGGTCCGGCGGCGCCGGCCGGCAGCAGCGCGCCAGCTGAGTCATCAGCGATCCCACGCCCACGACCAGCACACCGCTCTTGCCGCCCTTCTCGGTGCTTTCGGCACGGCTGGCATGCGTGACCACGCCGGGTTCGTCGGCCGGCTCGGCGGTCTGCTGGAAGACGGTGTCGATCTGCCGCAGGCTGAATTCATCCTTGGCCGCCGCGACGTACAGATCGTCGGCCCGCGCGAAGCCCAGTTGCTGCGCGAGATGCTCCAGGTTCACCGCGGTCTTGCCGAGGCGCTGCAGCTCCTTTTCGACCAGGGCCTGGCCCTGGGTGATGCGCTGCTGCAGCTCGATGGCATTGAACCAGTTGCGCACCTTGGCGCGGGCGCGTGGGCTGGCCAGGAAGCCCAGTTGCGGGTTCAGCCAGTCGCGCGACGGGCCGCCGGCCTTGGCGGCAATGATTTCCACGGTCTGGCCGGTGGCCAGGCGCGTCTGCAACGGAACCATCTGTCCGTCGACGCGGGCGCCGCGGCAGCGATGGCCCAGGTCGGTATGCAGGTGGTAGGCGAAATCCACCGGCGTGGAACCGGCCGGCAGCTCAATCACCCGCGCCTGCGGGGTCAGGACGTAGATGTGCTCCGCGGCGGTCTTGACGCCCGCGGCGAGCGCCGCGCCCGGCGCACCCGCGGCGGCCGAGACGCCAGCAGCCGTGGCGCCGGCCGCCGCCGGCTGCGCCGCTTCCAGATCGGCGTTCCAGGCCAGCAACTGCCGCATCCAGGACACCTGGCGATCGTAGTCGCTGGAAGCCGCCACCTGCCCGCCCTTGGGACCCGCTTCCTTGTAGCGCCAGTGCGCCGCCATCCCGTATTCCGCGAAGCTATGCATATCCTGCGTACGGATCTGCACTTCGAAAGGCCGGCCATCCTTGTCCACCAGCACGGTGTGCAAGGAGCGATAGCCGTTGGGCTTGGGACGCGAAATATAGTCGTCGAACTCGTCCAGCAGCGGCGTCCACAGTTCATGCACCAGCGCCAGCGCCGTATAGCATTCGCGCACGTCCTTGACGATGACCCGCAGGGCGCGCAGGTCGAACATCTGGTTGAAGTCCAGCTTCTTGATGCGCATCTTGTTCCAGATGCTGTAGATGTGCTTGGGACGCCCGCTGACTTCCGCCTCGATGCCGGCCTTGCGCAGGGCCGTCCGCACGCGCTCCACGGCGTCGGCGATGAAGGCCTCGCGTTCCACGCGTTTTTCTTCCAGCAGCCGGGCGATTTGCTTGTAGCGGTCCGGGTCCAGGAAGCGGAACGCCAGGTCCTCCAGCTCCCATTTCAGTTGCCATATGCCCAGCCGGTTGGCTAGCGGCGCGTACAGGTCCAGCGTCTCCCGCGCCAGCTCCGGCGGGCAGGCGGTCTTGGTGGCCGCATGCCAGCGCAGGCTCTGCAGGCGCGAGGCCAGGCGCATCAGCACGATGCGCAGGTCGGCCGCCATGGCCAGCAGCATCTTGCGCTGCATTTCCTTTTGCGAGCCGGTCTCGGCCGCGCTGTCGCTGGCCAGCCGCGCCACCGCGCCCAGGCGCAGCAGGGCACGCGCGCCCTGCACCAGGCGGGCGATTTCGGGGTCGAATTCCGTTCCCAGGGGATCGTGCCGCGCGTGCGGCGCCGGCGCCGACAGATCGGCGGGCAAGGCCGCCAGCACGGCGGCCACGCGGGTCGCGCCGTCGGTCTGCAAGCCGGCCAGGATACGTGTGACGCCCGCCGCATGGCCGGCCAGCGGCTCGCCGGTCAGGGCTTGTTCGTCGTTGAAGCGCGGCCACGCCCAGGCGGCGGCCTTGCCCAGCTGCGCCCGTCCTTGCGCGTCCAGGCCGGCGGCTGCGCTGTCCAGCCACGCGTCGTCGAAGGGCGTCAAGATATCGTGATCGGGAAGCTCGGGCATCGGCGCGAGGCACTGTAAAGCGAACGGATAGGCGATACGGCGGCGGTCCGCATCGACAGCCGCGCGGACTCAGCCCGACACTCTACACTAGCGCCTGTCGAGCCTGGAAGTACGGAGGATGCCCCTTATGCTGCGATGGCTGCTTGGACGCGGCGCGCCGGCCGCCCGCGTGGCGGATATGCGCGCCCGTATCGAACCCGCGCTATGGGATGAAGTGCTGCAGTCATATCCCTTTCTGGGCGGGCTGCCAGCCGCCGACGTCGAAGAACTGCGCGCCCGCGCCGCCTGGCTGCTGGCCAGCAAGACCATGAACGGCGCCAGCGGCCTGGCGCTGACGGACTTCATGCGCCTGTCCATCGCGGTACAGGCCGCGCTGCCCATCCTTAAGCTGTCGACCGCGCTGTATGAGGGCTGGGAAGAGATCATCGTTTATCCCGGCGGTTTCGCGATCCCGCGCCGCCGCGAGGACGACATCGGCATCGTCCACGAATACACCGAGGATGCCGCCGGCGAGGCCTGGGACGGCGGGCCCGTAGTGCTGTCCTGGGAAGATGCGCGCCTGTCCGAAGGCGCGTTCAACGTCGTCATCCACGAATTCGCCCACAAGCTGGACCTGATGGGCGGCGACGCCGACGGCATGCCCAGCCTGGCGGGGCGTCCCGAACTGGATGCGCGCCTGTGGCGCCGCGTGCTGGAAGACAGCCTGGAGCGGTTCACGCAGGCGCTGGAGGCCGTGGAAGCGGCCATTCCGCCGCACGTCGATCCCGAAGGGCCGGAGGCCGATCCCTGGTACGGGCAGCTGCCCATGGATCCCTATGCGGCGACGGACGAAGGGGAGTTTTTCGCGGTCAGTTCGGAATCGTTTTTCGTCGATCCCGCGCCGCTGGCCGCGGCGCTGCCGGAATGGTATGGCCTGTTGCGGACCTACTACCGGCAGGACCCCTTGCAGCGGTTGCCGCAGGGCGCCGTGCAGTCCCGGCCGCGGCTGTGAAGTGACGTGAGGGCGCGGCTCGCCCGTGTCGTGCCGGCGCACCCGGCGCCGCGCCGGGCCGCGTCAGGCCGGGCCGCGTCAGGCCGGGCCGCGTCAGGCCGGGCCGCGCAACAGGCGGCCGCGCACGTACGGCGTTAGGCGATCGCTGCCGTCACCACGATTTCGACCTTGTAGTCGGGGTTGGCCAGGCGAGCTTCCACCGTGGCGCGCGGGGGCGAGTTGCCGGGGGCGACCCACGCGTCCCATGCCTTGTTCATGCCGTCGAATTCCTTCATGTTGGCGACATAAATCTGCGCCATCAGAATCTTCGTCTTGTCGGTACCGGCCTCGGCCAGCAGGCGATCGATGGTCGCCAGCACTTGCTGGGTCTGGCCGGTGATGTCCAGCTTGGCATCGTCCGGCACCTGGCCGGCCAGATAGGCCACGCCGTTGTACACGGCCATATCGGAAAGACGTTTTTCGACGTTGAAGCGCTTGATGGAACTCATGCGGGTTTCCTTCTGGGTTGAATCCGGGCCGCGGGGGCCCGATGTGAAAAATCTCTACTTCGACGCGCTTTCTTCCCGAATCGGCGGCAGCTGGAAAACCTGCCGCAGATACGCCAGATAGGCGGGATCGTCGCACATGGTCTTTTCCGGCGAATCCGAAACCTTGGCGACCGGCTGGCCGTTGCAGCGGACCATCTTCATGACGATCTGCAGCGGCTGGTGTCCCAGGTCATTGGTCAGGTTGGTGCCGATGCCGAAGGACACGCGGCAACGCCCGGCGAAGCGCCGCGCCAGCTCGATGGCGCGCGGGAACGTCAGCGCGTCCGAGAATACCAGCGTCTTGGTACGCGGATCCACGCGGTTGGCCTTGTAGTGCTCGATCATCCGTTCGCCCCACACGAAAGGGTCGCCCGAATCATGGCGCGCACCGTCGAACAGCTTGCAGAAATACATATCGAAGTCGCGCAGGAACGCATCGGTACCGTAGACATCCGACAAGGCGATGCCCAGGTCGCCGCGATATTCCTTGGCCCAGACCTCCAGCGCAAACACCTGCGAATCGCGCAGGCGCGGGCCCAGCGCCTGGCAGGCCTGCAGGTATTCATGCCCCATGGTGCCCAGCGGCAACACATCGTATTTGCGCGCCAGCGCGACGTTGCTGGTGCCGGCGAACATTTTGCCCATGGTCGCTTTCATGGTGGCCACGACTTCGTCGTGCCAGACCTTGGAAAAGCGCCGGCGCGTGCCGTACTCCGCCACCCGGAAGTCGGCCATGTCCGGCGCGCTGACCACCAGGTTCATTTTGGATTGCAGGCGCGCGCGCCCCTCTTCCAGGTCGGGATGCTTGCGGGTATTGCGGAAGTACACCTCGTTGACGATCGCCAGCACCGGGATTTCGAAAAGAATCGTATGCAGCCAAGGGCCTTCCACCTCGATCGAGATTTCGCCGGGAAGCTCGCCTTCGGCGACCTCGATGCAGCGCTCGGGCAGATGGAACAAGCCCAGGAAATCGACGAAGTCGCTCTTGATGAAACGCAGGCTGCGTAGATAGTCCAGCTCGTCCTCGCTGAAGCGCAGCTGGCACAGGTCATGGATTTCCGCGCGGATCTCGTCCATGTACGGCCGCAGGTTCACCCCGGGCGTCCGGCATTTGTAGCGGTACTCCACCTGCGCGGCCGGAAAATGATGCAGGACCACCTGCATCATGCTGAACTTGTAGAGGTCGGTATCTAACAGCGAGGTGATTATCATGGTTCGATTGATCGCTTGCGAAACGATATTCAACCATAGTATGCGTTCCGGCGATCGATTCACGGTGAAGGGCGGCCGCACCGGACGGCACCGGCGGTGGCGCGCGGTGGATACCGGTCACTACGGGGGAGCGACATTACCCGGTTCAGGGGTATGCGGGGAGTGGCGGTGCGCAATTGGGTAAAATCCCCTTCTTTCAGCAGAATAAAAAGCGCCTCATCCGGGAGTTGCCGCATGACTCACGTCGTCACCGAAAACTGTATTAAATGCAAGTACACCGATTGCGTCGACGTGTGCCCCGTTGATTGCTTCCGCGAAGGCCCGAATTTCCTGGTCATCGACCCGGACGAATGCATCGACTGCGCCGTGTGTATCCCTGAATGCCCGGCCAACGCCATCTACGCCGAAGAAGACGTGCCGCAGGATCAGCTCAAATTCATCCAGATCAATGCGGAGCTGTCACCGGAATTCAAAAGCATCAGCCGCGCCAAGGAGCCCATGCCCGACGCGGACGAGTGGAACGGCAAGCCGGACAAGCTGCAGTACCTGGAAAAATAATCGGGCCGCCATTGCCCATGACCGAGAGCAAGTACACGCGCCAGATCGTCACCGAGGTACGCAGCTGGGTACCCGGTAAGCTGTTTTCCTTGCGCGTGACGCGGGATCCCGGCTTTATCTTCAAGGCGGGGCAGTTTGCCCGGGTCGGCCTGCCGGAAAGCAACGCGCCCGGCGCGGAACCGACGCTGTGGCGCGCCTATTCGATGGTTTCCGGTCCGCTGGACAACGAACTGGAGTTCTATTCCATCGTGGTCCCGGAAGGCGCGTTCAGCCCGCGGCTGGCGGCCCTGCGGCCCGGCGACGCCCTGTATGTCGAAAAGAACCCCTATGGTTTCCTGACGATAGACCGCTTCGGCGCGGTCAACGCGCAGCCGACGCAGTCCGCCCAAAGCGGCCATCCCGGCACCAGCGGTGTCCACGGACAGGCCGGCGCCTACAGCGACCTGTGGCTGCTGGCCAGCGGCACCGGCCTGTCCGCCTACCTGTCCATCCTGCGCGATCCCGCCACATGGACGAGCTTCCGCCGCATCATCGTGGTTCATGGCGTGCGCACAGCCCAGGAACTGGCCTATCGCCAGGAAATCGAAGGCTGGTCCAGCCTGCCCGAGTTCGCCGGCATCTACCGGGCCGATCCGCGCAAGCTGATCTACCTGCCCGTCGCCACGCGCGAAAGGCTGGCAGGCGTGCCCCAGGCGCGGCTGACCACGCTGATCGAGGACGGACGGCTGGAAACGCTGGTGGGGGAAAGGCTGGACCCGGCTCATGCCAAGGTCATGCTTTGCGGCAATCCCGCCATGCTGGCGGACGCCCGTAAACTGCTGGCGGAAAGAGGCTTCGCGCCCGGACGCCGGGGCGTGCCGGGCAACCTCGCCGTCGAGAACTATTGGTAAACCGCACGGGCGGGACTACTGGTTAACCGCCCGGACCGGCACATCGCCACGATGCAATAAACGGCAACATCGGCGGCACGCGGCTTGCCTGGATTCAGGGCGACAGACCGGCGTTTTTCCCTGAGACAGCCCGCCCGGGAGGGCCAGGACCGCGAGGGAATTTCCCTTTTTGGCAACACAAATCAGACCAGAAAACCCTCAGAATCCGTCCTACATACCGTCAGTTCTGTTGCAGTGCGTAAAATACCCCGCACGAAGTCGCCACGGACCGGTCCAACCCGGCATCAGGACAGCTTCAGGCGTACAAGGCCGATCGCCCCGTAGGCCTGGTAAGGAAGAATATTCGATGCTGTATCAACTACATGAGCTGCAGCGCGCCTTTTTGACGCCCCTCGCCGCCTTTACGGACGTCGGGTCGCAGCTGTTTTCCAATCCCTACAGCCCCTGGGCCTATACGCCCGTCTCGCGCCAGCTGGCGGCCGGCTACGAGCTGATGCATCGCATCGGCAAAGAGTACGAAAAGCCCGCGTGGGGCCTGCCGGTGACCGAGATCGACGGCAAGCAGGTGAAGGTGGTCGAAAAGATCGCCGTCGATAAACCCTTCTGCCGCCTCGTCCATTTCGAACGCCAGGGCGTGAGCAAGCGCAAGGATCCGCAAGTGCTGCTGGTCGCGCCCCTGTCGGGCCACCATGCCACGCTGCTGCGCGACACCGTGCGGGCACTGCTGCCGCGGCATGACGTCTATGTGACGGATTGGGTCGACGCCCGCATGGTGCCCTTGTCGGAAGGCCCCTTCCACCTGAACGACTACGTGCGCTACGTGCAGGATTTCCTGCGCTTCCTGGGCGCCGACACGCACGTCATTTCGGTATGCCAGCCGACCGTGCCGGTGCTGGCCGCGATTTCGCTGATGGCGTCGCAGGACGATCCCTGTCAGCCGCGCTCCATGGTGATGATGGGCGGCCCCATCGACCCGCGCAAGAGCCCGACGCAGGTCAACAACCTGGCCACCGAAAAACCCTACTCGTGGTTCGAGAACCAGCTCATACACCGCGTGCCGGGACGCTATCCCGGCGCCGGGCGCCCGGTCTACCCGGGGTTCCTGCAGCATGCCGGTTTCGTCGCGATGAACCCGGACCGCCACCTGAAATCGCACTACGATTTCTACCAGGACCTGGTGCGCGGCGACGATAGCGATGCCGAAGCGCATCGCCGTTTCTACGACGAGTACAACGCGGTGCTGGACATGGCGGCGGAGTTCTACCTGGACACCATCAAGATGGTCTTCCAGGAGTACCAGTTGCCCAAGGGTAAATGGAAGGTCGATGGCCAGCTGGTCAAGCCGGCGGACATCAAGCGCGTCGCGCTGATGACCGTCGAAGGCGAACTGGACGATATTTCCGGACTGGGCCAGACGCGCGCGGCCCTGGATCTGTGCAGCGGCATCCCGGCCGACCGCAAGACCCATTACACGGCGCAGAAGTGCGGCCACTACGGGATCTTCTCCGGCCGCCGCTGGCGCGAAATCATCTGTCCTAAAATCGCCGACTTCATACGGCAATACGCCTGAGGCCGCGCCCCGGCGGCGCGGCCGCGGGTCACCACGACGGGGCCGTTCAGGCCCCGGTTTTTTTCATGTCGACCATTACGCTCGCGGACCGCATCGACGGCCTGCTTCCCCAGACCCAGTGCACCAAGTGCGGCTACGACGGCTGCCGGCCGTACGCGGCCGCCATCGCCGACGGCCAGGCCGATATCAATCGCTGCCCGCCGGGCGGCGAGGACGGCGTGCGGGCCCTGGCGGCGCTGCTGGACCGGGCGGCCCCGCCACTGGACCTGTCGCGTGGACAGCCGGGTCCGCTGATGTTGGCCGTGGTCGACGAAGCGCATTGCATAGGCTGTACCTTGTGCATCGATGCCTGTCCGGTGGACGCCATCGTCGGCGCGGCCAAGCGCATGCATACGGTGGTGGACGAGCTGTGTACCGGCTGCGATCTGTGCGTCGCGCCCTGCCCCGTCGACTGCATCGCCATGGTGCCCGCGGGCCGCGCCTGGGGCGTGGACGACGCCCGTCAGGCACGTGAACGCCATGATCGCCGCGCGCGGCGGCTGCTGGAGATCGCCGGCGCCAACGCCGATACGGGCGCGGGCGCCCGCCGCGCCGGCGCGCCGCTGGCGGCCGAAGCGCTGCGCGCCAGCCCGGCGGCGGCCGAACCCTTGCCGCCGGCGCCCGCGGCGGCGGAAGCCGGCGGCCCCATACCGTCAAGCCCGGCGGCCGATCCCGCCATGGACGACGCGGCCAGCCGCCGCCGCGCCGCCATCGAAAACGCCCTGGCCCGCGCCCGCGCGCGCCGCATGCAATAGACCAACAGCCCCGATGAACGCCGCCAAACGCCGCGAGATCTTCGCCCGCCTGCAAGCCGCCAACCCCACGCCCACCACCGAGCTCGAATACACCACGCCGTTCCAGTTGCTGATCGCCGTGCTGTTGTCCGCGCAGGCGACCGACAAATCGGTGAACATCGCCACGCGCAAATTCTTTCCCCACCACGGCACGCCGCAAGGCCTGCTCGATCTGGGCGAAGAAGGACTGGCCGAATACATCAAAACCATAGGCCTGTACCGCACCAAGGCCAAGAACGCCATCGCCACCGCGCGGATCATCCTGGAACAGCATGGCGGCGAAGTCCCGCAAAGCCGCGAGGCCCTGGAAGCCCTGCCCGGCGTAGGCCGCAAAACCGCCAACGTCGTGTTGAACACCGCTTTCGGCCAGGCCACGATGGCCGTGGATACGCACATATTCCGCGTGGCCAACCGTACCGGTCTGGCGCCCGGCAAGAATGTGCTGGAAGTCGAACTGAAACTGGTCAGGCTGGTGCCCAAGGAATTCCTGCAGGATGCCCATCATTGGCTGATCCTGCATGGCCGCTACGTGTGCGTCGCCCGCACGCCCAAATGCCCGCAATGCGGCATCGCCGACCTGTGCGAATACAAGCACAAAACGCCGCCGAAGCCGGCCTGATTGCCCCCTTTGTCACACGGCTGTCAAGCTGCGATATTCCTTAGGAAAAACCTATGTAAAACCCGCATAGTATTTTGCCCCTGCCGTCCGCATACTCGCCGCAACAATTACGCACAATGAACGATGGTGGAGTATGGAAGACGCCATTCTGGAGACACAGGGGCTGACCAAGGAATTCCGCGGCTTCGTCGCGGTAAAGGGGGTCGATCTGCGCGTCCGGCGCGGACACATCCATGCCCTCATCGGCCCGAACGGCGCCGGCAAGACGACCTGCTTCAACCTGCTGACCAAATTCCTGGCGCCCAGCGCCGGCCGCATCGTCTTCAACGGCAACGACATCACCGGCGAAAGGCCGGCGCAGATCGCCCGCCGCGGCATCATCCGCTCGTTCCAGATTTCCGCCGTATTCCCACACCTGACGGTGCTGGAAAACGTTCGCATCGGGCTGCAGCGCAAGACGGGGCTGTCCTATCACTTCTGGCGCAGCGAGAAGCCGCTGGACAAGCTGAACGGCAAGGCCCGCGAGCTGCTGGATGAAGTGGACCTGGGCGGCTTCGCCGACGAAATGACGGTGAACCTGCCCTACGGCCGTAAACGCGCGCTGGAAATTGCCACCACGCTGGCGATGGAACCGGAGTTGATGCTGCTGGACGAGCCCACCCAGGGCATGGGCCATGAGGACGTCGACCGCGTCACCAAGCTGATCAAGCGGGTCGGCGCGGGCCGCACCATCCTGATGGTGGAACACAATATGAACGTGGTGTCGTCCATTGCCGACCGCATCACCGTGCTGGCGCGCGGCGCCGTCCTGGCCGAAGGCAGCTATGCCGAGGTCTCGCGCAATCCGGACGTGATGCAGGCCTATATGGGCACCACCGCGGGCGAACTGCAAGGAGCGCACGCATGACAGCGCCGGCATTGGAAATTTCCGACCTGCACGCCTGGTACGGCGAATCGCACATTCTGCATGGCGTGAACATGAGCGTGGGCCAGGGCGAGGTCGTCACGCTGCTGGGACGCAACGGCGCCGGCCGCACCACCACGCTGCGCGCCATCCTGGGGCTGACGGGCAGCCGGCGCGGCTCGGTACGCATCAATGGCACCGAGTCCATCGGCCTGCCGACCTTTCGCATCGCGCATCTGGGCGTCGGCTATTGCCCGGAGGAACGCGGCATATTCGCCAGCCTGTCCTGCGAGGAAAACCTGCTGCTGCCGCCGGTCGTCGGCGGCGCGCTGGGCGGCGGGATGTCGCTGGCGGAAATCTACGACATGTTCCCCAACCTGCATGAGCGCCGCCATTCGCCCGGCACCCGCCTGTCGGGCGGCGAGCAGCAGATGCTGGCGGTGGCGCGCATCCTGCGCACCGGCGCCAGCCTGCTGCTTCTGGACGAGATCTCCGAAGGCCTGGCCCCGGTTATCGTGCAGGCGCTGGGCCGCATGATCACGGCGCTGAAGCAGCGCGGGTACACCATCGTCATGGTGGAACAGAACTTCCACTTCGCGGCGCCGCTGGCCGACCGTTTCTATGTCATGGAACACGGCCAGATCGTCGAACATTTCGAAGCCTCACAGCTGCATGAAAAACAGGAATCGCTCAACGACCTGTTGGGCGTTTGAATGTGCCAACCGCCGGAAAGCCGGCAACCCCCTACAAGAGGGAGAGGAGTCAAAATGAAGCTGCATACCCTACCCGCCGCACTGGCGCTGGCCGGTTTCGGCCTGGCCGCCGCGCCGGCCATCCAGGCGCAAGGCATCAACGATGATGTCATCCGCATAGGCTTCATTACCGATATGTCGGGCGTGTATTCCGACATCGACGGCAAGGGCGGCGTCGAGGCCATCCGCATGGCCATCGAGGACGCCGGCGGCGCCATCAACGGCAAGAAGATCGAACTGGTCTATGCCGATCACCAGAACAAGGCCGACGTAGCGTCGTCGCGCGCCCGCGAATGGTTCGACCAGCAGAAGGTGGACGTGCTGATCGGCGGCACCAATTCCGCCACCAGCCTGGCCATGGCGGCCGTCGCGGCGGAAAAGAAAAGGCCCTTCATCGCCATCGGCGCGGGCGCCTCCGACCTGACCAATGCGCAATGCTCGCCCTACACCGTGCACTACGCCTACGACACCGTCGCGCTGGCGCGCGGCACCGGGTCCGCGGTGGTGAAGGACGGCGGCAAGAGCTGGTTCTTCCTGACGGCCGACTACGCCTTCGGCCATGCGCTGGAGCGCGATACCGCCAACGTGGTGAAGGCCGCCGGCGGCGAGGTCAAGGGTCAGGTGCGCGCGCCGCTGGGCGCCTCGGACTTCTCGTCCTTCCTGCTGCAGGCGCAAGCGTCCAAGGCGCAGATCCTGGGCCTGGCCAACGCCGGCGGCGACACGATCAACTCGGTCAAGGCGGCGAACGAGTTCGGCGTGACGCAGACCATGAAGCTGGCCGGCCTGCTGGTCTTCATCAACGACATCGATTCGCTGGGCCTGCAGGCCACGCAGAACATGTACCTGACCGACGGCTGGTACTGGGACCAGAACGACGCCTCGCGCGCCTGGGCCAAGAAGTTCGAAGCCAAGGTGGGCCGCAAGCCGTCGATGCTGCAGGCCGGCGATTACTCGTCGGTGTCCTTCTACCTGAGCGCCGTCAAGGCGACCGGCACCGATGACGCCGACACCGTCATGAAGTGGATGAAGTCGAACAAGATCAACGATATGTTCACCCAGGGCGGCTACGTACGCGAAGACGGCCGCATGGTCCACGACATGTACCTGATGCAGGTGAAGACGCCCAAGGAATCCAAGGGCCGCTGGGACTACTACAAGGTCGTCGCCACCCTGCCCGGGGACCAGGTGTACACCAAGCTGTCCGAATCGACCTGCAAGCTGGTCAAGAAATAATCGGCGCGGCATCGCGACGCGGCGTCCTCCGGCATGGCCGGCGGCGCCGCCGCCTTGCCTGTCATCGATCGCCCTTGCTTAACCGGCGCAGGACTTCCAGACAACATGACTTTCTTCGGCATCCCCATGCAGGCCCTGTTCGGGCAATTGCTGCTGGGCCTGGTGAACGGTTCCTTCTACGCCATGCTGTCGCTCGGCCTGGCGGTCATATTCGGCCTGCTCAACGTCATCAATTTCGCCCATGGCGCCTTGTACATGATGGGCGCTTTCGTGGCCTGGATGGGGCTGCAGTACCTGGGCCTGAACTACTGGCTCATGCTGGTGCTCGCGCCGCTGGTGGTGGGCGCCTTCGGCATCGTCATCGAACGATTGCTGCTGCGCCACCTGTATCGGCTGGACCATCTTTACGGGCTGCTGCTTACCTTCGGCCTGACCCTGCTGATCGAAGGGCTGTTCCGCAGCTTCTACGGCGTGTCCGGCCAGCCCTTTCCCACGCCGGACGCGCTGCGCGGCGCCACGAATCTGGGCTTCATGATCCTGCCTAATTACCGAGGCTGGGTCGTGGTAGCGTCGCTGGTCGTGTGCTTCGGCACCTGGTTCGTCATCGAGCGTACGCCGCTGGGCGCGCTGCTGCGCGCCGCCACGGAAAACCCCAAGCTGGTGGAGGCCTTCGGCGTCAACGTGCCGCGCATGATCATGCTGACCTACGGGTTCGGCGTCGCGCTGGCCGCCTTCGCCGGCGTGCTGGCCGCGCCCGTGCTGCAGGTATCGCCGCTGATGGGATCCAATCTGATCATCGTGGTATTCGCCGTCGTGGTAATCGGCGGCATGGGATCCATCATGGGCGCCATCGTCACCGGCCTTGGCCTGGGCGTGATCGAAGGGCTGACCAAGGTGTTCTGGCCCGAGGCGTCCAATACGGTCGTGTTCGTCATCATGGCGATCGTGCTGCTGCTGCGCCCCGCGGGCCTGTTCGGGAAGGAAAAATGAATCGACACATTGCCGGCTATGTGGTTCTGGCGGTGGCGGTCGCGCTGCTGCCTTTCGTGGGCGTGTATCCCATCTTCGCCATGAAGGTGATGTGCTATGCCTTGTTCGCCTGCGCCTTCAATCTGCTGCTGGGATTCACCGGGCTGCTGTCCTTCGGTCACGCGGCCTTCCTGGGCAGCGCGGCCTATGCGACCGGCTATGCGGTCAAGGCATGGGGGCTGACGCCCGAGCTGGGCATTCTGTTCGGCGTTATCGTTGCCGCGCTGCTCGGCCTGGTCGTCGGCGGCCTGGCGATACGGCGCAGCGGCATCTACTTCGCCATGATCACCCTGGCGATGGCGCAGATGGTGTACTTCTTCTTCCTGCAGGCGCGCTTCACCGGCGGCGAGGACGGCTTGCAGCAGGTGCCGCGCGGCCGCCTGTTCGGCCTGATCGACCTGAGCAGCGACCTGACGCTGTACTACGTGGTGTTTGCCGTATTCGTGATCGGCTTCGCCATCATCTGGCGCGCGGTCAACTCGCCCTTCGGTCAGGTGTTGAAGGCCCTGCGCGAGAACGAGCCCCGCGCGATCTCGCTGGGCTATGACGTCGAACGCTTCAAGCTGCTGGCTTTCGTGCTGTCGGCGGCCATCGCCGGACTGGCGGGTTCGGCCAAGACCCTGGTTTTCGTGTCGGCCACGCTGTCGGACGCCACCTGGCAGATGTCGGGCCTGGTGATTCTGATGACGCTGATCGGCGGCATGGGCACTTTCCTGGGGCCGGTGCTGGGCGCCTTCATCGTGGTGCTGCTGGAAAACAAGGTCGGCGATTTCGGCCAGGCCCTGACGGCCATGACCGGCATCGACTGGTTCCGCCAGCTGGGCGAATCGGTCACCATCGTGATCGGGTTGATCTTCGTGATCTGCGTCATGGCTTTCCGCCGGGGTATCGTCGGCGAGTTCCAGGCCCTGCTGCGGCGGCGCAAGGCTGCCTGACGCCGCTGCCGCGGGCTGAATCGCCCCGGGTTTTGCGGAGGCTCCTCCTCTTGAGAGGATGCGAGCCATGAGCAAAAACAACGCGAACAGGTTTTCCCCTGAAGTGCGCGAGCGCGCGGTGCGCTTGTTGCTCGAGCTGGCAGCGCTGGAATGGGTCGCCCGGTTCAACCATAAGCGCCTGCACTCATCCATCGGCTATATCCCACCGGCCGAGGCTGAGGCAAACTACTACAACCTGCTCGGCACATCCGCCGGTGAGCGCCACGCACGCCAGCCAATAGTGTCATTCAGGCTCCACCTGAAAACTATCGAGCAATGAGTTCTCCAGAGTCTTAGCATGTTCTATCAACATAGCTGCGACGTATGCCCCTCTAGCTTTGGTCATGCGGAGAGAAACAGCTCCAACGCTCAATGCAGCAAAAGGCATCCCCGTTCGGTCTAGAAGTGGCACTCCCACTGCGCTCACTCCTTCGATTGCGACGTCGGATGCTGCCGACCATCCTTTCGATCGAGTGACCTCGATCAAACTCCGAAGACGCTCAGCCGTGAGTCTGGGATAGCGGACCAGTTGCGGCTCAATTGCGTTGAGCGCCAGCTCCTGTTCGTGGGCGGGCAGCGCAGCGAGCATTGCCAGGCCGGCTGCGCCGACGCCCATGGGTTGTCTATGACCCGGCTCGACAGTGAAGACTTTCACTGGATAGGCACCCATGTGTCGAGCCACGCACAGTGAATCCCATCCAACTCGAACGACAAGAAAGACCGAGTCTTCCGTCACCCGAGCGATCTCTGCCAACACTGGCGCGGCCCGTTCCCTGATAGGAAAGCCGTGGTCGGCTGAGTATCCAAGCTCTAACGCGGTCGGGCCCAGGTAGTAACGATGGTCGCGGGCCTGCATCAACATGCCACTTTGAACAAGTTGCTTCAGCAATCGATGAGTCGTCGGCTTGTTCAACCCTCCCTCACTGATCAACTCACTCAATCTCGCCGCCCCCCCACGCCGTCCGCACACGAGCCTTAGCAATCTGATAGCCCGACCAACACTCTGCACCGCATCCGAGCCCATATCGTTTTCCCTATCGTCTCGCATTGTGGATTTTTACTGTCGCATCGAAAAATTCTTGCTCTTAATATGCTTCGAAAAAGGCGCATGACCGCGAATCCGTATCGTAATACGGATCGACTTCGAACGAGGAGACTTTATGAATCATTGCACGGCGCTCATCGGCGCCATTTCCATGGCTGGCCTAATTTCCGCCACCGCAAGTTCCGCCGAAACAACCGGCTATCCGAGTCGGCCGGTGACACTAGTCGTCGGCTACGCGGCAGGGGGGGCTACCGACACGGTTGCGCGCCTGATCGCCCATCGGGTCGCCGCGGACCTGGGGCAAACCGTGATTGTGGAGAATCGCGCGGGTGCCAACGGGAACATTGCAACAGACTACGTGGCGAGAGCGAAGCCCGACGGCTACACGGTCCTCTTCGGCGGGTCTAACAACGTGACTAACATCGCGCTGTACCAGAAGTTGCCGTTCGATTTCGCCAAGCAATTTGAACCGGTTGCGATGGCGGTGTCCTTGCCGAACATCTTGGTGGTGAATCCCTCTGTGCCGGCCAAGTCGGTAAAGGAGCTGATCGATTTAGCGAAAAAGGAGCCGGGAAGACTCAACTTCGGCACGTCGGGCATCGGTTCATCGCAACATCTTGCGGGCGCGCAATTCCAGAAGATGGCCGGTGTTTCGGTGACGCACGTTCCCTACACCGGAAGTGCTCCGGCGGTGACAAACCTGCTGAGCGGCTCCATCCAGATGATGTTTGACAACGCGCCTTCCGCATTGGCAAACATTCAGGCCAAGAAGATCCGGGCCCTTGGAGTGACCAGTCGCAATCGCGTTTCTTGCGCGCCGGACATTCCGCCGATTGCAGAGTCCGGCCTCAAAGGCTATGACGTCACGGCTTGGCTGGGATTCTTCGTGCCGGTGGGCACACCGAAGGAAGTGGGCACTCGGTGGAACGAGGCCGTGAACAAGGTCCTGAGCGATGCAAGTGTGCGTAAACGCCTTGTCGAGATGTGTGTCGAGCCGATGCACGGCAATGTCTCGGAAGTCAGTCAGTTCGTGAAAAATGAGATCCCGAAATGGGCGGAAATCGTCAAGAACGCTGACGCCAAGCTGGAATGACAAGAAAGACGGAGTCCAAACAACATGTACCCGATTGAGTTCTTTTTCAGGGCCGCTCGGCTCTACCCGAAGAATCTTGCAATCCAGTCCCCGGGACGCGATCTCACCTATGCCGAACTAGCAGATGAAGTGCGGGCCGTCGCTCATGGGTTGCAGCAAATCGACCCGTCGCCAGGAAGCCGAGTGGCGATCTGCGGCACCAACACTCTGGAACACGTGATCGCGTTCCTGGCAGTATTGGCGGCGGGGAAAGTCTGGATACCGCTCAATGCCCGCAGTGCCGTACCCGAGCTGAATCGCATCATTCAGTTTACAGCGCCGAGCATTGTCATCTCTGACAGCAAGCATCGCGACGGACTGTACTTGACGTCCCAGCAGCGAATGCTGCAACTTGACGGGAATGTGCCGGACTCGATTTCCGCGTTGACTGATGCGCATCGTGGCCACACGCCGCAGCGCTGCTATGGAAGTGAAAGCCATCTCCAGGCCATCAAATTTACGGGTGGCTCCACGGGGACGCCCAAAGGTGTTATGCAGTCTTATCGGGCCTGGCAGACCACAATTGCCAATCTGATTGATGCCTATGGCTATACGCAAGCTGACCGCAACTTGTTGGCCGCGCCGATTACGCATGGGGCGGGCACGTATCTGCTTCCGATTCTTGCACGGGGTGGTTGTCATGTGATCCTCGAAGAGGTTTCCGCCACGGCCGTCCTCGATGCGCTGACGACGCAGGGGATCTCATGCGTATTCATGCCCCCCACGTTGTTCTACATGGTGATCGAAGCTGCCGGAAAGCGCAGCTATGAATTCCCGGCCATTCGCCATCTGATCTACGGTGGCGCACCGATGCCAGTCACTAAGATTCGAGAGGCGCAGCGATTCTTCGGCCCCGTCGTGGGCGTTACCTACGGCCAAACCGAAGCACCTCAGATTGTCACCTTCCTTACGGGGGAGGACCTGGCCACCGACACCTATGTGGGCTCGGTGGGACGTCCCTCGCTGTTCAGCGATATGGCCATCATGGGGTCGGACGGCAAGATTCAGCCGGCCGGCGAGACGGGCGAGATTGTGGTCCGCGGGCCCATGATCATGTCCGGCTATCTCGACTTGCCGGAAAAGACGGCAGAAACCATCGTAGACGGCTGGCTCCACACGGGAGATCTCGGTTACATGGACGAGAATGGCTACTTGTTCCTACGTGGCCGGAACCGCGACGTCATCATCACGGGCGGCTTTAATGTCTATCCCAATGATGTTGAAGAGGTTCTTAATCAGCACCCCGACGTTCTCTCTGTTACGGTGTTTGGCGTCGACGATCCAAAGTGGGGCGAAGCCGTGCATGCGGCGATCCAGTTGAGGAAAGAAGCAAGCACAACTGCCGATGAGATCATTCGGTATGCCAAAGGTCAGATGGGCTCGGTAAAAGCGCCCAAAGCTATTTCGTTCTTTGACGAGCTGCCGCGCAATCCCGTCGGAAAGGTCGATAAGGTCGCGATCAAAAAGCAAGTGCAGGAACAGATGACGCAAGCCAAGTGAGGCAGTTATGACTACCCCTATCAAGACCGAAATCGGCTATTGCACTACTGAACGTATTTACGTCCGCGGCTTTGATCTGGCCGACGAGCTACTCGGCGAGGTCGATTTTGTTGAGATGATCATGCTCGTTGTGTTGGGGCGCCGCGCCTCTCAGGAGGAGCGCAACATGCTCAATGCCATCTTGGTGACGGTCACTGATCATGGATTGACGCCAAGCGCGCTTGCTGCTCGCCTCACATACTTGGGCGCTCCTGAAGCCCCTCAGGCGGCTGTTGCTGCGGGCCTTCTCGGGGCCGGGAGCGTGTTCTTGGGCGCTATGGAAAACGCGACCCAGATGCTCCGTGATTTCGTGGATGAAAACGAGGCTCGCTTAGGCTCGGAGGATGAGCTGGGGCAGGCCGTGCGCACCTTGTTCGCAAAGCAATCGGCGGCAGGAACCGCGGTGTTTGGCATTGGCCACAACATCCATGTGCATGGCGACCCTCGAACCCCAAAGCTTAAAAAGCTTGCGCAGGATAATGGCTTTTACGGCCCGCACTGGCGAGCCATTGAGGCGATTTCGGCAGCAAGTCAAGCAATCACGGGACGCCGCCTGCCCGTCAATGCAGGCGGCGCCGTGGGCGCAATTGTGGCTGACATGGGGCTGCCGGTATCGATGGCTCGTGGGCTGGCCCTGGTGGGGCGGTGCGCGGGGTTGCTCGGTCATATTCTTGAGGAGAAAGAAGTCCCAACTGGAAAGGCGCTTTGGAATCTCGTGCTGGAACAAGACCCGCGGAATAAAACCGGAACACAGTAAGCCGGCTTGCCGCTGACGCCATGCCTCGCTGCAGGGGCGAGGCAGCGGTCCTAGCCCTATGCATAAAGGATTTGATTGATCGTAAGGGGCTGCCAAGCTGGCATGGGGGCCCTTGCGATGTGGTGGCCGCGGCGCACGCCCGGCAAAGCCAGCCAGCGGGAATTCCAGACGAATACGCGCCAACGACGTCAGCGTCATTGAGGTGCAGGCACCACATTCAGACAAGCCCAGTAGCAAAAACAAATAATAATGATTATCATGCGCGTTTTTATAAAAGAACGCGCGGGGTGGGGTTTTGGGTAAAGCATTTCAAGGGCGGGATGGCGCCCAGAAGGGCCTCGGCAAGGCCGTGAAGCAGGCATTGGCGGGAAGCGCGGCGCTCTATGTGGCGGCGGTTTCGGCGCAGACAGAGACATCGGCCCCGGCCGCCATCACCGTCCTGCCCACCGTGACGGTGACCAGTGCACCGGTCGCCCTGGATGAAGCGCCCGCGCCCATCGCGGGCGGCCTGATCGGTGGGGGCGCGCGGATGGGGATCCTGGGCAACACGTCCGTCATGGACACGCCCTTCAGCGTGACCAGCTACACCGCCGAAACCATCGAGAACGAACAAGCGCGTTCCGTCGCCGACGTGGCTACCATGGATCCGTCGGTCCGCATGAGCAGCGCGCGCTCGAACATCAACGAAGACCTGACCATCCGCGGCTTCAATGTGCCGACCGCGGACTTCGCGTTCAACGGCATGTTTGGGCTGACGCCGTACTGGCGCGCACCGGTTGAGACCCTGGAACGCGTGGAGATCATCAAGGGGCCGTCGGCCGCGCTTTTCGGCATGACGCCGGGCGGCAGCGTCGGGGGTGTCGTCAACCTGGTGCCCAAGCGCGCCACCGACGATCCCATCACCCGCGTGACCGGCTCCGTCATGTCGGATTCCGTCTTCGGCGTGCACGCCGACGTCGGCCGCCGCTTTGGCCCGGACAATGCGTTCGGCATCCGCGTGAATGCAATGCTGCGCGACGGCGACACGCCTATCAAGGACCAGTCCACGCGCGAAGAGTTGGGATCGGTCGCGCTGGACTATCGCGGTGAAAGACTGCGATCGTCCTTGGACCTGATCTGGCAGAAGGAACGCATCGACAACGTAGTGCGTCAGTTCCAGCTGGGTTCGGACCTGACGTCGATTCCCGAGGCGCCCAGCAACAAGAATCCGTATCCCGGCCTGGGCTGGAGCGACGGCCGCAATACCGCCGGCATCTTCAAGGTCGAATACGACCTCACCGACCACTTCACCGCCTACGCCGGCTATGGTCAGCGCAAGCTGGACTGGGACGCCTTCGCCGCGAACCCCGTGCTGCAGAACACGCAGGGCGACTACTCCTTCTTCGGCGGGTGGCAACGGATGACGGTGGACAGCAAGTCCACCGAAGCCGGCCTGCGCGGCAACTTCCAGACCGGCCCCGTGAGCCACAAGGTCGCGTTCGGCTATACCCTGCTGGACCAGAAGTCCGATCTGGGCTTCTACACCGGTTTTCCGTCCGGCAACTCGAACATCTACGCGGGCAACACCTTCGACACGCCGTCCATCTCCGGCATTAGCAATCCGTTGAACCGCTACCAGAGCACCAAACTGACCAGCTATGCGCTGGCCGACACCCTGGGATTCCTGGACGACCGGCTGCAGCTGACCGTGGGCGCACGCCACCAGAACGTGCAGGGCCAAAACTACAACTTTGCCAATGGCGAACCCAGCGGCCCGCGCTACGACAAGAGCGCCATCACGCCGCTGGCGGGTGTCGTCTTCAAGATCCTGCCTGACGTGTCGGTCTACGCCAGCTACGTCGAAGGCCTGTCCCAAGGCGATACGGCGCCCACCAGCGCGGCCATCACCAACCCGGGCGAGACCCTGTCGCCGTTCAAGTCCAAGCAGAAGGAAATCGGGGTCAAGTACAACCTGAACGACGATATGCTGGCCACCGTCGCGCTCTTCGAGTTGACGCGTCCCAGCTCCGGCATCTCGGGCAACACCTTCGGCGAATACGGCGAACAGCGCAACCGCGGCGTCGAAGCCAGCTTCGCCGGTGAAGTCACCAGGGGCGTACGGCTCTTGGGAGGCATGAGCTACATCGACGCCGTCGTCAACAAGGCCACCACGCCCGACCTGCAGGGCAACAAAGCCGTCGGCGTCCCCGACTGGCAGTTGAACCTGGGCGCCGAGTGGGATACCCCCTTCGTCCCCGGCCTGACGCTGCTTGGCCGCGTCATCTACACCGACAGGACGTACGCCGACGCCGACAACACCCTGTCGGTGCCAAGCTGGACCCGCGTCGATGCCGGCGCCCGCTACGAGACGAAGATCAGCGGCACCCCCGTCACCTTCCGCTTCAACGTCGAGAACCTGTTCAACCGGAATTACTGGGGCACCGCCACGGCCGGCTATCTGTTCGTAGGCTCGCCGCGCACTTACACGTTCTCGACCAGCATCGCCTTCTGAGGCGACCACGATGTTGGGTACGTAAGTGGAGCAGCCTGGTCTGAATAGCGCTTGCATCGGATGAAGCCTACGATTCCACGCGCCTCGGGTCCACGAAACAGCGCGCAACCGGGCTCGCCCCGCCAGCCCGCGCGCATTATGCTGGGGTGGTTCATGAGGACCACGCCATGCGCCCGCCCTGCCCCTATCCATCCAGGCACGCCGTCGTGCCTCCCTATCTGCTGGATCGGCTGGCCCGCCAGGGTAGTCCCCATGTCCGTGCCTGCGCGACCGCCACGTTGACGCTGAGCGGTGACGACGGTTCCGTGCGCGGCCTCGCCCAGGCCAGCGCCTTGGCGTCCAGGCCCCGGACGACCGGCGATGCCGCCCGCCATATCCACACAGCCGCCGGCGGCACTTCCCTGCCCGGGCAACCGGTGCGCGGCGAAGGCCAGCCGGCCACGGGCGACGCCGCGGCCGACGAAGCCTACGACTACGTCGGCGCGACACGCGCCCTGTTCGCCGAGGTGTATGGCCGCGATTCCCTGGACGGCAAGGGGATGGCGCTGATCGGTACGGTGCACTACGGCCAGAATTACGACAACGCGTTCTGGAACGGCGCGCAGATGGTCTTCGGCGATGGCGACGGCGAAGTCTTCAACCGTTTCACCATCGCCATGGATGTCGTCGGGCACGAACTGTCGCACGGGGTCATCGACTACGAAGCCGCCCTGGTCTACCGCGAACAGGCGGGAGCGCTGAACGAATCGATTTCCGACGTCTTCGGCGTGCTCGTAAAGCAGTACCGGCTGGGACAGACCGCCGGGCAGGCGGACTGGCTGGTGGGAGAGGGACTGTTCACCGACGCCATCCGGGCGCAAGGGCTGCGCTCCATGAGCGCTCCCGGTACGGCCTATGACGACCCCTTGCTAGGGCGAGACCCGCAGCCGGCGCATATGCGCGACTTCATACGCACCGAGGACGACAATGGCGGGGTCCACCTGAATTCGGGCATACCGAATCGCGCCTTTTACCTGGCCGCCAGCGAGCTGGGCGGCCCGGCCTGGGATAAAGCCGGCCGTGTCTGGTACGACACCCTGTGCGATCGCAAGCTGGCCCGGGATGCGGACTTCGCCGCCTTCGCCGCGCTGACGCTGGAACACGCCGGCGTGCTGGGTGCGCGCGACGCGGTGCGCCGGGCCTGGCGCGACGTGGGAGTGCTGCCATGACCCTTTTGCCTCCATGGGATACGGTCGTTGCGGTCCAGGTCAAACGCCAGGGCGGGGTGGCGGCCGTTCCGGCGCTGGCGCGGCCCCGCACGATTGCGCTGCGCCTATGCCCGCAGGATGAGCGCGGCCGCGTATGCGCGGCCCTCGCCCAGGCGGCGACCCTGGCCCATGAATCCCGCGGCGCGGGCGACCAGCGTTACTTCACCGTCGAGATCCTGCGCGACGGCCAGGCCGAGCCGCTGCGCTTCGACGTCCCGGAGGCATCCGCGCCCGAACCGCTGGTCCGTCTGTGGCGCGACGGCAAGGCATGAATGCGGACTCCAGGCGCCGCCCGGCGGTATTGCACGTTTTGCCATGTGTTTTGCCACCGGTTTTGGCTATGCTATCGGGCGGTCTGAAACGGCGCGCGGTACGCTCCTTGCAGAGCGGCCCGAACTTTTTCAGGTTGGCAATGTCTTATATAAGACATAAGATATAAGACCGAGGATTCTCCCGGCTTGGGCACACATGACAAGCGCGGGGAAACGCATGAAAATGGCTGCTTTTTCGCGGTCACCTACATTGGAGTTCATCATGCCGCACAACGTGTTCGACACACTGAAGACATTCAAGATCGGCAACCAGGCCTGTCAGTACTATTCGCTGCCGGCGCTGGGCAAGGCGCTGGGCGTGGACGTGCAACGATTGCCCGTGTCGCTGCGCATCGTGCTGGAGTCGGTCCTGCGCAATTGTGACGGCCAGAAGGTGACCGAAGAACACATCAAGCAGCTGGCCAACTGGCAGCCCAACGCCAAACGCGAAGAAGAAATCCCCTTCGTGGTGGCCCGCGTGGTGCTGCAGGACTTCACCGGCGTGCCGCTGCTGGCCGATATCGGCGCCATGCGTTCGGTGGCGCAGGCCATGGGCGCGGACCCCAAGCGCATCGAGCCGCTGGTGCCGGTGGACCTGGTCGTCGATCACTCCGTCATGATCGACTACTTCGGCACCAAACAGGCCCTGGACCTGAACATGAAGCTGGAATTCAAGCGCAACCAGGAGCGCTACCAGTTCATGAAGTGGGGCATGGAAGCCTTCGACACCTTCCGCGTCGTGCCCCCGGGCTTCGGCATCGTGCACCAGGTCAACCTGGAATACCTGGCCCGCGGCGTCCATCTGGACAAGGCCAACAATGTGTACTACCCCGATTCGCTGGTGGGCACCGATAGCCACACCACCATGATCAACGGCATCGGCGTGGTCGGCTGGGGCGTGGGCGGCATCGAGGCCGAAGCCGGCATGCTGGGCCAGCCCGTGTACTTCCTGACGCCCGACGTGGTCGGCGTCGAACTGAAGGGCCAGTTGCGCGGCGGCGTCACCGCCACCGACCTGGTGCTGACCATTACCGAAATGCTGCGCCGTGAAAAAGTAGTGGGCAAGTTCGTCGAATTCTGCGGCGAAGGCACGGCCAGCCTGTCCGTGACCGACCGCGCCACCATCGGCAACATGGCGCCGGAATACGGCGCCACCATGGGCTTTTTCCCGGTGGATGAGCGCACCATCGACTACTTCAAGGGCACCGGCCGCACGGAGCAGGAAATCGCCGCCTTCGAGGCCTATTTCAAGGCGCAGAAGATGTTCGGCGTGCCCAAGGCCAAGGACATCCAGTTCACCAAGCTGCTGACCCTGGACCTGGGCACGGTGGCGCCTTCCCTGGCCGGCCCGAAGCGCCCGCAGGACCGTATCGAGATCGGCAACGTGAAGAACACCTTCACCACGCTGTTTTCCGCGCCGGTCGCCGAGAACGGCTTCAACCAGCCCGCCGAAAAACTTCAGCAGACGTTCACCACCAGCGCCGGCACCAAGGTCAAGAACGGCGACATCCTGATCGCGGCCATCACGTCCTGCACCAACACGTCCAATCCCAGCGTCATGCTGGCGGCCGGATTGCTGGCCAAGAAGGCCGTCGAAGCCGGACTGAAGGTGTCGCCCAAGATCAAGACCTCGCTGGCGCCCGGATCGCGCGTGGTCACGGAATACCTGACCAAGACGGGCCTGCTGCCCTATCTGGAAAAACTGGGCTTCGACGTGGCCGCCTATGGCTGCACGACCTGCATCGGCAACGCGGGCGACCTGGCGGCCGATCTGAATGAAGCGATCAACGACAACGACCTGGTATGCGCCGCGGTGCTGTCGGGCAACCGCAACTTCGAAGCGCGCATCCATCCGAACATCAAGGCCAACTTCCTCGCTTCGCCGCCGCTGGTCGTGGCCTACGCGCTGGCCGGTACGATGCTGCGCGACCTGATGACCGAACCGGTCGGCAAGGGCAAGAACGGCGATGTGTGGCTGGGCGACATCTGGCCGTCCACGGAAGAAGTGCAGAATCTGCTGAAGTTCGCGCTGGATTCGGACGTCTACCGCGAGAACTACAGCGACGTGCGCACCAATCCGGGCAAGCTGTGGGAGAACATCAAGGGCGTGACGGGCGAGGTCTACAACTGGCCGACGTCCACGTACATCGCCGAACCGCCGTTCTTCAAGGACTTCGGCATGGAGCCGGCAGCCATGCCCACCGTCAAGGGCGCCCGCGCGCTGGGTATTTTCGGCGATTCGGTCACCACCGACCACATTTCCCCGGCTGGCTCGATCAAGGAATCGTCGCCCGCGGGCAAGTGGCTGAAGGAGCACGGCGTCATGAAGGCCGACTTCAACAGCTACGGTTCGCGCCGCGGCAACCATGAAATCATGATGCGCGGCACCTTCGCCAATGTGCGGATCAAGAATCTGATGATCCCGCCGCGTGAAGACGGCAGCCGCTTCGAAGGCGGCGAAACGCTGTACCAGCCGTCCGGCGAGCAAATGCCCATCTACGATGCCGCGATGAAGTACATCGACGCCGGCGTGCCGACCGTGGTGTTCGGTGGCGAGGAGTACGGCACCGGGTCGTCGCGCGACTGGGCCGCCAAGGGCACGCAGTTGCTGGGCGTGAAGGCCGTGGTGGCGCGCAGCTTCGAGCGCATCCACCGCAGCAATCTGGTCGGCATGGGGGTGCTGCCGCTGCAGTTCAAGGGCGATGACAGCGCGCAGACGCTGAACATCACCGGCGAGGAAACCTTCGACGTGTCCGGGCTGGAAAACGGCATCAAGCCGCAGCAGGACGTGACGCTGACCATCCATCGCAAGGATGGCTCGTCGCAGCAGGTGCAGGTGCTGCTGCGGATCGACACGCCTATCGAGGTGGACTACTACCAGCACGGCGGCATCCTGCCCTTCGTGCTGCGTCAGTTGCTCGCCGCCTGATCGGCGCCAGCCGCGATGCCGCCGGCCGGATGGCGGCGGCATGCGAAAAGGACCGGACCCGCATGGGCCGGTCCTTTTCGTTTCCGATGCCGCGCGACCCGCGCGTTACGCGGCGCGCGGCGCAGACCCGCCCGGCGGAGGCGGTCGCCGCAAGGCGGTCAATCCAGCCGGATGTCCGCCTTCTGCACCACCGCCGCCCAGCGCTGGCGCTCGGCCACCAGCCACTTGTCCATTTCCGCGGGCGTCATGGTGACGACGTCGGCGCCCTGCTCCGCCAGCTTGGCCTTCAGCTCCGGTATGTTCATGATGCGCGCCAGTTCCTTGCTCAGCCGCGCCGCGATGTCCGGCGGCATGGCGGTCGGCGCCATCAGTCCCTGCCAGGTGCCGGACTCGAAGCCCGGGACGCCCGACTCCGCGATGGTCGGCACATTCGGCACCTGCGGCATGCGATTGCGGCTGGAGACCGCGATCGCCTTCAACTTGCCGCTCTGAATGTGAGGCAGCGTGGCCAGCATGCCGTTCATGATGATCTGGGTCTGGCCGCCGATGGTGTCGGTGATGGCTTGCGAACCGCCTTTGTAGGGCACGTACTGCCACTGGGCCTGGGTGGCCTGCTCTACCGCCACGCCGGCGACGTGGGGCGCGCTGCCCATGGCCGTCACGGCGAAGTTCAGCCGTTCGCGCTTGGACAAGGCCACCAGTTCGGCCAGGGTGTTGACCGGCACCGAGGGATGCACGGCCAGGATGTGCGGCGAATAGGCCAGCATGCTCACGCCGCGCAGATCCTTGTTGGGATCGAAGTTCAACTTGGTATAGACCGAGGGGCTGATCATCAGCGCGCCGACGTCGCACAGCAACAGCGTGTGCCGGTCTTCGCCCGATTGGGCGACGATGGCGGCGCCCAGGTTGCCATTGGCGCCGGGCCGGTTGTCCACGATCACGGTCTGCTTGAGGCTTTCCGACAGCGGCTGGCTGATGGCCCGCGCGATGATGTCGGAAGAGCCGCCGGCCGGATACGGCACCAGCAGGCGCACATTGCGCTCCGGCCAGTTCTGCTGCGCTTTCGCCACGGGTCCGGCGCCATAGAGGGCAGCCGCGCCGGCGGCGGCCAGGAAAGAGCGGCGGGATAGGGGCATGGTCCTGGTCTCCTCAATAATCTGATTGTTGGAATATGTTATAGGACATCATATAAGTTCCGAGACGATTCTGCACAGGTTCAACCGCCTCGTCAATCCGGACACACCGCCGCGATGACGTACGATAACCGCGCAGCAGAGTGAAAGGCCGGCGTTCTGCCCGCCAGGCGGCCGGATGCCGGGGCATCGGCGGCTCCGCCACGGGTACACTATATGGTTCTCCTTCTGTTCCCCCATTCATCGTCATGCCTCGCACCCGCAGCCACACATCCTCTCGCCTGACCCGCGATGCCTCCCGGCTTGCCACGTTGGCGCTGGCGTTGAACAGTTCGGGCAGCCGGGTCGAAGATATCTTTTGGGAAGAGCAGCTGCGTGCATCGATTCCGAAGCTGCTGCGCGCCGGCAATGACGCGCCGCTGGAATCGGCGCTCGATCACTTGTCGCAGACCCACCCCGGCGCCTACGAGGTGCTGATCGAGCAGGCGGAGACTTTCACCGAGTCCACCGTCATCGAAAAGAACGGCGCCAGCTACGATGTGCTGCTGATCGTGGCGCCCATGGTCGCCTGGACGCGCTACACCATTCCCACCGGACCGATCACTGCCAGCGCCCTGCAGGCGCTCACCGCGCAGTTGCACGGCCATGTCCTGGCGCAAGGCGCGCGTCTGGCGCTGATGCCGTATCTGGTCAGCATCGACCAGATGCCGCGCACCTTCTCGGAAACCTGGCACTGGTTGCAACGCCTGGGTTCGCAGGCGCTGGGCGCCGAAACCATGAAGCCGGCCATCGCCGAAGAGGCGGAAACGGCCAATATGCTGGCCGATACCCGCTATCTGGTGGGCGCCGTCGCGGTGCCGCGCGGCGCGGCCATCTTCCGCTGGCAGGAAAGCCCGGGCGATGCCGGCGCCACGCGCGAAGCCTGCCTGGCCAAGTGGGTGGAGCAGGCGCAGCCCACGCTGGCCACGCTGCTGCCGGGCTGCAGCTTCGAATGCCTGCTGCCGGATGCCTACTACGTCAGCAACCGCGAAGCGGACCGCCGCGTGCGGCCGCTGGCCTTGCGCGCGGCCGTCACGTGGCTGGAGGGTTCGGTCAACCTGGAACCGTCGCGCCTGCGCGCGGTGGTCGCGGGCTGCGGCGAAGGCCGCGTCGACGAATACCGCGTCGGCTTTACCGCCCGCAATAGCAATGACGTCATCTACGGTTGCGTCTGGCCGCTCTATGGCCGCGAGGACGAAACCGGCGGCGAGGATGAACGGGCCGATCCCGTCGAGGAAATCGCCGCCCTGCTCAAGGAGCTGGGCGTGAACGAAGTGCGCCGCATTCCGGGCGTGCTGGCGGCCGAATATTGCGAGGATTGCGGCACGCCCTATTTCCCCAATCCGCTGGGCGAAATGGTGCACGCCGAGCTGCCGGAAGACGCCGAATCGGCGCCGGCCCGGTTCCACTAGCCGACGCGGTCCCATTTGCCGGCTTGGCATGCAGACATCCGCAGTGCGCGCCGACATCTTCTGCCGCCGCATCGACAACTACGGCGATGTCGGCGTCTGCTGGCGGCTGGCAAGGGCGCTGCGCCAGGCCGGCGGTTGGCGGGTACGCCTGTGGATCGACGATCTGGCGACATTCGCCCGCATGGAGCCGCGCTGCGATCCGGCGCTGGAGCTGCAGGACGTGGGCGGCATCGACATCGTCGCCTGGTCCGACCACCCGCCGGCCCTGCCGCCGGGTGAGGTGGTCATCGAGGCGTTCGCCTGCGATCCGCCCGAGACATTTCGCGCGGCCATGCGGCAGCGTCCGCCCGTCTGGATCAATCTGGAGTACCTGAGCGCGGAACCCTGGGTGGAATCTCATCATCGGTTGCCGTCGCCGCAGCCCGATGGGCTGATGAAGTATTTCTTCTTTCCTGGCTTTACTCCGGCGACGGGTGGTTTGCTGCGCGAGGCGGGACTGGCCGCGCGACGCGACGCATTCCAGCGCTCGCGTGAGGCGCAACTGGCATTTCTGCGCGATATAGGCGTCGGGCCGGCGAGTATCGCGAAGCTGGGGGAGGCCCGACTGATCAGCCTATTCTGTTATCCGGAAGCTCCACTGGAAGGCTTGGTCCACGGCTTGCGCGCCGATCCTGGGCCGACCCTATTGCTGGTGCCGCAAGGCGTCGCGCCACGCCTGGAAACCGCCGCGGGAGATGTTCCTTCACGCCTCGAGATCTGCCGCATTCCTTTCCTGCCGCAGGACGACTATGACAGGCTTTTGTGGTGCGCCGACCTGAACTTCGTTCGCGGCGAGGACTCCGTAGTGCGAGCCGGCTGGGCAGGCCGGCCGCTGGTGTGGCAGATCTATCCGCAAACGGATGAAGCGCACCTGAATAAATTACGCGCATGGCTGGATCTGTATCGGCCCCCACCACAGGCCCGTGCCCTGTTCGAGGCCTGGAATGCCACCGCGGCGGCTCCCATCGCGAACGGCGCAATGGCCGCCGGCCCCGCCACCGATACGATGGCATCGGCATGGCGCGACGCAACCACGCAAACAGCATGGGCGGCCTGGCGGGAAACTGCCAAAGCGTGGGATGCGCGAATGTCGCAAGTGCCCGAGCTCGCCGCCAGCCTTATTGCTTTCTGCGCGGAGCATCGCGGGGCGAAACAAGCCTGAGCCTGGTTCGCCGGAAGGCGGCAAACCAGGCTTGGTCATGCCGATCCGGTACGGTCGAGATAAGCCAAGTTATACATCACAAAATTTCTAAATGTATACTTGGGTTACTCGACAACTTCATCCCCGCAGCGAGGCAGCAGCGTGAGTGACTTCAAGGCAGTGTTCGAGCGCAAACTGCTTTCGACCGTGCAGCGTTACGCCATCAGTGGCGTTGTCTCACAAGACGGAGTTGTGTACCCGCTAGGTAGCGACACGAAGGTGTTGAGCACTATCTTCGAACTCTACACGCGGCCGTTGATGATCGAGACCGCTGCCGAACTGGGACTGGACCTCGTCGAGCCTTCCGTCCAAAACCACTATCCCGACTTTACGTTATGCGCGGGCGCGGCTTGCCGGCGAAAAATTGCTGTAGACGTCAAAACCACGTATATCAATCATCCCGGGCAATCGTTCAATTTCACCCTGGGCGGCTACACCAGCTTCATCCGGCCGGGCAATGAGCGCAAAAACATCGTCTTCCCGTTCTCGGACTACGTGGAGCATTGGGTGGTCGGATACGTCTACGAACGGGTAGCCGAAAAAAAGGCGGCCCAGCACGCGTACTACACGCTGGACCAGCTTCCGGATATTCCCCTGCCGTACCGAAACGTCCGGGTTTTCGTACAGGAGAAGTGGCGCATTGCCAGCTATCGAGCAGGAAGCGGCAACACGACCAACATAGGCAGCATCACCGGCCGTATAGAAGACTTCAGAAATGGGAACGGCCCGTTCCGGAGCGAACAGGAGTTCTTGGACTACTGGCGGAACTACGGGCGCAAGGCTGCTGACCGGGAACGCTTCAAGGACATCGAAACTTACCGCCGCTGGCGTGGCGTAGAAGCCATCTAGGCGAATAGCTGTTGCTGAGGCGGCTCGGTTAACTCGGCGTCATCGTCGTCGTCCTTTAACTCCGGGGGAGCGGGACGGCTGGCCGCGTCAGCCAGGTTGCCATGGCTCAGGACAAGCGCCTCTTCCATCTCGTTGCGCATGCTTTCGCTTGCGCCAAGGTGGTAGAAGTGGGAAAACGTTTCCACCGCGAAGTCAGAGAAGTGCTCCGTCAGATGAGCGTTCTCGCGATACTGGTTTTCCTTCCACATCGAATACGCGAATCCGGCCGGCAGCGCCCTGATAGCCTTGGCCAGCTCGGTGGCCTCTTCGTCCGACCATTTGGTGTAGTAGTCCGCATGCCTGCCGACATACGGCGGGTCCATATAGACGAAATCCTCGCCCCTGACTTCAGCAAACGTCTCTCGCCAGGACTGGCACTTGAAGACCCAGTCTTTATCGCCAATGGCACTTTGCGCTCGGGCTACCTGATTACATATCTTGGTGATAAGCGCTTGACGGAAACGGTCGGGTTTGCGGCAAAAAGGGACGTTGAAACCACCCTTCGTGTTGAAGCGCATCATTCCGTTGAAGCAGGAACGGTTCAAGAACAGAAGGTCCAGCGGGTTCGCATGCTCGTTGAAGCGCTTGCGCACGTTGTAGTAGTGCTCCTCGCCCTTCAAAAGCAAAGCAGCGCCTTCGTCTTCGAGAAATTGCTTCACTACTGCCGGGGTGATCGTGCGGTCCTGAATCTGCTGGTAGAAGCGGACGATATGCTGGTTGGTATCCGCCAACAGCGCCCGTCGCGGGGCTATGTTGAGCGCCACCGCACCGGAGCCCATGAAAGGTTCGACCCAGCGACCGTCGCCATGCCAACTGATCGCATCAGCAATCCAGGGCACAAGCTTCGTCTTGATGCCTTGAATCTTGATAGGAGGTGCCTTGGCAACCACCCGCCGGGGAAGAAAATTGACCATCCGCGAATGATATCACTGTTATCCTGGCCCGATCTTGCCCCCTGACCGGTGCGTCCCATCCCATACCGGCCGCGGCCGCGCAAGGCGCCGGCGGACGACGCAGACAACGCCTCCGGGCATTTTGCCGGCAACGCACGGCGCTTGCGGCATGGGCGGGCTAAATCGACCGAACAGGAGGACGATCATGCAAGCCCACATACGCGCCGCGGCAGCAATAGCGCTGGCCATCAGCTCCCACACCTGGAATGCAGCGGCGCATGCCGCCGGACTTCCCACACGGCCCTACCTGACGTTGGAGGCCGCGCAAAAAGTCGCCGCCGCGGCGCAGGCACGCGCCGAACAGGCCGGCTGGCCCGGCGTCATTGCCGTAGTGGACAACGGCGGACTGCCGATCGTGCTAATCCGCATGGACAACACCATGCCGGCCAGTGTCGAACTGGCGCCCGGCAAGGCGCGCACGGCCGCCCTTTTCCGGCGCCCCAGCGGCGCGCTGGAGGACGCCATCAACGGGCCACGCCCGGCCGCCATCACCGCGCGCGGCTTCGTGCTGATGCGGGGCGGCGTGCCCCTGGTCGTGGACGGCCAGGTGGTCGGCGGGGTCGGCGTTTCGGCGGATACGCCCGAGCATGACGAAGACATCGCCAAGGCGGGCGCCGCCGCACTGGCGAAGTAGCGCCAGGGAAACGGCGGCGGCGGACGGCGTCCAATACTCCGGGGGACGCTCTCCCGGCTTCCGCCCGGCCGTGGCGATCCGGCAGGGATGCAGGCCGGCCGGCAAAAATGCTAGAATACCGAGTTTTGCAGGCCAGCCCTGCCCCTAGCCTAGCCGTATGGCCAGCCGGTTTCGATCAATTTTGATTCGCCCGGCGGCGCCGTGGCGGACCGGGCAGAACCAGAAATCTCCCGGAGTTTTGAATCGATGAAAACCGCTCAGGAATTGCGAGTCGGCAACGTGGTCATGGTCGGCAAGGATCCGCTCGTGGTCCAGAAGGCCGAATACAACAAGTCGGGCCGCAACGCGGCCGTGGTCAAGCTGAAGTTCAAGAACCTGCTGACCGCCGCCGGCAGCGAATCGGTCTACAAGGCCGATGAAAAATTCGACGTCGTCGTGCTGGACCGCAAGGAATGCACGTACTCGTACTTCGGCGATCCGATGTACGTGTTCATGGACGAAGAATACAACCAGTACGAGATCGAAGCCGAAAGCATGGGCGACGCGCTCAACTACCTGGAAGAAGGCATGCCGGTCGAAGTCGTGTTCTACGACGGCCGCGCCATCTCGGTGGAACTGCCGACCAGCGTCGTGCGTGAAATCACCTATACCGAACCGGCGGTGCGCGGCGACACGTCCGGCAAGGTGCTGAAGCCCGCCAAGATCAACACCGGCTTCGACATCAACGTGCCGCTGTTCTGCGCAATCGGCGACAAGATCGAAATCGACACGCGCACCGGCGAGTACCGCAGCCGCGTGAACGGCTGAGCCCGCGTCTCTTCGCATAAAAAGCCCTCCTCAGGAGGGCTTTTTTTTTCGGGCGCCATGGCCTCGGCATGGGCCACGCTATCCGGAACCCCCGGCCTGTGCCGACTACCCAGTCGGGTACCGCACACAGCACGAGGTCGGCCCCATGTATTCCATCAACGCGGGCTATCAGCCCCACCCCCACGCCACCCAGCCGCTCCCGCCCACACAGGGCCAACAGCGCCAGACAGACACCGCCCCATTCCGCGGCGCCAGCCATCCCGCGTCGCAGCCGCGCGCACGCGGGCGTCATCCTGGCCAGGCCAGCCTGGACAGACTGCCGCCCACGTGGTCCTCGGCGCCGGCCGCGATCCAGGGCTTCGACGCCGGCCGCGCCAACCGGGCCGTGTCGCCGCGCCCGCCATCAAGGCCTATGCCCTCCACGCCCGCTGCGCCAGCGGCGCCGAGCGCGCCCGCCGTGCCCGCCTCGCCAGATAGCGCGCCCAGCTCCCCGCTATCGATTCCTTTCACGGAGATCGACGCCCTGCTCGGCGCGCTCAGCCCGTCCATGCTGACGATCGCGGAAGACGTGGCCCGTCTGCGGGATCCGTGGGAACAGCCGGCCTGGGACATGCCGGAGCCCGAACCGGACCGCGGACCGCAACCGACGCGCGCCGCGCCGCAACGCGTCGTCCCACGGCCCGTGCCCGAACTGCCCGCGGACACGGATAGCCCGCCGGGGCTGGACATCGACAGCCAGCAAGCCGCGGCGGCGCAGGCGGCCTCGCCTGGACCCATGCGGCGCAAGCCCGTGCGCAGGGAGGCCAGGCCCCAGCCATACACCGAACCGCCGCGGCCGACGAGCGAGGGCCGCGTACAGAAGGAGACGCCCAGGAGCGGCGTGACGCGCGACGTCATTCTGCGGATCAGCCGGCGCGTGCTGGCCGGCGAGTCCATCATCCGTGTCTGCGCCGAGCCGCATGGCCTTGCCTTGAAGACTGTCCGCGTCTTCGTCGAAGCGGACGGCCGGCTCACCGCGGTAGGCCGTGCGCTCAATGCCGGGCACATCATGACGCCCCTGGACCGCCAGGCCGGCAGCCTGCCGCCGGTGGGACGGCAAGCCGTGCTGCATCCGGAGGACCACGCCCTGGCCGAAAAACTGATAGGCGCCACCATGGGCAAGATGTCGCGATCCCTGTTCTGCGACCTGTTCGGCTACGACTACGACCCTGTCTATTTCGCGTACAACGGCGACGGTTCACTGACCGAGTGGGGACGCAAGTCCCGCGACGCGGCGCCGCGCGGGCAGGCGGGGGCAGCGGCGGCAAGCACGACCGGCGCCAGTGCGGCGCCGATCGTTTCGGACGCCGACTGCTCCGCCATGGAACAGCGCCTGTTCGACGTCGCCAGCGACGCGGGCATTGCCATCGGGTATTGGCGCGGCGACACGTTCCAGAAGTTGGGACGCCTCATGTCGCCCTTGGCGGGCAATGTGGACAGAGCCGGCGGCTATTGGCGCATACGACCGGCGGACGCCGGCGAATACCGCCTGATTCCGGACGCGCGGTCGCCGGAGCACATCGTCAACATTCTGCGCCTGCATGCCGAAGGCCACCCGGGCATCGATACGCTGGCGGCCACCTACGTGCTAAGACCGTCCGGCATCGGGCAGGCGGTGCTGGTAACGCCCAAAGCCGCCGGCACGCCCACCACCCCGGCGTGACGCGAAAGGTCGACGCATGTATTCCAATGCCATCAACGGCCCCGCCACCCATGCGGTTCCGGTCCACGGCCCGGACATAAGCCCACGCTTCCAGGCAGAAAGCGGGCCGCCCGCACGCGCCAGCATGCGGGCGGCCCGGCCGTCATCGCGCCGCGGCAATCTCGCCGCCGTACGCGCCATCAGCGACCGGCGCGCAATCACGCTCAAGGCCATACGGGAGGCCAGCCAGCTTCTGGCGGACGGCGCCACGGATATGCGCGCGTGCGCCAGGCGATTCGGCCTATCGCAAAGCGTCCTGCGCAGCTTCGTCACGGCTACCGGCAGCCTGACCGATGTCGGATATCTCATAGACAACGGCACGCTAGTGGCGCCTGGTGACCGGCGGGCGAACCGGATGCCACCCATCGAACGCCGGGCGACGCTGACGGCGGGAGACTTCGCCCTTGCCGATCGCCTGATAGGCATCCGGGCCGGCGCGCTATCGCGCACGCAGTTCTGTGACCTGTTCGGTTTCGACTGCACCGCCGTCTATATGATCTACAACAAGGATGGCACCAAGACCGCCGGGGGCGAGGCAGCCTGGCAGGCCGCCCGCGCGGCCGCGACGTCGGCGGGCGGTTCGGCCGCGGCGATGCCGCAAGACCCATCCAATGGCCACGCCGCCACCGAGCAGCGGCTGTCCGCCCTGGCCGAACAGGCTGGCATGGCGCTCGGATACTGGAGCGGCGTGCTTTTCCGCAAGATCGGAATGCCAGGCCAAGCAATGGCGGGAGACGTCGACAGGAGCGGCGATTACTGGCGCATACGGCCCGGCCTGACAGGTGAATACTACCTGCCCGCCGGGCCGCGCGACCTGGAACACATCGTCGATATTCTGCGGCTGAGCGGAAAAGGCGCCGTCGCCAGCCACTACGACGTCACGCCATCGGCGGATGGCCAGGCCATGCATGTCCGGCCACGGGCAACCCCCTCGTCGGGGGAGGCACGCCGCCAATGAGGCGGGCCGCGCCGGCTTACTGCAGGCGGTCGTCGTCGAAAATATCCGGCAGGGCCAGGAAATCGATGCCCTCTTCCGCCAGTGCCTGGCGCTCTTCCGGCGTGGACGTGCCGCGTATCGGCCGTTCGTCCGCTTCGCCTTCATGGATGCGGCGCGCTTCCTCGGCGAAGCGCGGGCCGACGTTTTCGGCCTTGCGCACCATGTCACGCACCTGCTGCAGGATGGCAGCCTGCAGGCGCGCCATGTCGGCGGGCTCGCCGGCGGCTGCAGCGGGCGCGGACTGCGCGGGTGGCTGCGGCGCGGCCTTGGCCGCTTTCAGATGGGACACATTCAAGCGCGGCGCGGACAGGCGCTTGGATACCTTGTTCGCGCCGCATATCGGGCACGAAACCAGGCCACGCGCCTGCTGCTCGTCGTAGTTTTCATGCGAGGCGAACCAGCCTTCGAATAGATGGCCCTGCTCGTCGCACTGCAGATCGAATACTTTCATAAGAGGGATATGGCGGCACGGGGCGCGCGTTGCAAGGCCTGCAATCGAGGACGTTCCGGGAGTCGTTCCTGGAAGCCCTTCCGCAAAACCCCGTCGCCGCCCGACGCTGCGCCGGAGGATCCCGGCTGGGGAAACCGCTGAATAGTACGCCAATGCGGTGCGCCGTACCCCAGGCGGCCCGGACCAGGGTCTCGATGTCGCGCCACCGCAACGGCCAACGCCGCCGGCCGCGATGCCAGCCGCGATGACGGCATGCCGCCTTGACGCGGGCGACCCGGCCGCCGGCCGGGCTGGACTAGGAGCCCGCCGCCGCCACGGCCGCCGGTTCGGCGGCTTCGCTCAACTCGAACTTGCGCATCTTCTCCCATAGCACCTTGCGGCTGATGCCCAACGCCGCCGCGGTGGCCTGGCGGCGCCATTCATGGGCGCGCAGCGCCGCCAGCACGCGTTCGCGCTCGGCCCGTTGCGCCGGCGTCAGCCACGATGCGGGCGGCAAGGCGCGTGTTTCGGCGGGCAGCTGGATGCTGCTGGCGAGCACCGTCTCGATGCGCGCCTGGTCCCAGCCCCCCGCCCGCCGGCGCATGAGGGCAATGCGTTCAGCCAGGTTGCATAGTTCTCGCACATTGCCGGGATAACGCGTCCCGGCCACGCGATCCTGCAGCCAGCCGGGCAGCAACTCGCCTTGCCCCGGCAGCTCGCGGTCGATGAACGCCTTGAAAATAGCCAGCTTTTCCGCCGGCCCGCGCTCCTCCAGATTCGGCACCCGCAGCTCGATCACCGCCAGCCGGTAATACAGATCGGCGCGAAAAGCGCCCTGCGCCACACGTGCGCGCAGGTCCTGGTTGGTCGCGGCCACCAACCGGAAATCAACCGGCGTATCGACCGCGGCGCCCAGCCGCGTCACGACCTTGTGCTCCAGCACGCGCAGCAATTTCACTTGCTGGTACAGCGGCATATCGCCGATTTCGTCCAGGAACAGCGTGCCACCGTCGGCCTGCTCGAAATAGCCCTTGTGCGCGCCCAGCGCCCCAGTGAACGCGCCTTTCGCATGGCCGAAGAAATGCGCCTCGAACAGGCCTTCCGGCACGGCGCCGCAATTCACCGCGACGAAGGGTCCGCGCGACCACGACGCGTTGTCGTGGAGCAGGCGCGCGATGCATTCCTTGCCGACCCCGGTTTCCCCCAGGACCAGGACACTGGCACGCGCATCGGCATACGCGCGTACGTCGTCCAGCAGATTGCGCATCGCCGCGGATACCGCGACCAGCTGGCGCCCGCGCGGGCCGCGACAGGAATCGGTTTCCTGCGGTAGGGAGAGGTTGTCCATGACAGTCTGCCTGGGGAACACCGAGAGGCGCGGGCCGCCGCCAAGTTTCCCTGAGTATCGGCCCGATCAGTCTTTACCAAGGCAAGGTGGATGGCATCCGGGAAAGTCCTAGGTCATAAGGATGGAATTGAATCAAAACCCCATGGTTGAGGATGCATCCGTTTGATCTATAAGCCGATTTTGAATTTACAAAACTGTAACGAGCACCGCTCCGGGCCCGATCGGGGCGTGGGTTTCTCGCAATTCGCGCCTACTCAGCTCTGCCATGGAAGCAGGTGGTAGACACCTAACACATTCGGCAAGCAAAAAACGGCATCTGTGCTGGGCATGCTTTTGGGGAAACACACCCACCATCCTTATGGCCGAGCATCAGCCCATGGTACGACCCCGCCGGATTTTCTTTTGGAGCCTGTCGCGCAGCGTGCCAGACCTGCTGCGCGGCCCTATGTGCGCCGGCATGCTGGCCGCCGGCATCTGTACCGCGGCACATGCGGACGGTCCGCTGCGCGGCAATCCCGTCGATGCGCTGCCGCCGCTGGAGAAACCCCGGACACAGCCGCCGCCCGCGCGGCTGGAGGGCCGCACGCCCGAACGATCCGCCGTCGAGGCCCGCCTGGCGCAGCGCATTGTGCCGCGCCATTTCGACGTCAGCGGCGTGCACGCCATCCCCTTCGCGGAAGTCTCGGCGCTGCTCGCGCCGCTGGCCAACAAGGAGATTTCCGTCGGGCAGCTGGTTCAGCATACCGACCGCATTACCGCGTTGTATCGCGAGCGCGGCTATCCACTGTCCTTCGCCGTCGTGCAGAACCAGAGCTTCGAGCAAGGCCGCGTGGTGGTGACCGTGGTGGAGGGCTACATCTCCAATGTGCGCATCGATGGCGACGCCGGCAGCGCGGCGCCGCGCCTGAACGCGCTGGCGCGGCCTCTGTTGCGCGAAAAACCCTTGACCGCGGCCACGCTGGAACGCGTGCTCAACCTCATGCGCATGGTGCCTGGTGTGAGCTTCAAGCCCGCGCTGGAGCTGCCTCGCCGCGCCGACGGCGCCACCGAGCTGGTGCTGGATACGCGCCACAAGGCCTTCGGCGCAAACGGCGGCGTCGTCGACCTGGGCACCGGCATGCAGCCGCTGCTGTCGGCCAGCGCCAACAGCCTGACGCCGCTGGGCGAGCAAACCCGCTTGACCGGCAGCGTCCCCCTGGGCACCGATGACGTGCGCTACATCGCCGGCGATATCACCCTGCCGATAGGCAACGACGGCCTGGGCTTGAAGATCGATGGCTTTCACTACAAGGCCAGACCGGAAGACGACGCCGTCGAACAACTGGGCTTCGATCGCACCGTCAAGACCGACCGCGTCGGCATCGGGGTCAGCTATCCCTTCCTGCTGGACAATCGCCAATCGCTGACCGGCACGCTGGGGGTCTATGCTGTCAATGCGCAGGATCGCTACGATCTGCGCGGCTCCGATCTGTGGCTGCGGCAGGATACGCGCGTGCGCGCGGCCACGGCCGAACTGCGCTACATCACGGTGGCCGCGGCGCGCAGCACCGACATCGCCCTGAGCGTGTCGCGGGGCTTCGACAAGTTTGGCGCGGACAAGCATATCGATTCCAACTACGGCTACTCGGCGGTGCCCAACGTCGACCTGGACTTCACGCGCTGGAATCTGAATGCCAAGCAAAGCTTCGTGCTGCCGGCGCAATTCGGCCTGACATTGTCGGCGGCTGGCCAATACAGCGACGACGTACTGCCCACGTCCGAACAGATTTCCTTCGGGAGCTGGCGCTTCGGGATGGGCTATCCGCAGGGCGAGCAAAGCGGCGACAAAGGCGTGGGCGCATCGGCGGAAGTGAATCGGCGTTTCGTCATCGGCATGCCTTTGCTGTCGGCCCTGCAACCGTACCTCCTGATCGATTATGCGCGCACCTGGTACAACGCCGCGGAGCTCAAGCCCTACAACACGGCGCATCTTTCGTCGGTGGCCATCGGCATGCGCGTGACGGACGATCGCTACTACATGTTCGACTTCAATGTGGCCAAGCCGATCGCGGCGGCCAGCTCCGAAGGCGACGGGCGTGGGTGGCGGTTCAACGCCAACTATTCGTTCTACTACAACGCGATCTGAGGCGCCGCGCATGCGATGACGCGGATGGATAAGGCCACGGGGTAACGCGCGTTACGTGCGTCACGTAACACCGTAACGACACACGGGGCCTGACGTTGCCGATTCCCTCGGGGAATACGGCGTTCTTTGAACTGGCATGGATTTCGCATGCCATCTTGCATCGGCCCGTGGGGCTGCCATGAAATCCGCATAAGGAGACCACCATGCGATCCGTCGTTCCTTCCGTTTCTCATGTCGAACATACTTTGCGTCGCACCGCGATCGCCATCGCGTTGCTGGGCGCGCTGTCCGCCTGTGGCGGCGGCCATCATCACGACCGCACCGCATCCGCCGGCATGCCGGATGGTGGGATGCAAGGTGGGGGTGGCGATGGCAGCGGTGGTGGCGGCGGCGCGGGCACGCCGGGCAATCAAACGCCCGGCGATGGCACGGGCGGTGGCGGTACGGGAGGCGGCGGTACGGGAGGCGGAACGCCAGGCGGCAATCCAGGCGGCGGAACGCCGGGTGACGGTACGGGCGGCGGGTCCGCCACGACATCGGGCGTATTGCAGAACACGCTGGGCGGTACGGGGACCGCCGTCAACGATGTCGTACCGATAGGCACGGACTCCGCGCTCTCCGATACCGGACGAGCCCTGGACGGCACCGTGCAGCCGCTGGTCGCCAACGCCACCACGTTGACACAGGAAGTCGGCGGCGCGACCGGGCTGGGCGTACCCACGGACAATTTGCTGAACCAGGTCGGATCGACCCTGGACGCGACGGGCCAGCGCATCGCGGGCACGGACACTCCAGCCAATTTGACGACGGGACTGGGCGGCGTGGTCAGCGGCCTGGGCGCCACCGTGGCCGATACCGGCGACCTGCTCAATCCGGACTCCACGCTGCAGTCGCCATTGGCCTCGGTTACCGCCGACGCCACCGGCGCGGTGCGCGCATTGACGCGTTCGCAAGGCGGCCAAGGGGGACTGCTGCAGCCGGTGAATGCGCTGACCGGCACCTTGACCGGGTCCTTGCTGGACAAGCCGTCGATGCCTATCCTGCAGCCGGCCTTGAAGAACACCGGCACGGGCGTGGATAACCTGGCTTCGCTGGGCCTGACCGCGCCGCTGGACGGCACCGGCGCCGCGCTGGATCCCACGGTTGCGCCGGTCGTCAGCCAGGTCACGTCCATTACGCAGACGACCGGCGACAACCTGGGCGTCGGCGCGCCTGTCGGCAACCTGCTGACGAACGTGGGCACCGGCATCGCCGGCATCGATGCGGGCGGGACCAATACGTCCTTGAACGGGGTCAATGGATTGCTGGACGGCGTGGGCGGCGCGGTGGTCAGCGCGGGCGGGTTGGTGCACGGCGGACCGGCCAATGCCAATCCGGTCGGCAATACGCTGGCCAATGCGACAGGCGGCGTGGCGGCCTTGACCGGCGGCGCCAGCGGCTCGGGCACCGACGGCGTGCTGGCGCCGATCAATGGCGTACTGGGCAGCGTGGCCGGGACGCCGGCCGGCGGTACGGGCAACGCGGGCCTGCTGGCGCCGGTCACCGGCTTGGTCGGTTCGGTGACGGGAGATCCCGCCAATGGCGCCGGCAATAACGGCGGCTTGCTGGGGGGCCTGATCCAGGGCGTGACCCGGGTGGCGGGCAGCGCTCCCGCCGCGGGCGTGGGCGTGGGCGTGGGCGTGGGCGCCGGCGCGGGCGTGACGGCCGCTGGAACATCCGGTGCGCCGGCGGCTGGCGTGACCGCCGGCGCGGGTGCGGGCGCGGGCGCGACTACATCGAGCGGCGCGCCGTCGGGCGGCCTGTTGGCCACCGCGGGGGCCACCACCAGTACGGGGTCCGCCGCGACCACGCAGCAACAGCAGCAAGGCGGCCTGGTGGGCGGTTTGCTGGGCGGGCTGCTGGGCCGGCGCTGAGCCGGTCACGCCCGGCCCGCGCCGGTCACGGCCGGGCGGCGCCGCCGGACGGCGTAGCGCCGAAATCCAGCCGGGGCACCGCCGCCAGCAGGCGCCGCGTTACCTCGTGCCTGGGCTGGCGCAGCACGGTGGCCGTATCGTCCAACTCGACGATGCGGCCGCCATGCATAACGGCGATACGGTCGGCCAGATACTCGACCACGCCGAAGTTGTGCGTGATGAACAGATACGCGATGCCCAGTTCCCGCTGCAGATCGCGCAGCAGATCCAGTATCTGCGCCTGGATCGACACATCCAGCGCTGACGTCGGTTCATCGCAGATCAATACCCTGGGTTCGACCGCCAGCGCCCGCGCGATGGCGATGCGCTGGCGCTGCCCGCCCGAAAACTCGTGCGGATAGCGGGTCGCGGTGTCCTCCGGCAAACCCACACGCGCCAGCAGGCGGGCGACGCGGTCGGCGCAGGCCTGGCGCGGCAGATCGCGCCGCAGCGCCAGCACGCCTTCGAGCAGAATGTCGCCGACGCGCATGCGTGGATTGAGCGACGCGAAGGGATCCTGGAAAACGATCTGGATGTTTTCACGCAAACGCGCCAGCGTACGTCCGCGCGCGCGCATCAGGTCCTGCCCGTCCAGCATGGCCTGCCCGCCGATACGCGCGCCTTCGATCAGGCGCAGCAGCGCCTTGCCGGTGGTGGTCTTGCCGCAGCCGGACTCGCCCAACAGGGCGAGCGTCTCGCCCGCGCGCAAGCTGAAGTTCAAGCCATCGACCGCCTTGACCCACGCCTTGACGCGCCGCAGGGGCCCTTTGCGGATCGCATAGTGCACGGACAGGTCGCGCACCTCCAGCACGACGTTGCCGGGGGCGGCATCGCTTCCTGCCACCGCCGCCGGGGCGTCCTCGCTCGCGCCATTCGTATGGAAGGCGGTCCGCGGCGCGGCGCCCTCGTCGCCGCCCTGCCCGCCAGACAGGCGGCGACCGCGCTTTTCGAACGCGGGGATGGCGTTGAACAATTGCCTGGCATAGGGATGCTTCGGCGCGGTGAAAAACTCTTCAGCCGGCGCGCATTCGACGATCTCCCCCGCGCGCATCAACGCGACGTGCTGCGCCACATTGCGCACCACCGCCAGGTCGTGGGTGATCAGCAGCATGGCCATGCCCATGTCGCGCTGGATGCCCGCCAGCAGATCCAGCACCTGCGCCTGCACCGTCACATCCAGCGCCGTGGTCGGCTCGTCGGCGATCAGCAGCAGCGGCTCGGCGGCCAGCGCGATGGCGATCATTACGCGCTGCTTCTGCCCACCGGAAAACTGCATGGGGTAGTCGTCGATGCGCCGCTCGGGCTCCGGAATGCCGACGCGCCGCAGCCAATCGATGGCGCGGGCACGCGCGGCCGCGCCGCGCAGCTCGGTATGCGCCACCAGGGTTTCGATGATCTGGTCGCCTACCCGCATCACCGGATTCAAGCTGGTGGAAGGCTCCTGGAAGATGATGCCGATGCGCCCGCCGCGCACGCGGCGCATGGCGCTTTCGGGCAGATGGTTCAGATCCTCGCCGCGCAGGTCCACCTGGCCGGCGACGATGCGCCCGGCGTCCGGCAGCAGGCGCAGCAACGCCAGGGCCGTCATGCTTTTGCCGCTGCCCGATTCGCCGACCAGCGCGAAGGTTTCGCCACGCGCGATCGCCAACGCCAGGCGCTTGACGGCGACCGCCACGCCGCGCTCGCCGGCGATTTCGACACGCAGATCCTGCACGCGCAAAACGGTGTCGGCGGTCATCGGGATTCTCCTTGCTGGCGCGTGACTTCACGCCCTTCCGCCCCGACCGGCGACATGGCGAACAGCCCGCCGGTCGGCGGCGGCGCCAGTACCGGCGTACGGCGCGCCCTGAACTTGCGCGTGCGCGGATCGAACGCCGCGCGCACGCCGTCGGCGAACAGGTTGGCCGACAGCACCAGCGCCAGCATGAAAACGAAGGCCGTGCCCAGGTTCCACCAGATCATGGGGTCCATGGACATTTCCAGCCGCGCGGAATTGATCATCGAGCCATAGGAATTCATGCTGGGGTCCACCCCTATCCCCAGGTACGACAGCACGGCCTCGTAAAGCACCAGGGAAGAGAACTCCAGCACCACCGTAATCAGCACGATATGCATAACGTTGGGCACCAGATGGCGCCGCATGATGCCCCACTTCGATACGCCGAAGGCCCGCGCGGCCTGGACATATTCCAGTTCGCGCAGCTTCAGCACCTCGGCGCGCACCAGCCGGCACAGGCCGGCCCAGCCGGTCAATCCCAGGATCAGGCATAGCAGGAACAGCCGCAGGTCCGCCCGTTCGGCGGAAGTCGGAAAGCGCGAAGGATTGTTGTCGATATAGACCTGCATCATCAGCACGCAGGCCGCCACCAGCAGCACGCCGGGTATGGAGGTCAGCGTGGTGTACAGATAGGTGATGGCGTCGTCGATCTTGCCCTTGAAGTAGCCGGCGGCGATGCCGAAACCCAGCGCCGGCGGCAGCATGGACAGGGTCGTCAGGCTGCCGATCACCAGCGCCGTGCGCACACTCTTGATGGCCTGCCACAGCACGTCGTTGCCGGTGCGGTCGGTGCCCAGCGGGTGGTAGCCCGTCGCGAGGCCGGCCAGGATGCCGCCCAGCAGGCACAAGCCGCACAGGGTGACGTACATGGGCCGCCAGCGTACGTCCGTATCGCCGCGCAGCAGATCGCGCAGCGCGGCGCGCCAGGAGGCGCGGCGCCGCGCCAGCGCCAGGCTCAATAGGCCCCCGGCCGCCAGCGCGGCCGCCACGCCGCCGGCCAATCCCGCCGCCGCGCGCCATGCCACATCGGGCAGGCGTTCCGCGTCCGGGTTCTTCAGGTGCGCGGCGCCCGCGCGCAGCCTCGGAAAATCGCGCACGGGTTGGCCATCCACCAGCACGGTCTCCTTGGTGAACTGGCGCGCGGCCAGCGGCGCGGAATAGGTTTTCTCCGGCCGGGTCAGCACCGTGCCGGCCAACAGCGCATCCAGCAGCGACTTGGCCGACGGCGCATAGGCGGCGGGCGCATCGGCGGCGGCGCCCGGCAGCGGCGGCAGGCGCGGCCGGTAATGCACCGAATCCAGCAGGCCGATGACGGCGAACACCGCCAGCACGGCCGCCGCGCACATCGCCGGGCCATCCTGCGCCACCCGCAGCCAGGTGGAGCGCAGCGTCGGCGTGCGCCGCACATGCCAGGCATACGCCAGCACCGCGGCGACGATCAGGTACAAAGCGACATCGGTCCAGAGCAGAACGATCAAAGGCATGGCGCTTTACTCGAAACGCACGCGGGGATCAGCCAGCGTGTAGGAAAGATCCGCCAGGATCAGGCCGACGATGTACAGCGCCGATCCCAGGAAAACCATGGCCCGCACGATGGAGAAATCCTGCGCGTTGATGGCGTCTATGGTGTAGCTGCCCAGCCCGGGAATACCGAAGAAGGACTCGGCGATCAGGCTGCCCATGAACAGCAAAGGCAGCGTGGCCACGGTCCCGGTCAGGATCGGCAGCAGCGCATTGCGCAGCACGTGGCGGAACAGCACCGCCGTTTCGGTCAAACCCTTGGCGCGCGCGGTACGCACGTAATCCTTGCTGATTTCCTCCAGGAACAACGTGCGGTAGAAGCGCGCTTCCGGCCCAAGCCGCGACACGATCGCCACCGCCACCGGCAGCGCCAGGAATTTGACGGCATCCAGCCCGCCGGCGTAGCCGGAATACGGCACCAGGCTCAGTATTTTCGAGAACATCCACTGGCCCGCGATGATGTAGAACAGCCCCGATATCGACAGCAGCACCACGCACAGCACCACACCCCAGAAATCCAGCCGCGTCGCGCGGAAGAACACCAGCAGCAGCGAGAACGCGATACTCGCCCACAGGCCCAGCACGAAGGTCGGCACCGCCAGCGCCAGGCTGGGCCACATGCGCGTGCGTATCTCGCGGCCGATGTCGCGGCCGGCGTCCGAGGCGCCGAAATCCATGCGCAGCAAGGGCACCGAACGCTGGTAGAAGATGGTGTCGGTAAAACGGCCCCCGCCGTCGGCCGCGGTGTTGTAGAACAGCGGCTTATCGTAGCCGCGCTCGGCCTTCCACTTATCAATGGCGTCCTGGCTGACGCGCTGGCCGCCTATCGACAGCCGCGCCATATCGTCCGGCGTGTTCACCGCGAAGAACAGCAGGAAGGTGAACAGGTTCACCCCGATCAGGATCAGGACGCCGTACAGCAGGCGGCGGATGATGTATGCGGTCATGTCGATTCCCCGGCGGAGGCGGCACGGTCGCCGAATGCCGTCTGCTTCTCACGCCTGCGCATGGCGCGGTACGAAGGCCATATCGCCAGCGCGATCAGCGCCACCAGCAGCACCAGCGGCCACCAGATGGGCCGGTTCCATTCGTCTATCTTGCGCACCCGCAGCGCCGGATCGAGCTTCATATACTGCAGGGTATTGCGCACCATCTGCGTCGGCTTGGCATTGCCCACCCATTGCTGGTAGGCCCCGCCGGACATCGGGAAGTAGCCGAACATCCACGGCGCGTCGCGCTGCACGATGGCCACCATGCGGTCGATGATGGCGGCCTTGGCGGGCCCGTCGTCCAGGAACTTCATCTGGTCGAACAGCTTGTCGAACTCCGGGTTGGCGTAATTCGAGGCGTTCTCGCCCCCCGAGGAGGCCTTGGCATTGGGACCGTACAGCAGGAACAGGAAGTTTTCGGCATCCGGATAATCGGCGTTCCAGCCCCACATGAACATCTGCGCCGTACCGCGCCGCATTTTGTCCTGGAAGCGGCTGTAATCGGTCGAGCGCACGTCCAGCTGGATGCCCAGCTTGTCCAGCTGCCGCCGTATCCAGTCGAACATCGGGCTGGCGCCCATGCCCGTCATGGCGTCGTAGTGCAGCACCAGCGGCTCGCCGGTCACGGCATCGCGGCCGCCGGGGTAGCCGGCTTCGGCCAGCAGTTGCCTGGCGCGCTCGATGGACTTGCGCACGGGCTTGCCGTCGACCACGTCGTACACCACCGGATTGATGCCTTCGGGCGCGGCCTTGTAGCCCAGCACGCCGGGCGGCACCGGACCGTAGGCCACCGCCGCCTGGCTGTTCTCGAAGATGGCGATGTACTCCTCCCAATCGAAGGCGATGCTGATGGCCTGCCGCAGCTTGCGATTGCGCTCCTGCTTTTCCGGCGTATCGCCCTTGCCGACCACCGGGTCGTTCCAGTTGAAGCCCATATACCAGTTCTGCGTTTCCACCGTGGTGGGCAGCTGGATGCCGTGTTCGCGATAGCGCGCGGCCTTGTCCGGCGAATCGCCCGCGGCCACCAGCATGGCCACGCCGTACTCGCCGCGCTCCACCTGCGGAATGTCGTAATAGCCCTGCATGAACTTGCCGGCCAGCGGGGTCGATTCCTTTTCGATGCTGAATACCACGCGGTCGATGAAGGGCGTGGGCTTGCCGCAATCGGCCAGCCGCCCCGCGGCGCGGTCGGCGGGCTCGCCGTCGCAGGGATAGGGTTCGCCATGGAAGTTCGGATTGCGCGCCAGCACATGGCGGCGGTTCTGCAAGGACTCCACCATCATGTAGGGGCCCGTGCCCACCGGCCAGGTATTCAAGGACAGGTTGCGCGTGGCCATGCCCGGCTGGCTGTAGAAGCGTTCGGCTTCCCACGGCACCGGCGCGGTGAAGGTCATCGCCAGCCAGTACTTGAACTGCGGATACTTGCCTTTGATGCGGATGCGCAGGGTGTGGGGATCCGGCGCGGTGACGCCGTCGAAACCGATCTGCCGCAGATCCAGCCAGGGCAGGTCGCGCTCGCCCGGAGGCAGTTGCGCGCGGGCCTGCTGATCCAGCGCGCGCAGGCGGTCGCCATAGTCCTTCATCCCGATCACGTAGTCCGCCATCAGGGAATAGATAGGCGACACGATGCGCGGGCTGGCCAGCCGGCGGAAGGCATACACGTAGTCGTCGGCGGTCAGCTCGCGCGTACCCGTTTGCGGAAAATCGGGAATCGCCGATTTATCGTCGAGTTCTCCGGGGCGCAGTGGGAAATAGACATAGCTGCCATCCGCATTGCGCGCGAAGGCCGGATGCGGCTGGAAACGTATGCCCGGACGGATGGGGATCTCATACACGCTTTCGGCGATGCTCTCGCCGGGGGCATCCCGCGGCAGTGCCTTGCCCTGGGCGTCCAGGTAGCTGGGAACGTCTATGTTCGCGGCCGCGCGCGGGATCAGCTTGTACGGCCGCGCGAGGTAGTCGTAGCCGTACAACGTCTCGTAGACGTTATAGGTGAACGGCGTCTCGTCCACCGAATAGGAACTGGCCGGGTCCAGGTATTTCGGCGAATTCCGGGTAAAGGCGGTGTAAAGCGTATTGTCCTTTTCCGCGCCGGACGGATAGGGGCTGTTGATCGGACTTTCCTGTCCGCAGCCCGCCAGCGCGGCGACGCAAAGCGCCGCCATGACCCAAAGCCGCCTGATGCTCCCCATTTGCCTCGATCCCGCCGCAAGTCGATGTCGCGGCAAGGATAGCAAACTGGCCTCCGATATAGGACGGATTGACCGCCCGAGAATCGCCCTGGATCAGGAACCAGGGGTAATCCCTGGCGTCGGCGTCACGCTTGCAGCGCCACGGAAGCCCCGCGTTTGGACCGCTGCCGCGTCAATGGCGATTGCGCCGCCAGGGCGCATGTTGGCGCGATTGCGCCGCCACAGGGCCTATTGGGTTTCAAGGACGCGATTGCGCCGCCACGGCGCACTTGTGCTCGTTCCAGCACTGGAAGCGCCACACCCAGGGTTCGACGGCGCCCTGCTGCGCCCACAAACCCTTGCGGGCCTCGCGCGCCGCCCGCTCCGCGGCCGGCAGCGACGTATCGCGCAGATACTCGCCGTGGCGGGCGGTGTTGGCCCAGGCATAACCGGCCGCCACCTGCTTGCGGTTGGCGGTTTCGCCGTCCGGCGCCGGCAGGTCGCACACATCCCGGCCGTAGCGGTCCTGCTCGTAGCAGCGCGCCGTCAAGGTGCGGCCCGCGACCAGGCTTTCCAGATTCTGCCGCGAGGCCTGCGCGTAGGGTTGGCCCGGCTTGTCCTTGCCATGGCCCGTCTCGGGTGCGTCTATGCTGGCCAGGCGGATCTTGTACTGCCGGTTGTTCGCGCCCAGCAGGGTTACCGTATCGCCGTCGGCGACGCGGACGATGCGTCCTTCCAGGGTGTAGGCCGTGTTGGTCTTGACCGCGGGGCCGCGCGACGACGAACAATACGCCACGCCCACGCTCGCCACCGCCGCCACCACCGCGATGATGGGTCGCGACACACCCAAGCGCCGCAACACCGTACTCAAACCTCGTACTCCCCGTCCTGCCCTTACAACCACCCTGCTCTCCGAAAACGCCAATACAACAACCCGCACGCCGTGGCGATGCCGGCCAGCGTGACGGGGTAACCATATTCCCAGCTCAATTCCGGCATGTGCTGGAAGTTCATTCCGTAGATGCCCGCCACCGCCGTGGGCACCGCCAGGATGGCGGCCCACGAAGCCAGGCGGCGGGTCGTGTCGTTCTGCTGCGATTGCCCGATCATCAGGCTGGCTTCGAATGCGAAGGCCAGCGCGTCGCGCAGCGCCGCCACCAGTTCATCGATGCGCATCACCCGGTCGGCCACTTCCGCGAAATAAGGCCTGGCATGCTCGTCGATGGCCGTCATTTCCACCCGCGCCAGCCGGCGGCAGATTTCCGCCATCGGCGCGATGGCGTTATGGATGCGCAGCAGGTCGCGCCGCTGCCGGTAAAGCCTGCGGATATCCGTGTCCTTCGCGCCGCGGATCAAGAGTTTCTGCTCCGCGTTCTCCACCAGGCCTTCCAGCTTGGTCACCGCCTGGACATAGCGGTCGACCAGGAAATCGAGCAGTTCCGAAGCGACGTAATCGCTGCCGCGCGCCAGCAGGTCGGGCGCCGCTTCCAGGCGCTCCCGCAGCGCGCTATAGGGCGCCGTCGACCCGCGCCGCACGGTGAACAGGAAGCCGTCGCCGATGATCAGCTGCGTTTCGCCGAACAGGGGCCGATCGCCGTCCACTTCCAGCGTGACCGCGACCACCAGTACGACGTTGCCATAATCGATGATCTTCGGGCGCTTGTGCGGCTGATGGATTTCTTCCATGGCCTTCGGCCCCAGCCGCAGCTCTTCGCCCACGCGCGTCAGCAATTCGGGATGCGGATTCTTCACCCCCAGCCACAACAGGCGCTCCGACTGGCCCACATAGGAATGGATCTGCTCGATCGGGACGGCCGAGTCGCGCCGGCCCTTCACGTATGAGATCGAAGCGACGACCTCGCCGTTGTATTCGGTGCCGGGCGTCGCCGCGCCCGCGGCGGGCGCCGTATCCGGAGCTGATGCCGGCTTCGGTTCGGGATCCTGCATGGCAATTCCTTCATGGCTTTCAAAGCGTCCCGTGCACCGCGCGGCGGCCGGTCCGTTTCGGGCAGCCGACGATGATAGCACCGGGGTGCGGAGCATCCGCTACGCGGCCAAGGTTGTGCACGGCATGGCGCTTGCAGCGACCCGGCCCGACATTGTCACGTATGGAACCCACGCATGGCTGAACACAGGCGAAGACCCGGCGGCGGCAAGGGCGCGATACGCATCGGCATTTCCGGCTGGCGCTACGCGCCATGGCGCGGCCGCTTCTATCCCGAGGACCTGCCGCAGGACAAGGAACTGGCCTATGCCTCGCGCAAGGTCTGCACTGTCGAAATCAACGGCACCTTCTATTCGTTGCAGAAACCGGCTTTCTTCGAACACTGGCGCGACGAGACGCCCGGCGGCTTCGTCTTCGCGGTCAAGGGCCCGCGTTTCATCACGCATACGCTGCGCCTGCGCAATCTGGATGAGCCGCTGGCCAATTTTTTCGCGTCCGGGGTGCTGGCCTTGCGCGAAAAGCTCGGGCCATTTCTCTGGCAGTTGCCGCCTACCCTGCAATGGGACCCGGCGCGGATCGAGCCCTTCCTGGATATGCTGCCGCGCGATACCGAGGCCGCGGCGCGGATGGCCGGACGGCACGGCGCGCGGCTGAACGGGCGCGACTACACCGCAACGGACGCCAGGCGTCCCTTGCGTCACGCGCTGGAAATACGCCATCCCAGCTTTGCCTGTCCGGATTTCATCGAGTCGCTGCGACAGCGCGGCGTCGCATTGGTGACCGCGGACACCGCGGGCAAGTATCCGTTGTTGGAAGACGCCACCGCGGACTTCGCCTATATCCGCCTGCATGGCGATCAGGCCCTGTACACCAGCGGTTACAGCGAGGAAGCCATCGCCGACCGGGCACGGCGCATCGCCGCCTGGACGCGGGGCACCACCCCGCGTGGCGCCCGGCTGGCCGGCCCGCGCACGGCATCGACGGGGCCGCGCGATGTCTATTGCTATTTCGACAACGACGCCAAGGTGATGGCGCCACGCGACGCCCGCGCCTTGATGAGCGCGCTGCGCTTGCCGATGGAACCGGTGCCCGATTGAGCCTTGCCGCGCGTGCGGGCGTGCGGCAAAGGCATGCCGTTTGCTGATGGGCAGGCGGTGGCGCCGTCAACCCGGCGTCGTCCCCGAAACAGTGCGCGCGGTGGCGGTGCGGGCCGATCCACTGCGCCTAACGGAGAACATCATGACGCGAGAAGACCCGAAGCAAGGTCGCCAGGACAAAGCCGACAAGAATGCCGGCCATGCGGACGACAAGGTACATACCTACCAGGAATCGCTGGACGAAGCCATCGAGGAAACCTTCCCGGCCAGCGATCCGATCTCGCCCAGCGCGGCGGAAAAGGCGGATCGCAAGATTTCCACCCCCAAGGACGACGTCGATTGGAAGGCGCCGAAGGACAAGGGCGGCCAGAAGAAATAAGGCCTTAAAACCAAGACCTCAAAACAGCTTGCGCAGCCGTGCCGCCACATCCAGCTGCGCGGTTGGCGCCGGCGCCGCGGCGCGCGAGGCCGGCAGCTCCGGCAGCTTGGGCAGGAACTCGAACAATGACGCCATGCCGTCCGGTATGAACCGCGTACGCGATCCATAGACGTGACGGTCGCCCATTCCCGTCTGCTGGTGCACATAGAAGCGCTGCGGCACGATCAAATGCAGGTCTTCCTTGGCACGCGTCATCGCGACGTAAAGCAAGCGACGTTCTTCCTCGATTTCCTCGGCGGAACCGGTCGCCATGTCGGAAGGTATGCAGCCGTCCACCACGTTCAGCACGTAGACCGACTTCCATTCCTGTCCCTTGGCCGAATGAATGGTGGACAGGATCATGTAGTCTTCGTCGCGCAGCGGCGCGCCGGACTCGGCGCTGGTGGCGTCCGGCGGGTCCAGCGTCAATTCAGTCAGGAAGCGTTCGCGCGAGCCATAGCCTGACGCGATGCGCGCCAGCTGGTCCAGGTCCGACTTGCGCACGCGGGCGTCTTCATAGAGGCGTTCCAGGTGGGGTCCGTACCAGCGCAATGCAATATCCAGATCGGCCGGCCATGCCAGGCCGGGGGCGCACAGATCCTTGTACACCTGGGCGAATGCCTGCCAGTCCTCCCGCGCGGCGTTGCCGGGCTTGAAGCCGTCCAGCGCCGCCAGCGGATCCGTGGCGGCGTCCATCGCGTCCAGCAGCTTGCCCGCCGTCGCGGGTCCGATGCCCGGCACCAGTTGCGCCACCCGAAAACCCGACATCCGGCCGCGCGGATTCTGCGCCCATCGCAATAGCGCCAGCAGGTCCTTGATGTGCGCGGCTTCCAGGAAGCGCAAGCCGCCGAACTTGACGAAAGGGATATTGCGCCGCGTCAGTTCCAGCTCCACGGCCGCGCTGTGTCCGGAAGCGCGAAACAGCACCGCCTGCGATTTCAGCGTGGCGCCGGCCTCGCGTTGCGCCAGCACCTGGTCCGCCACCCAGCGCGCCTGGCCCGCTTCATCGCTGACGCTGACCAGCTTGGGCAGGTTGGACGATTTGCGCTCGGTCCACAGCTGCTTGGCATGGCGTTCGCGCGCCTGCGCGATGACCGCATTGGAGGCATCCAGGATGGGCTGGGTCGAACGATAGTTGCGCTCCAGCGTAACGACCTTGGCCGGCGCGCTGAACTGGCCGGGAAAGTCCAGGATGTTGCGGACCGTCGCCGCGCGAAAGGAATAGATGGCCTGGGCGTCGTCGCCGACCACCGTCAGCCCTTTGCCGTCGGGCTTCATGCCCAGCAGGATGGCGGCCTGCAGGCGGTTGGTGTCCTGGTATTCGTCGACCATGACATGGTCGAAGCGCCCGCCGACGTCGCCGGCGATTTCGGGATGGGCCATCATCTCCGACCAGTAGAGCAGCAGGTCGTCGTAATCCAGTACCTGCTGCGCCTGCTTGGCTTCCACATAGGCGCGGAACAGGCGCTTGAGCTCTTCTTCCCATTGCGCGCACCAGGGGTAGACGTCCTTCAGGATGCCGTCCAGCGGCGACTGGCTGTTCACCACGCGCGAATAGATCGACAGGCAAGTGCCTTTCAGCGGGAAGCGCGATTCCGTCGAAGATAATCCCAGCTCGTGGCGCAGCATGCCCATCAGGTCTTCGGCGTCGCCGCGGTCGTGGATGGTGAAGGCCTCGGCCAGGCCGATGCGGGGCGCGAACTCGCGCAGCAGGCGCGCGCCGATGGCATGGAAGGTACCCGCCCACGGCAGCGCGGGCGGCGTATGGCCGGCGTGTTGCCGCAGCACTTTCTGCAGGACGGCGCCGGCGCGCCGCTCCATTTCTATCGCGGCGCGGCGCGAGAACGTCAGCAGCAGCATGCGCTGCGGGTCGGCGCCTTTCAGGATCAAATGCGCGACGCGGTGCGCCAGGGTGCTGGTCTTGCCGGAACCCGCGCCGGCGATCACCAGCAGCGGCCCGCCGCCTTCCGGCGTGGCGCCGTATTCGGCGGCCTCGCGCTGGCTGGGATTGAGGTCGGCGAGAGGATCGGGCGCGGCGGCGCCGGGGCGTTCTGACATGAGGGCGACGGGGCCAGGGCGGTAAGGATGGGCACGCACCCGCAGCGGGGGTGCGAGGCCGCCATGATACTGGATAAAACCTCAGTCCACGACCATCGGCCCGGCCCGGCGGCCACGATGGCCGCGGCATGGACGGCATGGACGCCAGCGGCGGTAGCGGCAGCAGCGGCGGTAGCAGCGGTAGCGGCGGTAGCAGCGGTAGCGGCGGTAGCAGCGGTAGCGGCGGTAGCAGCGGTAGCGGCGGTAGCAGCGGTAGCCGCGGCCACCGCGATCAGCGCTGCAGCGGCGCGCGATCGCCGCGGCGGCGGCACGGCAAGCCCAACGGCGTGCGGCGGAGAGCCTGCCCAACCAGGTACGTGGTTTGCGGGGCAGCCCCGCGTATGCGCTGCCGCGGCGGGCGGAGCGCCGATTCAACCACGAAGGAGAAATGCCATGGCCGATCGTATCGTCAAACTGCTCAACAACCTGGTCGAAACCTGCAAGAACGGCGAGAAGGGCTTTCTGGCCGCAGCCGAGGACACCAAGGACCCGGAACTGCGCGGCCTGTTCCAGAATCGCGCCAGCGACTGCGCATCGGGCGCCGCGGAATTGCAATCCATCGTGGCCCGCCTGGGCGGCAAGCCTGAAACCAGCGGCAGCGTCGCCGGCGCCGTGCACCGCGGCTGGGTCCATCTGAAGGCCGCCGTCGCGGGCCGCACCGACGCCGCCATCCTGGAAGAATGCGAACGCGGCGAGGACGTCGCCAAGCACGACTACACCGACGCCCTGCGCGAGCCCCTGCCGGAAGACATCCGCGCCGTGGTGCAAAAGCAGTACGAAGGTGTGCTGCGCAACCATGACCAGGTGCGCGCCCTGCGCGACCGTTACCGCGCCAACGCCTGACGCCGGTATGCCCGGCCGGTGCCTGAAACTCCGCCGCCCGGGACGTCGACGCCGCGCGTCCGTCCCGGCCAGCCCCATCGCCAGGGGCCCCGCGACGGAGCCTTCGGGAACCGGACCACCGTGACACCGCATGTCCTGAGATAATGCGCCGCGACCCGACGCGAGCGCCATGTCTACGACAGAACCCATTCATCCCCAGCGCGCGGGGCAAGTACCGCCTCCGCGATCCCGGCCGACGGTGCCGTCCATCCTGGTAGGCACGGCCTCCTGGACCGATCCCACCCTGCTGGCCTGCCGCCGCTTCTATCCGGCCGACGCATCCACGGCGGAAGCCCGGCTGCGTTACTACGCGTCCAGGTTCCCCATCGCGGAGATCGATTCGAGCTATTACGCGCTGCCCTCCGCGCGCAACGCCCAGGCATGGGCCACCCGCACGCCGGACGACTTCGTCTTCAGCATCAAGGCATTCCGCCTGTTTACCGGCCATCAGACGCCGGTGTCGGCGCTGGATGAAGATCTGCGCGACGCGCTGCCCGATGCCTTATTCGACGCCGGCACCCGCGCGAACGCCCACACCCGCGGTGACGTGGTTTTCATCGACCAATTACCGCGCGACGTCGTCGACGAAACCTGGCGCCGCTTCGTATTCGCCCTGGAGCCCCTGCGCATGTCCGGCAAGCTGGGTACGGTGCATTTCCAGTTTCCGCGCTGGGTCAGGCCCGATGCGCGCGGCCGCGCGCGCGTGGCCGATTGCGTCGAACGCCTGGAAGACCATATCGCATCGGTGGAGTTTCGCGATCGCGGCTGGTTCGACGGCGCCGCGAGGGCGTCCACGCTGGACTTCCTGCGCGACCTTCGCGCGGCGCACACCGTGGTCGATGCGCCGCCAGGATTCCAGGACACCGTACCGCCGATATGGGAAACGACGCGCGACGACGTGGCCGTGGTCCGCATGCATGGACGCAACGCGGCGGCATGGACGGCCTCCGGCAATGCATCGTCCAGCCGCTTCACCTATGAATACAGCGGGGCCGAACTGGATGATCTGGCCCGCCGCGTACGCGCCCTGGCCGAGCGCGTGCGCAAGACGCATGTCATCCTGAACACCAACTTCGAAGACCAGGGCATGCGCAACGCGCAGGGCTTGATGAGCGCGCTGCAGGCGGCGCTATAGCCCGCGGCTCACGGCGCCGCGCTGCCCAGGAAACCGATGGACAGCCAGGGCACGGCCGCGACAATGGCCAGTCCGATCGCGATGGACACCAGGTAGCCGACGATGGCCCGCATGCCGCGGTCCGGCGCGACGCGGCCGATGGCGCAGGCCGCGTAATAGCCGACGCCGAACGGCGGCGCGAACAGGCCTATGCCCATGGCCAGGATCACCACCATAGCGTAATGGACTTCATGCACGCCGATCTGCCTGGCGATCGGAAACAGCAAGGGGCCGAACAGCACGATCGCCGGTATGCCTTCCAGCACGCTGCCCAGGATGACGAAGGCCACGATGGACACGGCCATGAAAGTGAAGGCGCCCCCCGGCAGCCCGGCCATCATGTCGGCCAACTGATGGGAAAAGCCGGATTGCGTCAGCGCCCAGGCCATGCCGGTGGCGGCGCCGATGATCAGCAGAATAGCGCCGGACAGGCTGGCCGTGTCGATCAGCATGGGCCACAGGCGCTTCCAGTCGAAACGCCGATACACCAGCAGGCCGACCAGCGCCGAATAGACAATGCCGATGGTCGATACTTCCGTGGCGGTCGCCACGCCTTCCACCACCGCGGCGCGGATGACGAAGGGCAGCGCCAAGGCCGGCAGCGCGATCAGCAACGCGCGCAGGATCTGCCCGCGCGTCGCCCGCGTGACCATGCTCATGTCTTCATGGCGGCTGCGGCGCCAGACCACGAAACACAGCATCAGCCCCAGCACCACGCCCGGCAGCAGGCCGCCGGTGAACAAGGCCGTGATCGACACGCCCGTCACCGAACCGATGGTGATCAACACCAGGCTGGGCGGGATCGTCTCGGTTTGCGCGCCGGTCGCCGACAGCAGCGCCACCAGATCGCCCTCGCGGGCGCCACGCTTGCGCATCTCGGGGAACAGCACCGGCGCGACGGCCGCCATGTCGGCGGCCTTGGCGCCCGATATGCCGGACACCAGGTACATCGCGCCGATCAGCACATACGACAGGCCGCCGCGCACATGTCCCAGCAGGCTGGCCAGGAACCCCACCATGCGTTCGGCCATGCCCGTCATTTCGATCAGCACGCCCAGGAAAACAAACATGGGCACGGCCAGCAGGATCAGGTGCGACATGCCCTCGTCCATGCGCCCCACGACCACCATCATGGGCGTGCCGGTGCTCAAGGCCAGATAGCCGAAGGTGGCCAGGCCGAAGCAGAAGGCAATGGGCACGCCGGCGAACACGCACACGGCAACGACGCCGACAAAGAAGACGACCAGGTTGGCGTTGCCCAGCTGCGCGAACACCGGCTGCAGCGCCATCATGCCGGCGACGATGGCCGCCACCAGCACAACCGCGCCCAGCGTTACCCGCCAACGCGCGCGGCCCGCCAGGCGCAGCAGCCCGATCAATATCATCAGCGCGGTGCCGACGGGCAACGCGGCGGCCCGCCAGATATTGGAGATTTCCAGCGCCGGCGTGGTGACGTATTGTTCCTCGATGGCGTACTCATAGCCCGGCATGGCGATCATCAGCAGGAAGGCCAGCGCGCCCGCCATGGCCACCACGTCCAGGAAAGCGCGCCCCGCCGGCGACGCGCGGCTTACCAGGGCCGTCATGCGCATATGTTCGCCGCGGCGGAACGCCACCACGGCGCCCAGCATGGCCAGCCACAGGAACAGGATGGACGCCAGCTCGTCGGACCAGACCAGCGGCGTATGGAATACGTAGCGCGCCACGACGCCGGCGAACAGCACGACGATCTCCGCGACGACCAGCATGGCCGCGGGAATTTCGACCAGCCACCCCAGCGCGGCATCCAGCCCGCGGACCCAGCCGGGCCCGGCGGCGGCGCCGCCGCCGGCGGCCGACGGGCGCACGTCGGGCATCACGACAGTTTGCCGACCGACTGTTCCAGGATGGCCCAGGCCTTATCGCCGTACTTGCCCTGCCATTCCTTGTAGAAGCCAGCCTTGCGCAGGGCCTCGCGGATAGGCGCGGGATCGGGCGTGTTGAAGACCAGCCCCTGCCGGGCCAATTGGGTCTGCAGTTCGCCGTTCAGCTTGAACGTGTCGGCGCGCATCTTCATGCCGGCATCGTTGATGTGCGTCGTGACGATGCCCTGGATGTCCTTGGGCAGTTTCTCCCAGGCGCGACGGTTCATCAGGAACCAGAAGCCGTCCCACATGTGATTCGTCATGGAGCAGTACTTCTGCACTTCGTACAGCTTGGCGGTCTGGATAATGGCCAGGGGGTTTTCTTCCGCATCGACGATCCGCGTCTGCAGCGCCGAATACGTTTCGTTGAAGTTGATGCTGGCCGGCGCCGCGCCCAGGGCCTGGAACATCGACGTCCACAGCGGGCTGACCGGCACGCGGATCTTCAGATCCTTGAAGTCCCCCGGCCCATTGATGGGCCGGGTGCTGGTGGTGACCTGCCGGAAACCGTTATCCCAGATCTTGTCCATCACCAGCAGACCCTTGGCCTGGATTTCCTGCCGGATGAAGGCGCCCAGGGGGCCGTCCATGGCCTTCCATACGGTGTCGTAATCGGGGAAGGTAAAGCCCACCCCGCTGATCGACGCGGCGGGCACCAGCGTGGACAGGATCAGGCCCGACAAGGTGAAAAATTCCACGGCCCCGGCGCGCAACTGGCTGAGCGTATCGGTATCCGAGCCCAGCTGGCTGCTGGGGAACACATCCAGTTGAAAACGGCCGTTGGTGTCCTTGGCGATGGCGGCGGCGGCTTCGCGCGCGCGCACGTTCATGGGGTGCGTGGCAGGCAGGTTGTTGGCGTACTTGTAGCGGAATTCCGGCGCGGCCATGGCGCGCCGCACGGGCGTGGCAGCGACCACCGCGCCGCCGGCAACCGCCAACATTAACTTCCGTCGTGTCGTGTCCATCGTGGCTTCCTTTGTCTCCGTTTTGTTTTATCCGCGCCATCGCATGGCGCGGTTTCCGCTCACGCGTAGCGGTGGGACGGCAGCACGGGGCGCCGCACACATCGACACATCGGCCCCTCCCGGCGCGTGGCGAGGTATTAAATCATAGGGTCATTGCGCATGGTTTAAGAATGTTCTCGCACTATTGCAAGCGGACATCGAGCATTTCAACGCCCCTACGATTCTTCCTAGCTATTTATCCCCACCTTTTGTGGACAACCCTTGGGATAGCGGCTGAGCAGGTCGGAAAATCCCTGGCCTGACAAGCACTTGCGACGGGCGCGCAGGGATGGCCCAGGGACCATGCCGCCGCCCTTATCCCCACGTTTTGTGGACAACCCTTGGGATAGCTTTGGGGCAGATTCAAAAATGCCTTGTTGCTCAAGCACTTGGCACGGCCGGTCAGAATCGGTGCAGCGCCGCCCGTGCGATCGTGTCAGCCACGGGACGCGCGCTCATGGTAGATTCGAGCCCCTCCCCGGCTTCATGCGCCGCCCGCCGCCATGCGCGGCCCGGGCCGCCTATCCACCGCCATGCTCCGATCGATTACACGCGAAGAAACACGCCGCATTGCCGCGTTGATGGCCGAAGCCGCGGATGCCGAGATCATGCCGCGTTTTCGTCGCCTGTCGACGGATGCCGTGCGCAGCAAGACATCCCCGCTGGACCTCGTGACGGACGCCGACGAGGCGGCGGAGCGCTTCATCGGCGAGCGCCTGGCGCGCGCCTATCCGGGCGCCGTGCTGGTCGGCGAGGAAGCCTGTTCGCGCAATCCCGCGCTGTTGAACGTCTGGATCGATGCCGAACTGGCCTTTCTTATCGATCCCATCGACGGCACGCGCAACTATGTCGCCGGCCTGCCCTTGTTCGGCGTGATGGTCGCGGCGGTCAGCCGCGGCGAAGTCATGGCCGGCATCATCTACGACCCGCTGTGCCGCGACGCCGCCATCGCGGTGCGCGGGGAAGGCGCGTGGCTGGAAAACGAACACGGCGCGCAGACCCCGCTGCGGGTGGCCGACCCGGCGCCGGTCCAGGATATGACGGGGCTGATCGCCGTGGGCCATCTGGACGACCCGCTGCGCGGGATCGTCAATGCGAACGCCCTGGGGCTGGCGTCTTCGAACATACTCAATTGTTCTGCCCACGAATACCGCATGATCGCCGGCGGCCACGCGCACGTGCTGCTGTATGGTCGCCTGATGCCGTGGGACCATGCGGCGGGCTGGCTGCTGCACCACGAAGCCGGCGGCTATAGCGCGCATTTCGATGGTTCTCCCTACAAGCCCACGCATCGCGGCGGCGGACTGTTGTATGCGCCGGACGCCGGCAGCTGGAAAGCCGCGCGCCGGCTGCTGCTGGGCGACGAATAAGCCCTGGCGCTCGCTGCCCCCGGCCCATTGACGGCTGCGAGGCCAGCAGCACGGTCGACAGGCAACCGGTACGCGCAGCACCCGACGCGTCCGCCGGTGCGCGGTCCACCCACCCATAAACCCTGTACGCCGCAAGGTTTGCCCGGGCGAGCCCTGCGCCATCGGGGTAAATTAGCGCTGTCCCGCAGACGGCCGCGCTGGCCGTCGCGATCCGCGTCGGCACGCGTGCCTCTCGTATCCCCCAGCCGGAGCGCCATGAACGCACCCTTGAATCACCGCAGCGCGTCCTGGAATGTGGACCGCATCGTTTCCGAACTTCGCACCGTCCGTACCGAATGGCGCCAGCCCCTGGGACGCCTGCGCGATAGCGGCGTGCGCGAATACCCCTCGCAGGAAAGCGTGCGCCAGATCGTCGCCGCGCTCTGCGGCGCCCTGTTTCCCATGCGGCTCGGGCCGATCGACCTGCGCGCGGAAGTCGAGGATTACTACGTCGGCCACACCATAGGCTCCGCGTTGGACGCGCTGCTGCATCAGGTGCGGCTGGAGCTGAACTCGGTAGAGCGCAATCACGGTCCCATCCGGCCCGAAACGGAACAACGCGCCGAGGAAATCGTGCGCGCGTTCGGCGCCCAGCTGCCGGGCATCCGCCGCAAGCTGGACGCGGACGTCATTGCGGCCTATCAAGGCGACCCCGCGGCGCGCAGCGTCGACGAAGTGCTGCTGTGCTATCCCGGCGTCATGGCGATGATCCATCATCGCCTGGCGCATGAGCTCCATCTGCTGGGCGTGCCGCTGCTGGCGCGCATCGTCGCCGAAATCGCGCATGCCGATACGGGCATAGACATACACCCGGCGGCGACCATCGGCCGCAGCTTCTTCATCGATCACGGCACGGGCGTGGTGATCGGCGAAACCGCCGTCATCGGCGACCGCGTGCGGCTGTACCAGATGGTGACGCTGGGCGCCAAGCGCTTTCCGCCGGGCGAAAACGGCGAGCTCAAGAAAGGGCTGCCGCGCCACCCGGTGCTGGAAGACGACGTGGTGGTCTATGCCGGCGCCACCATCCTGGGCCGCATCACGATAGGCCGTGGTTCGGTGATCGGCGGCAACGTGTGGCTGACGCGCGACGTGCCGCCCGGCTCCAACGTCACGCAAGCGGGCACGCTGAATACCTCTCCGGACGCCGGCCTTGGCGGCTGACGCGCCGATGGCGGACGACCTGCATGCCCTGCGCGACTTCGTGCTGGCGCATCCACGCCTGTTCGTGCTGACCGGCGCCGGCTGCAGCACCGGTTCCGGCATCCCCGACTATCGCGACAGCGAAGGCGCCTGGAAGCGCCGTCCGCCCATGAATTACGCCACCTTCATGGGTAGCGCGCTGTCCCGTTCACGCTACTGGGCGCGCGGAATGATAGGGTGGCGCACATTCGGCAACGTGGCGCCCAACGCTGCCCATCTGGCGCTGGCGCAAATGGAGCGCCAGGGGCGGTTCTCGCTGCTGGTCACGCAGAACGTCGACGGCCTGCACGAAAGAGCCGGCAGCCGCGACGTCGTGGACCTGCACGGACGCCTGGATCGCGTTATCTGCACGCAATGCGGACACTTGCTGCCGCGCGAACAAATGCAGGACAGCCTGGAAGCCCTGAATCCCCTATGGCGCGATCTGTCCGCCGGGGATGCGCCGGACGGCGATGCCGACCTGGACGATCTGGACTTTTCCGGTTTCCAGGTGCCGCCCTGTCCTGTCTGCGGCGGCATCCTCAAGCCTGACGTGGTGTTCTTCGGCGAAACCGTGCCGCGCGATCGCGTGGCGCGGGCCAACGAGGCGCTGGCGCGGGCCGATGCGGTACTGGTGGTGGGGTCGTCGCTGATGGTGTATTCGGGCTATCGCTTCGTGGCGGCGGCCGGCCGCGCCGGGCAGCCCATCGCCGCCATCAACCTGGGGCGCACCCGCGCCGATCCCTTGCTGGCGCTGAAACTGGAACAGCCCTGCGCGGACGCCCTCGGAGCGCTCGTGCCGCTGCTGCCTGTCGTGCCGGCCGCCGGCAGGCCCGCGCCGGACCTGGCCGGATTTTGACCTCGAACGGCAAGTCCTTATCTACAAAGGGTTTTTGCCCGCTGTTCGCAGACTATCCATAGGGTTGTCCACAGAAGCTGGGGATAACCCTATTCGCCCAGGAACTCGGCCACGCCCTCGAAGCCCTGCACATGGTCGGCCACCACCTTGACGATCACGGCGATCGGGATCGACAGCAGCGTCCCCCACAGCCCCCAGGCCCAGGTGAAGAGCAGCAGGATCACGAATACCGCCACCGGGTTCATCCGGGCGATCCGTCCGGTCATCCACGTTTGCACGACGAAGCCGATCAAGGCCGCGATCAGCAGCGATACGCCGGCCACCAGGATGGCCGGCCCGAGCTCGCCGAACTGCACCAGCGCCGCCACCCCGGTGAACAACGCCACCAGCAGGGGGCCGAAATAAGGAACGATGTGCAGCGCGCCCGCGACGACGCCCCAGGTTCCCGCGTTATCCAGGCCGATGGCGCGGAAGGCCAGCCACGTCAGCACGCCCAGCAAGGCGTTCGTCACGACCATCATCATCATGTACAGGCGGATGGACCGGTGAATCTCGCCGAGCATGTGCACACTGACCTTTTTCTCGCTCAGGTTCCGCCCGCATAAATGGATGAACTTGCGTTTGAACGTGTCGCCGGCCATCAATAGGAAGAACACCAGGAAGGTGACCATCAAGGACTGCCCCAGGAACTCGGCGATGCCCAGCGATCCGGCCAGCAACATGTCTTCCAGCTTGTCCGCGGGTCGCGTCACCACCACGCGCTCGCCGCCGGCGCGCGGCTTTTCCGGTGTGCTCAAGGTATTGGCCGCCGAGCGGACCTTGTCGACGATGGACCCGTTGCCGCCGCTGAAACTTGCCAGCGAGCGCGAGACCTTCTGCGCCGTCTGCGGCAGGCTGTCCACGATGGACATCACCTGTCCGCGCAAGGCGAAGATGCCGAACACGACCACCCCCAGCAAGGCCAGCACGACGACGGTCGCCGCGATCACGCGCGGCAGGCGCATGCGCTGATGCAGAAAGGCCATCGGCGTGTCCAGCGCATAGGACAGGATGATCGCCAGCACTACCGGGATCACGAAATCGCGCGCCTGCTGCAGGGCGAACACCACGGCCAGCACGGCGATGATGGAAAGCGCGGCGTGCCGGCGGTCGAAGGCGCGCGGCGGCGCCATCGTCGTGGGACTATCGTTGGGCGCGGAGGCGGCAGCCTGGACCGTCTGCACGGCGGCTTCTGACACGGTCGCCGCGGGGGCGGACGGCACGCGAGGCTGAGAGCTCATGGGATGCGGTAAGCGGAAGTCTTGCGGGGAGCCACGGCCCTCGGGTCGTGGGGTTATCGGTGCGCCTGCAGAGCAAGCTCCGTGCCCGCCCTCCCCGGCTGGCCTCCTTCTTCCCGCACCCCTTTTTCCGCCACCCCGGCCGTCCAGGGCGCGGCGCCACCGTGTCCGCGCCGGCGCTCAGTGCGTGGCGCCGTACCCTTCCGGATTGGCCTGCTGCCAGCGCCAGCCGTCCTGGCACATGCTCTCCACCCCGTGGGTGGTCTGCCAGTTCAACAGCCGCCGCGCCAGGCTGGCGTCGGCCCACACGCGATCCACGTCGCCGGGCCGCCGCGCCTCGATCCGGCACGGGATACGCAGGCCGTTGACGCGTTCGAAGGTGCGCACCAATTCCATGACGCTGGTGCCCTTGCCCGTGCCCAGGTTGACGGCCACGAAGCCGGCATGGCCCAGCGCGTAGTCGACGGCGCGCACATGTCCCGCGGCCAGGTCCATGACGTGCAGGTAATCGCGCACGCCCGTGCCGTCCTCGGTATCGTAATCATCGCCGAAGACCTTCAGGTGGGGCTGCCTGCCCACGGCCACCTGCGTGATGAAGGGGAACAGATTGTTCGGCACGTCGCGCGGGTTTTCTCCGATCATCCCGCTCGGATGCGCGCCGATGGGATTGAAGTAGCGCAGCGTCACCGCGCTGAACCCGGTATCGGCGGCGCAGGCGTCCTGCAGCATCTGCTCGACAATCAGCTTGGATCGTCCATACGGATTGGTCGGATGCAGCGGATGCTCCTCGGTAAAGGGCAGGAAGCGCGGCACGCCGTACACCGTCGCGGATGAGCTGAAGACCAGGCGGCGAACGCCATGGTCGCGCATGGCCGACAGCAGCGCCACGGTGCCGGAGACGTTATTGTCGAAGTACTTGATGGGATCGCGCACGGATTCGCCCACCGCCTTGACGCCGGCCAGGTGCAGCACGCATTCGATGGGCTGGCCTTGCCGCTTCTGCAAGGCGAACAAGCCATCCAGCAACCCCGCGGACCGGATGTCGCCTTCCACGAACGAGATATGCGTGCCGACGATGCGTTCGACACGACGCACGGCGGCGCGGCTGCCATTGCACAGGTTGTCGATGACAATGGGGCGGTATCCCGCGCCTATCAGTTCTATCAGGGTGTGGCTGCCGATGTAGCCGGCGCCGCCGGTGACCAATAGCGTCGTCATTGCCTTTCCATGGATCGTTCGTTAAAAGGGCAGCCGCAAGCCTGGTGCCACGCTAAGCAGCTGGCGCCGGAAGTCCTCCTGGATGCGCGACAGCGCGATGCCGTTGTCGCCCTCGAAGCGCAGCATCACCGCGGGTTGCGCGCTCGCCGGGCGCGCCAGGCCAAAGCCGTCCTCGTACTCGACGCGCACGCCGTCCAGGTGCAGGATCTCGCGGGCGCCCATGAAGCGGCCGTTGGCCCGCAGCGCTTCGATCAGCCGGTACTGTTCACCGTCCGCGGTGTCCAGGCGCAGCTCCGGCGTCGCGCAGGACTGCGGCAGCGCATCCAGTACGGCCGATGCATCGTCATCGCGGGACAGCAGCTCCAGCAGGCGCGCGGCCGCGTAGGTGCCGTCGCTGTAGCCGTACCAGCGATCCTTGAAACGGATGCCGCCGCCGGTTTCGCCGGCCAGCAGCGCGCCGGTCTCGCGCATTCGTGCGCCGATGTGCATATCGCCGCCACGGCTGACCACCGCCATGCCGCCCAGCGCGCGGATCTCGCGCGCGACATTGCGGCTGCTCTTCACGTCATGCACGACCGCGCCGCCGTGCGTCCCGTTCAAAATGTCGCGCGCGAACAGGATGAGCAGGCGATCCGAGCTGATGCATGCGCCGGATTTGCTGATCACTGTCAAGCGATCGCCGTCGCCGGCGATGGACAAGCCGAGCTCGCAATCGCCATAGCGCAGGGCCGCCGCCAGGTCGGCCAGATAACGGTCGTCGCCGCGATGCCGTATGTCATCCGGATAGGCGCCCGTCATATCGCCGGCGATCTCGGCGACCTCGCAGCCCAGCTCGAGCAACAAGTCGGAGACCAGGCTGCCCGCCGATCCGCGCGTGCAGTCCAGGGCCACTTTCATCGAGCGTTCCAGGCGGACGTCGCTGGCGACCCGTGCGATGTAGCACTGCGCCGTATTGATCTTGGCGCGGCCGCCGGAACGCGCCGAGCGCGCCGATTGCACCGGCTGCGCATGCATGCGCCCGCGCAGGGCCTGCAGCGCCGCTTGTCCCAGGACTTCCCCGTCCAGCACGATCTTGAAGCCGTTGTAGGCATCGTCATCCTGGCCACCCGTGACCGACACCGCCGCCGCCGTATCGGTCAGGCGCGCCGCGAACCAGGTCAGCGGCGTCGCGGCCATGCCGATATCGATCACCGCCATGCCCGACTCCCGCACGCCCGCTTGCAAGGCGGCGCCCAACTCGACACTGCTCAGCCGCGCATCCTTGCCGACCACCACCGCGCGCCGGTCGAGCTCCGCCGCGCACCGTCCCACGGCCAGGCCGAGGGCGTGTGCGAAGCGGGCGTCGATTTCCTGGCCGACGCGGCCACGTATGTCATCGGAACGGAAGACGTGCGGCGGGAATCCGGGCATCTCCGGAAGACCCAGTGAATCCATGACGTCTCCGATGGGCTAGGGCTGGTTCTCGCCGTAGTACGACGCACGCGAGTAGCGATACGGGCCGTACTTGGACCGGTAGCCCCAGCCTTCCGACTGCAGTTTCAAGCCGTTGAAGACCACGCCGGCCACGGGCGCGCCGGCCTGCTGCAGGCGTTTGTTGGTCTCGCGGATCTCGCCCACCGTATTCATGCCGGAACGCACCACCAACATAACGGCCGCCGCATGGGCGCCGACCACGGCGGCATCCGACGACGACAGCACCGGCGCGGTATCGACGATGACGATGTCGTAATCGGCGGCCAGCGCATGCAGGCACTCGCCGAAGGCCTCGGAGGCCAGCAGTTCGGACGGATCGAAGGTAACGCGGCCGGTGGAAATGAAGTCCACGCCGTTCATGATGTTCCGCTTGGTGACGGCCTCCAGCGGTACCGTGCCGGCCAGCACTTCGAACAAGCCGTTTTCCGCGGAGGTCGCGAAATACCGGTTCAAGGTGCCGCGGCGGAAGTCGGCGTCGATCAGCAGTACCCGCTTGCCCACCGCGGCCTGGATGAAGGCGAAATTGGCGGACAGGAAGGACTTGCCCACGCCGGCCAGCGGCCCGGTGAAGACGACGATGTTGTTGGACGAATCGCGCATCGCCACCTGCAGCACGGTGCGGAAGCTGCGCAGGCTCTCGATGGGCGGCGTGCTGCCGTTGCTCTGCGCCAGCAGCGCGGGAATGCGCGTGTTCTTGCGGCGGGCGCGGCGCCACAGGCGATCCTGCAGATCGCTATAGGGCACCGTCGCCAGCACCGGCAGGCCGGTATAGCGTTCGATCTCGTCCGGATCCGTCAGGCCGCCGAACAGCGCGTTGCGCAGGAAGGCCACGACCACGCCCAGGATCAGGCCGGCCAGCGCCGCCACGCCGATGACGATGGGCGCTTTCGGGCTGAGCGGACGCTCCGCCGCGACCGCCGTATCCACCACGCGCACGTTGCCGACCTTGCCGGCGCGGATCATGCGCAACTGTTGGGCGTTGGCCAGCAGGCCGGTGTACAGATCGGTGTTGACCTTGACGTCGCGCGTCAGCCGCACCACATCCTGCTCCAGGTCGGGCAGTTCGCGGATCTTGCTGTTCAGCTTGTTCATGTCGCCGGTCAGCGAGGCGATCTGCCGATCGATCGCGGTGATGCTGGGATGCGACGGCGCGAAGCGCGTGATCAGTTCCTGGCGCTGCGCCTTCAATTCGAAGATGCGGTTCTGCGTCTGCACCGACTGGCCCAGCACCAGCTTGCCCTCTTCCGTCAGGTCGATGGTGCCGCGCGAGTTACGCAAAGCGTTGTAACGGGTCTCGGAGTCTTCCAGCTGTTTCTTCAACACCGGCAGCTGCTGGTCCAGGAAGGCCAGCGATTTCTCCGCCTGCGCGGTCTTGCGGTTGGTGTTCTGCCGCACGTATTCCTGGCCGATCTCGTTCAGCACCGCCGCGGTCAGCACGGGATCCTGGCCGGTCAGGTTGACGCCTATGACGTTGGACTGGCGGCCGCGCTCGAAGATGCCCATGCGGGCCTGCAGCGACTCGATTGCTTCCAGGCGCGAATCGCGCACGACCGTAAAGCTGGTTTCCGGACGGGCCTGCAGCGTGTCGATCTGCATTTCGATGGCGCCGCCAGGCACTTCGAAGCGCTCCAGCTGGCCGACACGGCCTTCGAAGCGGCGATCGTGCACCGGATCCACCAGTTCATACGCGCCGCCGCCGAGCGCGACCACGCGCAGCTTCTTGCCGATCAGGTCGTCCGGCACATCGATGCGATTGACCTGTATGCGCTCGCCTCCCCATGCCCAGCCGCCGGGGATCGCGTCGGTGATCGACGCGGGCAGCGCGAAGCTCTCGTGCCGCTTGGCCAGCCAGCGGCCGATCACCGGAAAGTAGTCCGGCGTGGCGTGCACGTAGAGCTGGTAATAGTCCACGGCATGGCCCACCACCATGCGCGAACGCAGGATTTCCATTTCGCCCGATGCGGCCTGCTTGATGTCGAAGATCGACGACACATCGCTGAGCGTGCTGGTGCGTTGTCCGCTGGGCAGCTCCTCTTCCACCTGCACCGCGATGTCCGACTGATACACGGGCGGCTTGATCATGTAGTACGCCACGCCGATCAGGGCGGCGATCACGGTCAGGACGATGATCAGGAAACGGTTCGCCAGCAGTACGTCCACGTACGACATCATCGGAGTGTCGGGGGCCGCGCCGCCGGTGTTGGCGTATTCCAGCTGGAGAGGAGGCTGCTTCATTGTCGACTCGCTAATAGGAAGAAACATCGCGCCGGCCGAGGCCGGCACACGGGGGCCCGCAACGTCATGCCGTGCGGGCCGCGTGCGGAAGGGTTACTGCCTGCGGACGGCGTCCACCGTCTGGACCGTCTGCGCGCTGGGGAACAAGAGCGAGATAAAGCGATTCCACCGCACCAGGTTGCCTGCATCGACAAACACCACGTCCTTCGATTGCAGCGGGAACTTCTGGGCCACCGCCATGGCCTGGGGCGATGCGCTGTTCAAACGGAACACCTCCGGTGTGGCATTGGGCATGGACCGGACAACATAGATATCCGCGGGTTCGCTGGTCAGCTGGCTGGGGCCGCCGGTTTCGCCCAGTGCATCGCCCAGCGTCAGCACGCCGTCACGCATGGTCAGCGCCAGCGGCTGCACTACTTCTCCCATCACATAGACCTTGTTCTCGTCGCGCGGAACGACGCGGACAATGTCGTTGGACTGCAGCAGGATGGACGTGGGATCGATACCCGCCTGCTGCAGCGCCGGCAGATCCACACGCGTCGTCTGGCCATCGCGCGTCACATAGACGCGGCTGCGATCGGCGGTGGGCAGGACGCCGCCCGCCGTGTTGATGGCCTGCGGCAGCGTCATGGGCACATCGGTGATCGGCAGCGGACCGGGGGTCTTTACCTCGCCTTCAACGAATACGCGTTTGCTGCGATAACCTAGCACGCGCACCGTGATTTGAGGATCCTGAATAAAGTTGGCCGATCCACGTATCAAGCCGCTGCGGACTTGCGACTCAGTCAGCCCGGCTACCTTCACAAGGCCTACGTATGGGAACTGAATGTAGCCATCCGATGACACGGGATAGCCCGGAATGCCGGCGCCGGTGTCCCCAAAGGTGAGTTCGGTAGGTCCAGTGCCGATGCTGTAGGTCTGCGTCGGAAGCACTAGTTCGGGATGGTCCCAGACCACGATAGAAAGAATGTCGCCCGGACCGATAACATAGGGCTTGGGCGTGCCGATAAGTTTACGAACGTTATCGCCGACAGGTTGCTCGCGCGCCTGCGTCTGTTCCATCGCCAGCGTCGGCGTGATGTCCTTCACCGCTACACGCGAATTGGGATCGTTGGGATCAACAAGGAAATCCGCCTTGTAGCGCATGCCCGGCGCGAATGCGCAGGCGCCCAACAACGAAACAAGAGCGACGATAAGGCCGCCCCGGCAAAGCGTGCGAAGGATCGTATTCATTGGCTTTCCACGGTTAAAGACCTTTCTAGGCCTACTGTTTCGCGGTACTACGGCCGCGTAACGGGTTGCGACATTGCACGCGATTTCCGCGGTGCCGCACATTGGGCTGATGGCCTAATACCTCGCATAAGCCCTTTGGACGTTTCGACCTGGATGAGCGCTCCCTATGATTTTTCGGTCGCCTTATTGCGGCGCCGCGCAACCCGCGAGGCGCGCCGACCGAATCGCCTGGGAGCACATCATGGACACTTCGTCGGTGAACGTATCGGGCAGGCTTGCCGATACCAGCCTGCTGTTTCGCTTGACCGATGCCGCCGTCGTCGCGGCGGTGGGATTGATCGCGACGACGTGGCTGGACGCGCGTCAAGGTCTCGACGTCGCGCCCATACATGCGATGCTGGTGTATCTCTGCAGCTTCGGCACCATCGCGATCTTTCCGGCCTTTCGCCTGTACACCTCCTGGCGCGGCCGCAGCCTGTTCGATCTATCGGCGCGCAGCTTCGCCGCATGGACCACCGTGTTCGCGCTGGGCATTCTGATCAGCTTCCTGAATCACCAGGTCGGCGCGATCTCGCGGCTGTGGGCCTTGACCTGGTACGTCGGTACGGCGGCGGGGCTGATAGGCCTGCGCCTGGCGGTACACGGCATACTGCGCGAGGCGCGCGATCGCGGCCTGGACCGCAAGCGCGTCGTAATGATCGGCTTCGGCACGCTGGGCCATGACCTGTGGCGCCGCGCCGCCGCCGCGCGCAGCAGCGGCTATGAGATCGCCGGCATCTACGTCAACACCAAGGAACAACTGCCGTCGCGCGCCCATCGCCTGAATGCGCTGAACGAACTGTCGCCGTTCATACGCGAGCACGAAGTGCGCGAGGTATGGATCGCCTTGCCGGTGGAATCCAGCCAGCTGGTGCGCGAAGCCATCTATCACCTGCGCCACGATCCCATCGACGTGCGCTGGATTCCCGACGTTATGTCGGTGCGGCTGCTGGGGCATCGCGTCGACGAATTCCTGGGCGTGCCCGCGATAGAACTGAATAGCCTGCCGGCGGCCGGCATCCGCGGCATGGCCAAGGAAGTGTTCGACCGCGTCTTCGCCTTCTTCGTGCTGCTGGGGCTGTCGCCGGTGCTGCTGTCGATCGCGCTATTGATCAAGCTGACCTCGCGCGGCCCGGTGCTGTTCACGCAAAAGCGGCTGGGCGTGGACGGCAGGGTGTTCCAGGTCTACAAGTTCCGCAGCATGACCGTGCACCAGGAACACGGCACGGTGACGCAGGCCACGCGCAACGACGCGCGGGTCACGCCCATCGGCGCTTTCCTGCGCCGTACCAGCCTGGACGAGCTGCCGCAGTTCATCAATGTGCTGCGCGGCGAAATGTCGGTGGTAGGGCCGCGTCCGCACGCCCTGGAGCACAACGAGCAATACAAGGACGTCGTGGCGAGCTACATGATGCGCCATCGCGTCAAGCCCGGGATCACCGGCTGGGCGCAGGTGAACGGCTATCGCGGCCAGACCGACACCGTGCACAAGATGCGCAGCCGCGTCGAGTTCGACCTGTACTACATCCAGAACTGGACCTTCCTGATGGACCTGCGCATCATCGCCAAGACCGCCGTGTCGGGCTGGACCGGAAAAAATGTCTACTGAGCGGCACGCTTCAACCGGCGCCGGCCGTCTCAGCGCCGAGCGCTTTCGCGAGGCGGTGGACATGCTGCCGCTGGTTTCCATCGACCTGTTGCTGCGCGATGCGCGGGGCCGCTACCTGCTGGGCCTGCGCGGCAACCCGCCGGCCCGGGGGCACTGGTTCGTACCGGGCGGCCGCATCCGCAAGGGCGAAGCCCTGGCGCAAGCCCTGGATCGCCTGGCCGATGAAGAATTGGGCATGAAGCTGCCGCCCGCCAGCTGGCGCCTGCGCGGCGTCTACGAACACTTCTACGACGTCAACTTCGCCGGCGAGTCCGGCATGCCGACGCATTACGTGGTGCTGGCGTACCACGCGCAACTGCCGCCCGGTCCCCTGGCCGCGGCCCTGCCCGCGGCCCAGCACCTGGGCTACCGCTGGGACACCCCCGAGGATGCCGCGCGCGACGCGGACGTGCATCCCTATACGAAGGCCTACTTCACGGAGCAACATCCATGACTGGACCCTATCCCGAGTTTCGCCCCGTCATCCTCTGCGGCGGATCCGGCTCGCGGCTGTGGCCGCTTTCCCGTGAGCTGCTGCCGAAGCAGTTCATCCGTTTGACGGGGGAACGCAGCCTGTTGCAGAACACCGTGATGCGCCTGGCGAAGAACGCCGACGCCACCCGCCCGCTGCTGGTATGCAACGACGCGCATCGTTTCATCGCGGCGGAGCAGTTGCAGGAGCTGGAGGGCATCCAGCCCGAGCTGCTGCTGGAACCGTGCGCGCGCAATACGGCGCCCGCCATCGCCGCCGCCGCGCTGCGCGCCATGCGCGACGGCGACGATCCGGTCATGCTGGTGGTGCCCTCCGACCACGTCATGGAAGAAGGCGAGGCGCTGCGCACGGCCTTCCGCGTGGCTCATGAAGCCGCCGGCAACGGCGCGCTGGTCACCTTCGGGGTGCGCCCCACCGCGCCGCTGACCGGCTACGGCTATCTGCGCACCGAGCCCGCCGACACCGCCTGGCGCCGCGTCGAAGCCTTCGTCGAGAAGCCCGACGCCGAGCGCGCCCAGCAGTTCCTACGTGATGGCGGCTACTTCTGGAACAGCGGCATGTTCGCCTTCCGCGCTTCCGTCTTCGTCCAGGAACTCGAACGGTACGCGCCGGCCATGCTGGAAGCCGTCCGCGCCGCGGTACGCGACGGCACCGGCGACGACGCCGCTTTCCGCCTGGACGCCGACGCCTTTGCCGCCTGCCCCAGCGATTCCATCGACTACGCGGTCATGGAACGCACCGATAGCGCGGTCGCCGTTCCCCTGGATGCCGGCTGGAGCGACGTCGGCGCCTGGGACGCGGTGTGGGACATCGCCACCAACAAGTGCGCGGACGGCAACTCCACCGCGGGCGATGTGGTAATCGAGGACTCGCGCAACTGCCTGGTCCATTCGACCAACCGCCTGGTCGCCACCATCGGCCTGGACAACATCGTCGTCATCGAGACCGCCGATGCCGTCCTGGTGGTGCACAAGGACCACACCCAGGACGTCAAGCGCGTGGTGGAAAGCTTCCGCGCCCAGCATCGGCATGAAATGACGCATCACCGGGAGGTCAAGCGCCCATGGGGTTCCTACGACTCCATAGGCCAGGGCCCGCGCTACCAGATCAAGCGCATCACGGTGAAGCCGGGCGCGCGCCTGTCGTCGCAAATGCATCATCACCGCGCGGAACACTGGGTAGTGGTGTCGGGCACGGCGCGCATCCACAACGGCGACCGTACCTTCCTGTTGACGGAAAACCAGTCCACCTACATCCCGCTGGGCGAGGTCCACTGCCTGGAGAACCCCGGCAAGATCCCGCTGGAGCTGATCGAAGTGCAATCCGGCGCCTACCTGGGCGAGGACGACATCGTGCGTTTCGAGGACATGTACGGGCGCGTATGAAGCGCGCCGGCGGGAGGCCGGGCATCCGGCTCCCGCGCCCTACTCCGTGTGGCCGGCCCTCCCGGCCGGTCATTACACCTTCCGGCCGATACCCCGGCTAGCACGACCTCAGTAACCTTCTTGGACCTCTCAGCCTTAAGGACACAGCCATGCCAAAACGGGCATTGATTACGGGAATTACCGGCCAGGACGGCGCCTATCTCGCCGAATTCCTGCTGGACAAGGGCTATGAGGTGCACGGCATCAAGCGCCGCGCCTCCTTGTTCAATACCGCCCGTATCGACCATCTGTACCAGGATCCGCACACCAGCCCGCGCAACTTCGTGCTGCACCACGGCGACATGACCGACGCCTGCAGCCTGATCCGCATCGTCCAGGCCGTGCAGCCGGATGAAATCTACAACCTGGCCGCCCAGAGCCATGTGGGCGTGTCGTTCGAAGAGCCGGAATACACCGCCAACGCCGACGGCCTGGGCACGCTGCGCCTGCTGGAAGCCATGCGCATCCTGAAGATGGAAGACCGCACCCGCCTGTACCAGGCCTCGACTTCGGAGCTGTACGGGATGGTGCAGGAAGTGCCGCAGAAGGAAACCACGCCCTTCTACCCGCGCAGCCCCTATGCGGTCGCCAAGCTGTACGCCTACTGGATCTGCGTGAACTACCGCGAAGCCTACGGCATGTACGCCTGCAACGGCATCCTGTTCAACCACGAGTCGCCGCGCCGCGGGGAAACCTTCGTCACGCGCAAGATCACCCGTGCGCTGGCCCGCATCGCCCTGGGCCTGGAAGACTGCCTGTACCTGGGCAACCTGTCCGCCCTGCGCGACTGGGGCCATGCGCGCGACTACGTCGAAATGCAATGGCTGATGCTGCAGCAGGACAAGCCGGAAGACTTCGTCATCGCCACCGGCATGCAGTACAGCGTGCGCGATTTCATCAACATCGCCGCGCGCGAACTGGGCTTGCTGCTGGCCTGGGAAGGCGAAGGCGTGAACGAGACCGCCACGGTGCTGCTGAGCCCGGCCTATGACGCCGTCAAGCCCGGCCAGGTCATCGTGCGGGTCGACCCGCGCTACTTCCGCCCCACCGAAGTGGAAACCCTGCTGGGCGACCCGACCAAGGCCCGCGAGAAGCTGGGCTGGACGCCGCGCACGAGCTTCGAGGGCCTGGTCAAGGAAATGATCGCCAGCGACCTGAAGGAAGCCCAGCGCGACGCCCTGGTCGAGCAGAACGGCTACGAAGTGTACGCCTACAAGGAGTAGCACCATGGCGGACCTGGATCAGCATATCTTCGTTGCCGGCCATCGCGGCATGGTCGGCTCGGCCATCGAGCGCGAACTGCGCCAGCGCGGCTATCGCAACATCATCACGCGCACGCACGGCGAGCTGGACCTGGAGAACCAGAACCAGGTCAATCGCTTCTTCTGCACGCAGAAGGTGGATACGGTCTACCTGGCGGCGGCCAAGGTGGGCGGCATCCTGGCCAACCGGGACTATCCGGTGGACTTCCTGTACCGCAACCTGATGATGGAATGCAATGTCATCCACGCGGCGCACGCGGCGGGCGTCGAGCGGCTGCTGTTCCTGGGGTCGTCCTGCATCTATCCCAAGCTGGCGCCGCAGCCCATGACCGAGGAGGTGCTGCTGACCGGACCGCTGGAGCCGACCAACGAGCCCTATGCCATCGCCAAGATCGCCGGGTTGAAGCTGTGCGAGGCCTACAACCGCCAGTACGGCGCACGCTATCTGTGCGCCATGCCGACCAACCTGTATGGTCCGAACGACAACTACGACCTGGAAAGCAGCCACGTACTGCCGGCGCTGATCCGCAAATTCCATGAAGCGCGTGAACAAGGCTCGCCCACCGTCACGATCTGGGGGACCGGGCAGCCGCGCCGCGAGTTCCTGCACGTGGACGACCTGGCGCGCGCCTGCGTCACGCTGGCCGAATCCGACAGCGCGCAGGGCGTCTACAACATCGGCGTCGGCACCGACGTATCGATCGCGGAACTGGCCGCCATGGTGGCGCAGGTGGTGGGCTATCACGGCGAGCTGGTCTACGACACCAGCAAGCCCGACGGCACGCCGCGCAAGCTGCTGGACGTCAGCCGTATCCATGGCCTGGGCTGGCGCGCGGAAATGGGCCTGCGCCAAGGCATCGAATCGACCTATCACGACTATCTGCGCCACGCCCCGCGGCAGGCGCTACCGCTTGCCTAGGCAGGCCCGGCACCAGGGCTCGCGCAACCGACAACCGACGTAGGGGAATCGCGCTCATGCGTGTGCTCGTCAGGAAATACATCTCCGGAAATGCATCGTTCTGGGGGCTGATGGAATATGGCCTGGGGCCGCTGATCGCGCTGGCGGCCACGCCCATCCTGCTGCGCCAGCTCGGCACGGTGGGATTCGGCCAGTTCGCCATGATCATGGCGCTGGCCGGCTTCGGCAACGTGGCCAACCTGGGCGCGGCCGTCACCGGGACCAAGCTGGTATCCGAACGGCTGCACGAGCCCGGCGGCGCCATGCGCGGCGCCGGCGTCAGCTTTGCCCTGGTGGGCTGCGCCCTGGTCTTCGTGATGGCGATCGCCCTGCTGGCCTGGGGCGGCGTGTCCTGGCTGTGGCCGCGCGCCACCTTCGGCGGCATCGCGGTCTCGACCCTGGCGCTGCCGGCGATGATCGTTTACCTGAGCCAGCAGTTCGACCAGCTGTTCACCGGCTGCCTGAAAGGACGCGAGGCCTTCGCCACCACCGCCCTGTGCGAAGTCGGCGGCCGCTTCGCCGCCTATACCGTCACCTGCACGGCGGCTCTCCTGACGCAGTCCCCCACGCTGGCCGCGATGACGCAGGCGGGCGGTTTGCTGGCCACCGGCCTGATCAAGATGCACCTGTTCGCCCGCCGCGAAGGCCACTACGTGGTGCGTCCGCTGATGGATCGCGACGCCATGGGCGCGGCCTTCCGCTTCTCGCGCTGGTCCTGGCTGAACAGCCTGAGCGCGGTGGCCTTCGGCTCGGTGGACCGCATCCTGGTGGGGTCGCTGCTGGGTCCCGCGACGCTGGCGATCTACACCGTGGGCGCCCAGATCGGCCAGATGATCCATACCGCGTCCGTGGCGGTATTCCAGAAGACCATGCCGCGCATCAGCCACCTGGCCGCCGGCGCCGACGGCGTGCGGGCCGTGTACCGCGAGGTACGCCGGCTGATGGCCGTCAACCTGACGCTGTCTTTCCTCGGCACCGCGTTCGCGCTGGCGATCAGCGCGCCCGTGCTTTCCCTGATGCTGGGCCATGCCTACACGCCCGGCCACCTGACGACCTTCCGCCTGCTGATCGTCGCCGCGGGCCTGCTGTCGCTGAATGTCGTGGCGCATTTTTCGCTGCTGGGCATGGGCAATAGCCGCGCGGTGGCCGTGCTGAACGGACTCGCCGGCCTGAGCATGGTCTGCGTGCTGTTCATGCTGGTGGCGCCGGTGGGCGAAAGCGCCGCGGGCTGGGCCCGCATCGCCTATTCGGTGACGACGCTGTACGGCATCTACCTGGCGTTGCGCCAGTCGCGGCCGCCGCCCCTGGTCGCCCACGCCGGACGGCCCGTCACAACCGCAACACGATAAGTTTCACGCCCATGCTGAGGTCTTTGATGCGCAAGCGCCATTTGAAATCCACCCGGGACCTGGTCGACTTCGTCAGCCGGCTGCGGATCCCGCCGCCGCCGCCGGACGCCGACAGCCTGCCGAAGATCACCGTCGTCACGCCGTCGTACAACCAGGCCCGCTTCCTGGAGCGCACCATTCTGTCGGTGCTGAACCAGGGCTATCCGAACCTGGAGTACATCATCATGGACGGCGGCTCAACCGACGGCAGCGTGGACATCATCCGCAAGTACGAACCCTACCTGACCTACTGGGAAAGCAAGAAGGACCGCGGCCAGTCGCATGCCATCAACAAGGGCTTCGCCATGGCGACCGGCGACTATGTCGGCTGGCAGAACTCCGACGACCTGTATTGCGCCGGCGCCCTGGTCAAGCTGGGCCGCGCCGCCGCCAAGCGCCGCCCGCCCATCGTCAACGGCCATCTATACATCGCCGACGCCGACAACCGCATCTTCCGGCAGGTCTACTACATCCCGCTGACGCGCTCCAAGCTCACGGTGATAAGGGCGTCCATTCCCAACCAGGTGGCGCTGTTCCGCCGCGACTGCCTGGAACGGCATGGCCTGCTGAAAGAGGAAATGCGCTACTGCATGGACCTGGAACTGTGGAGCCGCCTGCTGCACGACGGCCCGAATGTGATCGTGCCATCCGCCATGGGCGTCTATACGGCCCATGAGGAAACCAAGACCGCGCTGCTGCAGGACGTGCTGGAACGCGAACGCGAGCAGATCATCGGCGATATCCGCGCCACCGAACGCGGTATCGGCCCGCTGTTCGGCCTGTCCTGCCGCGCCGCCAAGGTGGCGGCGCATGCGCGACAGGGCGACCTGGATTATCTGTTCGACAAGCTGCTGCACAAAGTAGCCGGTCGCGACGACTGGAACGCGCACTAGGGGCCCGCCATGCGCCACGTCCAACGGCATTATTCGACCGTCCCGCTGCTCTGCGCCTTCCTGTTCACCTCGCTTGCGATGAGCAACGAGGCGCTGGTGATCGCGGTAGGCGGGTTCAAGCTGTCGTTCTTCGACCTGATCTTCGTCGCCATCCTGGCGGTCAAGTTCTTCCGGCTGGCGGATCCCGATGCCTACCGCCTGCCTTCCGCGCCCATCACCGCGCTGATGACGCTGAACCTGCTGGCATGGGGCTACCTGATCTACATGGCGCCGCCGCCCCCGGGCATCGAACTGAGCGATACCTTGCGCGACATGCGCATCGTCGTCTATTTCCTGATCACGCCCTACCTTTGCTACAAGGACATCGACGGCCCGCGGGCGTACCGCAAGCTGCAATGGGCCATCGTGGCGGCGGGCATGGCCGTGGCGGCGCAGATGATCGTCAAGGTGGCGATCGGCTTCAGCACGGTCGACCCGGTCCGCGACGTGAACCTGGGCATCTGGGGCATCCCGATGGCCATCACGTCCATCCTGTATTTCCGCGAAGTACTGGGCCTGAAGTCGCGCACGGCGTATTTCATGATCATGTTCATGTTCATGGCGCTGGTGTTCTCGCTGAACCGCAGCCAGTACCTGCAGCTGGCGATTACCGTGGGCATCGCCGTGGTGCTGGGCGGCAAGGTGGGCGCCTTCAAGCGCGTCACGATGATCTTCGCGCCGGCCATCATCGCGGGGCTGCTGGTGTTCTACGCCATCGGCTATCTGGACGTGCTGGCCGACCGCGTGCTGACGGTCGAAGCGCTGGACGACGATTCCAGCTATGGCGCGCGGGTGCAGGAGTACGAAGGCCAGATGGGCCAGTTCCGCGAAAAACCCTTCTTCGGCCATGGCGCGGGCTACCGCTTCTGGGTCATGGGCGAGGACGGCTTCGAGCTGGGCACCTTCGCGCACAACTCCTGGGCCTTCTACCTGATGAAGTTCGGGCTGGTCGGCACCATCGTCATCATGGGACCGCCATTGCTGCTGTTGCTGATCTCCCTGCTACGCCGCAACGGCAACGTCGGCCTGGACATGCATCGCCGCTACCTGATCGCCTGCGTGCCCATCTACATCTTCATCGACTCCCTTTCCGGCGGCCTGGCCTACGCGCCCAAGACCGCCCTGACCGGTTTCCTGTTGACCTACTGCCTATCCCTGTTGCGCAACTACCAGCCGCCACCGGCGCCTTTCGGGGCCACCGTGGCGGGGCCAGTGGCGCCGGTACGGCCTGTTCCGCCCGCGTGGCCGCCCCGGCGCGACCCGCGTCCGACCGTAACCGGGCAGTCGCCCGGAGAAACCGCCTACCCGAGGTTGCCGCACCATGGTTGATATCCTATTCGTTGTTCCGGACCTGCATCGCGGTGGCGTGGGCCGATGCGTCCATTTCATGCTGGAAGAACTGCCCAAGCACGGGCTCAGCACTTCCTTGTTCTGCATGCGCGAAATCGAGCATGAGTTCACGCCCAGCAAAGCCCGCGTCACGCGCGGCGTCGCCCGCAAGCTCGGCAACCGCGCGATGTATCTGTCCGCGCCCTGGAGCCTGTTCAAGCTGATGTCGACGATCCGCCGTGAACAACCGGCCGTGGTGTGTTCGCACGGCTTGATCTGCAACATCCTGGTGGCCACCGCGCGCCTGCTGATGCCGGCCACCTTCCGCACGGTCGCCTTCGAGCACAACAGCCCGTCGGCGCACTATCGCTCCACCAGCCTGGGCGCGCTCAAGCGCACGCTGCTGCGCATCTGCTACGGCGCGCATGACGAAGTGGTGGGCGTATCGCGCGGCGTGGTGCGCGACCTGGTCGCCATGGTGCCGTCGCTGCGGGACAAGTGCCGGCATATCTACAACGGCATCCCGCTGGAAGAGGTGCGCGCGCAGGCGCGCGCCCCCGGCCAGGCGTTGCCGGACGACGGCAAGCTGCACGTGGTATCCGTCGGCCGCCTGGTCAGCACCAAGGGCTTCCAGACCCTGATCGACGCCGCCTGCCGGCTGAACGATCCGGACGTCGTCTTCACGGTCATCGGCGAAGGCCCGCAGCGGGCGGAATTCGAGGCCCAGATCGCCGCGCGCCAGCCCGGCAGTCCGGTCAGGCTGATCGGCCATGTCGACAATCCTTTTCCGATGCTGGCCAGCGCGGACATCTTTCTGTCGTGTTCCGAGCGCGAAAGCTTCGGCATCGTGCTGGTGGAGGCGCTGTGCCTGGGGGTCCCGGTGGTGGCGACCGACTGTCCCTCGGGACCCGCGGAGATCCTCGAAGACGGCAAGTTCGGCGAACTCGTCCCGGTCGGCGACGCCGCCGCCGTGGCCCAGGCCATCCAGTCGCTGGCCGCCGACCGCTCGCGCCGCGAACATCTTTCCGACCTCGGTCCCCAGCGGGCCGCGGACTTTTCCCTGGAACGCCATTGCCGCAATGTGGCGGACCTTTTCCAGCCCCTGCTGCGCAAACAGGGCCTGGACCGCGTAGGAGCACGCACATGACCCGCGTACCGGTATCCGTCATCGTCATGACCAAGAACGAGGAGCGGAACATCGAGAAGTGCCTGAGGGCGCTGGCCGATTTCGACGAAGTCTTCGTGGTCGATTCCCACAGCACCGACCGCACCGTGGATATCGCCGCCGGCCTGGGGGCCCATGTGGTGCAGTTCCAATGGAACCAGCGCTACCCCAAGAAGAAGCAATGGTGCCTGGACAACCTGCCCTTCAAGCATGACGTCGTACTGTACGTCGACGCCGACGAGGTCATGAGCCCCGAACTGGCGCGCGAGATCAACGCATGCCTGCCGCGCTTCGCCCAGGGCGCGGGCGGCGCATTCGTCGGCTTCAACTATGTCTTCTGCGGCAAGCAGCTGAACTACGGCCATCGCGTCTACAAGCTGATCCTGCTGTCCCGCGCGCGCTCGCGCTTCCTGGACTACAACGATCTGGACGTAGCCAATATGTGGGAAGTCGAAGGCCACTACCAGCCGCAGGTCAGTGGACCGGTATTCCTGCTCAAGGGCCGGATGGCGCACCACGACCATGATGGCCTTTATCACTACTTTGACAAGCACAACAAGTATTCCGACTGGGAAGCGAACCTGCGGGTCAAGGGCCTGTTGAACGACCCGCGCGAGGCCAACATCGGCATGCGTTCGATCATGAAGCGGATCTTCGCGGCGATGCCTTTCAAGGCCGCCACCGCCTTCGTGCACTGCTACATCCTGCGCCTGGGCTTCCTGGACGGCAAGGCCGGGCTGGACTATGCGGTGGCGCGCTCCATGTACTACTGGCAGATCGGCATCAAGTCGCGCGAGCTGCGCGCGGCGATGGCCGCCGCCTCACCCGCCGCCGACGCGGAAGCAGACGCCCTGCGTGGCGGCACCCACTGAAAGAAGGAGCCGGCCGTGGATACTTTCCAGAGACTCAACCAATTCCAGATGCCGGCTGGCTTCCGCGGCAGGAACGCTCTGTACGTGCAGCTGTGGTGGATGGTGCAGAGCACCGCATTCCGCTATTCGCCCCAGTTCGCCTACGGCTTCCGCCGCTTCCTGCTGCGCCTGTTCGGCGCGCGGGTGGGACAGAAGGTGCTGGTGCGCGCCAGCGCCAAAATCACCTATCCCTGGAAGGTGCGCATCGGCGACTACTCATGGATCGGCGACGACGTGGTGCTATACAGCCTGGCCGATATCGATATCGGCAATCATGCTGTCGTGTCGCAGCGCGGCTATCTGTGCGCCGGCGATCACGACGCCGCCCTGCCCGAGTTCCCCATCCGCGGAAAACCCATCGTCATCGAGGACGGCGCCTGGATCGCGACGGACGTCTTCATCGCGCCGGGCGTGACCATCCATCGCAATGCGGTGGTGGGTGCGCGCAGCTCCGTCTTCAAGGACATGCCGTCCGACATGGTCTGCCACGGCACGCCTTGCCGCCCGGTACGTCCGCGGGTGCGGACCCTCCCATGAAAATCGTTCTGTACGGCATCAACTTCGCGCCCGAACTGACCGGCACCGGCAAGTACACCGGCGAAATGGCCGCCTGGCTGGCGGCGCGCGGGCACGAGGTGACCGCGATCACCGCGCCGCCTTACTACCCGCAGTGGAAGGTGCAACCCGGCTATCGGGCCGGCCGCTACGCGACGCAGGTCAGTCAAGGCGTCAAGGTGCTGCGCGCGCCGCTGTGGGTACCGCCCAAGCCGGGCGGCATAAAACGGCTGCTGCATCTCGCCACCTTCGCGTTGTCCAGCCTGCCGCTGCTGCTGGCCTGCGCCGCGCGCCGTCCCGACGTCATCCTCGTCGTCGAGCCCCCGCTCTTCTGCGCGCCCGCCGCCGCCGCCATGGCCCGCCTGTGCGGCGCGCGCGCATGGCTGCACATACAGGACTACGAGGTCGATGCGGCCTTCGAACTGGGCCTGCTCAAGGGACGCGCATTGAAGCGGCTCGTCGCCGGCATGGAACGCTGGCTCATGCGCCGCTTCGACCGCGTGTCGACCATCTCCACGCGCATGCTGGCATTGGCGCGCCGCAAGGGCGTCGACGAAGCGCGCCTGGTGCTGTTTCCCAACTGGATCGATGTCGCCGCGGCGCGCGACGGCCGCGACGCCTACGACTATCGCGCGCTGCTGGGCATCGGCCGCGACGACGTGGTGGCCGTCTACTCGGGCAACATGGGCGGCAAGCAAGGGCTCGAAACCCTGGCCGACCTGGCTCGCATACTGCGGCGCCGGAGCGACATCCATTTCATCTTCTGCGGCGAAGGGCACCAGCGCGAGGATCTGCAGCGGCGCTGCGCCGGACTGCCGAACGTCCATTTCCTGCCGCTGCAGCCGGCGGAACGGCTCGCTGCCCTGCTTGCGACCGCGGACATGCATCTGCTGCCCCAGCGCGCCGGGGCCGCCGACCTGGTCATGCCGTCCAAGCTGACCGGCATGCTGGCCAGCGGCAAGCCCGTCATTTGCGGCACGGCGGCCGGCACCGAGCTCGCCCATGTGGTCTCGCGATGCGGCATCATCGTGCAGCCCGAGAATGCGCCCGCCATGGCACGCGCGGTGCTGCGTCTTGCCGCGTCGCCCGCCAGGCGCGCGGCACTGGGCCGGGCCGCGCTGGAGTATGCGCAGACCCAGCTGCATACGGACACGGTTCTGGATCGTCTGGAACAGCAACTCATGGCGCTGCTCGGCGAGCGTACGGCGGCGGTGGCCAAGACCTTCGACCGCAACCAATAAAGCCTCGCCCCCGTGGCTCTGCTGCCCGCCGGCCTTCCGGCCCTGGCGGGCAGCGAATTGCCCTGGCGTTCGGATTCCCGAATGCGTGTCATGCCGGATAAACGCGCGACGCGGCGCGCGCCGCCGCCTCTACCCAGACGGCGCTTCGCCATTCTCGTGATTGCCCGACGCCGGCGCCGCGGGCTCGTCGCGCAATAGCCCTTCCTGCACGGCGATATAAGCCGCCTCGGCCTGATTGCGCGCATTGAGCTTCCAATACAAGGTGCGCGCGTGGCTTTTCACGGTAGCCACGGATATGCCGATCTCGCGGCTTATTTCGCGCATCGTGCGGCCCTTGGCCAGCAGGCGAAGTATTTCCTCCTGGCGCGGCGTCAGCATCCGTATGGCCGCGTGCCCGCGCCCCGGCACATGCGGCGTCGCCTGCGTCGCTTCAACGATGGTGCGCGGAAAACACTGCCCGCCCGCGAGCACCAGATGCACGGCCGCGGTAATCGCCTCGGGCGTCGACGATTTCGGCAGCAGCCCGCAGACTCCCGCGCGCGCGGCCTCCAGCATGAAGCGCGGATCCAGCGTATCGTGCAGCACCAGGGTATGGCGCGGCGCCAGCAGCGTCATCGCGGCGGCCATCATATGCAGATCGTTTTCAGTCATCCCCGTAACGCCCAACACCAGCAGCTCGACCGGTCTGACGGCGGACAGCGATAACTCGTTCAATTTCATGGGCGCCATTGCCATGACGCTTTCAGGACTGCGTGCCGTTTCCAGTATGTGTTGGATGGCAATGCGCAGAATGGCATATTCCTCGATCAGGACGGTAGTCATTCGCCGGGAGCCTCTCACGATGTGCTGAGCGTCCCAGCCATGCACGGGATCGGATCGATCGCGGCCTGCTAGGGAACTGCCTGCGCCATCGTATCAGCGGCGCGTCCCCGTGCATCTCGGCCGTGCGGATGACGGCAGACGTATGGGGACGGGTGCGTCTACCTTGACCGTCGTCCCGAAGCAAAAAAGCAAGCCCCGACTCGCGTCGGAAGGCTTGCTTCGATTGCCGACTTGCCTGGCGGCGATCCTGCCGTGCTAGAGCCGGTTGCGCTCATAGCTGGATCCATTGGCGCCACCGGCATCCCAATCCAGCGTGGCGCCACGTTGCAAGGCCGTATATACCGCCTCCCCTTTGTTTTTTACCTGCAGCCGCTGGTACAGCGTGCAGGCATGGGTCTTCGCCGTCGCCACGGAGATATTGAGCATGCGGCTTACCGTTTTGATCGGATAGCCGCGCGACAGCAGCACCAGGACTTCGTATTGCCGCGGCGTGATCTTCAGCAATTGCGCGCCGGCCGTGATCGGCATGGCCTTCTGGCCATTGCCATGATCGCCGTCATTCGCCATCAGCATGGAAGCGCTCGCGGAGGCATGCTGCATGGGCGCCGCCACGGGCGCGTCGGCGTTCGCCGGCGCCTGCCCCATCTGGCCGCTGGGAAAGCATTGCCCGCCCGCCATCACCAGCCGTATGGCTGCTTCAAGCACCTCGATCGAGGCCGTCTTCATGAGGCAACCGTGGATACTTCCTTCCGGTAGACGGGACAGCGCCTGCATAGGCATGTTGTCCACCAGCAGGAGGATGCGCTTGGGCGCCAACACCCGACGCACATCGGCCAGCGCTTGCCAGCCCGTTTCGGTTTCAATCGGCAGGCCGAAGATAAGCAATTCGGCACCGCGGTTCTGCTCGGCGGCTTCGTCCAAATTCGCCAGATCCAATCCGACGATTTCCCACACGCCCTCAACCTTGCCCAGAATTTGACGCAGGCCCAACCGCAAGAGTGGATGAGCCTCGATCAAGACCATTTTCGACATAGCTTTCCCCATAAGACATCATTAGATGCAACAAGAGATGCAGCAGTGAATGGTACGTAGCGCAAACACACGGCGGCTAATTTTATTGTTCGGTGTGCCTGCCGACCACTTGGACGAGATGTTGGCGAACCGACCGAAACTTGAGTAGTCATCGTTAGGATGACGCACCATGTTATGGTTAGGCCGCTTCAAAATCAAGCTTGTCCAATGGACATAAACCGACAGGAAGCGAAGTCATCCGTTAGTATCAACCGGATGCTCCCCCACTACCCCTTCCTGATTTTTTCCGCACGAATAAACAGCACTGCCGCGCCGGTTTAAAAGCGGAACTAAAAAAGTTTTGAATGGAGTCGGACTGCAAGATTTTGCAAGCGGTCCAGGGCGAGTTGTGTCTTCATTTGGATCTCCAAGCCTTATTTCATGCGGGTTTCAAGGGGGAACGACGAAGCGCTGCTACTGCTTCTTGCAATTCGCCGCGATTATGCTGCGGGGACCAACGGTTTACCGGCGCACCGCGCGCCGTAACGTTTCATAGTATTTGTTATTCCATAAATGCAAAGTCGAAGACGGTATGCCCGCCGTGATGGTGCCAATGGTGCATGGACGCGAATGGCTTGCGCAGGAAATTGGGGTAATGCACCGGCCCGTCGGCTTCGCGATAGGTATGCGGCGTCAGCTCCTCTATCCGGTTCAGCGAAACGCCTTTGCCGTAGTGCTGGAAGCCCTGCGACTGCGCACAGCGCACGACGCTGCCGTCCTGGGCCATGATCATTCCCGCATTACGGGCCTTGACGGGGCTGTGAACGATCGGATTCAGCGCGTGCGGCTGCCATTGGTTGGTATCCGGGCGGTCCGCATGAAAGGCGAACAGCTCGTCGCAATGGCTCAGCCCATCCGTACGGTCAATATTGGTGAACAGCCACCAGCGGCCGCCGTAGGGGAAAACGATGGTATCCACCGCGGAAATATTATTCATCAGCGTGCAATGCAATTCCCATTTAAGGGGGAATTCGGTGCATTTCCACAGTTCGATGGTACGGTTACCGCACGTTTCCGGAACCATGTAGGTCGCGCCGCCATATTCGAATATGTAGGGAAAACTCAGGTGGTACGGCAGGTCCAGCACCACCCCCAGAAAGCGGAAGGCGCCGTCGATATAGGTCGCCACGGATATCTTCCCTTTACGTTCGCGGAAGTAATAATCCTCGAAGAAAATATAGGGTTGCCCGTTGCGCGTATAGACGAAAGGGTCGGCGAAAAAGCGGTCCTTGGGCGGCACCATGACGGCCGCCTCGGACGTCACGACCTCCTCCCGGCCCGTGGGGCACATGCCGATGCGCCAGCGCACGTTGCGCTTCATCGCCCGCCGCAACACCATGCTCGACGCCAGCCAGGCCTGGCGCGCCAGGTAGGCCATGCCGTCGCGCTGCGCCGGTTGCGGCCGCGTCATGGCGGTATGAATCTGCAGGGACGTTGACAGCTGCTTGCGCCGCTCGGGGCGGGCCATGGCCTGCAGGGTGTCGAAGATCATCAGGTTGCCCAGACTCAGGGCGCGCGCGCGATTCTTCAGCCAGAAGACTTCGGTATTGAAGCTGCGGGCGTCGATCAGTTCGTCGGCCTGCTCGGTGGCGCCCAGGCGCCAGAGCTTGACGGTCGTGTGATCGGCGCGCTGGTAAACCTCCCAGAAGCCGGCGTGCGCGACGTCCTGCTGATCCTTCAGTTCGGAATGCACGGGCATCCAGACCCCCGCCGCCGGCAGCGAAGCCAGCTCGCCGCGTACGGCCGGCGTGCCCAGCACCAGGATCACGTCCAGATGCAGCGCCATCAGCGCGCGCAGCTGTTCGGCATCCGCCGCAACGCGGCCGCCGGCGCCGCGCGTGATGGCCAGGTCCAGCACCGGCGTGTCGGGCGGCAGCGAATCCCCCAGATCGCTGGTCGCCAGCTGCGCGCGATGGCGCGTCTCCAGCATGCGCGATTCCAGCCTGGCGACGGTGCCCAGCGGATCGCGCGTCCAGGGCAGGCTGCGCTCCGCCGATGGCGTGTCGTCCCAGGCGACGATCAGCGCGGCAACGTGAAAATCCTCTTCGCGTGCAAGCCACTGGGCGATCTCATGTATCCACCCCGCCTGGTTCGTGGCATTCACGAGTAACGCAACGGTCTTCTTGTCCATGTCGTATCCGATTGGGGAGTTCAGTCATACCTACTCCGCGCAGATAGTGCTCGCAGTAATGCGAGAGCTCCAGAATGCGTTCATCCTAGGACGGACGAGCGAGCGGCCGCGCGGCGCCTCCTAGATCGAAAGCACGGCCATACAACTATCGATGGACAGGACGGGGCGCGGCGGGTCTTGGGCGTACCGATGGCCCGGCCGGCAACCCGATGCTATGCGCCCGGCGATGCCGGAGAGGCGGCGCGCGCGGGCAATTGGAATTCAAAGACGGCCCCGCGGCCGGCCTGCCGCGCGAGCCGTATGCCGCGCCCGTGCAGCGCCAGTATGCGGTGTACCGTCAGCAAGCCCAGGCCGCCGGTCTGCGCGCCATTCGCGCGCCACACCGAGGCCCGGGTGAACAGGTTCGCCTGCAAGGCTTCGGGGATGCCGGGACCGTCGTCGCTGACGGTGACCAGGACCGCGCCGTCGGCCGCGCTCATGCGAACGTCCACGGTACCCCCCGACGGGCTATGGCGGATGGCGTTGTCGAGCAGGTTGGTAAGAACGCGCTCGATCATCCCGACGTCCGCCTCCACCGGGGGTAGGTCGCGATCGAAGCCCGCCGCCAGGCGTACGCCGCGCGCCTCGGCCGCCAGTTCGAATTTCTGAAAGACATCCTGCACCAGATCCGGCAGCACGAAGACTTCCTTATCCGGCTGGATCAATCCCGACTCCAGCCGCGCCAGCTCAAACAGCGATTGCGCCAGGCGTCCGACCTTGCGGCTCTGGCCCAGCGCGGTTTCCAGGTAGCGGCGACGTTCGGCGCCATCCAGCGTATCGGCCTTGACCAGCAGCGTTTCCAGATAACCGTGCAAGGACGTCAGGGGCGTGCGCAGGTCGTGCGAGATGTTGGCGACCAGCTCGCGGCGCTGCTGGTCCTGGTGGCTGAGCTCGCGCCACTGTTCGGCGATGCGCGCGGCCATCTGGCGGAAGGCCTGCTCCAGCACGCCGATTTCGTCACCACCCGCCGGCGGCATCGTGGCGGCCGGCGAGGCCTGCAGCGTCGCCGTGGCGGCGGCCTCGTTGCCGTCGAAATTCCTGACCACGTCGGTCAGGCGCCGCAGCGGACGGGTGATCAGGCCGAAGGCCACCAGGCCGGCGATCAGGCAGCACAGGGCCACCAGGCCCAGCGACCACAGCGTCGTGCGCAGCACGCCGCTGGCGGCCAGGTTGGCGGCGACGGCTTCCAGCCGTTCGCCCTGCAGCACGACATAGACGTAGCCGGCGTCGCGGCCGTTCACCTGCAAGGGCGCGGCGTCGAAGACCTTGCGCCCCGCCTCGCTGCGCGGATCGTCGCCGAAGATGGGCAGCGCCGCGCCGGCCAGCAGCCGCCGCACCGGCTCGATGTCCACGCGATCGCGCTTCAGGCGGCCGCGCGGCGCGGCATCGCCGATGATGCGGCCGGTATTGTCCAGCAGATAGACTTCGACGCTGGGATTCACGGCCATCAGCTTGGCGAACAGGTCGCGCACGGCGCCGGGACGCAGGCCGCCCTCGTCCATCAGCGGCGTGGTTTCGGCGATGTGCCGCGCCAAACCGCTGGACAGGCGCTGCGCGGTTTCTTCCTCGCGCAGGCGGTTGGCGCCGATCTGCAGCCACGCGGCCGCCGCGGTGCACGCCAGCAGCAAAAGGGCGAAGACCAGCGACAGGCGCTGCGACAGGCTCAGGCGTTTCATGCGTCATCCCCCGCGCCGGTGGCGTAGCGATAGCCCTTGCCCCATACGGTCAGAATGCGCCGCGGTTCGGCCGGATCGGCCTCGACTTTCAGCCGCAGGCGGTTGATGTGGGTGTTGACGGTGTGCTCGTAGCCGTCGTGCTGGTAGCCCCAGACGTGATGCAACAGCTCCATCCGCGAAAACACCTTGCCCGGATGGCGGGCGAAAAAATACAGCAGATCGAATTCGCGCGGCGTCAGGTCGACGTCCTTGCCGTCGACCTGCGCCACGCGCGCCAGCGGATCGATGCGCAGGCCGGCCAGCTCCAGGACGCCGCCTTCCATGCGGGCATCCCTGGCCAGCGCATCCACCCGGCGCAGCAAGGCCTTCACGCGCGCCACCAGCTCCATCATGGAAAATGGCTTGGCGAGGTAATCGTCCGCGCCCAGCTCCAGCCCGATGATGCGATGCACTTCGCTGGCGCGGGCGCTGGTGATGATGATGGGCGTATAGCGGCTCATCGCGCGCGCCCGGCGGCAGATTTCCAGGCCGTCGACGCCGGGCAGCATCAGATCGAGCACCAGCAGATCCCAGCCGCCGCCTTCCAGCATGCGCAGCCCGGCGTCGCCATCGGCCGCATGGACTACGTCATAGCCTTCGTCGCGCAGATGCAGGCGCAGCAGTTCGGCGATGTGGGCGTCGTCTTCGACGATCAGGATGCGTTTCGAGGCGGTCATGGCGCGGGATCAGGTCGACGGGAATGGCGCGCCGGGGCCGGCATAAGGGCGTCCTGCCCTAGGCACCGAGGCTCGGCGGCGTTCTGGCCGGCTATTGTCGCGCAGCCGGACGCCGCCAGCCGCGTCCGCCGGCGAATATCACGGTTAATTTAAGTTTGCGCCCGGGAGCGCGCGTGATAATGCGCCGGTACCCGTCAAAGGAGTCCGCCATGCCGAACGCCGCACTATCCCGGGCCCGATGGCCTGCCCTGGCTCTGGCCGCCGGCGCGGCGATCGCCGCCGCGCTGTTCGCGGGGCACGCCCCCGCGCTGGCCGCCGAAGACGCCGTCGCCATTCCGCCGCCGGCGCTGGACGAGCCCGCAACGACGGCCGCGACCGAAACGGCGGTCTTTGCAGGCGGATGCTTCTGGGGCGTACAAGGCGTGTTCCAGCACGTGCGCGGCGTCACGCAGGCGGTGTCCGGCTATGCCGGCGGCAAGCCGGGTACGGCGACTTACGACCAGGTCAGCGGCGGCGACACCGGCCATGCGGAATCCGTGCAGGTCACCTACGACCCGCGCCAGGTCAGCTACGGGAAGCTGCTGCAGGTGTATTTCTCGGTGGCCCACGACCCCACCCAGTTGAACCGCCAGGGCCCGGATACCGGCACGCAATACCGCTCCACCCTCTTCGTCGGCAATGAAATGCAGCGCCGCGTCGCGCAGGCGTATATCGCGCAGCTGGATCAAACCGGCGTCTATGGCAAGCGGATCGTCACCACGCTGGAAAATCTGCGGGGTTTCTACCCCGCCGAGGCCTATCACCAGAACTTCCTGGTGAACAATCCGCGCTACCCCTACATCGTGTTCAACGACCTGCCCAAGGTCGACAACCTGAAGCGCCTGTTCGCGGATATCTACCAGGAGCAGCCCGTCCTGGTGGCGGTCAAATAGTCGTCAGTTGTTGCGCGCCTCCTGCCCGGCGCGCGCGGCGGCGGCCACCTGCACCAGGCTGGGCCGCCAGCGCTGCCGGCAGGACTCGACGCTTTTGCCTTCCTGGATGCCACGGTAGAAGCCGGCCGCCTGTTCGACGGTACGGAAGTGGTAAAAACTACCGCCGTGTTTTACCGTGCGCCCGTCGCGGCCTGAGTCCATGGTGCTTCTCCCGGAAGTGAACCGCGTCCGGCAGCAAGCGGCATGCCAGGCCGCGACCGCCTCATCAGCGCATCGCGGAATACGCGGTGGGCGACAGGAACTGGTTTTCGACGCGCTCGACGATGGGCTTTTCGGCTTCCGTCGCATTGCGCTGGCGTATCCACTCCGGATCGGCCTGGAAAGCGTTCCACTTCTGCTCGCGCTCGGCCAGGCTTTCCCACTTCAACAGATAGGTCAGCGCATGATTGCTCCCGCCCACCAGCGTCGTCCAGAAGCCGATCTGTTCGATGCCGTACTTCTTGAAGAAGCCCAGCGTAATGTTGGTGAAACGCTCGTTCAGGGCCGGCAGCCGGCCCGGAGCGCAGTGGTAGACACGCATTTCGACGATCATCCGTTCATCTCCTGGTATTCGAAGCAGCCATCCGCCGCCCCGGGTTGCCTTCGCGGCGCCCGCCATGATACCCGCGTGCCGCGCACATAATTGTATTATTGACTGACTGTCTGATATTCACCTATCATCGCCCGATACCATAGTCGAAGAATGGAGGAGACCCCCATGCTGCCCGAGTACGAAGTCTTCGCGATCAAGTACGGCGAACATCAGCGCACGGCCAGCGCCAACTTCATAGGCGGCGACCCGCACAACGGCCCGATGCCCATGGATTATTTCGTCTGGCTGATCCGCGACGGCGCCAGGGTCTGGGTGGTCGACGCCGGGTTCGATGCCGAACAAGCCGCCAAGCGGGGCCGCAAGCTGATCCATCCCATGCGCGATGCGATGAAGCTGATGGACGTGGACGTGGATGCGGTGCGCGACCTGATCGTCACCCATATGCATTACGACCACGTCGGCAACCTGGCGGCATATCCCAATGCCACCTTCCATTTGCAGGACCGCGAGATGGAGTACGCCACCGGTCGCTACATGGCGCACCACTGCATCGCCGAAGCCTTCAATCTGCGCGACGTGCTGCAGATGGTGGAACAGGTCTATGCCGGCCGCGTCAGGTTCCATGACGGCGACGCCGAGATCGCGCCCGGCATGACGGTGCATCGTGTCGGCGGCCATACCCGCGGCCTGCAGGTGGTAAGAGTGCATACGGCGCGGGGCTGGGTCGTGCTGGCGTCCGACGCATCGCACTACTACCGCAATATGGAAGAAGGCCGGCCCTTCCCGGCCGTCTTCAATGTGGGCGAGATGCTGGAAGGGCATCGCCGGCTGGATGAACTGGCCGACAGCCACGCCCATGTCGTGCCCGGGCATGATCCCCAGGTGCTGCTGCGCTACCCGCCGCCGTCGCCCGCCCTGGCCGGGCTGGTGGCGACGCTGCACGTGCCGCCCCGGCAGTAAACCCGGGCGCCGCCGCGACGCCGCGCCCCGCGGCATCCACAGCGGGTGACTCCGCCGCGGCGCTAGGCCCTGCGCCGCTAAAGCGGATCGCGGCGCGCCGCCCACGCCTGTTCCAGAATGGGCGCCGCCACTTCCGCGGCGTGGATCCCTATGGTGCTGACGATTTCCAGCATTTCCATGATCTCGTAAGGCGTGGCGCCATAGCCCAGCGCGTTGCGCATATGCAGCTTCAGCCCCGGTACGTAGAGATGCGTGGCCGAGGCATCGAAAGCGCAGTACATCAGCTCCTTGACCTTGGGCGGCAGCACGCCGGTGCGCCAGGGCACGGACGAAAAATCCAGATAGGCCTGGAAGAACTCCGGGTCCAGCTCCAGCAGGCCTTCGAAGGTCTCATGCCAATAGCCGCGGTTCTCGCGGAAGTCCGCCTTGAGCGCCTCGCGGCGCGCATCCAGCGGCGCGGGGCCGTCGCACAGCCCTTCTTCCTTCATGACTTCCAGCAGCACCGGCACGCCCACGTTGGCCGCGTGGATGCCCAGGGTGCTGGTCAGCGCCATCACTTCCACCAGTTCCTCGCGGGTGGCGCCGTGGCGGATGGCCGCTTCGATATGGGCGCGGATACCCGGCCGATACAGCTGCGTGGCGGCAGCGTCCGCGGCTATGTGGATGAAGTCCTTGACCTTGTCTTCCAGGTGGTTCTTCTTCCAGGGCACCGCCATCAGGTTCAGGCAGGCCTCGAAAAAACCGGGGTCCAGCCGCAGGATGCTTTCCCACTCCGGGGCCCAGGTGCCGCGCAGCCGCACGAAGGCGTCCTTCAGTTCGCGCTGCCGTTCCGTCATTTCCATCGCTGGTCCCCTTAGTGCCCGGCGTCCTTCAACCGGATGCCGCCCGAGACGTCGCCGATCGCATCGACCACGCGGTTGCTGATCTTGTCGCCGTAGCCCAGCGCCGTCGCCAGGCCGAAGCAGGACAGCGGCCCCGACGCGTTCAGCGACGCCACGCCCAGTTCATGCGCGAGGTCCACGTACAGCACCACATCCTTGGTCATCAGCTTGCTGGTCAGGCCGCCCTCCAGATAGTTGCCGTCGACGATGTGCGGAAAACGGTTCTGCGTGGCGAAGTTCACGCCGCTGCTGCTGTTCAATACGTCCAGCAACTGATGCAGGTCCAGCCCCGCCTTCTTGCCCGCCACCATGACTTCCGCGGTGGCCGCCAGGCTGACGGCGTTCAGGAAGTTGTTCAGCAACTTGGTGGTGTGGCCGGCGCCGCTGGCGCCCATGTGCAGCGCCTTGGTGCTGAAGGGCTGGAAAACCCAGCGTATCGCTTCGACGGCCTGCGCGTCGCCACCTATCATCAGGGTCAGCGTGCCCTTCTCCGCCGCCGCCGCGCCGCCGGAGATGCCGGCGTCGATGTAGTGCACGCCCTTGTCGCGAAACAGGCCGTGCAGCCGCTGGGTCGAACTGGCGGCCGCCGTGCTCAGATCGATAACGGTCTGTCCGGCCCGGCTATGCGCCAGCACGCCATCCGCGCCTTCCACCACCGCTTCGACGACGTTGCTGTCCGGCAGCGACATCAGCACGACGTCGCAGTCTTGCACGACTTCGCGCACGCTGCCGGCCGCCGTCGCGCCGCACGCGGCGGCGCGCGAGGGATCCGTATCGAAGCCCAGCACCGGCATACCGGCGTCCACCAGACGCCGCGTCATGCGGCCGCCCATATTGCCCAGGCCTATGAAGCCCACCTTGTCATTGCGCATCGCCACCGTCCTTTCAGAAATCGACGTCCCGCGTTTCGGGACCCATCAGCGCGCCTATCGTCCCTATCACCGCGCCTATGATCAGCAAGGCCACCGGGGTGGCCCGCATGGGCATGAAGCGTCCCAGCCAGTTCATATAGAAGGCGTAGAACGAGGGAATGATCACGGACAGGCTGAATCCCACGCCGAAACCTGTCGCGCGCACATCCGTTACGAAGCGTTCGTTGATATAGGTCACGATGACGCCCCACGGCGACGTGACCAGCACCGACAACAGCACCACCACCAGCATGACCGCCGGCAGCGGCCAGCCGTTCGCGTGCGACAGGGCGTAGAACAGCGCCGCCCCGACGGTGGCGATCAGCGGTCCGGCCAGCAGGAAGAAGCGGCGGCGCCCGATGCGCTGGCCCAGCACGCCGGAAGCGATATAGCTGAAGAACAGCGCGGCATAGCAGACCAGCAGCGTGGCCGCCGTATCGAAGGCGTTCAGGTGCAGGACGCCGGACAGCAGCCCGGTAGGCATATAGATCGTGATCAGGTTCTGCGTCAGCCAGAAGCCGGTCATCAGCAGCAGCACCTGCAGCAGATTGCGGCCGCTGCGGCCGCGCACCAGATCCATCAGGGGCAGTTTTTCCTTGGCCTGTTCCATGGCTTGCTGTTTGCCGGCAGCGCCCTTCTTCACCTCGGTCTGCCAGATTTCCGATTCCGCGACCTTGTGGATGTAATACCAGGCCAGCACGCCCGCCAGCGCCGCGCCGATCAGGAAGGGGATGCGCCATCCCACCTGCGCGTAAGGCGACTGGGCGCCATCCAGCGGGAACAGCGCGAACATCAGCATCGCGACCAGATTGATGCACACATAGGCCGCGGGGAAACCCGCCAATATCAGGCCGCCGACAAAGCCGCGCTGCGACTTGCGCGAATACTCGATGGCCAGCGGCATCGCGCCGGTGTAGCCGCCGCCCAGGAAGATTCCGTCGATGAAACGCAGCGCCACCAGCAGCAGGTAGGACGCGATGCCTATGCTGTCGTAGCCGGGCAGCAGGCCGATCAACAGCGTCACCACGCCGAACCCGGAGACGGACCAGATCGACGCCTTGCGCCGGCCGATGCGGTCGGCCACCATGCCGAAGATCAGCGCGCCTATGGGCCGGCCCAGCAAGGTCGTGATGAACACCAGCGACGCCAGGATCGCCTCGGTGGCCGGCGCCACGTCGCGCGGCTGGAAATAGAAGAGTACCGGCGCCAGCACCACGACGGGCAGGTAGATGTCGAACATGTCGATGAATTCGGAGAAGAACGCGCCCTTGATGGCGTTGCGGCGCTTCTGCTCGACGGCGGCCTCGGCAACGGGCGCGGGACCGGCTTGTACATAGGTAGCCATGTTGCTCCTTCCTGGTTATTGATCTTATTGACGGATTGTCTGATGCGAATCCTGGGCAAAAAAATGCCGCCGGCGTGCCCGGCGGCCCTGATCGGGTGTCAGGAATGGCGGGCGCGGGCGTCCGGGTCCAGCATTCGATACATCTCGGTATGGTCCGTGGTCGGCGTGGCGTCCTGGGATACCTGGTCCCAGACGTCGGTCACGGTCTCGCCCACGCGCAAGGGATAGTCCACCGTGGCGGCCAGCGCGCGCGCGATTTTCAGGTCCTTGTTCATCAGCTGCATGAAGAAGCCGGATGCATACGATCCGCTCAACATGAATTGCTTGACCTTGTTCTCCGAGGTATTGCTGCGGCCGGTGGAGGCGTTCAGGACGTCGGTCATGACGGCCGGATCGATGCCGAAGCGCGCCGCCACGTGCAGCGCTTCGACCGTCGCCAGCAGGCCGGCGGCGGAAACATAGTTGTTCAAGGCCTTGGCGGCATGGCCGGCGCCGGCATCGCCGATGTGCAGGATGCTCTTGCCCATGGACTGCAGCAAAGGCATGCAGCGCTCCAGCACCGCCGCGTCCCCGCCCACCAGGATGGCCAGGCTGCCGTCCCTGGCGCGCTTGACGCCACCGGATACGGGCGCATCCAGATAGGACAGGCCCATGCCGCGCAAGGTGGCGCCCAGGTCGCGCGAACGGGCGGGTTCGGACGAGCTCATATCGATGACCACCGCGCCCCGCTTCAGGCGCCGCGCCCAGCCCGACGCGCCGTCGCCCAGCAGGACGCTTTCGACGATGGCGGAATTCGGCAGCATGGTGATCAGCGCGTCCACGGAGCCGGCATTGTCTTCGGTCAACGCGGCGGCATTCAGCTCCTTGCAGAGGGCGTCGGTGCGGCTCAAGTCGGCATCCGCCAGGAACAGGGAAAACCCCGCGTTGGCCAGGCAGCGCGACATCGGCGCTCCCATCATGCCCAGGCCGATGAAACCGATGCGATGCGGGGGGGATTGCGTCATGGGGAAACCTTGTCTGTGTAGGCGTGATGAAGGGGCGCGGAGCATGTGCGATGCGGCGCTCGCGCCAACTCACGCAAGACTAAATCTCGTCATACAATCGGTCAATATTATTGATATAGGGTTTACCCTGACGACCCGCCGAGCGGCGCAGAATCGGGGCCGCCTTGTGGAAGGCGCCTCAGCCGTTCACCATCCCGCCGTCGATATTGATGATCTGTCCCGTGACATAGCCGGCCGCATCGCTGCACAGGAACACGACCACGCCGGCGACTTCCTCGGCGGTACCCCAGCGCCCCAGCGGAATCTCCCGGCGGATGGCGTCGCCGCGCGCCGCGATGACCTGCGCCGGCATCGCGGTGTCGATGATGCCCGGCGCGACGGCGTTCACCAGTACATCGGGCGCCAGCCGCCGCGACAACGCGCGCGTCAGGCCCGCGATGCCGCCCTTGGACGCCGAGTACGCCAGATGGTCGAACGATCCGCGCCGATATGCGAGCGACGCGGCCATGACGATACGCGCGCTCTTTCCCCCCACCGCCCGCAGGCGCGGCGCCGCGGCGCTGGCCAGATCGAACGCCATGTCCAGATTCACCGCCATCGTCCTGTCCCACACCGCGCGGCTTTCCGGAGACAGGTCGTCGGTCTGATAGATGCCCGCCATGTGAATCAGCCCGTACAGATCGCCGACGGTGTCCATTACCTTCCAGCACGCCTGCTGATCGCCGAGATCGGCGGTAACGACGCGATGGCCGCCGCCTGAACGCAGGGTCGCGGCGACTTCATGCAAGGCCGCGCCATCCCGGTCCAGCAGCACCAGCGATGCGCCCAAGGCGTCCAACTGCCGCGCGCACGCCGCCCCTATCCCGCCCGCCGCGCCCGTAATCAGGATGGTGCGGTCCGCCCAGATCTCCGTGGTCATGCTCGGTCTCCCTCCGTTATGGCCTGCGTCCCGATGCGAATCGGCAGTCCGATTCCCGCGCGGCTCTGCCCAGAATCTACATCGTTTCGCCGCGGGCGACATCCCGGCCGGCGTCGCGTCTCCCGGGCGGCAGCGCCAGCGGCGGGGCGGGCGGCACCCACCCCACATATCAGAAATGTATACCCCCGCGCCAAACACCTATTTGACCCACCACAGGCTTGCTTTTAGTCTGCCGCCTGTGACCGGATCAAGGGGATCGCCAATGCCGCAGCGCATACGTCCGGCCACGCCAAACCTCGAACGCATTAATACAAATCAGCGGAGCGTTTTCATCATGCATTACTCGCGTCGAAAATTCCTCGGATCCATGGCCGCCACGCCGCTCGCCGCCGGTAGCCTGCTGGCGGCCAAACGCGCCGGCGCCGCGGAAACCTACCCGTCACGTCCCGTGAAGCTGCTCGTCCCCTTTTCGCCCGGCAGCAGCACGGATATTGCCGCGCGCACCTATGCCGAACTGATGTCCAAGCAGTTGTCGGCGGAATCGGTATTCGTGGAAAACCGCGCCGGCGCGGGCGGCACGATCGGGGCGAGCGTGGTGGCGCGCGCGGCCAACGATGGATACAACCTGCTGTATAGCACCGCGACGACCTGGGCGATCGCACCGTTCGTCTACCCTGACCTCTCCTACAATCCCGCCCGCGATTTCACGCCGATCGCCGTGACCATCGCCATCCCCACGGTGCTTGTCGTCAGTGGCGATAGCGACATCAAGGACTTCAAGGACCTGGCGGCGCGCGTCAAGGCGCATCCGGAAAAGTACAGCTATGGTTCGAACGGCGTGGGCGCGCATAGCCACATTACCTCGAAGCTGCTGGCCAACCGGATGGGCGCGCCCAATCTTCTGCACGTCCCCTTCAAGCAGGGCTCGCAAGGCGTCATGACGGAGATCATGGGGGGACGGCTTACGTTCGCCGTGGACGCATGGTCGGTCGTCGGCCCGCATATCAAGTCAGGGCGCCTGCGCGGACTGGCGACGATCGCCAAGGACAGGCTCGCGGTCGCGCCGGATATTCCCACCGCCAGCGAGCTGCTGGGCCAGGAGTTCGACACCACGACCTGGAACGGACTGTGGGCGCCGGCAGGCATATCGACCGATATCGTCAAGCGTCTGCATGACGCCATGGCCGCCGGCCACGATGTCCCGGCGATGGTCACGCAGTTCCAGAATCAAGGCACGCCGCTGATGCCGAGGATGTCGGTGGAAGAGGTGAATGTTTTCATGAAAGAGCAGATCGTGCGCTGGAAGGGCTTCGTGAAGGAAGCGGACCTGACGACTTGACGCGCCGATGCGGGCCCGGCCCGGGCGCCACGCCCGACGCCGTGGCCGCTCCGATATACCGCTAATCGCAGCAGCCGCGCAGTCCCACCGCGAAAGACTTGGCCAGCATGTTGACCGGGCTGTTCAGGGGATAGACCAGGTGAGTGGAGAACTCGATCCTGGGCGTGAAGGGCCGGATGGCCACGCGGTCCGCATAGGCCTTGGCCACCAGGGGATTGGCGATGCTGACGCCCATGCCGCGCGAAACCATATGGCATATCGCCGCGGCGAAGTGGGATTCATAGGCGAGTATGCGCCGCTCTTCGCCGTCGATCAGGCAGGCGTCGTCGATCTGCTTGCGCGCGATATCGCTGGATTTCAGCGACAGGAATTTCTCTCCCACCAGATCGCGCGGCGTGATCGTCTTCTTGCGCCGCGCCAGCCGATGATCCAATGGGGCGATCAGGACGCCCACGTTACGCTGCAGCAATTCCGATTCGACCCCGGTGGCGTTGAAAATCTCCGAGGCGACCCCGACGTCGGCATAGCCGCTGGCGACCCACTGGCATACGGTCAGCGAATCGGTCACCTGCAGCGTGACGTCGACGTCCGGATACTGCTGCGCGAATACATTGATGGCCTCCGGCACCACGGCGATGGCCATGGACGGGACGGACGCCAGCCGCAGACGGCCGGCGCCCCGGCGCCGTATGGCCGCCGCGGCGTCCTCCAGGCTGCGCATCCCGGCGAAAGTGTGCTCGACGTCGCGAAAGAACACCTGGCCCTCCAGCGTCGGAATCAGCTTGCCCGAATGCCGCTCGAACAGCTTCAGGCCGATGCGGCGTTCGAGCTCGCCGATTACGCGGCTGACGTGCGGCTGGGAGGTATGCAGCTCTTTCGCGGCCTGCGTCATGGAACCGGAGAGCATGACGGTCCGGAAGGCCTGGATCTGGCGAAAGTTGAGCACGGGCGACCCTATATCAAAAATGTATGCCCCGCGAGTATATCCGCATTTGTTTTCTCGAAGGCCGGTTCTTAAACTTTTCCTGCCTCCATCCCGGGACACATCATGAGCACTTTCAAACCGAAGTACATCACGTTCGATTGCTACGGCACGCTGATCTATTTCGAAATGGCGAATGCCGCCGCGCAGCGGTTTGCCGACCGCGTGCCGGCCGAACGAATGAAGCAGTTCACCGACGTGTTCGCGGCGTATCGCTTCGATGAGGTGCTGGGCGCCTGGAAACCGTACCTCGATGTCGTCGATAACGCCATCCGGCGCACTTGCCGGCGGTGCGGCGTGGAGTACCGGGACGGCGACGGCAAATTCATCTATGACCTGGTTCCCACCTGGGGTCCCCATCCCGACACCACGGCCGGCCTGCGCAAGGTCGCGCGCGAATTTCCGCTGGTGGCGCTGACCAACGCCATGGACGCCCAGATTCCCCATAACATCGAGAAAATCGGGGTGCCTTTCCATGCGGTCTATACCGCGCAACAGGCGCAAGCCTACAAGCCCCGCATGCAGGCCTTCGAATTCCTGCTCGACCAGTTGGGCTGCGGCCCGGAAGACATTCTTCACGTGTCGTCCAGCCTGCGCTACGACCTCATGACGGCCCACGACATGGGGATCCGGAACAAGGTGTTCGTGGCGCGCGGACATGAGCCTTCCACCCCGTACTACGGCTATACCGAAATCCGCGATATCGGCGGGCTCGCCGCCGTCGTCGGACTCTGACCATGAGGTTCGAATCGTATTGGCTGGCCACCGCCCCGGCCTTCGAAGCCGGCGCCGCCGGCGATCCGCCCGCCCGCGCCGACGTCGTGATCGTGGGCGGCGGGTTCACGGGACTGTCGGCCGCCCTGACCCTGGCCCGCCAGGGCGTCGAAGCCGTGCTGCTGGAGTCCGGGCGCATACACGGGGAAGCCTCCGGCCGTAACGGCGGCCACTGCAGTCCGGGCACGGCCCAGGGGCTGGCCGAGCTCGTCGACAAGTACGGCGCCGAGGCCGCGACGCGTTACTACCGCGCCTACGATGACGCCGTCGACTTCGTGGAGCGCACCGTGGCGGAAGAGCGGATCGCCTGCGATTTCGTGCGCCGGGGGAAGATAAAACTCGCAAGCAAGGCCAAGCACGTCGCCGGCCTGGCCCGCAATTACGATGCACTGCGCAGGCATCTCGACCTGCCGGTCGAGCTGCTGTCCGCCGCCGACGTGCGGCGCGAATTGGACACCGACCGGTTCCACGGCGGATTGCTGGACCCGCGCGCCGCGCAGATGCATATGGGCAAATTCGGCACCGGCCTGGCCACCGCGGCGGCCCGCCGGGGCGCTCGCATATATGAACAAACCCCAGTGACCGGCCTGACGCCGCTGGGCGGGGACCGGTTCCGGGTCACCACCCGCCGTGGCGATATCGAAGCGGGAAAGGTCCTGCTGGCCACCGGCTGCTCCAACCATGGCCCCTTCGATTGGTGGCAACGGCGCATCGTGCCGGTGGGCAGCTTCGTCATCGTCACGGAGCCTATTCCCGACCTCCTGGACCAGGCCCTGCCGAACCGGCGCAATTATGTGACGAGCCTGAACTTCGGGAACTACTTCCGGCCGACGGCCGATCACCGGCTGGTCTGGGGCGGCCGCGCGCGTTTCGCGCGCAGCAATCCCGCTTCCGACGCCAAGAGCGGACGCATTCTGGAGGCCAGCCTGGCACGCCTGCTCCCGGCGCTGAAGGACGTGCGTATCGACTACTGCTGGGGCGGCCAGGTCGAAGCCACGGCCGACCGACTGCCATCCGCGGGCCAGCACGAAGGCCTCTATTACGCCATGGGATATAGCGGGCACGGCACGCAGATGTCCGTCTACATGGGCAACCTGATGGCGGATATGCTGATGGGCAAGCGCAGAACGAACCCATGGGAGCGCCGGAACTGGCCGGCCTTGCCCGGCTACGCCGGCCGAACCTGGTTCCTGCCTGTCATCGGCGCGTATTACCGGATCAAGGATCTGCTGTATTGATCCGCGACACGCGGCCGGGGCGCCTCGTATCGTCCCGACAACCCAAGGATGGAGATCTCATATGAATGGCCCGATCCTGCGTCTGATCGGTCAACGCATCGGCGTTGGGCTGCTTACGCTCTTCCTTGTCTCGGCGCTGGTGTTTTTCATGGCCAGCCTGCTGCCCGGCGATGCCGCCCAGATGTCGCTGGGCCAAGCCGCCACGCCGGAAACCGTGGCGGCGCTCAGGCACAAGCTCGGACTGGACCAGCCCGCGCTCTGGCGCTACGTGAAGTGGGTGAGCGGCCTGGCCACCGGCGACTTCGGCACTTCCTATGCCAACGGCATGGCCGTCCGGGATATCGTGCTTCCCCGCGTTCCCAATACGCTCACGCTGGCCGCCGTCGTCACGCTGGTATCCGTGCCCGTCGCCCTCATCCTGGGCATACTGGCGGCGATGTACCGCGGCTCGCGGCTGGATCGGATCATTGCGCTGTCGACGATGTCCGTCGTGGCCGTACCGGAATTCCTCGTCGCGACGCTGGCCGTACTGATCTTCGCGGTCAAGCTGCATTGGGCCTCCGCCCTGTCCTTCGGGCCGCAGGACGCGGGCCTGGTCGCCTTCCTGCGGGGCTACAGTCTCCCGGTGCTCGTACTGTGCTGCGTCGTGGTCGCGCAAATGTCGCGCATGACGCGCGCCGCCCTGATCAACCAGCTCGATGCGCCGTATATCGAAATGACCGTGCTGAAAGGCCTGCGCATGACGCGGGCCGTCCTGCGGCATGCGCTGCCCAATGCAGTCGGACCTATCGTCAACGCGATGGCGCTGAGCCTGTCGTATCTGCTTGGCGGCGTGATTATCGTCGAGACGATCTTTTCCTATCCCGGCCTGGCCAGCACCCTGGTCGATGCCGTCAGCAACCGGGACCTGCCGGTCGTGCAGTTCTGCGTGATCTTCTTCAGCACCTGCTATCTGCTGCTGCTGATGGTCGCCGATATCTGCACCATCGTGCTGAACCCGAAACTGCGCTGATACGCAAAGGCAGGAATATGGCTATCCGACCCTGGCGGTTCTTTCTATCCCTTTCCGGCACCGGCCGGCTGGGCCTTTGCCTCACCACGATGTGGCTGGTCGTCGCCGTCATAGGCCCCTGGATCGCCCCCTACGGCATCACGGACTTTTCCGGCGGCGAGATATTCGGCTCGCCGAGCGCGGCCTTTCCGCTGGGCACCGACTATCTGGGACGCGACATGCTGAGCCGCATCCTTTACGGCGCGCGCTACTCGATCGGCCTCGCACTGGCCGCCACCGTACTGGCCAGCACCTCCGGCACGCTGCTCGCGCTGCTATCGACCGTGGCGGGCAGATGGTTCGAGGAGATCATGAGCCGCCTGGTCGACACCCTGCTCGTCCTGCCCAGCAAGATCCTGGCGTTATTGATGATCGCCATCTACGGGTCATCCCTGCCGGTCCTGGTACTGACCGCCGCGGTGACGTACATGCCGGGCGCCTATCGGATCGCCAGGTCGCAAGCGGTCGGCCTCAATGCCATGGAGTACGTCACGGTCTCCCGGCTGAACGGCGAAAGCCATCTGTACATCGCGTGCCGCGACATCCTTCCCAACATGATCCACCCCATGCTGGCGGACTTCGGCCTGCGCTTCGTTTTCAATGTGCTGATGCTCAGCGCCCTCAGCTTCCTGGGCCTGGGCGTCCAGCCGCCCGACGCCGACTGGGGCTCGCTGGTGCGCGAAAACCTGTCCGGCCTGTCGACCGGGGCGTTGGCGATCCTGATGCCGGCATTGGCCATCGCCACGCTCACCATAGGGGTGAACCTGTTCATCGACAGCCTGGCCTCCCGAAAATCCGCCGGTGCGCAGGAGCAGCCATGACACAGGATCTGGTTTCGGTACAGGACCTGCGGGTCGTCGCGCGCGCCACGGCGACAAGCGACACCGCGATCGTCAAGGACGTCAGCTTCAAGGTCGGCAAAGGCGAAGTGCTGGCGCTGATCGGCGAATCCGGCTCCGGAAAGACCACCATCGCGCTGGCCTTGCTGGGCTACGCCCGCAGGAACTGCCGCATCGCGGGCGGCAGCATCGTCGTCGGCGGGATCGATATCGCCCGGACACCCGAGGGCAAGCTGCGCCGCTTGCGCGGGAACAAAGTCGCTTACGTGGCGCAGAGCGCCGCGGCGTCGTTCAATCCCTCCCTCAGCATCATCGACCAGGTCACGGAAAGCGTGCGGGTCCAGGGAATCATGCACCCCGATGCGGCCCGGGCCAAGGCGGTACACCTGTTCAGGTCATTGGCGCTGCCTTCGCCCGAAACCATAGGCGACCGATATCCGCACCAGGTATCGGGCGGACAGCTACAGCGGCTGATGGCCGCGATGGCGCTGATGTCGGATCCGGAACTGGTCATTTTCGACGAGCCGACGACGGCGCTGGACGTCACGACGCAGATAGAAGTGTTGCTCGCCTTCAAGAAGGCCATCAAGGAACATCACATCAGCGCGGTATATGTCTCGCACGATCTGGCCGTCGTAGCGCAGGTGGCCGACCGCGCCATCGTTCTGCGCGATGGCCAGGTGCAGGAGATGGGCAAGCTGGACCAGATCATCGAGGCGCCTGTCCATGCCTATACGCGCAGCCTGATTGCGGCGGCCGCGCCCGTCGAGCGGCTGAGCGATGCCGACGCGCGCGCGGCCGCCGAACAGCCGGTGCTGCTGGAGGTCAATGATTTGACGGCCGGCTACGGTCGCCGCAATCGCGACGGCATGCCGGCCGTCCCCATACTGCACGGCGTCAACATGACGGTGCGCCGGGGCTCGACCATGGGCGTCATCGGCGAATCGGGCTCGGGGAAGTCGACGCTTGCCTACGTCGTCGCCGGACTGCTGGCGCCCGCCGGCGGCTCGGTGCAATTCGCCGGGCAAGCGATCGCGGGCAATGTGACGCAACGCAGCGCCGACCTGCACCGGCGCATCCAGCTGGTATTCCAGAACGCCGACAAGGTTCTCAATCCCGCCCACGACGTCGCGACCATCCTTTCACGTCCGCTGCTGCTTTTCAAACGCTGCGCCAGGAACGAGGTCCCGCGCCGCGTGTCCGAGCTGCTCGACATGGTGAAATTACCCGCGGAGATCGCGCGCAGGCGGCCCGGCGAACTTTCGGGCGGCCAGAAGCAGCGCATCAACCTGGCCCGTGCCCTCGCCGCGGAACCGGACCTCATCATCTGCGATGAGGTGACTTCGGCATTGGATACCGTCGTGGCGACCGCCATCCTGGACCTGCTGGTGGAATTGCGGCGCGCCCTGAACGTGACTTACCTGTTCATCAGCCACGACATATCGACCGTCGCCACGACGTGCGATGACATCACGGTGCTCTACAAGGGTCGCAAGGTGGACGGTTGTGAGCGGACCGGGCTGTACGGCCAGGGGCGCCACCCGTATACCCGCCTGCTGGTCGACTCCGTACCGGAGCTGCGGCCCGGCTGGCTGGAGGACTCCTGCGCCCGCATCGATGAGCAGCGTAGGGCCTTGCAATCCATCGGCTGACAAGCGGTTTCGGACCATGCATGCAAAGGGCCACGATCGTGTGATCGATCGTGGCCCTGCAATTGCACCGGGCTGCCCGGCCGGCTACGCCCGCCAGACGGCTTCCGCGAACCGGTATCCCATGCTCATTCCCGACGGATTGGGCTTATAACCTCGCACCTTCTTCGACACACCGTCCAGGATCACGTCGAAAACCGGAACGATCGTCCCGGAGCTCTCGTGCACGAGTGTCTGCATATCCCCATAGATCGCCTTGCGCTTCTGGAAATCGCCCTGAGCGCGCGCGGCGTCCAGCAGTTGATCCAGTTTCGGATTGACCCACTTCGCTTCGTTCAGCGGCGACGTCGAGGTATAGAACAGCTCGAAGATCATCCCGACATTCGGACGGTTGTTGATCGACCCATAGGTGATGGGGAACTTGGCCCAGTAGGTCGACCAATACCCGTCGGTCGGCACCTGCTTGACCTTGAAGTTGAAGCCCACCGCCGCACCGAAGCCTTGCAGGAACTGCGCGCCTTCCACGGACCCGGCGATGCCGGGCTGGCAGATGACTTCCAGCGTCTGGCCGGCCAGGCCGCTTTTCTTCATGTGGAACTTGGCTTTGTCCAGGTCGAAAGGCCGCTGCGGCAGGCCTTCCAGATAGTACGGGTCCCAAGGCGCCACCGGGTGGTCGTTGCCGATGAGGCCGTAGCCGCGCATGACATAGTCGACCATGCGCTTGCGGTCCTGCATGTAGCGCACCGCGGCGACAAAGTCGGGGTTGCCGGCGATCGGATTGTCCTGCCGCAGGATCAAGTCGGTGTACAGGCCCAGCTTGTTGACGACCAGATCCGTGTTGTTGCTGCGCTTCACCTGGTCGGCGTAGCCGTGCGTGACCAGGGAGCAGATATCGATGTCGCCCGCCAGGACCGCATTGACCCGCGCGGCATTATCCGGGACGCTGACGATTTCCACCGTGTCCAGATGAGGCAACCCGGGCTTCCAATAGTTGGGGTTGCGCTTGCCGGAAAAGCCACGCCCCGGCGTGAAGGTGTCGACCATGAAAGGCCCCGTGCCGACTGGCTTGGCGAAGTCGGTGGTGCCGTTCTTGACGATCAGAAAGTAGCTGGCGCCCAGCACGGACGGAAAATCGAAGTTCGGGCGCACGAGCGTGATCGAGAGCTCGTACTTGCCGTTCGCCTTGACGTCGGCGAAATCCTTGGCAATGGAGAAGCCCCTCGACGCCGCGGCGGGATCCTTGTGCCGTACCAGCGAATACACCACGTCATCGGCGGACAACTCCGCGCCATCGTGGAACTGGACGCCTTTCCGGATCGTCACGTTCCAGTGCATGCCGTCGGTGCTTTCCAGGCGTTCGGCGAGCGCCAGGTCCGGTATCAATGAATCATTGAACTCGGTCAAGGCATTGAAAATGCAGAACTGCTTGGTCCAGTCCCCGGAATGCGCGCCCTTGGCCGGATCCAGGGTGTCGGATACCGAGCCATTCTGCACCGCGAACCGCACGTGGCCGCCCTTCTTGGGAGTTTCCTGCGCCCATGCGAACGACGGCAGGCCGGCAAGCGCGCCCACCGAACCGCACACCGAGAAAAAATCTCTTCTGGTGGTCTTCATTTGTGTTCCCCTTTTCGCCTCTTGGGCTTATGCCGGATGGTCGGGAAGGCGAAATACGGGCGAGATGCCGGATTCGACGCAAGTCCCGGGAAATAAGCATAGGACCGTGTCGCAGCCACCTCAAATTCGAATATCTGCGGGGGGCATACATTTCTGATATACGCGGGACATGCCGCCCGCCGGCATGTCCCGCGCGCCTGGCGGCGACGGACGAACGCCTCGCGAAGCCCGCGGCGCGCCCGCATACCGAAAATGTATAGCCTCCTGATGTATTCGAATTTGTCGCTATATGGCGGCGCTACTTAAACTGCCCGCTACCGTAGGAAATCTACATGGGGCACTACAGAAAATGGGATTGAGAATCGGGGTCGACATCGGTGGCTCTTTCGCCGACTTCGCCGTCCTGGACGACGAAACACGCACGATCCGCACGCTGAAAGTCTTCTCGCGTCCGGATGAACCCGGCAGCGAGGTGCTGGCCGGCATGGCCAAGCTCGGGGAGCGCTATGGCATAGACCCGAAAGACGTCGCTTACTTCACGCATGGCACGACCGTCGGCGTCAACGCGGTGGTGCAGCGGCGGGGACTCAAGCTGGGCCTGATCACGACGCGCAACTTCGAAGACGTCCTGGATATTGCCCGGCTGAAGATCCCGGACATGTATCACCTGACGTCCAAGCGCCCCGCGCCCCTGATCACGCGAGACCGCGTGTTCGGCATCATCGAGCGCCTTGCCGCGGACGGCACGGAAGAAACGCCCGTGGACGAGGCAAGCGTGCTGGCCGCGGCCAAGGCCGCGCAGGCCGCCGGCTGCGAAGGCATCGTGATCTCGCTGCTGCATTCGTATCGCAATCCCGCTCATGAAAAGCAGGTCAGGCAGTTGATCGAAGCCGCGCTCCCCGGGATGTTCGTATCCTGCTCGCACGAGGTCTGGCCCATCATCCGCGAGTACGAGCGGACGCTTACCGCCGTCATAGGCGGCTATGTCCAGCCGCGCGTGGCGAACTACCTGACCAAGTTGCAGGGCGCCCTCGCGCAGGCCGGCGTGGGCGTGGACCTGAAGGTCACGAAATCCAATGGCGGCGTAATGAGCGCCGAATACGGCAAGAGCAACTGCGTGCAGATGATCCTGTCGGGCACGGCGTCCGGCGTGATCGGCGCCGCCTACGTCTCGCAGCAATGCGGCATCAAGCGCTGCATGAGCCTGGACATCGGCGGCACGACCGCGGACATGGCCCTGATCATCGACGGGGAACCGCAGTACGCCACCGGCGAATACATCGGCGATTTCCAGATCCACATTCCTTCCGTCTCAGTCTCGTCGGTCGGCGACGGTGGCGGGTCCATCGCCTGGGTCGATCGTTTCGGCGTGTTGAAGGTCGGGCCCGACAGCGCCGGCTCGAACCCCGGGCCGGTCTGCTACGGCCGGGGCGGCACGCAACCGACCATTACCGACGCCTTCGCGGCGCTGGGCATCATCGGCGGCGCCGAACTGGGCTACAACGCCGTCAAGGTCGACGTCCAGGCCGCGCGCGACGCCATTGCGCCCTTGGCGCAAAAGCTCGGCAAAAGCCTGGGCGAAACCGCGGAAGCGATCGTGAATGTGTCGGTATCGAGCATGTACGCCGGTGTCAGCCGCATCGTGTCGCGCTTCGGCATCGACCCGCGCGAATTCACCATGATGCCCTTTGGCGGCGCGGGCCCGATGATGGCGTGCTACCTGGCGCGCGCCTTGAACGTCGGCAAGATGCTGGTTCCCACCACGCCGGGCGTGCTGTCGGCGCTCGGCGGCCTTATCGCGGACCTGAAGAACGACTTCGTCAAGACCACCTACTACGACCTGACACCGCAGACCCTGCAAGCGCTGGAACGCGAACGCGCGCTGCTGGAGGCCCAGGCGCGCGAGTGGCTGGCCGCCGAAGGCGGCGACACGGGTAGCGCGACCGTCGCCGTTTCGGCGGATATGCGTTATCGGGGGCAATCCTTCGAGATCGACACCCCGTTGGACAGCGAGTGGATACGAAGCGGCGACATGGCCAGCATCGGCGCGGCGTTCCATGCGGAGCACCGCCGCCTGTACGGCCACAGCGATGCCAACGCCGCATTGCAGATCGTCGCGCTGCGGCTGGTGATCACGTCCCGCACTCCCAAGCCCAGCCTGCGCGAGGTGGAGCGCGGCACGGGCGTCCCCCAGCCGCTCAAGCACATGCCGGTATGGATGGATGGCGAGACCAGGGATGTCCCCCTGTATCGCCGGACCGACCTGCTGCGCGGGCATCGCCTGGAAGGGCCCGCCGTCATCGCGCAAGACGATTGCACCACCACGGTCCTGCCCGGGTACGTCGTCGATGTGGACGCGTACGGCAACCTGGAAATCCAAGCCCGCGGTAGCGAGGAGCACTGACAAATGAGTTTCGACAAATCCACGCTGCAAATTTTCGCCAACTATTGCGTGGCCGCGGCGGAAAGCATGGCCTATACCCTGGTCCGGACCGCGCACTCCGCGTTCATCAAGGAAACCGAGGACTTCTCCTGCACGCTGATGACGCCGGAAGGCTTGACCTTCGCCTCGCCGAAAACGCTGGGCGCGACATGGTATCCCGGCCTGGACTTCAGCTCCGTTATCGAGATGGCCGGCCCCTACGAACCGGGCGACATCGGCATGACGAACGACGCGTATAGCGGCTATGTCGCCACGCATACGCCCGATGTCATGATGTGGAAGCCGGTCTTTTACGAGGGCGAGATCGTTTGCTATGTGGGCGGCCACGTGCACAACACCGATATGGGCGGCGCGGTCCCCGCGTCCCTGTCCCGTACCCTGACCGAAGTCCACCAGGAAGGCATCCGCTTCATCCCCAGCAAGATCGTACGCGGCGGGGTGCTGAACGAAGAGCTGATGAAGGTCATGGAGGTGAACGTACGGTCGCCGGAACAGAATCGGGGCGACCTGAACGCGCAGATCTCCATGCTCATGACCGGCGAACGGCGCGTCCTGGAAATCGTCGAGCGGTTCGGTGTCGCCGCATTCAGGGAAGGCATCCAGGCGCTGCTGGACTACGCCGAGGAGCAGGCCCGCGTGCTGGTGTCGGATATCCCGGACGGCGAATACCGCTTTTCCGAATTCGCCGACGAGGATTCCGTCAATGGCAAGCCCTTGCGTGTCGCGCTGTGCCTGCGCGTACGCGGGTCCGAGCTGGAATTCGACTTCACCGGTAGCGATCCCCAACTGAATTCGTCCTTGAACATGCCGACAGGCGGCAAGGAAAGGCACGTGCTGGCCCTGGTCGGCCTGAACTACGTGCTCTATACCTTGAACCCCGGCATCATGCTGAACGCCGGCATGATCCGCGTGGCGCGCTGCGTCCTGCCCGAAGGCACGGTGGTCAACCCGCTGCCCCCGGCCGCGGTGGGCATGCGCAGCCTGACGTGCAAACTGGTGCAATACGCGACGATAGGCGCGTTCTCGCTGGCGCTGCCCGACCGCATGCCGGCGTCGCCGGCGGGCGGCATGAGCATCATGAACGTCCGCACGACGTCGAGCAGCGGCCACAATGTCATCGCCGCGATCGGCCCGGTGGGCGGGGGCGCCGGTGGCGCGCTCGATGGCGATGGATCGGAAGCATCCGGCGCCATCGTGGCCTTCCTGCGCAACACGCCCGTCGAGATCAACGAAGCCGAAGTCCCCATACGGATCACCCGGTATGGCCTGGTGCCGAACAGCGCGGGCGTGGGCAGATTCCGTGGCGGCCTGGGTACCGTGATGGAATTCAAGGTCTTCGCGCCCAACTCCATCGTGACCGCGCGCAATCGCGACAAGTCCCGCTTCGCCTCCTGGGGCGTGCTGGGTGGCAAGGCGGGTTCGGTGTCCCGATTCCTGCGCAACCCCGACTCGCCGCGGGAAGAGAACCTGGGCGTCAATGATCTGATCCATTGCCAGCCGGGCGACGTGATCCGCCTGGAAGGCTGCGGCGGTGGCGGCTATGGTCCCGCGATCGAACGCGACCCCGAGAGCGTGGCGCACGACGTCCGTTGCGGCTACGTGTCGGTGGAATCGGCCAGGAACGACTATTTCGTCGTGATTTCCGGCGGCGCGGTAGACGCCGCGGCGACCGAGCGCCTGCGGGCCACGGCGGCCAGGGCACGCGAGCCGCGAGCCGGGCACTTCGACTATGGCCCCGGGCGGGACGAATTCGAACGTTCCTGGACCGAGGAGCGCTATGACGTGCTGACGTCCGTGCTCGCCGGCGTACCCGCGAATTGGCGGCACTTCCTGAAGATCAAGATTTTCGACGCGCTGGAGGCCAGGGAACGGGAAGGCGCGGTCCCGCCAGGCGCCGCGGTGATTTCGGCGATCTTCGAGGACTTGAAGAAGCAATATCCGCAACTGCAGCCCGCTACCGCATAGGCCCAACGATCAGCATCATGAGACAGCCGTTACTGAAGGTAGACTTTAATACCCCTTTTCCCGAACGCGTGGACATCGCGGTCATAGGCGGGGGCGCCGCGGGGGTGATCACCGCTTATGAGCTCGCCAAGCGAGGGAAAACCGTCGGCGTTTTCGAAAAAGGACAAATCGCCGCCGAGCAGAGCAGCCGGAATTGGGGCTGGTGCCGTACGCTGGGCCGCGACACACGCGAGCTGGGCATGGCCAAGCTGAGCGTAAAGCGCTGGTCCGAAATATCCAAGGAGATCGGCGCGGACGTGGGCTTTCGCGAGACGGGCATCACCTTTGTCACGCAAAGCGAATCCGAGCTCGCGGGCTGGGAAGAATGGTTCAGGTTCGCGCAACGCTCCGGCGTTGCCGCCGAAATGCTGAGCCGCGAACAGGCGAACAAAATCTACGCGGAAAACGGCAGCCCCTGGATAGGCGGCGTCCGGACGTTCCACGACGGATACGCCGATCCATCATGCGCGGTGCCGCTTATTGCCCGCCATGCGGCCCGCATGGGGGTTTCGGTGCAACAGAACTGTGCCGTCAACGAGCTGCATTTCGAAGGCGGCAAAATCGCCGGGGTCAGGACCGAACGGGGCCTCGTCCGGGCCAATGCCGTGGTCATCGCCGGCGGCGCCTGGTCGTCGCTGTTCTGCGTCAAGCACAAGATCGTGCTGCCGACGCTGAACGTATACTCGTCCGCGTCCAGGACTCGCGACGACATGCAGCTGGATTTCCGCGGCCCGTTGAAAGCGCCCGAGTTCTCGCTGCGCGAGCGGCCGGATGGCGGATACATCCTGGCCAAGAGCGGGCGCGGGTCGGTGCCCATCGTGCCCAACAGCCTGCGCTACGGGACCCGTTTCATGGGCCTGTATGCAAGCCGCCGCAAAAGCATCAAACTGCGATTCGGCCGTGAATTCTTCCGCCAGCTCTGGAACGAATTCAACTACCTGTACCTGAATCGCTCTCCTTTCGAACGCAACCGCGTGCTCGATCCCGCCCCGGATATGTCCCTGGTGCGGTCGGCATACGAGGCATCGGAAAAGGTATTTCCCGGCTTTGGGCCGGAGCGGCTCGATATCGCCTGGGGCGGCGCGATCGACAACACGCCCGATGGCATCCCGGTGGTGTCCGAGGTGGACGGCATGCGCAATGTCTATCTGTGCACCGGCTTCAGCGGGCACGGGTTCAGCAGTTCGATGGGCGCGGCAACGATGCTGGCCGAATTGATCGTCAACGGCAACGCGGCGCCTGACCTCATGCATCTGACCCACAAGCGCTTCCTGACGGGGGAAAAGCTGGCGCCGAACATCATTTATTGATGCCGCCTGAAGGCCTGCCCGTATCCGGGTCCGCATCCGCGGGAACACCGGCCGGAGCAGGCTTATTTCTTCGCGATATAGATAGGGCTGGAATAAATGAAGAAGCCGTCCTCGGTCGTGATGCGTACGTAAATCGCATTGTCCATGCCGGCGTGCAGCGGAACCTGTACCTTGCGGCGCATGCGGCGCACCTCGTTCGCATCCGGCAGGCGATAGATTTGCAAGCGCCGCTGTATGCCGCCGTTCTCGCGCACGACAGGCGCCAGCCCGATGTCCGCCACCTCGACCTCCACGTCGATAAGCGGGGTATGCACCTTCAAGACACCGGCGTTCGAATCCGCCAGGCGCACGTCGACACCGCTGAACCCGCCTGTCGTCAGCGATTTCCAGCAAAGGCGGCCGGGCTCCGGATGATCCAGCGTTTTATCCAGGTTCCAGAAATTGATCGGCCTTGGATCGACGAAGGCGTTGCCGCTCAGCGACGCCTCGCCGTCCCACACGGTCTGGCGACCGCGCCCGCGATAGCCGGATCCCTCCCATACCAGACGGATGCGGCTGCCCAGATCGCCGGCGGCATAGGGATGCAAAGTGTGCACGACTTCCATGCGATTGCGGACCTCGACACGCTCGATGGCCCCATGCGTGGCGACGTCGAACTCGAACTCGACGACGTCGCCGTCGTATTCGATGATCGCGCCCATATCGGCGCTTTGCACCTGCCGGTGCGTTACCGCCTGGCCCAGATTCGGGTCATCCGACCAGCGCCGCGCCGGCCGGGGAAAATGCGCGCGCACGTCCAGATAGGCGCGGCAGCCGGTAGTCGCGTAATGGCGCCGCTGGCGTAGCGCTTCGGCGATCGCGGGACGCGTCAATTCGTCGGCGATCAGGCAGCTCAGGCCGCCATAAGCGCCGAACAGCGAGGCGCCGGGATGGCTCGCGCCGTGGCGGCCTTTGTGGCCGTCGCTGTTGGCCAGGATGCCCACGCGATAGCCCAGCTTGAAGGCGTCCTCCAGCAGCCATTCGAAGGTGCCCCAGTCGGAATGGATTTCCACCGATCTTTCGATGCGCGCGTCGTGCGACAGGGTAATGTCGGCATACCGCCCGCCGATGTGCGCGAAGACCACGGCGTCCTCGTCCTTGAGCGCCTCGAATAACTGGTCGGCGCTGTTGCAGTCGCTATCCAGGTCCGTCAAGTCGTCCACCAGCGCATGCGAGGAACGGTGGATGGGGCGGCCCTCCCGCAAGTACATGACATTGCGGTCGCCCCCCAGGCCGGTGTTCCCGGACCACTCATACCCCGGAAAGATGACGAAGCGGCCGTCTTCGTTGTACTGGGCGGTAAGGCCGTTCAGTTGTTCCCAGAAATCGGTGGTGATCTGGAAATCGTTGCCCTGATGGCTCATCACGTCCAGGAAGGCGCGGTCGCGCGCAAAGACGATCAGCTCCTCCGCGGAATTGGTGCCTATGGTTTCTTCCGACTGGCCATGCAGGTCGCCCCAGAAATGGCGGCGTTCGAGACGGGCCGCCACGCGGCAGGGATTGCTGCGCGCCACGACGCGGCCTTCGTGCAGCACTTCGATTTCGAGATCACCTTCCTGCGTCGGCACGATGTTCCCGATCACGGTGGCGTAGTCGCCTGCCGTCACCGTAAAGTCGGCCGGCATTCCCGCGACGGCCAGGTTGCCGCGCAACGTGAATGTCCCCGACACGCGATGCGAAGGATTGCCCCATTTGTCCTCGCCCTTGAAGCCGAGCCGCACCGGCTGGCCAAGCTCCGCCAAGGTGGGCAGGATCGCCTTGTAGGTGGCCGCGGGGCCGGCCACGATCGATATCGTCGGCGAGCTGGGCAGCTCCGTGTAGTTGTAGGTGGCGAAGGCGTCGACCAGCACGCGGAATTCGAATGTGGGTTCGTGGAAAGTCTGGACCCGCATGCCCGGCGAGCCTTGGCGAGTGTCGCCGAAACGCACCACGATGCGATCGCCCTCTTCCAGATAGCCGCGCACGACACGTATGAAAAGCGTCTTGTCCCACGGACGGATGTTGCGCTTGCCGTCGTATTCGACCTGCAATACGGCGCCATTGCTGGCCTCGACCGTCGTGTAGTTCCAGCCCTTGGGATCGTCGAACTGCGGCTTGCCCATATCGCTGGCGAAACGGTGCACGATCTTCAGCGAGCCGGTGTCGTCGATGCCGAAGTATCCCGCCGTATACGTCAAGGTAAAACAAGCGAAGCTGCCTGCCTCGAATTCGCCGGTCGGGTCGATGGTGGCGGAGCCCATCAGATGGCGGGCGTACTGGGAATGCGGCATGGAGGACTCACGGTGCAATGGATACCAGTCCATCCTAATGGCGCGCATTCCATGCTCCTATGGTATACAAGCTATTTCTCCATGACGCCACGCTATGGAAGACATCTCCGAACCCGTTTCGCTGCGACAGTTGCGCGCGCTGATCGCCGTGGGCGAAACGGGCAGTTTCACGGGCGCCGCCGAACAACTCGGCATGTCCCAGCCGTCGGTCAGCCATTTGATCCGGCGTCTGGAAAGCGAACTGGGGCAAACCCTGGTGGTACGTGGCAGAGACACCTCCCTGACCCCGCAGGGACGCGCCATCGTCGACGTCGCTCGCCGCGCCGTGCTGTCCATCGACGGCGCCCTGCGCGAATGCCGCGACATGACGCAGTTGAAGGCCGGCTCGGTGAATGTCGCCGTCGGGCATGTGACCGCCGCCACCCTGCTGCCGGAAATCCTGCGCCGCTTCCACAAGAAGCACCCGGAACTGGAAGTGACCGTGGTGGATTGCGTGGTCGACCACATTCGCGCCAGGCTGCTGGCGCACGAAGCGGATATCGGGTTGGGGGCCTTGATCGCTCCGGACGATTCCAAGCTGGTCGTCGAAAACCTGTGGGATTGCGGAATGTCGCTGTTCGTGCGCGACGACCACCCCCTGGCGCGGCGTACCACGATCGACGCCCGGATCCTGGCGGAAATCCCCTGTATCCAGCTCAATCCAAACGCGCATGCCTGGCTGGCCATCAGCCGCAAACTGATTGCCCACAATATTTATCCGCGGGTGGAACAGCGCGTCGTGCTGGTTTCCACGGCCCTGGGCCTGATCCAGGCGGGCATGGGCGTGGCCATGATGCCGCGCATCGCGACCATGGTCATGCCCCGCGGCATCAAGGGGATACCCTTAAGCAAACCGGAACTCGAGTGGCCGATTTCATTAGTGCGGCTGGCGAATTATCCCCTGTCGCCCGCGGCGCAAGCCTTCGCATCCGTGGCGCGCGCCACGATCAAGGCCTACGGCAAGACCGCGGGTGCATAACGCGACGACATGACGATATAAGCGCGGCGGCCTAGGGACCGGGCGCCGTGTCCGATACGCTGGCCGAGCTTTGGTGCGTTGCGCAAACCAGCGGCCGGCAGGTCGCGGTTTCCCCGCGTATCGCCAATATCGACCGTCGGAGTCGTCATGAAAAAACTATTAGGGGTTTGCCTGGCCGCGATGGCCGGCTATGGCTTTACGGCGCAGGCGGACAATTTCCCGTCACGTCCCATCACGCTCGTCGTGCCGCTGGCCGCCGGCAGCACCGCGGACATCCTGGCGCGCGCCATCCAGCCGGGGCTTTCCGAACGGCTGGGGCAGAGCGTCGTGGTGGAAAACAAGGCCGGCGGCAGCGGCCTGATCGCCATGAACTACGTGGCCCGGTCCGCCCCGGACGGTTACACGCTGGTGATGGGATCCAACAATACCTGGGCCATCAACCAGGGGCTGTTCAAGACGCTGCCCTACGACCCACAGAAGGACTTTGCTCCCGTCGCCTATCTGGCCGGCGGATCGAATGTGTTGATCGTCAAGCAGGACGGCAAGTACGGCTCCGTCAAAGCGCTGATCGACGCCATGCGCGAGCATCCGGGCCGCCTGACGTTCTCTTCCGGCGGGAATGGCACCACTCATCACCTATCGGCGGAAAACCTGAAAGCATTGACCAACACCAACGCCACGCATATTCCATATAGGGGCGCGCCGCAGGGCGTGACGGCGGTCATCGCGGGAGAAGTGGACTTCGGCTTCTACAACACCCCCAGCGTCGCCGGGCTGGTGAAGGAAGGCAAGGTCAAGGCGCTGGCCACCACCGGCGAGGCGCGATCGCCGCTGCTGCCCGACATCGCCACCATGATCGAGGCGGGCGTGCCGGGATATGTGATCTCCGTGGATTTCGGCCTGCTGGCCCCGGCGCGTACCCCGCAGCCCGTGATCGACCGCCTGAACGAAGCCGCGCGGGCGGTGATGCGGGACCCTGCGTTGCGAGAGCGTCTGACGGCGCTGGGCTACGAGGTGTACCGCGACGACACGCCGGCTCAATTCGCGGGCTTTATCCAGGGCGACATCGATAAATGGGTCCTGCTGGTGAAGCGGTCGGGGGCTACGATCGATTGACACCCAACGGCCCGATGCGGGCCGCGTTCCGCGCCCGTGGCAGGGAGGGACGACAACGCGACGGCGCCCCTGGAACGCCTCATGGGTCCCCGGCGTCCGGTTTGCCGCGCGCATCGAAAGCCAGCTTGAGCATGATGTCGGCGGACGCGATCAAGGCGGCTCGCTCGTCTCCCGAAAGAGACGTCAGCATTGCGTCGCGCAGCCATGCCTGGCGGGCGCGAAGATCGTTCGCGAGCACGGTCTTGCCCTTATCCGTCAGCGCGATGATCAGCGCCCGCTGATCGGCGGGGTCTTTCCGGCGCTCGATCAGCTCGTCTCGTTCGAGGCCGGCGATGATCCGCGTCAGCGATTGCGGTTGAAGCCGCTCCTCGGCGGCGAGCTGGACAGCGGGCATCGGCCCGAGGCGGCTGAGCGTGCCCAGAAGGCTGATCGCCGCGAGCGTCACCGCGCCGTCCGGACGTTCCGCGCGCAGGCGCCGCCCGAGCGCGAGGACCGCACGCAGCAGGGAGAGGGCTTCCGCATCGAGGTCTTTTGCCATATGCTAAGCATAGCGTACTAATTGGACAAAAGTGAGTCCGCCCTTGCCATGGTGAAGCAGCGCGTCGTCCGGCATTTCCGGGATGTCTTCCTTTGGCGCCCCGAAGCGCGGTTCGAGGTCGCGGACGTACTGGCGGCAGGCTTCGGCATGGCCGGCCCTGTCCTTGCCGGGCTCGTGTCCGGACACGAAGCCGCGGGATTTGCCGCGGCCCTCGGCGGCCTCGCCGTGAACAGGGTCGAAAGCGGTACGAGCGTCCGCGACCATGTCCGGCACGAGATCGGGGCCGTGGCTCCCGCCTTCCTGGCGGCGATGGTAGCGATTGCGCTTGCGGCCGACGAAAACCTCGCCGCCGTCTTTCTGGTCGCGACGGTGATGATCGCTGCCCTGATCGGCGGTGTCAGCCGGCCTATGGCGGTCGCGTCGACCCGCTTCATCATCTTCCTGATGATTGTCGGCGCGGTGCCAGACCTGTCGCTCCACGATGGCCCGGGCTTGTTGGGCATGATGGCGCTCGGTGCGATCTGGACATCCGCGTTGGGGCTGGGCTTTGCGGCGCTCATGCGCGGGCGTAATCCGAAGCCGCGCGAGGAAGCATCGATGCGCCAGCCGTCCGTGGCGCAACGGCTCAGGCATGGTCTGCGCGCTTTACGCACCTTGGCCGGGTGGACCTATACCCTGCGACTCGGCGGCTGCCTGTCCGTCGCGGCCCTCCTGCAATGGATCTGGCCTGATCATCATTTTCACTGGATCGGCCTGACCGTCGCTCTCCTGATTTCGCGGCGACCGGAGCCGGGGGCCGTCAGGACGACGCAGCGTACCCTGGGGACGGGCATCGGGGTCTTGCTGGCGGGATTGCTGCCGCGCTCGCCGCTGCCGGCTGGTGTGCTGGTCGTCCTGATCGGAGGGCTGGCCGGCGCGCGCAGCCATTTCCGGCAAGGCAACTATCTCGCCTATTCGATGCTGATGACCCCGCTCGTCGTGCTCATCATCGATGCAGGGCAGCCTCCGGACTGGTCCCTATTGGCGGATCGGCTTATGGCGACGGTAATCGCCGGCCTGCTCGTCACGCTGTGCGACCTGGTTCTCAAGTCCTTCGTTCCGGCCGGGCCTTCCACTGACAAGCCGGGGCGATGAAATCGCGGCGCCGAAGACCGAAAGAACACAAAAGAAAAGCGGCTTGATGGAGACATCCATCAAGCCGCTCTAAGTCGCTGATCAAGCTAGAAATTCTGGCGCGCCCGGCAGGATTCGAACCCACGACCCCTTGGTTCGTAGCCAAGTACTCTATCCAACTGAGCTACGGGCGCTTTGGTACTGCTTTGTACTACTGCTGAAGTTCCGCGGAAATAGTCCTTGAAACCTAGGTTCCGAACTACTTTTTGGCGTCGCTTCAGTAAAGAAGAAAGATTATAGCACGAGTTTCTTTCCCTTCAAGTCCCCGGCGTTTTTCGCTCGTGCCCGCTGGTGCACAGCGGGACCCGGCTACGCGGGAAGGGCGCAACTATAGCAGAAAGCCGCCGCGGCCCTGCCCGCGCTTCCCGCCTGCGGGCGGGCGGCGCGGCGCGCTTTCCACGGACACCTGGGCAAAGTATTCCTTGACCGCTTCAGTGAAGGCGGTGCGGCTGTGCCGCCCGCGCTCCAGCAGGCCGACGCGGCGATAGACCTCCACGCCGGGCAGCGGCACGACCCGCAGCGCCCTGTCCTGCGCCCAGGCCACATTGGCCAGGCGCGGCACGATGGATACGCCGAAGCCATGCCGCACCAGCTCGACGATGGCTTCCACCGAATTCAGCTCCATGCTTTCGCGCACCTGCGCGCCGAGCCGGTCGAGGACCTCCTGGACCAGGATGCCCGTCCAGGTATTGCGTTCGAAGCGCAGGAACGGCGAGTCCGCCAGCACCGCGTCCACCTTGGACGCCAAGGGGAAATGCGGCTTGCGCGGCACGATCAGGATCATGGGTTCCGCATACAGCGGCGTCCACAACAGGTTGGACGACAAGGGATGCGGCGGCTGCGTCACGATGGCGGCATCCAGTTCGCCGCGCTCGACCCGCATCGCGAAATCGCTGGACAGGCCGGCGAACAGGCGGACGTCCAGGCGCGGGTAGCGCTGGCGCACGGTCCACAAGGCGTCGGCGAAGGCCCCCATCAAGGCGGATACCAGCGCGCCCACCACCATGGTGCCCGACATGCCATCGCCGCCCGCCTCCGTACCCAGGGATTCATAGCGCCGCACGATGTCGGCCACTTCCGGCACCAGCGCGCGCCCGGCCGGGTTCAGCACCGCGGACCGGGCGGTGCGGTCGAACAGCCTGCAATTCAGGCTTTCTTCCAGGGCCCGTATCTGCAGGCCCACCGCCGCGGGGGTCAGGCCGATCTCCTTGCCGGCGGCGGCAAAGGTGCCGTGACGGGCCACGGCCAGGAAGGTTTTCAGCGTGCGTATGGAGGACATGGCTGGCCCGGGCACCCGCCTCGCGCGCAAGGGTGCCGCGCAGAGGAAGATTTGCTTTGTCTCGACCGAAGAATATTTGGCTTTCTATTTATATAGATCATATAGAACAATGAAGGGCGCCGCTGGCGGGCGCATGCATCGCTATCCCTAAGGCGCCCCCGGGGCTGCCGGCTGCAATGCGGCTCCGGTCGGTAAAAGAATCCATAACAGCGTGGCGGGCCCGCGGACGGGCGCACGCCGCCGGAGGAGACCCTATGAATCGCATCGCGTGCCTTGCGATCGCCGCAGGCCTGTTCGCGTGCGCGCCGCACGTACCGGCCGGCGCTGCCGAATCCCGCTACCCCGAACATCCCATCACGATCGTCGTACCCTTCAGCGCGGGCGGCGATGCCGACCTGGCGGCGCGCAACCTGGCCAAGGCGGCGCAGAACATGCTGCCGCAGCCCATGGTGGTGCTGAACAAAGGTGGCGCCAATGGCGCGATCGGCTCGATGTTCGTGCGCGAAGCTGCGCCCGACGGCTATACCCTGCTGCTGGCGCGGGTCGGCTCGCAAGCCATTCTGCCCGCCTTGCAGGCAGACCTGAAATACAAGTGGGACGACTTCACGCCGCTGGGCCTGCTCGACCTGAACCCCATGGTCTGTGTGGTCAACGGCGATGCGCCCTACCGTACGCTGGCTGAACTGGTGCAAGCCATCCGCGCGCAGCCCGGCAAGCTGAACTACAGCACCTCCGGCCCCGCCACCGTGCTGAACCTGGCCACGCAGATGCTGCTGGACGCCGCCGGCCTGCCGCCCCAGGCCGCCGCGCAGATCGTCTACAAGGGCGGCGGCGAGGCGACGGCGGCGGTGCTGTCCAGGGAAGTGCAGTTCAGCTGCAACAACGTCACCGCATTGATCGGCAATGTGAAAGCGGGCCGCCTGCGCGCCCTGGTGACCACCACCGCGCAACGCCTGCCGGAACTGCCCGACGTCCCGACGGCCAAAGAGACCGGCTATCCGCAACTGGAGCGCATCAGCGGCTGGAGCGCGCTCTACGGACCGCCGAACATGCCGGCGCCGCTGGTGAGCTTATGGGCCGACGTGCTGCTACGCTTGTCCAAGGATAAGGAGTGGCTTGCCGGGGTGCAGAATATCGGCTCCGTGCCGAACGTCATGACGCCGGCCGCCACCGCGCGCTTCGCGGAAGAACAATACCGCCTGTTCCGCGACCTGGGCGGCAAGCTGAACATACAGATCAAATAGAACGGAGGAAGACTGCATCATGACCCGATCCCGCAATGGCGCCGACGCGCTCGTGCAGACCCTGGCAGCCGCCGGCGTCAAGCGCATCTTTACACTGTCCGGCAACCACATCATGCCGGTGTTCGACGCCTGCATCGATGCCGGCATCGATCTGGTCCACGTCCGGCACGAAGCTGCCGCCGTGCATATGGCGGACGCGTGGGCGCGCCTGACCGGCGAGGTCGGCGTGGCCATGGTCACGGGCGGACCCGGCCATGCCAACGCGGTGTCGGCCCTGTACACCGCGGCCATGGCGGAAGCGCCCGTGCTGCTGTTGTCGGGCCACGCGCCCAACAACCAGATCGGCATGGGCGCCTTCCAGGAAATGCGGCAGGCCGATGTCGCCGAGCCCTTGACGAAATGGTCCGGCACGGCGGCCAGCGCCGACGCCATGTCGCGCGAGGTCGGCATGGCCATGCGCATCGCGCGGTCCGGCAGGCCCGGGCCGGTCAGCCTGGGCCTGCCGACCGACGCCCTGGAGGCGGCCTGCACGGCGCCGGCGGACGCGCCGCAATCCTTCGATGCGGTGCCTCAGGCGCTGGAGCCCGGCATGGCCGCTTCCTTGCTCCGCCGGCTGCAAGCCGCACGGCGGCCGCTGATCCTGACCGGCCCGGCCGCCATGATGGGCCTGGCGCGCGCACGGGCGCGCGAACTGGAGGCGGCTTGCGGCATTCCCGTCATAGGCATGGAAAGCCCGCGCGGCGTCGCCGACCCCAGCCTGGGCGCCTTCGCGCAGATGCTGGCGCAGGCCGATTGCATCCTGCTGCTGGGCAAGCGCCTGGACTTCACGCTGAAGTTCGGCAAGGCGCCAGCCATCGCGGCCGATTGCGAATTCCTGCAGGTCGATGCCGATGCCATCGAATTCGAGCGCACCCGTCGCGCGGTGGGACCGCGGCTGGCGGCGTGGGCCCTGGCCGACGTGGTGTCGGCCCTGAACGCGCTGCTGCATGCCGCGGCCACCGCGGCTGAAACGGCGCGGGACGGCTCCGCCCTCACCGCCGCGCGGCGGTCCATGCCCTGGACGCAGGACGTGCGCGAAGCCGTGGCCTATCGCCCGGCGGCGTGGCAAACGGCAAGCTCTTCCATGCCGGGGCGGATGCATCCCGTGCAGGCGCTGGCGCCCCTGCAGAAACTGCTGGATAGCCATCCCGATTCGGTGTTCATCGCCGACGGCGGCGAAATCGGCCAATGGGCGCAAGCCTGCCTGCATGCGCCGAACCGCGTCGTCAATGGCGTGGCGGGATCCATAGGCGCCGCCCTGCCCTTCGCGCTGGCCGCGCGCCTGGCGCGCCCCGACGCCCCGGTCGTTACCGTCATGGGCGATGGCACGTTCGGCTTCCACACCGCCGAAATCGACACCGCGGTGCGCTATCAACTGCCCTTCATCGCCGTGGTGGGCAACGACGCGCGCTGGAACGCGGAATACCAGATCCAGCTGCGCGACTATGGCAAGGACAGGTTGATCGGCTGCGAACTGCTGCCGGCCCGTTACGACGCGGTGACGGCCGCGTTCGGCGGCTTCGGCAGGCAGGTCACCGAACCGGCGCAGGTCGCTCCGGCGATCGACGAGGCCGCGCGTTCGGGATTGCCGGCCTGCCTGAACATCATGATCGAGGGCCTGCCCGCGCCCACTGTCACCCGCCCGGCGAGCGCCTGAGCCGCGCGAGGATACCGGACGATGTGGGATTTCTTGATATCGAATCTGGGGGCATCCGCCACCGGCATAGACGCGTGGGCGCTGCTGATCGCCGGCATCGCGCTGGCCGGTGGCTACACCATCTTCGGGATGACCGGCTTCGGCTCGGCCATCGTCGCCATGCCCTTGCTGACGCAGGTCATGCCGCTGCATCGCGCGGTGCCGGTCATGCTGGTGTGCGACATGATTTCCGGATTGCTGCTGGGCGCGACCAGCCGCAGCAATGTGGAGATGACCGAACTGCGGCGCATCGTCCCTTGGATGCTGCTCGGCATGGTGGCGGGGCTGGGCCTGCTGATGTACGTGCCGGAACGCCCGCTGCTGATCGTGCTGGGCGTCGGCGTGCTGGCCTATTCGCTATGGCGGCTGCGCGGCGGCGACGTGTTCCGGCGCCTGGGCACCGGCTGGGCGATACCCCTGGGAGTAAGCGGCGGCGGGTTCACGGCGATGTTCGGCACCGGCGGTCCCCTGTACACGATCTACCTGGCGGGCCGCCTGGAAGACCGCCATGCATTGCGCGCCACGGTCAGCACCTTGATCATGCTGACGGGGGTGACGCGGCTGGTCTTGTTCGCGGCCACGGGACTGCTGCTGCAGCCCGCGGTGCTGGCGCTGATGGTATGGCTGGTGCCCTGTTGCCTGGTGGGCGTGCGCGCGGGATCGTGGCTGCGGCACCGCGTGCCCGCGCTGTACATCTTCCGCATGCTGTGGACGGTGCTGATCGTCGGCAGCATCAGCCTGCTGGCGAACGCGATCGCCGGATGAATGGGAGCGGGATCGCGATCAGGCGGCGTCCCGCAGCAGCGTTTCTCCGGGCGCGACGCGCGTAAAGCCGACCGGCTCGCGCGCGATGCGCACGCCGCCGTCCCGCCACGTCGCCACGGTATACGCCGAACCCAGCATGTCGCCGGCCTGCGGAAAGTCCTCGCGGAAATGCGCGCCGCGCGAGTCCTCGCGCGCGAGCGCGGCTTCGGTGATGACCTGGCTGACGGTGATCAGGCTGCGCAGGTTCAGCCAATCATGCCAGGTCGGATTGAACGCCCGGTCTTCCCCCGCCACGCCGGTATGCGCCAGCTGCTCGCGCAAGGCGGCCAGCGTGCCGCGCGCGCGCCGCAGGCCGGCGGCGTCGCGCATGATCCCCACGTCGGTCCACATGCAGTCGTACAAGGCCTCGCGGATGGCGTTGAGTCCGTCGGCGGACCGCGTGAACGGCGCCAGGGCATCGTCGACCGCGGCGGCGATGACGGATTCGTCGGGCGCCTGCCACTGCCCTTCGCGCCGCACCCAGTCCGCCATGCTGTCGCCGGCGATGCCGCCGAACACCGTGGAGTTCGCCACGCCATTACCGCCCAGCCGGTTGGCGCCATGCACGCCGCCGGTATCCTCGCCGGCGGCGAACAGGCCGCGCAGCGCCGTGCGGCAGTCCGGCTGGAACACCACGCCGCCCATCATGTAATGGGCCGTGGGCACCACTTCGACCAGGCCGCCGGCCAGGTCGAACCCGCAGTCCGCGCAGCGCTCCACCATGCCCTTGAACTGGCGGCGCACCTCGGCTATGCCCAGGTGGTGCATCTGGATATAAACGCCGCCGTTGGGCGACGTGCGACCGGCGCGCATTTCGGCATAAATCCCACGCGACACGATATCGCGCGTGGCCCGCTCGCCGCGCGGATCGTAGCGCTGCATGAAGCGGTCCTGGTCGCCGTTCAAGAGATAGCCGCCCGCGCCGCGCAGGCCTTCCTCCAGCACCGTACCGGTCATGCGCGTCTGCGTGCCGGCCAGCAGGCCGGTGGGATGGAACTGCACCATCTCCATATCCCGCAGCGGCAGTCCCGCGGCGAGCGCCATGGCCAGGCCGTCGCAGCTCTTGTCGCCCGACGGCGTGTGGTACTTGTACATGGTCGGCCCGCCGCCGGTGGCCAGCAGCACGGCGCGCGCCTGCACGAAAACGAAGCCGCCGGTGCGCACGTCTATCATCAGCACGCCCGCCAGCGACTGGCCGTCCGCGCCGCGCACCAGGGCCAGGGCCCGATGCTCCTCCAGCCGGCCGATGCCACGCCGCCAGACCTGCTCCGCCAGGCGATTGATGATTTCGATGCCCGTCAGGTCACCCTTGTGCACGGTCCGGTCGAAGGTCTGGCCGGCGAACGCCTTCTGATGCACCGTGCCGTCCGGGTTGCGATCGAAGAAGCAGCCCAGCTCGTTCTCAAGTTCGTGGATGCGCTCGATGGCCGTGCTGACCAGCGTCCATGCCAGGTCCTGGTTCGCCAGCCACTTGCTGCCCTCGATGGTGTCCATGAAGTGGCGCTCCACGGAGTCGCCGGGCGCCAGGGCGACGTTGTAGCCGCCCTGCACCATGCGCGTGCAGCCGCATTTGCCCAGCAGGCCCTTGACGGCCACCGTGATCGACAGCTCGGGCGCCCGCTGGTGCGCGTGCAGCGCGGCGAACAGTCCCGCGCCGCCCGCGCCCAGGATCAGGATATCGGTACGCAGGCGCTGGATAGGCAGGGCCAGGCTCATGATGCGCTTACTCCCAGGCCGGCCAGGACCGCGGCGCGGCGCGCCGCGGTGTCCTGCCTGACGCTGTCGTACAGGCTGCCGCCATGGCTGTCCATGGCGACCAGCAAGGGCCCGAAGTCGCGGATGCGGAAGCGCCATAGCGACTCGGGGTTCAGGTCGTCCAGGTCGACGTCCTCGATCTGTTCTATCCAGGTGGTCTCCAGCGCCGCCGTGCCGCCGATGATGGCCAGGTAGGCGCCGCCCAGTTCGCGGAAGGCATCTTGCGAGTCCTGCCGCAGGCCGCCCTTGCCGACCACCAGCCGCACGCCGTATTGCTGCATCAGCGGCCGCGTGAAGCGCTCCATGCGATCCGATGTGGTCGTGCCGATGCAGATGGGCTCATAGCCCGCGGGATGGGCCTCGCTGGCCGTGACCTTCCGTACATTCGGCGCGGTATGGATGACCGCGTGGCCGTTCAGGTCCATGCGCGTCGTGCGCCCCTTGTCGAACATATGGATCTGCGTGGCGTCGCGGATGCCGTACAAGGTGCGCTGCAGCGTAACCGTATCGTTGACGCGCAGCTGCCGCGCCTGCGCTTCGGTGATGGGCATGGTCAGTTCGTGGTGCGCCATGGTCAGAATCCGTAGGCTATGCCTTGCGGCGTGATGACGGCCCTGGCCCGCCGGGCGGAGTGGCATTGCATGTTCACGGCCACGGGGTTCATGGTGATGTGAGTGTGGGCCAGCTCGATGTGCACCGCGAAAGCCGTGCCGTCGCCGCCCAGGCCCTGCGGCCCGACGCCCAGCTGGTTCACGGCGCCGGATAGCACCCGCTCCAGTTGCGCGCCCTCCGGATCGGGACATTGCGTGCCGAGCGGGCGAGTCGCCGCGCGCTTGGCCAGCGCCACGCACAGATCCGACGTGCCGCCCACACCCACGCCCACGATGGTGGGCGGACAGGTCTTGCCGCCCGCCGCGATGACGCAGTCGACCACGAAGGTCTTGATGGCGTCGATACCTTCCGCGGGCACCGCCATTTTCAGGAAGGAATTGTTCTCGGAGCCGCTGCCCTTCGGAATCATTTCGATGGACAACTGGTCGGGCGCGTCGTCGAAATCGATATGGATCACCGGCACGTCGAAGCCGCAGGACGTGTGATTGTTCCTGCGCGTCAAGGGATGCACGACCGACGATCGCAGCGGGTGTTCGCGCGTGGCCCGCTCGCAGCCCCGGCGTATGGCCTGCTTCAGGGCGTGGCCGTCGACCTGCACGTTGCGGCCGATGGCCACGTTGTAGATCGGTATGCCGGTGTCCTGGCACAGCAGGTTTTCCTGGTCCTCGGCGACACGGATATTGGTGCGCATGGTCTGCAGGACGCCGCGCGCGACATCGGAGGTTTCTTCCGCGGCCAGCCTGTCTATGCCGGCCTTGATGTCCGGCGGCAGGATCTTCAAGGCGCGGATGTAAAGGTCTTTGGCGGCTGCTTCCACCGCCGCGAGATCTGGATTCATGCTGCTGCTCCCAGCGCTGGCGCGGTCGCGGCGGTCGTTGCCGCCGCGACCGGCGCCGCGCTCATTCAATGGAAAGATTGCGGCGGGCGACGATGGCCTTCCACTTTCCGGACTCGTCCTGGATGCTCTTGACCAGCTCCGCCGGCGTGTTACCCACCGGCGTCATGCCCTGCCCCGCCAGCTTCTCCCGCACGGCGGGGTTTTGCAGGACCTTGGCGGTATCGCGCTGGATTTTGTCGATGACGTCCTTGGGCGTACCCACGGCGGTCACCAGGGCGAACCAGCCGGTCGTTTCGTAGCCGGGCAGGCCGGCTTCCTTGGCGGTCGGCACGTCGGGCATCATGGGCGAGCGCGCGGGGCCGGTAACGGCCAGGGCGCGCGCCTTGCCGCTCTTGGCGAAGACGGAAGCCGCGGCGATGTTGCCCACCACCAGCTGTACCTGGCCGGCGATCAGGTCGTTGTAGGCCAGGGCCTCGCCCTTGTAGGGGACATGCGTGAGCTGGATCCCGGCCGCGTCGGCCAGCGCTTCGCCCGCCATATGCACCTGGCTGCCGTTGCCCGCCGAGCCGAAGTTCAGCTTCTTCGGCTGCGCCTTGGCCAGCGCGATCAGTTCCTTCAGGTCGTGCGCCGGCACCGCATTGTTCACCAGTACCAGCATGGGGCCGCTGGCGACGTTGGTGATGTAGTCGAAATCCTTCAGGGTGTAGGGCAGGTTGCGGTACAGGTAAGGATTGACGGTGAACATGCTGCCGGACGCCATCAGCAGCGTGTAGCCATCGGGCGGCGCCTTGGCCGTCATCGTGGCGCCGATGGCGCCGCCGGCGCCCGGGCGGTTGTCGATGACCACCGACTGGTGCCACATCTGTCCCAGTTCGGCGCCCACCACGCGGGCCACGACATCCGTGGTGCCGCCCGCCGTGAAGGGGACGATGATGCGCACCGGCTTATCGGGCCAGGGAGCGTCGGCGAAGACGGCGCCCGACATCGCCAGGGCGCTTGCGGCGAAAGCCAGGATACAGGTGTGCAGCCAGCGCCGGGGACCGCGTTGCAGCGCGCGTTGGGACAGCTCGTACAGATAGTCGTGCATGATGCTTGTCTCCTTGGTTTTGCGGCTTCGCATCGGGGGCGAAGCTCGTACTGCGTTTGGTGCGCCCGGCCATCGGCCGGGGGCCGCGATGACACATCGGTCGTATCGTTACTGCAGCAATGCAAGCAGGAAAGCCAGGCCCGTACAGGCGCCGACGCCCAGGCCCACCGCCAGCCAATCCTTGCGCAGGTGAGTCCAAGGGGCGAATTCGATCACGAGCAGGCGCAGGCCTCCCATCAGGTGCAGCGACAGCAACACCACCAGCCCCCATTCGGCGAACTTGAACAGCGGCCGGTCGGCGAAGCGCAGGAAGCCGTCCAGGGCCTGCTCGCCGGCGATCGCCTGGCCCAGCGCCCAGAAATGCACGGGCAGGAACAAGGCCAGCGCCAGGCCGGACAGGCGATGCACCAGGAACGCCCAATAAGCGGGATGATTGCGCGCCCGCGCGTCATTGCGCCGCATCACGCCACCACCCCGTACACCGCCCGCAATCCCATGACCGCGAGCAGCACGGCGAAGGCCAGCGCGGCCACGACGGCCGAGCGCCCGCGCCAGCGCAGCCACTCCTCCGCGATGCGCAGCAAGCCGATCGGCACGTGCACCGCGCAGGCCAGCACGAACAGCCCATAGAATGCCGCGAAGCCCACGCTGCCGCGCGTGCGCGCCAGGATCTCCGCTCCGCTGAGTCCGCCACGCACCGCATAGACGATGATCGCGATATGGACGGCGACGAACAGCGCCAGCGCCATGGCGCTGAGGCGTTGCAGATACCACAGCCGGGCCTGCGTGCGTACGCTCATCGCCGTCGTCATGGTGCGCGCCTCGTTATCCCGGCCATCACAGTTCGCCCTTCATCGCCGCCTTGGCGGCCAGGCGCTTCAGGCCGGCGATGCCCGCGGTGGGCGCCAGCGCCTTCGGGCACCGCTCCGTGCAGCTGCCCTGCGTATGGCAGGAATGGCAACCGGCGTCGCCCGCCACGGCGCGCAGCCGGGCCGCGCCTTCGACATCACGTTCGTCGTTCATCAAGGTCCACGCGCGGTTCAGCGCAGCCGGACCCAGGTAATCGGGACGCCATGTCACCACGTCGCAGGATGCATAGCACACGCCGCATCCTATGCATTCGATGCCGGCGTCCACCGCCTGCCGCTGGGGCGACGCGGGCGGCACGCGCGCGAAGTCGTCGTGGCGCGACAAGGAGCCGGCGAAGCTGCCCTTGGCCTGGCTCCATTTGTCGAAAAAGCCGCTCATGTCGGTCACCAGGTCCTTGATGACCGGCAGGTTGGACAGCGGCGCGATCTCCAGGCGTCCTTCGGGCGCCACCTTGGCTACGTGGGTGCGGCAGGTCCAGCGCGCCTTGCCGTTGACCGTCATGGCACAGGAGCCGCACATGCCCACCCGGCACGCGTACCGGTAACCCAGGTCGGGCTGCAATTCACGCTGGATGTACGTCACGACATCCAGCACGGTCTGGCTGGTGTGGCGCGGCACGCGGTAGGTGACGAAGGCGCCCGCGCCGGCGCTACGCCATATCCTTGCTTGCAACATATCCATGACGTTCTCGTCCACGGTGCGGAAGCGGCCTCTGGTGGCTCGTATTGTGGACGGACGCCGATGAAAAGCGAAAGCGAATAATTGTCGAATTCGAGCAAAGAGATTCTTTATCTCAAGTGCTCAGGATATTCCGGATGCGCCGCGTGATCTCGTCGATGCCGAAGGGCTTGGTGATCAGCTCGATACCCGGCTCGCGCAGCCCCTCGGTCAGCGCCAGGCTTTGCGCGTAGCCGGTCGTCAGGATGACCTTCAGGTTCGGATTGGCGGCGCGCGCTTTCTCCACCATCTGCCGGCCGTCCATGCCGGGCAGGCCGATGTCGCTGAGCACCAGCTGGACGCCCGGCGTCTCCAGAAGGATCCGCAGGCCGGACAGCCCGTCGGCGGCTTCGACCACGCGGCATTGCTGGTCCTGCAGGACCTCGACCAGCAGGTTGCGCACGCGCGGGTCGTCTTCCACCACCAGCACCAGCGGCTGCCGCGCCGGTGGCGGCGCGGCGGGATCCTCATGGTTCGCGTCGGTATCCGCCTTATCGACCAGTGGCCCGGCGTAGCGCGGCAGATACATGCGGATGGCCGTCCCTTCGCCGGGCCGGCTGTCCAGGTCCGTATAGCCGCCGGACTGGCGCACGAAGCCATAGACCATGGACAGCCCCAGGCCCGTACCCTCGCCCTGCGGCTTGGTGCTGAAGAAGGGCTCGAAGGCCTTGGCGGCGACTTCGGGCGGCATGCCCACCCCGGTGTCGGCCACGCAGATACTGACGTACTCGCCCGCGGCCAGGATGACGGCATGCGCGACGGCGATATTGTCCAGGTCCACATTGCGCGTCGTGATCGTCAGGGTGCCGCCATCGGGCATAGCGTCGCGCGCGTTGATCACCAGGTTCAGGATGGCGTTCTCCAGCTGGTGCGCGTCGCACAGCACATTCCACAGATCGTCCTGCAGATCGACGTCCAGCGCGATCCGTTCGCCCAAGGTGCGCTCGAACAGATCGGTCAGCGTGCCGATCAGCTGGTTCGGCTGCGTGGGCCTGGGCGCCAATGGCTGGCGCCGCGCGAAGGCCAGCAGCCGGTGCGTCAAGGCGGCGGCGCGCTTGGCCGACTCCATCGCCATGTCGGTATAGCGCAGCAGGTCCATCGGTTGCCCGCGTTCCGCTCGCTTCTGCATGAGCTGCAGCGCGCCGATGATGCCGGTCAGCAGATTGTTGAAGTCATGGGCGATGCCGCCGGTCAGCTGTCCCACGGCTTCCATCTTCTGCGATTGCCGCAGCGCCTCCTGCGCCAGCTCCAATTCGGCGGTCGCCTCGTTCTCCGCCGTGACGTCCTGGGCGACCGCGTGCACCAGGCCATCGCCGGGCACCGCCGTCCACGACAGCGTGCGGTAGCTGCCATCACGGTGCCGGCATTCGCAGACGAAGCGCGAGGTCGCGTGCCCGCGATGCAGTCGCTTCAGCTGGTTCTGGGCCAGCGAAATATAGTCGGGATGGACCAGCCCCAGCATGTTATTGCCGAGCAGCTCTTCATGCCGCCAGCCCAGGCGCGCGGTCCAGGCCGGATTGGCGTCCAGCACGTAGCCGTCGAAATCCGTCACGACCATCAGGTCGTTGGCCAGCTGCCAGGTACGATCGCGCTCCGCCCTGCCGCGCGCCACCTCGTTCAACAGCAGCTTCTGGCTGCGGCGCAGGTCGTTGCGCGCGGCGACCACCAGGTCGATGTCGAAGGCAATGATCAGCCAGCCGCTCACGCGGCCATCGCCTTCGATGGGCGCCGCCCTGGCCATGAACCAGCGCCAGCTATGGTCCGCGGCGCAATGGAAGCGGATTTCCATTTCGCAGCCCGTTCCGTTCGCCATGGCCTGGCGCCACGCTTCCTGCAACGGCGCGCGATCGTCCGGATGGATGGACGCGATCCAATCGCCGCGCTGCGGGCCGGCTTCCCCCCAGCCGGTATAGCGGGCCCAATAGGGGCTGGTGTAGATGACACGGCCCTTGGCATCGGTAAAAAACGTCATCTGCGGCGAGCTTTCCACCAGCGCGCGAAAACGCGCATCGATGGCTTGGGCGCGGCTTTCGACGAGATGCTGTTCCGTGCGGTCGCGCACGATCTTCAGATAGCCGATATGCTCGCCCGTGCGGTCATCCAGGAACGGCTGCATCAGGCCCGATGCCCACAATCTGGAGCCATCCTTGCGCAGGTGCCAGCGCTCGTCCTCGGCACGGCCGCGCACGCGCGCCGTTTCGGCTTCCGCCAGATGATCGCCACGCTCGCGGGACTCTGGAGTGAAGATCATCGACGAGTCGCGGCCCAGCGCTTCATCCTCTTCCCAACCGAACAGGTTGCGGGCGCCGACGTTCCAGCTGGTGATGTTCAGGGCCAGATCCGCCGTGAAAATAGCGAAGTCCGTCGCGCTTTCCATCAAGGCGCGCGCGACGCGGTCCGTAGCCTCGCGCCGCTTGCGGCGCTCCTTGTCGACTTGACTCATCACGCCTCCATGCGCATCCGGCCGGATGCCAGCAAATTGCCTGCCGTTGCCCGGTCACAGGTCGGGACATCAGACACACCGCCCGCGCAAGGATGTGTCCTTACAGGGTATACATGGCACGGGCGCCCGGCGCCTGCTCCGCGGCGCTCACCGTTGGTAGCATAGTTTGCCTCCAAACAGAGTAACGTGACACGCGCCATGTATCGATGCGTCGACCGGGGGAACAGACATGGAAGCCAACAGCGAGATCGTTATCGACGGATACCGTGTGATCTGCCGTATCAGCCGGCAGGGAGACCGCGGCTACACCGTCGCCATCGGCACGTCCCGGCAGGGACTGCAGGGCGCGACAGAGCCGCTGGCGTGGCGGTCGGTGGCCACGCAACGCTTCGACTCCAGGGAAGACGCCGAACGCCATGCACGCTATGTATTGCTGGGCGTCTGCAGCGTGGGCCAGGACGGCGAGCCGGTTCTGTCGGTCACCTGATCGGAGCAGGACCGCGGACCGCTACCCCGGGCGCCCCAGTCCCAGCTTTTCCATGACCTCCTGCGCGTCGATGACCATGGCGGCGACTTCCGCCACCGTCACGCGCAGGCTGGTCGCGCGCGAGCGCATATGCTCGTAGGCCTTGACCTCGTCCATGCCTTGATGGTCCACCAGTACCTTGATCGCCTTGTCGATCTGGCGCCGGGACTTGATGGTGGCTTCCAGTTTGTGGATCTTGGCCTGCTGGCGCTGCTGGAAACCTTGCGCCGACCTTGCCAGCACCAGCGTGCTGAGCACGCCGGACGAGCGGAAAGGCTTGGTGAGGACGCCGTGGGCGCTGCTGTCCAGCAGCAGCTTCAGGGTGGTCGGGCTTTCATAATCGGACAGCGCGATCAAGGTCGCCTCGGTCGCGCTGGCGCACCACATGCCGCCGCTCGGCATATCCTGCGACAAGTGGAAGAACACCACGTCGGCGCCGCGCGGCGGCTCCTGGCAATACGGCCAGAAGACCTGCAGGCGGCAGCCGATGCGCTTGAGCTGCTCGATCAGCAAATCGCGGTCTTCGCCCGGCGGATGGACGACCGCGACGCTGATGCTGCGCAGATCTTCGTAGAGGCGGCGTATGCTGCTCATGGCGTTACTTCAGCCAGAATTCCGCCAGGCCGAAGGTGGACAGATAGGGATCCGGCCTGACCGGCCCCGCCCCCTGCCACACCACATCGAACTGGCCGTCCTCGCGGCAGACCCCGATACGCGGGGTCAGCAGGCAATGATTGTTTTCCGAATCGATGGCCAGGGGCCCTTCCGGCGAATCGTAACGCACCGAGTGCGCCATGCGCACCAGCCTGGCGGGGTCCAGGCTGCCGGTGCGTTCCAGCGCCCGCGCGAACAGATGGACCTGGTTGTAGGCGGACTCCGACCAGGTGCTGGTCGGCCGGTCGCCATAGCGTGCGCGCCACAGGGCGGTGAAGCGGCGGTTGCTCTCGTTATCCAGCGAATTGAAATAGGTGGCGGCGGTGATATGGCCGGCGCACAGCGGCGGCCCCACCAGGCGGATTTCCTCTTCGGCCATCGACAGGCTGGCGATGGGCACGCGGCGCGGATCCTGGCCGCTTTCGGCGTACTGCCGGTACAGCATGCGCGCGGAGTCCCCCACCACGGTGGAAAACACCACTTCCGGCTGCGCCGCGCGTATGTCGCGGATGACCTCCGCGACTTCCGAAGCGCCGGCCGATAGCGGCAGATAGACCTCGTCCAGCACTTCACCGCCATGCTGTTCGACCATGTCGCGCATGACGCGGTTGGATTCGCGCGGGTAGATGTAGTCGGATCCCACCAGGAAGAAACGCGAGCCGTTGTGCTGCAGCAGATAGGCCGCCAGCTGCATGGCGTTCTGGTTGAGCACGGCGCCCGTGTACACCACGTTGGGAGAATATTCGAAGCCCTCGTAGAAGGAGCAGTACCAGAGCAGGCCGTTGTTGCGCTCCACCACCGGCAGGACCGCCTTGCGGCTGGACGAGGTCGAGCAGCCGAAGATGACGTTGACGTCGTCGTCCGCCATCAGCTTGGTCGCCAGGCGCCGGTATTCCGCGGGGTCGCTGGCCGGGTCGTAGCAGACCGGCGCCAGCTGGCGGTCCAGCACGCCGCCGGCGGCGTTGATCTCCTCCACCGCCAGCGCGGTGCCCAGGAAGTGTTCCGATCCCGTCACCCGGGTCACGCCCGTGCGCGAGAACAATATGCCGATGCGCCAATCCGCCGATGATCCCCTGCTTCCCGTCATGACTCCATCCCGGCCCGTCGCGCGGCTACACGCGCAAGTGGGCAAATATCGTTTCCGCCGCGGTGTCCGCCCTGGCGTCGCCCTGTTCGACGATCCGCCCTTGCTTCAGCACCAGGAAGCGGTCCGCCACGCGCAAGGCGAAGGCGACGTTCTGTTCGATCAGCAGCATCGTGGTGCCGTTTTCCTTGCGTTCCCACAACAAGGCCTGCGCCAGGCGGTCGATCACGGAAGGCTGCAGTCCTTCCGTGATCTCATCCAGAAGGATAACGGACGGGCGCAGCATCAGGGCGCGCGCCACCAGCAGCATTTTCTGCTCGCCGCCCGACAGCGTGCCGGCCGGCTGCCGGAGCCGGTCCTTGAACACGGGGAAAATGGGCTCGATGGCGGCGAAGCGCGCCGGGAAATCCGCTTCGCGGGCCAGGCCGAGGCGCAGGTTGTCGCGCACGCTGAGCTCCGTGAATATCGCCTGTTCCTGGGCGGCATAGGCCACGCCCTTGCGGGCCACCCGGTGCGGCGGCAGGCGGGTGATGTCCTCGCCGTCCAGGGCCACGCTGCCGGCCTGCTTGGGCAGATAGCCCATGAGCGTCTTCAGCAAGGTGCTCTTGCCCATGCCGTTCTTGCCCAGCAGCGCCACGGCCTGGCCGGCGTCGACGTGCATCGACAGGTCACGCAGGACGACCGAGGCGCCATAGCCGCTGGTTACCCCGTCGAGTTTCAACGCAATCATCGATGTGCCCTCCCGTCACTGGGCGGTTCCGCTCCCCGGAGCGGAGCCGCGCCCGGGCCGCCCGGCCCCCTCATTGCGCGATCTCCGCCTGCCCGGTGCCCGCATAGATGGTCCGGACCAGTTCCGACCCCACCACGTCGGCGAAGCTGCCATCCATGACGATGGCGCCTTGATGCAGCACGACGATGCGCGTCGCCACCTGCTCGACGAAATCCAGATCGTGCTCCACCAGCAGGCAGCACAAACCGTGGCGATGCGCGAGCGAAGCCAGGATCTCGCCCACGCGGGCGCGCTCATGGCTGCTCAGTCCGGCGGTGGGTTCGTCCAGCAAGACGATGCGCGGCGCCAGGGCCAGCACCATCGCCAGTTCCAGCGCCTGCTGCTCGCCATGCGCAAGATCGCTGGCGACGGCGTCCAGCTTGCGGTCCAGATCCGTGGCGCGCAGCACCTCCAGGGCATAGGTCGGCAGGCGTAGCGTATCGGACCGCCGCCATGGCGACGGCCTGTCGTGCAGGGCGCTGGCGATCCGCAGGCTGTCGGCGACAGTCAGCGTCTCGAAGATATTGGCATTCTGGAATTTGCGCCCGAGGCCATCGCGCACGCAGTCCTGCGGCGGCTGGCGCCCGATGTCATGGCCGCACAGCGCCACGCTGCCGCCGCTGCGTTCGGCGCCATCGCTCAACGCGCGCATCAGCGTGGTCTTGCCGGCCCCGTTGGGACCGATCAGGCCCACGAGTTCTCCAGGCCGCGCCGTCAGCGTAATGCCGCGCAGCACGTGCAGGGAGCCGAAGCTGCGGCTGACCTCGCGCATCTCGAGCGCGGGCGCGTCCGCCCGCGGCGGCGCCTGGCCATCGCGCTGCGCCAGCGTCGGAATGCGCGGCGCCAGGCGTCCGAGGCCGAAGGGGCTCAGCAGCACCGGCACCAGCCCGCGCGGCAGCAGCAGGATGACCGCCACGAATGCCACGCCCAGTATCAGCTGCCAGGCGAAAGGCATGCTGCCGCTCAGGTACGCGGTGGCGACATTGATCAGCACGGCGCCGATCAAGGGCCCCCATAGCGTGCCGCGTCCGCCCAGCGCCACCCAGATGATCAGCTCCGTGCCCAGCACGAAACCGGTCAGCTCGGGCGCCACGACCCCGCTGAAGGCGCCATAGCCAAAGCCCGCCAGCCCCGCGACCACGGCCATCGCCACCAGCAGCAGGATGCGCACACGGGACACCCGCAGACCCAGGTATTCGCAGCGCGTTTCGTTGTCGCGGATCGCCGTCAGCACGCGGCCGGCATCGCTGCGCACCAGCAGCCAGCCCGCCGCGCCGGCCACCGCCAGGGCGACGCCCGCCACCCAATACCATCCCTGCAGCGACAGATCGAAGCTGTCATAGCCGGTCAGCCCCGAACTGGAACCCGTCCATTCGCCGCCCGACAGCACGAGCTGCGTCAACACGATGGGCAGCACCAGCGAAATCACCGTGGCGAAGAACGGCGAGGCGCCGCGATAAAAGGACAGCCAGCCGACGATACCGGCCAGCAGCGCCGTCCCGGCGACCGCCGCCAATAGGGCCAGCGCCACCACGCCGGGCGTAAATCCGTAATGCGTGAACGCCAGTCCCGCCGCATAGGCGCCCAAGCCGAAGAACGCCGACTGCCCGAAAGTCAGGTAACCCGTGTACCCCCACAGCACATCGACGGTCAGGGCGGCGATGGCGAAGAAATAGGCCTTGATCAGGACATTGAGCAGATAGGTGTCGAACAGGAACGGACCCGCGGCCACCAGCACCAGGCCGGCGACGGCCAGTCCCGCGAGACCATGCCCGCTTGCCGCCCGGCGCGCCGGGCCGGACGCCGCGGGTTCCTTGCGATCGATCATGGCGTCACTCATGCGCGAACCCCTTGGGCCGCACGCGCAAGGTCAACGCGGCCAATACGGCGATCGTCAGGCCGCCCAGAACGGGATTGACGTAGATGCTGACCAGCACCTGGCAGGCGCCGAACACCAGGCAGGTGAGCATAAGGCTGGAGATGGAATGCCCCGCCACCATCACCAGCATGAAGGCGCTGATCAGCCAGCCCACGCCCATATTCGGATCGACGCTGGACAGCGGCGTGACCAGCGCCCCGCCCAGCGTGCCCAGTCCCGCGCCCAGGCTGAACGTAACGAAGCGGATGCGCGCGGCATTGATGCCCAGCCCGCTGGCCAGCGCTTCGTTCATGATCACCGCGCGCGTCCGCACGCCGAAGCGTGTGCCGTTCAGCAATGCGGCGAGTACCGCCCACAGCACCAGGGCCACGGGAATGAGCAGGATGCGATAGGCGGAATAACCCGTATCGCCCAGGTTCAGGATGCCCGCCAGCGGCGCATCGGCGAACTGCACCTCGCGCCCGAATGCCAGCACGATCAACTGCCCGATGATGATGCCCAGGCCCCAGGTGGCCAGGATGGCGTCCAGGGGCCGCTTGTACAACGGACGCACCACCAGCCACTCGATCGCCATTCCGGCCAGGATGCCGCACAGCACGGCCAGGGGCCATCCCAGCCAGGGATCCAGGCCCAGGCGGGTCACCACGTAGCTCACGTAGCCGCCCAACGTAATCAGCGATCCGTGCGCGAAGTTCACGATTTTCATCACGCCGAAGATCACCATCAGGCCGACGGTCACGACGAACAGCATGGCCGCCGTGGTCAGCACATCCAGCAACAGACCCATCTCGTTCTCCTCGCGCTGGCGTCGGCATCCGGCGCCGTCCGCGCGATGCCGCGTTTACTTAATGTTGGGGCACTGAGGGCCGGGATCGACGGCGGCGAAAGTCTGCAGGATCTTCACCGAGCCGTCCGCCTGAATCTGTCCCAGGTGCATATTCAAGGCCGCGTGCCGGCTCTTGTCCATGCTGACCGGGCCGCGGGGACCATCGTAGGACACCTGCGCCAGCGCCGGAATGACCTTGTCCGAGTCGGTCGTGCCGACCTTCTCGACGGCGGCTTTGTACAGGAAGAAAGCCTCGTACTGCGGTTCCGACAACTCGTTGGGCGTCTTCAGCTCGGCGCCGAATTTCTTGCGCATCGCTTCCAGGAAACGTTTGTTCTGCGCGTTATCAATACTGGTCAGATAGGACGCCGACAAATACATGCCCGACGCCACGTCGCCCATCGTCTTGGCGGTGCCCTCGTCGATGGCCAGATTGCCGTAGGGAATGGCGATACCCGCCGCCTTCAGCTGTTTGGCCAGCGATACATTGGGGGCGCCGCCGGCGGTGGAGCTGATCAACGCGTCGGGCTTGGCGGCGCGGATCTTGGCGATCACCGCGGTCCAATCGCTGCCGTCCATCGGCAGGTATTCCTCGCCCACGACCTTGGCGCCTTTTTGTTCAATGTATTTCCGCGTAAAGCCCAGCATGCCGCGGCCGAAGGAATAGTCGCTGCCGACCAGGAAGAAGGTCTTGGCCTTCTCATGCCCGGTGAAGTAATCGACGACGGGCGCGACCTGCTGCTCCGGTACCCAGCCGTTGACGTACAGCCACTTGCTGCAGGAACGGCCTTCGTAGAACGAGGTATAGATGTACGGCGTCTTGCCGCGCGCCACCACGGGCAGTCCGGCGCTGCGCGCGGCACTGGTTTCCATGCCGATGACGGCATCGACCTTCTTCTGGAAGACCAGCGTGTCGAACGCCTTTTGCGCGCCGACCGCGCCGGAGCCGTCGTCGGCGATTTCCAACTGCACCTGGCGGCCCAGGATGCCGCCGGCCGCGTTGATTTCGTCGACGGCCAGTTGCGAGGACTGCACGGCAGCCGGCGCGACCACGCTATTGGCGCCGGACAAGCCGACGGCAACGCCGATGCGGATAGGCTCCGCCGCCATCGCCGGCAGCGTCAGCACGCCGGCCGCGGCCAGCACGAGGGATAGAAGGGAAGTCGCGGGGGTTTTCATCGTCGATCCTGTTTCAAGAGGGATAGAAACTGCGGCATGGCGCGATATCGGCCTCGGCCGCGCCGGCCGTCACCAGGCCTGGGTTGACGCTACGTCCGCGCGGGTTCGCGCCCGGACACGATCCGGTAAAGGTCATCGCGCCGGTCGCGCAGCACGACGTTGTACGGGTTCAGATGACGGGCGGCGCGCGACCGTTTCAGATTGATCGCGGCGTAGAGGATTTCTTCCCGGTCCGGACTTGCCGGTCCCGCCAGCGGCCAGCCCTGCGCGCCCACCACCAGGCTCTGCCCCAGGAAGGGCTGGCCGCGCTCCACGCCCACGCGGTCGGCGCAGACGATGTTCACACCATTGCTATGCGCCGCCGCCATCGCCAGCGTATTGGCCATGGTCGGATGGCGCGGATCCTGCCCCGGCATCGGCACCCAGTTGGTGGGCATGCACACGATGTCGACGCCCTGGTCGGCGAGCAGCCGATAGACCTCCGGGAACCAGCCGTCATAGCAGATCGCCACGCCGAGCCGGCCGTGTTCCGTATCGAAGACCGGCAGGCCCAGATCGCCCGGCTCGAAGAACAGGTTTTCCTCGCCCCACAGATGCAGTTTGCGGTAGGTGCCCAGATAACCGCGCGGACCGATCACCGCCGCCGCGTTGTACAGGCGCTCGCCCGCGCGTTCGGTAATACCCGCCACGATATGGATACCCAGCCGCGCGGCCGCGGCGATCCAGGCCTGCGCCGTGGGACCGTCCGGCACGCTTTCCGCCACGGCAAACGCTTCCGCGCGGCTGTCGAATACATAGCCCGTATTGCACAGCTCCGGCAGCACGACGATGGCCGCGCCCTGCCCCGCCGCCTGCTCCATCAATGCCAGCGACCGCGCCACGTTGGCGGCCTTGTGGCCGATGCGGCAATCCATCTGCACCGCGGCGACCAGCGTGTCGGGGAACACGCGCTCGCCCGGCCCCGCCGGGCCGGCGGAATCGTAAGACGACATGGCAACTCCAAAAACAAAAAAGCCCTCGAACACGCCGGTAGGCGCGGATCGAGGGCTTTCATAGCCGGTGGTTTGCGCAGCAATCCTGCTGCGTTCGGCACCCGACTGTCCTGTCGAGAACCTGGGCAAATTATCCGGACCGGCGCCGCACTATGTCAACGAGGAGGCGATTGGTGGATACCCTAGGACGGCCTGCTACAGGTGCAAGCGGGTTTCGACGTACAAGGTGCGGCCCGGATAAGGGTGGTAGACGAAATACCGTTCGTCGAACAGATTGTCCACGCCCACGCTGACCTCGCTGTAGCGATTCAGCTTGTAGGTGAATTTGGCGTCGACGACGGTGTACGTGCTGGTGCCGCCGAACACATCCGGATTGCTGTCTTCGTTGGTCAGCGTGTTGTACTGGCGGCCCGAATAGCGCACCGCCCCGGTCAGCGAGGCCTTGTCGCCGAAGCGGTAGCTACCCACCAGGTTCGCCCGCCACAGCGGGATGCGATAGAAGTATTTGCCCACCGATGCCGGGTTCTGCGAATTGGCCAGTATCTTCGATCGGGTATAGGCAATGTTGGCGATGACGTCCAGGCCCTCGATGCCCACGTCCTGGCCCTGGTAGCTGGTTTCCACGCCGCGCGAACGCACCTTGTCGATGTTCTGGAAGCTGGTCACGTTCGGGATGGTGGTGGTATCCGTCTGGCTGAAGATGGTGTTCTTCACGTCATCCTGGAATAGCGACACGCGGTAGATGCCGCTGGGGTGCGTCCATTCCGCCGTCAGCTCCTTGGACAGATCGTTTTCCGGCTGCAGGTTCGGGTTGTTATTCACCAGCGTCGACCCATTGAGCTTGCCCTGGAACAACTCGCCCACCGTCGGAAAGCGGTATGCCCGGCCGAACGATGCGCGCAGCGTCAGGTCATCGGTGGCGTCGAAAGACAACGAGGCCTTGGGCGACACGTGCCGCTGGTCGGCGTTCGCATAAGGCACCCGCACGCCGCCCACCGCCTGCGATCCGCCGTAGGCGCGCCAGTCTTCGTAGCGCAGGCCGTACACCAGCTTCCAGCGCGGCAGGAAACGCCAGGCATCCTGCGCGTACCAGGCCTGTGTCTGTGTGCGCCCCTTGAAGGCATTGGCGAAGGACCCGGCGCCGCCGTCCGACCAATCATCCGTGTTGAAGGTCCGGCTATCCGAAAAATAGCTGTCGACGTGGTAGCCGAAAGCCAGGTCGTGCGCGGTCAGCCCGGACACCGAAGGCGCCTGGGTATAGGTGGACCTGAGGTCCAGCGTTTTCCACCCGGTGCCATCGCCATAAGTGACGGTCCCTGGACCGTCGCCCGGCCCGCCCTGGTTGGCGTTGCGCGCGACGTTGCGCGCAACGTCGTAATAGGACGCGATGGCTTCGGCATTCCAGCCCGTGGGATGACGGGTCTTCAGCGATAACCCATAGAGATAGTTCTCGCTGTCGCCGCGGCTGGGCGCCAGCGCGGACGCCGGGATGTTGTATTCATAGCCGCCGATGTCCACCCTGCCCTGGTAAACCTTGTTGCCCTCGGCGTCGCGCAGGAAGCTCGACGTATCGCTGCGGTAGCGGTCGCGCCAATAACCCAGCGTGGCGCCACCCTGCAGCGTCGGCGTGAAGTCGTACCGCAGCTTCAGCTTGAACTGGTCTTCGATGGTGCGTTCCATGCCCTCGCCGTTCACGCCCAGGACAACGGTGGGCGCGCCTGTCTGGTTGTTGTAGTAGCGCGCGCCGGTGACGGGGGTGTCGCCAGGACGCGCGGGCGCGCTGGAACGCGGCAGCGTGGCGAACTGCAGCGGCTGGCTGGTGTTCTCCAGATGGCTGACCCCCAGGACGTACGACAGCTTGCCGATGCGGTCGCCGATGGACGCCGACGCCTGGCCGCCGGTGTAGTCGCGGTCCACGCCGAACAGGCTGAAATGCTGGCTATAGCCCCTGGCATCGGCATGCGCCTCGAAGCTGTCCGGCATGCGGGTGGTGATCAGGACGGTGGCGCCCAGGGAGTTGCCGGGATAGAGCGCGGAGTACGGGCCATAGATCACATCGACACGATCGATCTCGTCGGGCGCGACCATGGACCAGCGCGGCGGGAAGCTGAAACTGTTGCCCAGCAGGTTGCTGAGCAGCAGGCCATCGGCATAGACCAGCCCGCGCGCGCTCTGGCTATTGCTGGTGCCGCGCACGGCAATGATGGCGTTCTGGTCGCCGATGAAGCGTTTGCGCACCGCCAGGTTGGGCATGTATTTCAGCGCGTCTTCGCTGTTGACGACGTTCCACCTGTTGAACTGGTCGCGAGTGACCGATTCGACGGTCGCCGGCAGGTTGGGATCGGTGGCCGGCGGGGCATCCGCATCGGCGGTCACGCTGACGGTCGGCAACACCGCCGGCGCGGGCGCCGGCTGTTCGGCGCCCTGCGCCAGGCAGGGACGGGCCAGGAGCAGCAAGGGTAGCAGCGCACCGCCCATGAGCGCGGCCGCCCGGCGCGTCGTCGACGGCGCGCGGCAAGGGTAAGCATAGGACATGAGATTTCCCGACAGGAATGGACAGGCGAACACGCGCTTCGCGACGAAGCGGCATTCGGGTTACCAGTTGGGGTCAGGAAATGGCGGGCGGGGCGCGTGGACGGCCCGACGGGAAAGCGCCCAGGGGGGTGTAGCGCCTCAAGGCGGGCAGCACGAAGACAGCGAACAACAGCAACAGGGCCCCGACAGGCGCCGGCGGCACCATTGCCATCGCCGGCGCGTGATTGAGCAGATCGCAATACCCGCAATCGTCCATGGGCTGCGAGCCGTGGTCGGCGTGGCCACCCATGGCATGGCCGGCGGATGGACCGTGATGCGTGGACGGCATGCCGTCCAGCGTGCCCATGTCGTGCGCGACGCTCGGTCCGGTCACGCCGCCGGCCGCCTCGATGGCCGCGCGGGTCGCCATGATCGCGATGGCGGTCGCGCTCATCGCCGGCATCGAGCCGGCGACCAGGCTCACGCGGCGCGCCGTCTGCTCGCCGTCAGCGGTACACACGGGGATCATGACGGTCCGGGCCGCCCGCGCGAAATGGCTGACCGTAGGCGCGAACGCGACCAGGCACATGGCGATCAAGCCAAGCCAGGCGGTCAAGTGTCGGCGAGCGTGGTAGGTCATGATGGCGGGATATGGGCGGCGCGAGTTTAACCGCCCATGCCCCGGCCCGGCTTGGACAAATTGTCCTGGTTCCGCGGATCAGGCGCTCGCCCTTGCCCGCAAGCGTTGGTTGATCGCCAGCAGGATCACGCTGGCCGTTCCGGCGAACAAGGTCAGCAGCAGCGTCAGGGTCATGATCAGGTCGACGTTGTGCAAGCCTATCGCGCTCATCAGCAGGAAGCCCAGCCCGCGCTGCGACGCGAACATCTCCCCCAGCAAGGTCCCGATCAGGGTCAGGGAAAACCCGATCCGCAGGCCGGCGAAGATCTCGGGCAGGGCCGAGGGAAACATGATCCGCGTCACCCTATCCCAGGGCCCCAGCCCCATCACCCGCCCGGTCTTCAGATGAACCGCCCGCACATTGCGCACCGCGTTGACGGTGAACAAGGCGATGGGAATCACGCCATGGATGGTGCCGAACGCCACCTTGGACGAGATCCCCAGCCCGAAGGCCAACAGCAGGATGGGATACAAGGTGATCTTCGGAATCGAATACAGGGCGATCAGCATGGGCTCGAACACCTCGCCCAGGAAGCGATGGCCGCCCAGCAGGAAACCCACGCCCAGGCCGATCACGACGGCCAGCACCAGGGCCATGCCGAACGCGCTCGCCGTTTCGGCCAGATGGCCGGCGAATTGCGATGTGGTCACGAACCGCAGCGTGAATTCCAGGGTTTGCGCCGGCGAACGCAGCGCCACGTCGCCGACCAGCCAGTAAAGCAGCTGCCACAGCGCCACCACCGCCACCAGCAGCGTCAGCGTATTGCGCAGTATCGAGGTGTCCCGGTTCATCGCAGCCCCCTGCGGGCCAGGATGGCTTTTTCCCAGCGGGCGAACAGCATATTGATGGAGACGGACACCAGCAGGATCAGCAGGATCAGCGGGTACATCGTCGTGTTGTCGAAGTTGTTGTACGCGAAACTGATTTCATAGCCCATGCCGCCGTTGGACATGATGAACTCCGCGCCGATGATGCCGATCAGGGAGTACGCCACCGCCAGCTTTGCGCCGGTCAGGATATAGGGCGCCGCATACGGCAGGGTGATGCGCCAGGCGGTTTCACGCACGCCCATATGCTGGATGCGCGCCGTCTTCAGCAGCACGTTCGGCACCCGGTCCAGGCCGTTCAAGGTGTTCACGATCACCGCCACCACCCCCAGCATCGCCCCGATGAAAATCTGCGGCGCCGCGTTCAGGCCGAAGATGATGATCAGCAGCGGGTAGAAGGCGAATACGGGAATCGCGTAGTACGTGGCGAACAGCGGCTCCAGCGTATCGCGCACGCGGCGCAGCCGGTGGATGATGCTGGCGCCCAGCACGCCAAGCACGACGGCCGCCAGGAAGGCGACCGCGGCATTGCCCAGGGTCTTGGCGATCGCGCCGTTCAACGTACCGGAGACCAGCATATTGAACATATCCACGACCATGCGGTGCGGCGGCTGCATGGTCAGCCTGTCGATGACGCCGGCCAGGCACAGCGCTTCCAGCAAGGCCACGCCGGCGAGCAGGATGGCGATGCGCCAGAGGCGGGCGCGGTTCATGGCCGCGCTCCGGCCTGCATGGCGCCGATGGACTTCATGGATTCCTCGCGCAGCGCGCGCCACAGCCGCGCGGTAATGGCGCCGAAGCGTTCGTCCTGCACGATGCGGCTGTCGCGCTCGCGCGGCCACCCGGTCTCCACGATATCGATGAGGCGCCCGGGGCGGGCCGACATCACGCCGATACGGTCGGCCAGCATCGCCGCCTCGTCCAGCGCGTGCGTGATCAGGAACACCGTCGCGCCCGTCTTGCGCCACAGGTTCAGGACCTCGTCGCCCATCAGCAGCCGGGTCTGCTGGTCCAGTGCGCCGAAGGGCTCGTCCAGCAGGATCAGGCGCGGTTCGGTGACCAGCGTGCGGGCGATGCACACGCGCTGCCGCATGCCGCCGGACAGCTGGGCCGGATAGCTGTCGGCGAACGGCGCCAGGCCCATCATGGCCAGGGCGCGGTCCACGCGGCGGTTTTTTTCCGCCGCGGCGATCTTCAGGCGGCGCAGGCCGAAGGCGATGTTGTCGCGCACGGTCAGCCAGGGAAAGGATGCGTCCTCCTGGAACACCACGCCGACGCCATCGGGAATGCGGCCGACGATGGGATCGCCTTCGAAGGCGACCTCGCCACGCGTGGCCGTGGACAGGCCCGCCACCAGCTCCAGCAGCGTGCTCTTGCCGCAGCCCGACGGGCCCACCACGGCGAAGAACTCACCCTGGCGCAGTTCCAGATCGATGGGCCCGAGCGCGTGCAAGGTGTCGTCGGGACCGCCGCCGGGCCGGGCAAACAGCTTGTCCACGCCGCGCATGGAGACGTGCGCGACGCCCGGGCCGGGAAGAGCATGCGGATAGACTTGCGCGACCTGGGCCATCTACTTCACCTTTTTCAGATCGTCGGGCAGGTAGCGCGTGTCGATCAGCTTGTCCAGATCGACGTCGCCCTTGATGGCGCCGACCATCTTCTGGACGTCGACGGCGCGCTTCAGGCCGTCCATGTGGATGTCGCCCGCGCCCCAGTACGGTACGCCGCCGGTGCGGCTGCTCACCAGGTTGCGCACGGCGGCGCGCGCGACAGCCGGTTCCAGGTTATAGACCTTGGCCACGATGTCGCCCGACTCGTCGGGATGTTTTTCCATGTACTCGACGGCGAGCCGGCGGCCACGGATCACGCCCTTGATGAAGGCCTCGCGCTGCGGCGATACGCCGGATCCGGCGGCGATGCCGATGACGTTGGCAATGGGCGGCAGCATGTCCTGCGCGACGGCGATGGCGCGATACGTGTCGCGGTACTTGGACCACAGCGGCTCCGGTATGGGGGTGGCGTCGACCAGCCCCGTATCCAGCGCCGCGACGCCTTCGCCGAAGCCGCCGGTCTTGACCAGCTCGACGTCTTCGGTCTTCAGGCCGCCCGACTGCAGCACCAGCGTCGCCAGCGCCTGGCTGGTGGAGCGCGGATTGGTATAGCCCATCTTTTTGCCTTTCAGGTCCTGCACCGATTTGATGGGCGAATCTTTTTTCACCGCCCACACGAACTCGGCCACCGTCAGCACGTTGTCGCTGACGATCTTGATGTCGGCACCCTGCTGCGCGGCCGCGATGACGGCGTTGGGATTGACCTCGGCATACGGCGCGTTGCCGGCCAGCATATTGCGCAGCGTGGTACCGCCGCCGGCGGAAGTCAGGATGCCGGTGACGTTGGCGCCCTCCTGCTTGAAGAAGCCCTTGGCCATGGCGACGGCGAAAGGCATGCCGTTGGCGGAAACGCCGTAGTTGCTGACGACGATATCCTCGGCCCGCGCGGCGCTGTTCAGGGCCAGCGCCAGCACGGCCGCGCCGGCAAGTGTCTTGATGATGGATGGTCTATGCATGGTCTCCTCCGTTTTTCTGGCCTGGCCCGGGCTGCCCCAGCCGGCTGCTGCTATTGACCCGCCTCGATGGCGCGCCAGCCCGCCAGGCCGGTCGCCCCATCGAGCGCCTGGCGCAGTTCGGCGCCCCGCGGCAGGGGCGCCAGCGGCTCGACGCCGTCGGCATGGCGCCGCAGGGCCGACAAACCATCGCGCAGCGCCTGCACCACGCGCAGGATCAGGCTGGCCGGGTACGACACCTGGGTAAAGCCCATCGCGCCCAGCTCGGCGGGGCTGAGCCAGGGCGTATCGCCGCCCTCGAACATCGCCGCCGACAAATAGGCGCCCTTGAGCGCGGCGCCCACGCGCCGGTAGTCCTCTTCGCGCCGCAGGCCCGCGATGAAGACGCCGTCGACGCCCAGCGCCAGGAAGCGCTCGGCGCGCCGCAGCGCCGCGTCCAGCCCCAGGGGCCCGTAGGCATCGGTGCGCCCGATGATGAAGGTTTCCGGATTGCGCCGCGCCTGCATGGCGGCCTTCAGCTTGGCTTCGATGATGGCCTCGTCGACGACCAGGGCGGCCTTGTCCGCGCGCTGCTGCTTATGGTCGCGGCTCTGGTCCTCCACCAGGAAACCGCTGACGCCGATGGCTTCGTATGCGGCCACCAGCCTGGCCACGCTCTTGACGTCGCCGTAGCCATCGTCGGCATCGGCGATGAACGGCAGGCTGGACGCCGCGGCGATATCGCGCAGGCCGTCGACCATATCGGTCAGGCCGATAAGGCCGATATCCGGGTAGGCATGGCGCGCGGCCAGCATGGCCGAGCCGCCGACCGCGAAGGCGTGGAAGCCCGCCTGCTCGATCAGGCGCGCCGAAAGCGCGTCGTGCGCCAGGGGCGTGACCAGCGGCGTTTCGCGCTTCAGGGCGTCGCGTAGGCTGGGACGGGTCATGGTGTGGAGCTCCTTTGCAGCGTGGCGGGAAACAGCCAGGCGGACTCGGCGCGCATGCGTGCGTAATACGCCTCGATGGCTGGCTGATGGGCCAGGGTCATGGCGATCTCGTCGTCGCCGCGCATCAGGGCCCGCGCGCGCGAAGCCGGTATCGAGAAGGGATAGGTGGCGCCGTCGGGGCCGGTGATCGTGGCGGTGGGGAGATCGACGCGGCACAACGGGGCCGGCTCGCGCGCTTGGGCGGGAGCATCGCCGCGCGCCGCCGCGTCGCGCAGTCGCCGATACGTCTCGCCATCGATGATCGCGGCGACCAGCCCATTGCGGAAGGCGTTCTCGTAGAAAATGTCCGCGAAGCCGGGCGCCACCACGCAGCCGATGCCGAAGCCCGCCAGCGCCCATACCGCGGCCTCGCGCGAACTCCCGCAGCCGAAATTCTCGTCGGCCAGCAGGATGCGGGCATGGCGGTAAGGCTCGCGGTTCAATACGAAATCCGGCCGCTCGCGGCCCTGCCCGTCATAGCGATAGCCGCCGAACAGGCCCTTGCCCATGTCGGCCGTCGCGGTGCGCAGCCACACGGACGGGATGATGGCGTCGGTGTTGATGTTGGCCATGGGCATGACGGCCATGACGCCCTCGATCTGGCGGACGGCTGGCCTCATGACCGCATCTCCTTGCGCACATCCGTGATGTGGCCGCGCAGCGCGGCCGCCGCGACCATGGCGGGACTGGCCAGATGGGTGCGGCTGCCCGGCCCCTGGCGGTTCTCGAAATTGCGATTGCTGGTGGCGATGCAGCGGGCGCCCGCGGGCACCATATCGTCGTTGATGCTGACGCACATCGAACATCCCGCTTCGCGCCATTCGAAACCGGCGGCGCGAAAGATCCGGTGCAGGCCCAGCGCTTCGGCTTCCCGCTTCACCGCCATCGACCCCGGTACCACCAGGGCGCGCACGCCGGCCGCGACGCGCCGTCCCTGTACGACCGCCGCGGCGGCCTGCAAATCGGAAAGGCGCGAGTTGGTACAGGAACCGATGAAGGCCACGTCCACGGGTATGCCTTCCAACGGCATACCGGGCGTCAGCCCCATATAGCGCAGCGCCGCGGCGACGCTATCGCGCTGCCTGGCGTCGGCATAGCCGGCCGGGTCCGGGACCCTGCCGTCCACCCCGCCGACCTGCGCGGGATTCGTGCCCCAGGTCACCTGCGGCGCGGCGCCCGCGCAATCGACGACCACGTCGCGGTCGAACACCGCGTCGTCGTCGCTGCGCAGCGTTCGCCAGGTTTGCAACGCCCGTTCGAAGTCCGCGCCCACGGGCGCGAACTCCCGGCCGCGCACATAGTCGAAGGTCGCCGCGTCGGGCGCGACCAGGCCCAGCCGCGCGCCCAGTTCGATGGACATATTGCATAAGGTCAGGCGGCCTTCCACGGCCAAGCTTTGCACGGCCTCGCCGGCGTATTCGACGGCGCAGCCGCGTCCGCCGGCCACGCCCAGCCCCCCCATGGCAAGCAGGATCAAGTCCTTGGCGGTGATGCCCGGGCCGGGCCGCCCCTGGAACCGCACGCGCATATTGCGCGGGCGCGCCAGGGCCAGCGTCTGGGTGGCCAGCACGTGTTCGACCTCGCTGGTCCCCACCCCGATGCCGAGCGCGCCCAGCCCGCCGGCCGTGGACGTATGGCTGTCGCCGCAGGCCAGGATGCTGCCCGGCAAGGCGAAACCGAGCTCCGGCGCGATGACGTGGACGATGCCCTGGCGCGGGTCGTCGATGCCGAAATGCCTGATATGCCCTTGCAAGGCGTTGGCGCGCATCAGGGTCAGCAGCTCGCGCCCGCCGGCATAGCTGTCTTCGTCGCGGCCCGGCCGGGTGGAGACGATGTGATCCTGCGTGGCGATGGTCAGCTCGGGATGGCGCACGGCGCGGCCTTCGCGCTTCAAGTTGGCGAAAGCGACGGCGCTGGTGGTTTCCTGCAGCACGTGGCGGTCGACGAAGATCAGGTCCCGCCCATCGTCCAGGCGGGCAATGAGATGGGCATTCCAGATTTTGTCGAAGACGGTGCGCGGATGCGCGACGGCCGGCGCCACCGTTGCGCCGGAGCGCAAGGCGCCGCCACCCTCGCCCATGGTGCGTGGCATGATTTTTTCTCCTCCAGGGATGCTGCGGCGCACCCCGGCTTATCCTGGCCCGCGCGGCCCTGGCCGGGCGGTTTTCCGCTTTCTTGGCGGAGGTTTTGCGTTAGGATAATTGCAAGCCCAGGCGCTTCAAACCAAAATTAATGCAGGCTCCCCTGAGAAAAAGTCAGAGCAGATGGCCAGACGCCTTCCCCCCTTGAACGCCCTGCGCGCCTTCGAGGCCACCGCCCGCAACGGCAGCCTGACGCGCGCCGCCCAGGAGCTGTCCGTAACGCAGGGCGCCGTCAGCCGCCACGTCAGCCAATTGGAGGAGTGGCTGGGCGTGCCGCTATGCCTGCGCCTGCGGCACGGCATCGAAACCACGGCCGAAGGGGCCAGCTATGCCGCGACCTTGCGCGCGGCGTTCGACCTGATCGAAACCCAGACACGCCAGCTGCGGGCGCGGCCCACCGACAATATCCTGCGCATCAAGCTGCCGCCTACTTTCGCCATACGCTGGTTCGTGCCGCGGCTTGCACGCTTTCACGCGCTGCACCGCCACATCGACGTACACATCACGACTTCGCACCAGCAGGTGGAATTCGACCGCGACGACGTGGACCTGTGCATACACTCGGGTCCGGCGCCCATCCCGGGCGCGATATGCCGCCGCTTGTTCGGCGAGATCTTGCTGCCGGTGTGCAGCCCCGGGCTATTCAGGAACGCCGAGCCGCCGCGCGAACCGGCGGATCTGGCGCGCTTCGTCCTGCTGTGCTCCATGCACAGGGCTTCCGACTGGCCCGACTGGCTGGCCGCCGCGCGGGTATCGACGATAGATGGCAACAGCGGCCTGAAATTCGAAAACTCCGCGCTGGCCTACCAGGCGGCAACCGACGAGTTGGGCATCGTCATGGCGCAGCGCGCCTTCGTCGAAGACGACCTGCGCACGGGTCGCCTGCTCGCGCCGCTGGCCCTGCGCGTCCAGACCGGCAATGCCTATTACCTGGCCTATCCCAAGGGCGGCCAGGACTCGCCGCTGATCAAGGCATTCGAAGCGTGGATCGTGCAGGAGACGGCACGGATGGAAGAGGCAGCCGGGTAACGCGGGCCGGCCGCCGCCGGGTCAGTTCCGCCGGCTTGCCGCCATCGCACCCGCGGCGCTCACTTGCCGCCATTGACGTTAAGAAAACCGCCGGTGGCGAAAGACGCCTTATCGCTCAGCAACCAGACGATGGCCTCTGCCACTTCCTCTGGCTGGCCGCCGCGACCCATGGGTATGGTGTCCTTCAGCCGGTCGACCCGCCCCGGCTCGCCGCCGCTGGCGTGCATCTCGGTATAGATATGCCCGGGGCGTACCCCGTTCACCCGGATACCCTCGCGCGCGACTTCCTTGGCCAGGCCGATGGTCATCGTTTCCAGCGCACCCTTGGTGGCGGCGTAATCGACGTACTCATTGGCGGAGCCCATCTGGGCCGATGAAGAGGACACGTTGACGATCGCCCCGCCCGCGCCGCCGCGACGGGTCGACATGCGGCGCACGGCCTCGCGCGAACACAGGAACGGCCCGATGGCATTGACCGCGAATATCCGCTGCAGGCGCTCATAAGAGATGTTCTCGACCCGGCTGTGGCTGGCGATGATCGCCGCGTTATTGACCAGTCCCGCGATGGGCCCCAGGCTGCGTTCGGCCGTGTCGAACAGCGCGATCACGTCCTCTTCTTTCGCCACGTCCACCTGCACGGCGATCGCTTCACCCCCGGCCGCCTTGATCGCCTTTACCACGTCTTCCGCGGACTTCGTGTCGGCGCGATAGCCGATGCACACCGCATATCCCTGTTGGGCGGCGAGCTTCGCGGTCGCCGCGCCGATTCCCCGGCTGCCGCCGGTGATGATCAATGTCCTGGCCATGAGAGAGAACCTCCTGTTTGAAGATGCGGGTAACGGGGTGAGCGATGTGCCGGCATGCGACGCATCGCCGCTCAGCGAGCGCCGTCGATGCGGCGCAGCCGCGAGGCAAGCGCGAGTGCCAGCGGCATGATGGCGAGCGCGGTGAGCGCCGCCGCCACCGTCGCGCCGTTAACGCCGATGTGATCGCCCAGCACGCCGTAGGCGACGGGCGAAAGCGCGCCCGATGCGATCGTGCCGGTATAAAAAAGGGCGAACGCACGCTCCGTGCGCTCGACGGGCGTCAGTTCGGGCACGGTTCCGTACAGCACGGACGATGTGCCATTGAGCATCAGGCCGAGCACCGGCAGAAGGACGATCGCTGGTGCCAGCGGCAGTGCGACCAACGCCAGGATCAAGGCCGCCGTGCCGCCCTCGGTGGCCAGTACGGTCCCGATCACGCCAGCCCGCGCGCCCAGCCAGCCACAGACGAATTTGCCGGCCGCGCCGCCGATGAAAATCAGCGCCAGCGCCGTACCCAGCATGGGCTGCGAGATGCCCTTCGCCTTCAACAGGAATGGCAGGAAGGTCAGCACGCCCATGCGCACGGCCGTATCCAGCGCGCCGATGGTGAACAGCAGCCAGAAACCCGATCCCGAGCCCTGGACGCCAGGGTTCACTGCTTCCTTTGCGGAAGCCGGCTGATTCAGTACGGCCGGGAGAAAAACCGCAATCAGCGCGGCCGTTGCGAGACCCAGCGCCGATGCTGCCCACAGGGCGTGGCGCCACGGCATCACGATCATCAGCAGCGAAATGGCCGCCGGCAGCGCGGACTTTCCCAGGTCGCCTGAAAAGTTGTAGATGCTGAGCGGTCCTCTGGCGTTGCGGCCATAGGCGCGCGAGACAGCGCCCGACGCCAATGGATGTTGCGTGCTGGAACCCATTCCGGAAATCGCGAGCGCCACGCACAAGCCCGCCAAGGTGGCGGACCACCCGGCGACGGCATAGCCCAGCGCCGCCAGCAGCGTGCCGAACGCAAGCGTGGCACGCGTCCCGAATCTTCGGGCGAGCCGTCCGGCGGGCAATTGCAGCGTCGCCATCGTGCCTGCGTAGACGCCGCGCAGGATGGCAAGCGCGCCGTAATTGAGCGCGAAGTCGGCCTGCCATACGGGCAGCAGGACATAGATCATGTCGGTGTACCCGTCGTGCAGCGCGTGCGCCACGCAAGCCAGCCACAGCACACGCGTGCGCGGACCCGAATCCCGGCGGCTCGGGATGCCAGCCAGGCGACCCATTGCGGAGGAGAAAGAAAAACGTCGCATGATTCGGCCAGGCCGCCAGGCGGGCGCGCCCGGTGGTGCCGGGAGTATTGGTACGAGACGTAGGCAGTCTAGGCGGGTCGGAATTCCAGTACAACTGACGTAAAATCGCCCGAGACGGGAGAAAAAGTCACCTATGACCATCGACCACCGTGACACCGGCGACGCGCCGGACGCGGAACACCTGCCGCCATTGAACGCCTTGCGTCACTTCGAGGCGGTTGCCCGCCTGGGCAGCTTCGCCGCCGCGGCGGCTGATCTGCACGTCACCCACTGGGCGGTCGGCAAGCAGATCCGGTTACTGGAAAACTGGTTCGGCGTGCCGCTCTTCGAACGCCGTCCACGCGGCGTCGTACCGACCGATGAAGGCGCCGCGCTGCTGAACGACGTCAAAAGCGCCTTCGCCCGCCTGAACAATTCCTCCAGCCGTCTGCGGCGCGCATCCATCACGCGGCGCGCCACCGGCGTCGTGCGGGTAAATGCACTGGCGAGCTTTGCCTTGTGCTGGCTGATCCCGCGCCTGGGCGATTTCCAGGCGCGCTATCCCGACATCGAGGTGCGGCTTTCGACCAGCTCGCGCAGATTGCGCTACGTGGGCGACGCGTACGACATCGGCGTGCGTTCCGGCCCCGAGGACGCGGCGAGCGTTGTCTCTACCACATTGATGCCGGATTTGCGCCTGCCCGCCTGCAGTCCCGCCGTGCTATCAAGCCAGCCCATCAGGACGGTCGCCGATTTGCGCGAGCACACGCTGCTGCACTCCGCAAGCACGCGCACCGCGTGGTCGGACTGGCTGCGCGAGGCGGGGGCGCCAGGCTTGCGGGGCATGCGTGATCTGCATTTCGACCATGTCTATCTGCAGCTGGGCGCGGCCACCGAAGGCCTGGGCGTCACGCTGGCATCCCTGCCGCTCATCGAACGCGAGATCGCGACGGGCCGGCTGGTATGTCCCTTATCCGAGCCGACATGGCGCGGCCCCGACTACACCCTGGTCTTGAACACCGACCGCGCGGACAACGACGCCGTCGTCGCATTCAAGAACTGGATCATGGCCGCCGCGGCCCAGGGTACGTCGACGGGGTGAATCAGCGGATGTCCAGCGGCTCGAAGGACTTCACCAGGTCGTCCAGGCGCTTGAGCTGGGTCAGGAACGGCTCCAGCTTGTCCAGCGGCAAGGCGCTGGGGCCGTCGCACTTGGCGTTGTCCGGATCCGGATGGGCTTCCAGGAACAGGCCGGCCAGACCGGCGCCCATGCCGGCTCGCGCCAGCTCCACGACCTGTTCGCGGCGCCCGCCCGACGCGGCCGCGCCGGCGGCACGCTGCTGCAAGGCGTGCGTCACGTCGAAGATCACCGGACGGTTGCCGCTGACTTTCTTCATCACCCCGAAGCCCAGCATATCGACCACCAGATTGTCGTAGCCGAAGCTGGTGCCGCGATCGCACAGGATCACCTGCTCGTTGCCGGCCTCGACGATCTTTTCGACCACGTTCTGGATCTGCGACGGGCTCATGAACTGCGGCTTCTTGATGTTGATGACGCGGCCGGTCCTGGCCAGCGCCACCGCCAGATCCGTCTGCCGGGCCAGGAAGGCCGGCAATTGCAGCACGTCGACAACCTGGGCGACCGGATCCGCCTGCCAGGGTTCGTGCACGTCCGTCAGCACGGGAACGCCGAATTCCTTTTTCACCGCCTCGAAGATCTTCAAGCCCTCTTCCATTCCGGGCCCGCGATAGGAATGCATGGAGGACCGGTTCGCCTTGTCGAACGACGCCTTGAACACATAAGGAATGCCCAGCTTGCGCGTCACCTTCTGATAGTGCTCGCACGAGCGCAACGCCAGTTCACGCGACTCCAGCACATTGATGCCGCCGAACAGCACGAAAGGCCGGTCGTTGCCGCAGACGATATCCGGCGTGATGGAAACGGGGGATTGAGGCATGATCTTCGGTCCGGCAGGGGAAAAGTAGAATCATAGTCTGCCAGCTCGCCACGCGAAAACGGCCGGACGCCCTGCCGAACCGACTACCATGCCCGATCAGCACGCCGACCACCACCTGCCCTCTGCCACCGAAATCCGCCTGGCTGCCCCGCACGACGATATTGCGCGGTTGACCGCCCTGCTCCACCGCGCCTACGCGCAACTCGGCAACATGGGCCTGCGCTACATGGCCGTCGATCAGTCCGTCGAAGTCACGCTGGCGCGCATGGCCAAGGCCGAATGCTATGTCGCCCTGCTCGATGGCGCCTACGCCGGGACCGTCCTGTTCAAGCCGCCGGCACATACCGGGGGCAGTCCATGGCTGGAACGCCCGGACGTGGCCGGCGTGGCGCAATTGGCGGTGGATCCCGATCTGCAGAAGCGCGGTTTGGGAGCGCGCCTGATGGCCTTGGTGGAAGCGCGTGCCGTAGCATGCGGCGCGAGCGAGATCGCGCTCGATACGGCGGAGCCGGCCGCGCATTTGAGGCGCTGGTACACATCGCGCGGCTACCGCTTCATCGAGTACGTGCAATGGAAGCACGCCAATTACCGCAGCGTGGTCTTGAGCAAAGCGTTGAACGCGGCCAGGCCGACGCAGGCCTGAAGCGCGGCGTCGCGGCTCATCAGCACCGCATTGGCGGCCTTGTTCAGGCGCGCGATGACCTCATGCGGACGCGGAACGATCGGCGGATCGGCCATACCTATAATCCCCTGAACCGCAGAGACCCTGACATGCTTATGTTTCGCCCTTCGAGCCTTCGCTCGCTGATCACCCTGTGCACCCTTGCGCGCGATGGCGCGGCGTTCCCGTCCCCGACGCGCGAACGGCCCGCCGATTTCGTCGATGTCGCCGCATTCAGCCGCCAGGACAAGCCGCGCAGCGTTCAGATCGACATGCGGTACGCCGGCAGCGACAACTTCATCGGCCGGCCCATAGCGGGATACGGCGCGAACAAATGCCTGCTTACTCAGGCGGCCGCGAGCGCCGCCATGCAGGTGGTCGATCAGCTGGAGCCCTACGGCCTGACCTTGCGATTCCTGGACGCATATCGCCCGCAACGCGCCGTGGACGATTTCATCGCCTGGGCCGGGACCCCAGGCGATGAACGGATGAAAGCGTCGTTCTATCCCGACGTCGACAAACAGCACCTGTTCAAGCAAGGCTATCTGGCGCAACGATCCAGCCACAGCCGTGGCAGCGCCATGGATGTCGTCATCGCCCCGATCGACGGCGCGCCGGGCGAGACGCTGGATTTCGGCACGCCGTACGACTACTTCGGCGCGGAATCTCATCCGTCATACCCCGCATTGTCCCCGGCGCAAAAGGCCAACCGGCTGCTGCTGCGCACCTTGATGGTCCAGGCGGGTTTCAAGCCGATAGAAACGGAATGGTGGCATTTCCAGCTCGCCGACGAGCCCTATCCTCAAACGTACTTCGACTTTCCGGTGGAATAGGCTACCGGCAGCCCCTTCGCCGCCAGTCGCCACACTGGGCCGCCGTAGCGCGCCGCGCCAGCCGGCTCGGCACGCGTTTTGCTCTACGTCGGACTCGTACTCAGCAAGGAGGAAAAAAATGTCCGACAACCTGACCGACCGCGGCCCGCGCGACCGCTCCCGCATCGCGCTGGATGAAGACTGGGAAATGCGCTACTGGACCAAGGAATTCGGCTGCACGCCCGAGCAACTGCGCGACGCCGTCCATAAAGCCGGCAGCAACTCCGTGGACAAGGTCCGCGAATACCTGAAGAAGTAGCGGACACATCCGCGACAAGAGGGATGCATGGACGAGGGGAGACCCCAGGTCTCCCCTTTTCATACGCTAGGATGCAGCCGGCTTGCGCTGCGAGATCAGCGTTCCACCCACGGCCCAGTTCTCCCGGGCCACATCCTCGAAAACCACAAAAACACTCTCGGGCGTGGCGCCGGCGTGCTGCTCCATGGCCTGCGTCACCACCTTCGCGATGGCCGCCTTTTGCTGCTCGGTGCGGCCTTCCAGCATTTCTATGCGTACGTACGGCATTCCAGTTTCCTTGGTTAGTGATGAATCCTGCGTCGCGGATTTTCAGGCCTTACCCGCGTCTTTGTCCATGATATTGCCTTCAAAGACCGGCGCCGCGACATCCACCGGTAATGCCAATACTTCGTCCACGACCTGTTGCAGCGTCGCCCCGACCGGCTTGAGACCGGCCTTGGCGCATGCCGCATGCAGCGCCGCCAGGGACTGCTCGTACCGGATCCGCGCCGGATCATTCTCGTCGCAGTAGTCGTAGTGGTTATGCGAAATCAGGTTGATCACCGGCACGCGCGGCGCGCGCTGTATGACCTGCGCCACCATGCTTTCGGCGATGGCGTCATAGCTCAAACCGTACTGACCGGCCCAATCGGTATCCGGACGCAGGTCGGGATGGAAGGCCCAGCCCTTCGAGCTTGCAAGCGACCGCGAAAAGTCCACCGCTACCGGCATGTTGACGAAATCCATCGTGCCCGCGATCTGCCGGAAACTCGCATGCGTGCGATGCGCATCAGGCAGCGCCCCGGCCCAGATCGCCTGCATTTCCGGCATGACGCGGCCCGGCACCGAGCATGACCCGCCCCGGAATCCCATATCCGCCAGGATTCTGAAGATACTGTCGTTCGCGGAGAAGGTGCCCGGCCGGAAGTACAGAGGCCACTCCCCCAGCGCCTGCTTCCACAGCGCTCCGGCCTCGCCCAGTACGCCATATTGCTCGGCGTCGGAAAGCGCGCCATAGTGCGACATATAGCGCTGGCCGCCGTGATAGGACATGGCGAACTTCCACGCATGCACGTGCAGGCCCAGGCACGCCCCCTGGTCGCGCAATCGGTCGTACACCACCGCCTGCTCGATAGCGGTTTCGGGATGGACGAAGAAAGTCACCGGCAGCCCATAGCGGCCCGCGATGGCCGCATAGCCCTCGGCCGCGCGTTGACCCAGCGACCATTCCGCGGGCCCCGTGGCTTCGGGATGAGCGGCATGTTTCCTGGGTTCACAGTCCATGGTGACGACGATCTTTACTTCTTTCATACGTTTGCCTCCCTCCGTATGCCGGCCGCCCGCCAGCGATCAGTTTGCTTTCGCGCCCGCGAACGCGACGATGTCCTTGTTGCGCTTCAGTTCCTCCTGCCAGAAGGACATGAACGCCGCCGGCGTCATGGGATTCACCTCGCCACCATTGGCGACGAAATAGTCGCGCACCTTCGGCTCGCGCACGACGTCGTTGACGGCCTGATTGAGCTCTTCCACCATCGCCGCGGGCATACCCTTGGGACCCGCCACGCCGCCCCAGAACGCGTAGTAGAGCCCCTTGACGCCCACTTCATCGAAGGTGGGAACGTCGGGCAGCGCTTCCAGGCGACGCTTGGACGCCACCGCCAGCGCGCGCAATGCGCCCGACCGCACCTGGGCAATCTGGGCCGCCGTGTCCACCGAGATATCCACCTGTCCTCCCAGCAGCGCCGCCAGGGCCGGCGCCGCGCCCTGGTAAGGCACATGGACCAGGTTCAATCCGGCCAGCCTGGTGAACAAGGCGCCCGCCAGATGGCTGGATGCGCCTATACCGCCGCTGCCGTAGGTGTACTTGCCCGGCTGCGCCTTCGCGGCCGCGATGAATTGCTGCGCGGTCTTGTAGTCGGACTTGCTGCCCACGTACAAGACATTGGGCGCGGCGGCGATAAACGCGACCGGTGTGAAATCCGTGACCGGGTCGTAATGCAAATCCTTGAACAGATAGGGCGCGGCCGTATTGGCGGCGCCTGTCGCCAACAAGAGGGTGCAGCCGTCAGGCCTGGCATTGTTGACGAAGCTATTCGTGCCTACCACGCCGCCGGCGCCCGGCCGGTTCACCACCACGATCTGCTTGCCCAGACGCTGCCCCAGCGGCTCGGCGATGATGCGAGCCTGCAGATCGGTGCCGCCGCCCGCGGGCCACGGCACGATAAGTTGTATCGACCCCGCGGGGCACAGCGAACTCGCGGCCGCGGTCGCGGATTGGGACACGCATAACGCGGCCAGTACAGCCAGGACCCTGCCCGGCCGATACCGCCTGGAAACAGCACTATCCACGTCAATTCCCCTTGACGATGCGGCCTGGCTTCGAGGCCGCGATATGCGCGTACGTGCGCGCGATCGATCCGCATTGCGGTCCGCCATCGCCCGCGCTGGCCGGGGCCAGTGCGTGACGGGATGGTCCGCACCATTGTCGACATGTCGACATGAGGTGTGAACCCGGGGATTTCCCGCAGGACCGGCGCCCGCCCGGCGGCTGGCGGCGAGGTAAGATTCCCCTCGTTCCCGGCGCCCTGCCCACTCCTATTCCTGCCATCTACACTGCCCCATGACCGAGGCCACTGCCACGCCCCGAAGCTCCCGCCGCCGCGGCGACGCCAGCGGCTTCACCGCCCGTTCGCTGCCCGAACAGGTCGCGGACAAGCTGCTGCAGGCCATCCTGGACGGTGAAATCCCCTCCGGCGCGCGCTTGCCGGAAATCGCATTGGCGGAGGAGTACAAGGTCAGCCGGGCGACCATACGCGACGCGCTGGCGCAGCTGGAGCGGCATCACTTCGTCGAGAAACTGCCCCGCTTCGGCTGCCGTGTGATCGAAGTGGATATGGCGGAAATCGCCGAGCTGTATGAGTTGCGCGCCATGCTGTTGGGCCTGGCCTCGGCGCGCGCGGCGCGCCTGGCATCGCAGGAAGACATCGACCGATTTGTCGAAGCCACCCACCACCTGCGCATCCTGGCCGACAACGACGCCAGCGCCGCGATATACAAGCGTGAAGTCCTATCCGCGCAGGCGCTGCTGATCGCGATGTCCAACAGCAAGTGGGTGCAGGACATGTACCAGCTGATCTCCAACCAGTCCTTGTGGCGCGTCATGGTCCGCGGCAAGAGCGTCGTCTTCGGCTCCAAGGAACGCCGCCAGCAATCCGCCACCGACTGGACCACCCTCGCCCGCACCGTCGCCCAGCGCGACCCCGCCGCCAGCGAAGCCGCCGCCCGCGCGCTTATCGGTGCGTCCTGGGATTACGTGCGGGAACGGCGCAGCGGGAAGTAGGTTGCGGCGAAGGCTGCGTGAAGAAGCACGGCAAAACTGACTGGGAGCGCGTCAAGACGGAGGCCGCAAAAGAGGCGCCAGTACTACGCGCCCCCGAAGCCGAGCCCTACGATCCGAACGACGAAGCCGCGGTACGCGCGTATTGGTGTGCGGCTCACGTCACGAGACGTGGCCGCTCGCGGCCAGGCAACAAAAAACCCACAGAGCTTGCGCTGTGCGGGTTTTAGGGCAATGCGAGCCAACTTTGTGAAAGCTGGTGGCGGAGACGGTGGGATTCGAACCCACGATGCAGTTTTTAGCCACATACTCCCTTAGCAGGGGAGCCCCTTCAGCCTCTCGGGCACGTCTCCGAAGAATTCGCGATTCTAGCATAAGAATCGGGGGCTTCGCTGTCATCCGCCCCACCGGCGCCTGCGTCAAGGCGCCGGGATGGCGGGCCTGGATTCCACGGTGGGAGACTCCAGGCAGCGCGGCCTCAGGCCTTTTCGCCGGGCGCCTGATCCAGGCCGAAGGCCTTGTGCAGCGAACGGACGGCCAGCTCCATGTACTTGTCGTCGATGATCACCGACGTCTTGATTTCGCTGGTGCTGATCATCTGGATATTGATGCCTTCGTTCGACAGCGTCTGGAACATCAGGCTGGCGACGCCGACGTGCGAGCGCATGCCGATGCCGACGATGGAGACCTTGCAGACCTTGTCGTCGGTGACCAGCTCACGCGCGTGAACCGCCGGCATGACGTCGCGCTTGAGGACGTCGATGGTGCGCAGGAATTCGTTGCGGTTGACGGTGAAGGAAAAGTCCGTGGTGCCGGCGACCGACTGGTTCTGCACGATCATGTCGACGTCGATGTTGGCGGCGGCGACGGGGCCCAGGATGGAGTAGGCGACGCCCGGCTTGTCCGGCACGGCGAACAGGGTGATCTTGGCTTCGTCGCGGCTGAAGGCGATGCCGGAGACAACGGCGGCTTCCATTTTTTCGTCATCCTCAAAGGTAATCAGCGTGCCCGAGCGCATTTCCTCGTCGAGCGGAATCATGGGGTCGGTCAGCGAGGACAGTACGCGCGTCGGCACGCGATACTTGCCCGCGAACTCGACGGAGCGGATCTGCAGGACCTTGGAGCCCAGCGAGGCCATTTCCAGCATTTCCTCGAAGGACACCACCGGCATGCGGCGCGCTTCCGGCACGACGCGCGGATCGGTGGTGTAGACACCGTCCACGTCCGTATAGATCAGGCATTCGTCGGCCTTGATGGCGGCGGCCACGGCGACGGCGGAAGTATCGGAACCGCCGCGGCCCAGCGTCGTGATGTGGCCTTCTTCGTCTATGCCCTGGAAGCCCGTGACGATGACGACGCGGCCGGCATCCAGGTCGGCGCGGATGCGGGCGTCATCGATCGAGGTAATGCGGGCCTTGGTGTAGGCGGAGTCGGTGCGGACCGGCACCTGCCAGCCGGCATAGCTGCGCGCCGGGACGCCTTCGGCCTGCAGCGCGATGGCCAGCAGGCCGCTGGAGGCCTGTTCGCCGGTGGCGGCGATCATGTCCAGTTCGCGGCCGTCGGGCTGCGGCGTGATTTCGCGGGCCAGGCCCAGCAGGCGGTTGGTTTCCCCTGCCATGGCGGAGGGCACGACCACGATTTTGTGGCCGGCGGCATGCCACTTCGCGACGCGGCGCGCCACGTTCTTGATGCGCTCGACCGAGCCCATCGAGGTACCGCCATACTTGTGAACGATCAGGGACATCTCGTACTCTGGCTGGAAATCTGCCGTCATGCCCGGCAGGCAAAGCTGGGTATTTTAGCGTGCTCGCGGAAAATCGCTGGTCGTTCAGCGGAGTTCGGTGCTCAGGCGGCCCGTCAGCGGCCTTCCCGCGACGCTACGCTGACGCGGCCGCGCACGCAGCGGACGCAATGATCGGCGTGGTTCCACACCAGGTGGCGGTCGTGGCCCAGGCTGTGCAACTGGCGCAACTGTTTCAGCAGCTCGGCCAGCCGGGCTTCCGTGGGCATGCGGGCGCCCTGCCCGGCCAGCCAGTGGCGCAGCACCTGCGCCTGGCGGGCGGGCGACAGCCGGCGCCACTGGGCCAGGGAAAAGCTGTCGCCGGATTCGGAAGGCTCCAAGCCGGCGAAATCTTCGCGCGCCACTTCGGCGAGGATCTGGGCGGCTTCGCCGGCCTGGCGGGCGTGGCGCGCCACGATGGCCTGCCACCCGGGCCAGCGCGCGTCCAGCGCCGGCACCAGCAGATTGCGCAAGGCCGCTCGCGTGTAGCGTGCGTCGGCGTTGGAAGGATCCTGCACCGGCTGCCAACCATGCGTGGCCGCGTAGGCCGCGGCCGCCTGGCGAATGGCGGCGCGGGGCACGTCCAGCCACGGGCGCAGGTAGACCACGCCGTCGCGCTCCGTGCGCGGCGACATGGCCGCCAGACCCGTGGGACCGGCGCCGCGCAGCAGGCGCAGCAGGACCGTCTCGGCCTGGTCGTCGCGGTGATGGGCCAGGAGGATATGACGCAGGCCGTGCCGCGCGGCCGCGGCGGCCAGCGCCTGGTAGCGGGCCTGGCGGGCGGCGGCTTCGATGCCGGTGCCGTCGGCGGTGTCGACCTGGACGTGCAGGATATGGACCGGCGCGTCCAGGGTGGCGCCGAGCTGCCGCACGGCGTCCGACCATGCGTCGGCCTCTTCGAACAGGCCGTGATGCACGTGCAGGAGATGCAGCGGTTTATCAGGCGCCGAAGGCGCCGGTGCGGAAGCCGGCCCGAAACCCGGCACAAATTTCCGCAAGACCATCGCCGCATGCACGGCCAGCATGACGGAATCGGCGCCGCCGCTGACGGCGACGCCGATCGGCTCGGGCACGATAGACGCCAGCGCGTCCCGCAGCGGGCGGATCAGCGCGATGCCGGGATCCGGCCGGGCGGCCGGGAGATCGTCATGCCGCCGCGGCTGCGGCTCGGCGCCCTTGGCTGGAATATCGTCGCCGGACGCCATGGCGCGCTCACTGTGAACCTAGACGCGCGCTTCCTGGACGCGGCCGTATGCCAGGACGCGTTGCAGGCGTTGTTCCACCAGCTGGTCGGCGGTCATGCCGGACAACTGGCGCAGGGTGTCGCTAAGGGCGCGCCGCAGCAGGCGCGCCATGACGCGCGGATCGCGATGGGCGCCGCCGACGGGTTCGTTGACCACGCGGTCGATCAGGCCCAGGTCCTTCAGCCGCGGCGCGGTGATGCCCAGGGCTTCGGCGGCTTCGGGCGCCTTGTCGGCGCTGCGCCACAGAATGGACGCGCAGCCTTCGGGCGAAATCACGGAATAGGTGGCGTACTGCAGCATCAGCACGGCATTGCCCACGGCGATGGCCAGCGCGCCGCCCGAACCGCCTTCGCCGATGATGGTGGAGATGATGGGTACGCGCAATTCAGCCATCGCGTACAGGTTATGGCCGATGGCCTCCGATTGGCCGCGCTCTTCGGCGCCGATGCCAGGATAGGCGCCCGGCGTGTCGACGAAGGTGAACACGGGGATATCGAATTTTTCCGCCAGGCGCATCAGCCGCAGGGCCTTGCGATAGCCTTCCGGCCGCGGCATGCCGAAGTTGCGCGCGGCGCGCTCCTTGGTGTCGCGTCCCTTCTGGTGGCCGATGACCATGCATGACGTGCCGTTGAAGCGCGCCAGTCCGCCGACGATGGACTGATCGTCGGCGTACATGCGGTCGCCGTGCAGTTCGTGGAAATCCGTGAAGATTTCCCGGACATAGTCCAAGGTGTACGGCCGCTGCGGATGGCGGGCGACCAGCGCGGTCTGCCACGGCGTCAGCTTGCCGTAGATTTCCTTGGCCAGGGCCTGGCTTTTCTGCTGCAGGCGTGCAATTTCGTCGGAGATGTCGACCGCGGAGTCGGCTTGCACGAAACGCAGCTGTTCGATCTTGTTGTCGAGCTCGGCCAGCGGTTGTTCGAAATCCAGGAAGGTATTGCGCATGTAGATGTGGTTCCGTTGTTGGGCCATGCGGCATCCGAGCGTGGCCTAGACCGCCAGCGGGTCCAGACTGCGCCACAGATACCAGGTTGCCACGGTACGCCAGGGTTGCCAGGCCAGCGAGACTTCTCGCGCCTCGAAGCGCGAGACGGGTTCGCCGCTGAAATAGTGTAGCGAGATCGCCTTCAGCAATCCCGGATCATCCAGCGGCAGTACGTCCGGCCGCTGCAGGTTGAAGATCAGGAACATCTCCGCGGTCCAGCGGCTGATGCCGCGGATGGCGACCAGCTCGTCGATCACCGCCTCGTCTTCCATCAGGGGCCAGCGGTCCGGATGGACCTTGCGCTCGCTGAAATGCACCGCCAGGTCCTGCACGTATTCCGCCTTGCGCTTGGACAGGCCGGCTTCACGCAGCCCCTCCACGCCCACCCGCAGCACGGAGGTCGGCGACGGCCGCGCGCCGGCCGCCTGCACGAAGCGCTGCCAGGCGGCTTCCGCGGCCTTGACGGAAATCTGCTGGCCGACGATGGAGCGGGCCAGCGTGACGAAAGGCGTGCCCAGCGGGGTCAGCCAGACCTCCGGATGCTGGGGGATGAGTTTTTTCAAAATGCGGTCGCGGCGCACCAGGTGGGCGACGGCGTCTTCCCAATAGTGCGGCTTGCTCACGGCGACATCGGCGCTCGACATGACGGGCGGCTCCTGGATGCGGCTCAAACCCGGCGCCAGTTGGTAACGCCGCCCGGCTTGTCTTCGAGCTCGATGCCGGCTTCGCGCAGCGCGGCGCGGATGCGGTCGGCCTCGGCGAAGTCGCGCTCGCGCTTGGCGGCGGTCCGCGCGTCGATCAATTCCTGGATGGTCTGTTCGTCCATGGCGGCCGACGGCGCGGCCGCCCCCAATTTGTACCGGGTGGGCGCGCGCAGATAGGCTTGCGGATCCTGCTGCAACAGGCCCAGGATGGCGGCCAGCCCCTTCAGCTGCCCCGCGGTGCGCGCGCTGCCGGTGCGATTGGCGTCGCCCGCCAGCTGGAACAGCGCGGCCACCGCCCCGGATGTGTTGAAGTCGTCGTCCATCGCGGCCTTGAAAGCCTGGGCCTGCGGCTCATTCCAATCCACGCCCTGGTCGTCCGGCGCGACGTTGGCCAGGGCCTGGTACAGGCGATCCAGCGCATTCTGCGCGTCGTTCAGATTGTCGGGCGTGTAGTTCTGCGGACTGCGATAGTGGTTGCGCGCAATAAAGAAGCGCACCATTTCCGCTTCGCGCGGATTGAAGACGTAGTCGGCCTGGCTGTCGTCCGGCTGGCCCAGCGCCACGGTCTGGCGGATGGTGCGGAAATTGTTCAGGGACTTCGACATTTTGTCGTCGTCGACCATGAGCGGACCGCAGTGCATCCACACGTTGGCGAGCACGCCGCCGAAGGCGCCTTCGGTTTGCGCGATCTCGTTTTCGTGATGCGGGAATTTCAGGTCCGGACCGCCGCCATGGATATCCAGCGGCAGGCCCAGCAGGCTTTTGCTCATGGCCGAGCATTCAATGTGCCAGCCGGGGCGGCCCAGGCCATAGGGCGACTGCCATTTGGTGTCGTCGGGCTCTTCGGTCTTTGCCGCCTTCCACAGCACGAAGTCCAGCGGATCGCGCTTGCCGGCGGCGACCGCCACGCGCTCGCCGGCGCGCAGGTCGTCCAGCGACTTGCCGGAAAGCTTGCCGTAGCCGGCGAAGCCGCGTACCGCGAAATTGACGTCGCCGTCTTCGGCTCGATACGCCAGGCCTTTGTCTTCCAGGCGGCCGATGATGTCGAGCATGTCGCCGATATGGGCCGTGGCGCGCGGTTCGTGGTCGGGCGGCTGCACGCCCAGGGCGCGCTCGTCCGCATGCATGGCATCGATGTAGAACGACGTTACGTCGCCGATGCGCCGGTTGGTCTGCACGGCGCGGCGGATGATCTTGTCATCGATGTCAGTGATATTGCGGACGTAATCCACTTGCAGGCCGCTGGCCCGCAACCACCGCTGCACGAGGTCGAAGCTGATCAGCATCCGGGCATGGCCGAGATGGCAATAGTCGTAGACGGTCATGCCGCACACGTACATGCGCACCCGGCCGGCTTCGACAGGGGTGAAAGGGACTTTCGTGCGCGATAGCGTGTCGTAGATATGCAGCATAGAAAAGAAGACCGCCGCGGGCGGCCAGGCGCTTCCTGGAGCAACCCTTGGGGTAGGTCTCGTGGGATTTCCCTGGTACAGGGCCCAGCTCGCCTGGACAGCTGGACACCCAGCCGGACACCAGCCGGACTTCGAAACTGAACCAAGGCTAAAATGGCGGTCGTCAAGTATAGCAAGCAGCCCGGCCGCGCGCCCATCGCGCAAGGCCGGGCCCACTCCGGAAATACCAGTGACCATCAAGACCAGATTCCTTCCGGCCCTGCTGGCAGTCGCCCTGCTATGGCTATCCCCGGGTTCCAGCCATGCCCAAGGCATGCCGGGCGGCGGCGGCCCCGGCCGCAACGCCAACGCAACCACGCTGGACGAACCCCCGCCGGAAGGCGGCTGGGACGCGCTGGCGCGTCTGCTGGAAGCCGCGAAGCCCGGCGTGGACACGCGCCTGCAGCCCACGCCGTCGCAGATCACCGACCGCATCGAACAGCTGATCACCGCCGGCCGCAATGACGAAGCGCTGGCGATGATCGAAAAGCGTCTGGCCGAAACGGCCAATCCGCCCGCGCCCGGCGGCACCGACGTGCAGCTGGAATTCCAGCATGCGCGCGTGCTGGCGGCCATGGGACGTGACCAGGAAGCGCTGGACATCTACGAAGATATGACGTCCCGGTTTCCGGAACTTCCGGAACCGTGGAATAACATGGCGGTCATCTATGCCAAGCGCGGCGAAATCGATCGCGCCGAAACCGCCATCCGCAACGCCCTGCGCGCCGATCCCAATTACGCGGCCGCGCGAGCCAACCTGGCCGACATCCAGCTGGCCCAGGCCAAGCGCTCATATGGCGAAGCGGCGAAACTCGGCGTCACGGGCAGCGGCAACAAAGCCCGCGCCGTCGACAACCTGCTGAAGGGACCAAGCAAACAATGATGTTCTCAGCTTCTGTACTGCGTGTGCTGCGCCATGCGGCATGCGGCGTGGCGCTTGCCGCGATCCTGCCGGCAACCGCCGGCGCCGCGCCCACCGGCGCGGCTTCAACCCACACTACCGAGGGTAAACAGTCCATGTCTTCTTCCCCCCGCGTCAAGATGACGACCAACTACGGCGCCTTTGTCATTACTCTGGATGCCGACAAGGCGCCGAAGACGGTGGCCAACTTCCTGACCTATACCAAGGAAGGGTTCTACAACAACACGGTCTTCCATCGCGTCATCGACGGCTTCATGATCCAGGGCGGCGGTTTCGAACCCGGCATGAAGCAGAAGCAAACCCACGCGCCCGTGGAAAACGAAGCCAACAACGGCCTGAAGAACGACAAGTACACCGTCGCCATGGCCCGTACCAGCGACCCGCAATCGGCCACCGCGCAATTCTTCATCAACGTCGCCGACAATGACTTCCTGAACTTCACCGCGCCCACCGCCAACGGCTGGGGCTATGCGGTGTTCGGCAAGGTCACCGAAGGCACCGACGTGGTCGACAAGATCAAGGCGGTCAAGACCGGCAACAGCGGTTTCCACCAGAACGTGCCGGCGCAGGACGTCGTTATCGAAAAGGCCGAAGTCCTTGAATAAGGTCACGCTGCCCGGAACCATCTGGGTGGCGTCGGATATGCATCTGGGGCCGGCGGCGCCGGCCACGTCCGAAGCCTTCCTGGGCTTCCTGGAAGCGGCGGCGGCCGAAGCATCGGCCGTCCTGTTGCCGGGCGATATTTTCGACGCATGGATCGGCGACGATGTCATCCGGCAGGCGCCGCCCTGGCTGGCGACCATTCTGCACGCCATCAAGCGGACGACGGCCACCATTCCCGTCTGGCTGGGCCGCGGCAATCGGGACTTCCTGATCGGCCAGGAGCTGGCCGAAGCCGTGGGCGCGCATCTGCTGCCCGAGCCTGCCTTGCTGGATACGGACTACGGCCCCGTCCTGCTGACGCACGGCGACGAGCTCTGCCTGGACGACCAGGCCTACCAGGCCTTCCGGGCCATGGTGCGCGATCCCAAGTGGCAGCAGGAATTCCTGGGCAAATCCATACCGGAACGCCTGGCGCTGGCGCAGCAGGCGCGCGGCGAAAGCCAGGCCGCCACGCAGGCCCTGCAAGCCTCGCAGGCGGAGATCATGGACGTGAATCCCGGCGCGGTGGAAGCCCTGTTTCGCGATACCGGCGTGCCGACGCTGGTGCACGGCCATACCCATCGGCCGGACCGGCACGTATTGAACGTGGCCGGCAAGCGGCGCGAACGCTGGGTGCTGCCCGACTGGGATTGCGATCATGCCAAGCCGCCGCGCGGCGGCTGGCTGGCAATCGACCGCGACGGGCTGCAGTTCTTCGATCTGGAATTGGCCTGAGGCCCGCCTGCCGGCGGGCAGGCAGCGGGGCTGAAATGCCCCGCTGCTCGCGCTATATCACCGCGTGAACAGCACCAGCGCGACCACGATGCCCAGTGCGATGCGATACCAGGCGAAGACGCGATAAGTGTGGTTCGCCACGAAGCGCAGCACCGCGCGCACCACGAGCAGCGCGCTCAGGAACGCGGCGATGAAGCCGACGGCGATACCGACCACGTCGTGCTGGCTGAGCACGCTCATGTTGCGGTAGGAATCGTAGACCGCGGCGCCCAGCATCGTCGGCATGGCCAGGAAGAATGAAAACTCGGTGGCCGTCTTGCGCTGGATGCCGGCGATCATGCCGCCGATGATCGTGGACCCGGAACGCGACACGCCGGGGATCATGGCCACGCATTGCGCGGCGCCCACGCCCAGCGCCTGCTTCCACGTGATGTCTTCCAGGCGGTGCGCCGTGGCGTGGGCCTGCGAAGCACTGTCGTCGCCCCCCGCGCCGGCGGCGGCGCCGCGCGTGCGATGCGTATGGCGTTCGACGTACAGCATGATCAACCCGCCGAGCACCAGCGTCACCGCCACCACGCCCGGGTGGTAGAACAGGTTCTTGATGGCGCGGATGAAGATGGCGCCGATGATCGCGGCGGGCAGGAAAGCCACCAGCAGATTGCGGGTGAACATCACTTCGCTGCGTACGCCGGTGAACGTGCCGTGGATCAGCTGCCACAGGCGCGCGCGGAAGATCCACATCACCGCGAGGATGGAGCCGAACTGGATGACGACTTCGAACACCTTGGCCGAACTCGACTGGAAGTTGATCCAGTCGCCGATCAGGATAAGGTGCCCCGTGCTGGACACCGGGATGAACTCGGTCAGGCCTTCGATGATGCCCAGAAAGAAGGCCTTGATCAGATAAAGCGTGTAGTCGGTCACAATGTGCGGCTCGGATGGGTCAGGACGATTCGACTTCGTCGGTGGGCGAAAGTTCGAAGGGTAGGCGTTCGACACCGACGGACGCTATACGCCTTCCGTCCAATTGCAGAACCTCGAAGCGATAGCGCTGGTGCGGCGCCACGAATTCGCAACTGTCGCCCGGCTGCGGCAGATGGCCGAAGCGCGACAGCAGATAACCGGCCAGCGTGGCGTAGTCCTGGGCCTCGTCGACCAGGCCGTCGGTTTCCAGCACCTGTTCCACGTGCCGCAGGTCGGCCGCGCCGTCGATCTTCCACTTGCCATCGCCCTCATGGACGATGTCGGGCAGCTCGTCTTCATCCGGGAACTCGCCGGCGATGGCCTCGAAGACGTCCATGGGCGTGACCAGGCCTTCGATGGCGCCGAACTCGTCGGCCACCAGCACCAGCTGGCCGCGCGCCCGCTTGAGCGTGTCCATCAGGCGCAGGATGCCTATGGATTCGTGCACGATGATGGGCTCGCGCAGGCGATTGCGGCGGATGCTGCCCTCGGTGATCAGGTCAGCGACCATCTCCTTGGCGCGGCCGATGCCCAGGACTTCGTCCAGGCTGCCGCGGCAGACCGGGAAGAACGTGTGCGGCGCGGCTTCGATCTGGGCGCGCATGGTCTGCGCGTCATCGTTGATATCTATCCACGAAATATCGGTGCGCGGCGTCATGATGGAATGGATGGAACGCTCGGCCAGGGTCAACACGCCGCTGACCATGTTGCGCTCCTCCACGCCGAAGGCCGGAGCGTCTTCGCGCTCGCCCGATTCCGCGTCATCCGGCTCGTCCATGACGGGCTGCGGCGGGCGCTTGCCGAGCATGCGCAGCACGCCTTCCGCCGTGCGTTCGCGCATGGGCCGGCGCGCGTCCAGCTTGAGCAGGTTGCGCCGCGCCACCTGGTTCAGGGCCTCGATCAGCACCGAGAATCCGATGGCCGCGTACAGATAACCCTTGGGCACCTTGAAGCCGAAGGCTTCCGCCACCAGGGAAAAGCCGATCATCAGCAGGAAACCCAGGCACAGCACCACCACCGTGGGGTGCGCATTGACGAAGCGGGTCAGCGGCTTGGACGCCACCAGCATGATGCCGATGGCGATGATCACGGCCATCATCATGATGGCCAGATGATCGACCATGCCGACCGCGGTAATGATGGAGTCCAGCGAGAACACCGCGTCCAGCACGACGATCTGCGTGACGATGACCCAGAAGCTGGCGTAGACGCGCGGACCGTAATTGACCTGCGCGCCGCCTTCCAGGCGTTCGTGCAGTTCCATGGTGCCCTTGAACAGCAGGAAGAAACCGCCGGCCAGCAGGATGAGGTCGCGCGCGGAAGGATGCAGGGGCCCGACGTAGAACAGCGGCTCTGTCAGCGTGACAAGCCACGACATGACGGACAGCAGCACCAGTCGCATGACCAGCGCCATGGACAGGCCCATGATCCGCGCGCGGTCCCGTTGCGCGGGTGGCAGCTTGTCCGCCAGGATGGCGATGAAGATAAGGTTGTCGATCCCGAGGACGATTTCGAGAATGACTAGGGTAAGCAAGCCGACCCAGGCAGCGGGGTCCAGCAGCCACTCCATTGGCAACTCCAGCAGTGAGGGACCGGTAATCGTACCTGGAAAAGCGGCAACACGCCGGTCATGGAAAAGCACGATCAGGCAGGGCGTGGCACCCCGCATACCGCATTAGCGCGCATGACCGCGCATTTGCGCATCGCCGACGGCCCGGCACCGTAGTCCGTCTGGACGATGGCGCGTTCAAGGGCCTGGCGTTGAAATACGCCTACAGACCCGATCGGTTTTCTGCCCGAGCGTCCGCGGCCCCTCTCCCCCGGCCTACCCACAAGTTGGCCCCGCGCACGCAAAGCCAGACCGACGGGTCTGACCATTTCCGCGCAGTGCGCCGCCCCGCGCGCACTGCCAAGTGCCCGCCGATCGGGGACGCCAAGGATCCGGCTCCGCCGGTCCTTGCGCGTCGCCCCCTTGAGGGGGAAGCGCGCAGCGCTTCGGGGGTGGGCCTTATTCCCCGCCCTGAAGAATGCCCAGCATTTGCGTGAAGACCTTGGGGCTGGCGGCCAGCACATTGCCCGATTCCAGCCAGCCCTGCTCGCCGGTGAAGTCGGCCACCAGGCCGCCGGCTTCCAGCACCAGCAGGCTGCCCGCCGCCATGTCCCACGGCTTGAGCGCAACCCCGCAGAAGCCATCCAGCCGGCCGCAGGCCACGTAGGCCAGGTCCAGCACGGTGGCGCCCATGCGGCGCACGCCGGCGCTGCCCTGCGCCATCTGCCTGAACTTGCCGCCGCCCTGGTCCGGGCCGGCCGAACCGGGCCAATGCGCGCCCAGCAGCGCCTCGTGATAGCGCGACCGGCCCGACACCCGCACGCGGCGGTCGTTCAGGAAGGCGCCGCCGCCGCGGCTGGCGGTGAACATCTCGTTGCGCGACGGGTCATAGATCACCGCCTGCACCATCACGCCGCGCTGCATCAGGGCGATCGAAACCGCATAGTTGGGCAGGCCGTGGATGAAGTTGGTGGTGCCGTCCAGGGGGTCGATGATCCAGCGGAATTCGGCCTTCTCATCGCCCTGCAGCCCGTACTCCTCGCCCATGACGGCGTGATCGGGGTACGCCGCGCGCAAGGTTTCCACGATGGAGGTCTCCGCGGCCTGATCGACTTCCGTGACATAATCCCGCGGCCCCTTTTTTGCCACGTTCAGTCTTTCCAGGTCGAGGCTGGCACGGTTGATAATGGTGCCGGCACGCCGGGCCGCCTTGATGGCGATGTTGAGCATCGGGTGCATAGAATTCCGTACGATTTCGCTAATGCGCGGTCGGTCGCCTGCCGGATGGCCGGTTCCGCTGCGCCAAACGTGGCATTTTAAATGACTCAGGCTTCCACATCCCCGCCGGCCTTCCAGCGGGTACGTTTCGTCATGGTCGCGCCCAGTCATCCGGGCAATGTGGGCTCCGCCGCGCGGGCCATCAAGACCATGGGATTTGCCGATCTGGCGCTGGTGGCGCCGCGCCTGCCGGATATGGCGGCGCAACCGGAAGCGGTGGCGCTGGCCAGCGGGGCGGGCGACGTGCTGGCGGCCGCCAGCGTGCATGACACCCTGGAGGCCGCGCTCGGCCCGGTGACGCTGGCCTTCGCCCTGACCGCGCGGGTGCGCGACCTCGGTCCCCCGCCCTGCGATATCCGCGAAGCCGCGGTGCTGGCGCGCGAACACCTGGGCGCCCATGAGACCGGCGGCGTGGCCATCGTCCTGGGCACGGAGCGGGCGGGCCTGACCAACGCGCAAATCGCCGCCTGCCACCGTATCTGCCACATACCCGCGAATCCCGAGTACAGCTCGCTGAACGTGGCGCAGGCGCTGCAGCTGGCGGCCTGGGAGCTGCGCTATGCCTTGATTTCCGCGCAAGGCGGCAGCCTGCTGCCGGCGACGACGGCCCAGGCGCCCGACCCGGGCGCCGCCCCGGCGCCGGCGGAGGCCGTGCATGCCCTGCTGGCGCATTGGGAAGAGGCCTTGGTGGCGGTGAAGTTCCTGGACCCGCGGCATCCCAAGAAACTGATGCCGCGCATGCGCCACCTGTTCAGCCGCAGCGCATTGACCCGCGATGAAGTCGATATGCTGCGCGGGGTGTGCACGGCCATGCTGAAGGCCGCGAAAGCCGCGAACCGGTCATAGGCCGCGGCCCACGCGATGCCGGCGTGTCAGTCGACGCGCGCGCCGGAGGCCTTGACCACGGTGGCCCAGGTCTGCACTTCGGATTGGATGAACTGCCCGAACTGCTCCGGCGTGGTCTTGGACGGCACGGCGCCCAGCTTGTCGAAAGCGTCCTTGACTTCCGGCTTGTCCAAGGCCTTGATCATCGCCGTGTTCAGCGTCTTGATGACTTCCGGCGGCGTGCCCTTGGGCGCGATCAGGCCGAACCACGAGGACACGTCAAAGCCCGGGAAGCCCGATTCCGCCATGGTGGGCAGATCCGGAGCCGTGGGCGAACGTTCCTTGGTGGTCACCGCCAGCGCGCGCAGCTTGCCCGATTGCACGTGCGGCCAGGAGGACGGCATGTTGTCGAACATGAACTGCACCTGGCCGCCGATCAGGTCGGTCAACGCCGGGGCGCTGCCCTTGTACGGTACGTGCAGCACGTCGACGCCGGCTTTCAGCTTGAACAGTTCGCCCGCCATGTGGATGGACGTCCCGCTGCCCGAAGAGGCGAAGGCCAGCTTGCCGGGATGGGCCTTGGCGTAATCGACCAGTTCCTTGACGGACTTGACCGGCACCTGCGGGTTCACCACCAGCACGTTGGGCACCTTGGCGGCCAGCGCCACCGGCGCGAAATCCTTGACCAGGTCGAAGTTCAGCTTGGAATACAGGGTCTGGTTGATGGCGCTGGTGACCGCGACGAAGTACAGGGTGTAGCCGTCGGGCGCGGACCGGGCGACGTATTCCGTGCCGATATTGCTGCCCGCGCCGGGCTTGTTCTCGATGACGAAGGACTGCCCCAGGGCTTCGGTCAGTTCCTTGGCCATGATGCGGGCGATCACGTCGGTCGTGCCGCCAGCGCTGAAGCCCACGACGATGCGCACCGGTTTGTCCGGATAGGCGGCCTGGGCGGGCGCACTGCCGGCGCAAAGCGCGGCGGCGGCGGCCAGCGTGGCGGCGGCGCGTCGGAACAGGGCAAGCTTTTGACTCATCTGTCTCACTCCAGTTGTGTCCAGGTGATGGACGTTTTAAACTTGATCGTCCACGTGATGGACGTTCTCATTGCTCGTCCAGACAATGGACGCTTAGAATTTTTTCCGCCGGATTTTCCCGTATACGGCTTATTCTGCAACACCTTGTCGCGATTTCGTCCGCCCTACGGACGTTTTGCATTCATTCCGCTTTCCGCGCGGTGTCCCGCGCACCGACGACGGCCACCATGCCGCCCGCTTATGGAAGACTTCACGCCCACCGCGGCCGGGCCGCGGACGCTACGACGCGGCCTGCAGGTACTGGCCGCCCTGCGCGACCACGGGACGGGCGGCCTTGGCGTCACCGACCTTGCCCGCTATACCGGGATCCAGCGCCCGACCATCTATCGCTTGATGGCCGCTTTGGTGGAAGCCGGCCTGGCGCAGCAGGTCGCGGGCACCAAGCGCTATCGCGCCCAGCTGGCGCAGGATGCCGGCGTGCCCGACTCCGATCCCCGCCTGCGACAGACCTTGCCGGCGTTGCGGCGCCTGGCCGAGCGCACCGGCGATGCGGTATTCCTGGTGGTACGCGAAGGCGATGAATCGGTCAGCCTGCATCGGGAAATAGGCGGCTATCCGGTCCAGATCCTGGCCACCTATGCCGGCAAGCGCCAGCCGCTGGGGGTGGGCTCGGGCGGCATGGCCTTGCTGGCGGCGCTGCCGGACGAAGAGGCCCGCAGCATCGTCGAACGCAACGCCGTCCATCTGGACGAATATGGCGGCATGACGCCGCACGAAATGCTGCGGCTGATCGAAAACACGCGTTCGCGCGGCTATTCCGTCGTCGGCAACCACGCCGTGCGGGGCGCGCTCGGGGTGGGATGCGCCTTGCTCGACTCGCACGGCATGCCGGTATTGGCGATCAGCGTTACCGCCATCATCGACCGCATGCCGGCGCAGCGGCAGCGCGAAATCGCCAGCTGGATCCAGGCCGAGCTGGCGCGCTTGCAGCACTGATCGGGCAGGTCACGCCCGCGTCAACCCCGCCCGGCGGGCGCCGTGCCCTCTTCCCGGTTCGTGTAGACCACCTCGCGCACCGGCACCGGCGGGCGCAGCCCGGCGGCATCCAGCGCCAGGCGGGTCTTGTGCAGCAGGTCCCAGCGGAACTCCCAATAGCGCGACGACTCCGCCCATACCCGCGTATTCACGATCACCACGTTGTCGCGGTACTCGAACACGCGCACATCCGGCGCGGGCGTTTGCAGCGCCAGCGGATGCGTGTCGACGAGATCGCGCAGCGTCGTCATCGCCAGATCCAGGTCATCGCCATAACGGATGCCCACGGCCATGTCGAAGCGGCGGGTGGCATTGCGGCTGTAGTTGGTAATGGTGGCGTTCCAGATCGTGCTGTTCGGCAGCGTCACATGTATGCCGTCGCCCTGCACCAGCCGCGTCAGGAACAGGCCGACTTCTTCGACCGTGCCTTCATTGCCGGAGCTCAGCGCGATGTATTCGCCGGCCCGGATAGGCCGCAATATCAGCAGCATGATGCCGGCGGCGATGTTCTGCAGCGTCCCTTGCAGCGCCAGGCCCACCGCCAGGCCGGCGGCGCCGAGCACGGCGATGATGCTGGCCGTTTGCACGCCCAGCTGCGCCAGCACGGCGATCAGCGTAAAGATGCGCACGGCCCAGACCACGGTCGTGCAGAACATCGGAACGATGGTCCGGTCGATGCGGTCCGAACGCTGCGCCAGGCGGCGCACCCAGCGCCCCAGTACGCCGGCGATCCACCATCCCAGCCCCAGCGTCACCACGCCCCAGAGCAGGTTCAGGCCGAGATCGACCATCGTGGGGATCATCGCGGCAAAGCCGTCCAGATTGAGCTGCATGCGTCACTCCTGAAAGTCCATGGCGGCAGCCGTGCCACCCCGGCGCCCCGGCGCGCCGGCCGGAAAGCACGCGGACTTTAGCAGATGAGCAAGCCCCCGATCAGGCCGCGGCGCGCCTTGGCCGCGGATGCAGCCACCGGTGCAGCACCCGGCTGATGAAGGGAATCAGCACGAACGACAGGATGGGGCTCATCGTCGAGGTCGTCACCAGCACGCGCCAGAACAGCGACAGCGACGACAACTGCTCCTGGAACGCGACGTTGAACAACAGCAGCGACGGGCAATACACCACCCAGATACAGAAAGCCTGCTTCCAGCGCGGCGGCGCGCTCTTCTGCGGGCCGAACCAGGCATCCATGCCGGTGGCACGATGGACGCGGCTCTCGCGTACCAGATCGCGTCCGCGCTCCAGCCACATCCTGCGTGGCAGGGAGTTCTCCCAGCGCGACAGGCTGGCCTCGTCGTGAAAGCGCAGCACGATCTGGTATTGATCGCCGCCCTCCGGCGGCTGCAGCACCCCCGAACCGAGAAAACCCGGAAAGCCCGCGGCCAGGATCTCGCCCTGGCGCATCCAGGCCAGGAAATCGCTATAGCGTTCGGGCGCGATCTGGCGGGTGATCAGCATGGTGACGGGGGCCGGCGTGGCGAGCGCGGGGGCGGACATGGCGAACGACTCCTGAGACAGGCCAGATACAGCACTGGCGCCTGTACCAGAGCAATAGTCGTGCCAATTTTTGCAGCGCAATATCCCCGGGCGCCAGGGGCCAGGGACGAATTGGGCGGTTTATCCCGCACCGCACAATTCACCGTATCAGTGAAAACCCTGACTTTTCGCACCGTTCTGGTGCGCGCTTTTGGTTACGACGCCAACCGGCCTGGTCCCCTACACTGAGACGCCTTCAACACCTCATGGAGTGGATACATGGACTACAAGATCGCCGTCCTCGTGGGCAGCCTGCGCAAGGCTTCGTTCAATCTCCAGCTGGCGCACGCGCTGGAAAAACTGATGCCGGCCCACTTCAAACTGACGCACGCCAACCTGGACGTGCCCCTGTACAACCAGGACCTGGACCAATCCATGCCGCCGGGGGCGGTTGCCTTGAAGGCGCTCGTGCGCGAATCGCATGGCGTACTGTTCGTGACGCCCGAACACAATCGCTCGATTCCGGCGGCCCTGAAGAACGCCATCGATTGGGGTACCCGCCCCTACGGGCAGAATGTCTGGACGGGCAAGCCCAGCGGCATCGTCGGCATATCGCCCAGCAACGCCGGCACGGCCATGGCGCAACAGCATCTGCGCAACATCCTGGCGGCGGAAGGGTCGATGGCGCTGACCCTCCCGGAAGTCTTCCTGCAGATGAAGGACGGATTCTTCGACGCCGACGGCGCCATCGCCAATGCCGACACCCGCGCCTTCCTGCAAGGGTGGGTGGACCGCTATGTGGCCTGGGTGGAAAAACTGGCCGCTTGAACGGGCGCGGCCGGTCCCCTACCCGGCCTCTTCGATCCGCATGCCGATTTTCAAGCCGACCTGCCAGTGCGCCACCTTGCCTTCTTCGATATGCCCGCGAACGCTGGTGACTTCGAACCACTCGATATTGCGCAAGGTGGACGAGGCGCGTTCGATCGCGCGCGAAATCGCGTCATCGCTGGACGTGGTGGAAGAGCCGACCAGCTCGATCTGCTTGTAAACGTGATTGGCCATTTGCGTTCTCCTTGAAACCGCGCGCGGCGGGACCGCGCCGGCGACCGCGTCGGAAGTGACGCGCGATGGCTGCCTTCGCAAATGCCGTGCTCAGCTTGCACGCAGCCGCCGGCCCTCGGGCGCATAGTGGACGGCATGCGGTTTGCTGCCAGTGCCGGACACCCATCGGGCCCATCCGGGGCTCGTTCTTCGATGGAGGTGACCATGCCTGAACGCAAAACCCTGGCTCGCGCGGAGCGCGACAAGAAGCAAGGCAAGTCGGCGTCCACCCAGGCCGGCGAATTCGTGCGTGAACAGATCGAACATGTACGCGAAGGCAAGCATGGCGTGCGCTCGGCCAAGCAGGCCGTGGCAATCGGCTTGTCCGAGGCGCGCAGGTCCGGCGTCAAGGTGCCGACCAAATCCACCGCTTCCAAGACGACCAAGAAGAAGGCCAAGCAGGATGAAGCCAAGGCCAGCCGCGGCGCGACCAAGTCCGCCAAGCGCTCGGCCGCAACGACTCGCGCCCTGAAGCGCGAAAGCACCGCCGGCGCGTCCAAGCGCGCGCTGTCGGGGCAGGCCAAAACGGCCGCGCGCAAGCGCACGTCGGCCGACCGCTCGGCGGCGGCACGCAAGGCCGCGCAGACCAAGGGCGCGGCGGGCCGCTCGGCCGCGGCGCGCAAGGCCGCCAAGACCCGCGCGGCCAACCGGCAAGCCCAGCATGCGCGCTAGGACGGTGGAGAACCTCATGGCTTCCACTACGTCCAAGAACGTGTCGCAATTGCTGGCCTTCCTGTCCGCCAAACCGGAGCTGGGTCCGGCGAATCTGAATGAGACCGAACGCTGGATGTCGGGGGTCGGCGGCAGCGCGCTGGTGCTGGCCGGCTTGCGCCGCGGCGGCATCGTCGGCGTCCTGTCCGCGGTGCTCGGCGGCGCGCTATTGAGTCGCGGACTGTCCGGCCGCTGCGCCGTCAAGGCGCGGCTGGCCAAGACGCCGCATGAGCGCGCGATCGCCGCCGAACGCGGCTGGAACACCGCGGCGGCGTCGTCCCAGCGCATCGTCGTGCAGCGGCCGATCGCCGAGGTCTACGCGTTCTGCCGCGAGTTCCGCAATCTTCCGCAGTTCATGGAACACGTGCGCAGCGTCGAAGTGCTGGACGACCGGCGCAGCCACTGGACCATCGAAGCGCCGCTGGGTCGGGCGCTGGAATGGGACACGGTGATTACGGAAGATGTGCCGGGCAGCCGTATCGCCTGGGAGTCGACGCCTGAATCGCCGGTGCGGCATACCGGTTCGCTGACCTTCAGCGACGTCGTCGGCCTGGGCACGGAAATCCAGGCCGTGATCGCCTACGAGCCGCCGGCCGGCGAACTCGGGCGCATCGTCTCCAAGCTGTGGGGCGACCGGCCGGGCGCCCAGGCCCGCGACGATCTGCTGCGGCTGAAGCGATTCCTGGAAGCGGGACAGGACCACGTCACGGCCAGCGAAGACGGCGATTGAGCGTCGGGCCTGGCCCGATACGGCGCCCGATTCAAGCGGGTTTGCGGTGTCCGCTGATATCCGCGCCCGCATTGGCGGGCAGCCGCGCGCTGTCCAGCACCGCGACCGCGGCCAACAGGGCCGACAGCAGCAAGGCGATGCGGAATTGCAGCGGTTGCGGCGCGGCCTGGCCATGGCCGGTGAGCCATTCGGCCACGCGCAGCGCCACCGCCCCGAAGGCGATGCCCAGCCCGGCATTGAGCTGCTGGCAAGCGCTGAACAGCGTGGTGGCGCCGGTCATGGCGGGCTTGGGGACGTCGGCGAAGCCCAGCGTATTCAGCGCCGTGTATTGCATCGAGCGGCTCATGCCGCAGAAGAACAGCAGCGCCGAAGTCCACCATGCCGGCGTGCCCGCCGTCAGGGTGGCGCACAAGCCGAAGCCGATGGCGACGAACAGTCCGTTGACCACCAGGACGCGGCGGAAACCGAAAGTGCGCATCACCCAGCTGGTGGCGGGCTTCATCGCCAGATTGCCCGCGAACAAGGCCAGCATCAGCGAACCCGCCTGCACGGGCGACAGGCCGAAGCCGACCTGGAACATCAGCGGCAGCAGAAACGGCGCGCTGCCGATCGCGATACGGAACAGGGAGCCTCCGTACATGGTGACGGCGAAGGTGCGGTAGCGCATGGGCGAGAGGTCCACCAGCGGATGCGGCGCGCGGCGCAGATGCCGCACGGCCAGGGCCAGCGACAGCAGCGCCAGCGCCATCAGGCCGGCCACCAGCCCCGCTTCGACGTCGAGGTTGCCGCACAAGTCGACGGCATACATGAGCACGCTGCAGCCCACGCCGGTGAGTATGAAGCCGGGAAGATCGAATGGGCGCCTGCCGCCCGGCCCGCCGCGCACCAGCCGCGCGTTGGCCGCCAGTGCGATCAGCCCCAGGGGCACGTTGAGGAAAAAGATCCAATGCCAGCTCAAGGCCGTGGTGACGATGCCGCCGACCAGCGGGCCGATCACGGGCGCCGCCAGGCCTGGCCAGGTGATGATGGCGATCGCCTTGACCAGATCCTGCCTGGGCGTGACGCGCAATACGGCCAGGCGGCCGACCGGCACCATCATCGCCCCGCCCAGGCCTTGCAAAATGCGGGCGCAGGTGAATTGCGGCAGCGATTGCGACAGGCCGCACAGAATGGAGGCGATGGTGAACAAGGCGAGCGCGCCGCCGAACACGCGGCGCGCGCCGTAGCGGTCCGCCACCCAGCCGCTGACGGGGATGAACACGGCGAGCGCCAGCAGGTAGGCGCTCATACCGATGGACATATCCGCCGGCCGCACGCCGAAGCTTTGCGCCATTTCGGGGAGCGCGGTGGTGATGACGGTGGCGTCCAGCATTTCCATGAAGAACGCGCCGGCGACCAGCCAGGCCACGCCACGTCCGCCGCGGGACGTGCCTTGATCCACCGCGTCATCGGCCGTGGACGGGCCTTCCTTCTGCTCGATGCTCACGCTTGCTCCTGCTGGGCGCCCGGAACGCCTTGCCGGGGCGATAAGGCGGGCTACGGGTCGGTCCGAAATTGTATCGGCCTTGGCAAGCGCCCTTCCCTCAGGAGGCGTCGGCGGCCCGGCCTGCGCGGCCCGGCCTGCATGGCGCGGCCTGTCCGGCGGGGCCTGCGCGGCCCGGCCTGCCCGGCGGGGGGCAAAAGCCCAAACTGGGGCGGTAGTCGCCCGCTGATCCGGTATCCCTTCCTGGCGGGGCAGTGGCAACATGCCTGCGGCTGCTTGCCGTGCCGCGCGTCCCCGCGCCCCCCTGTCCCGGCAGCCTGCATTCCGGCAGATACGCATGACCCTTCCCCCCGCCGCGCCGCCTTCCGGCGGTTCGCTGGATCCCGTCGACTGGACGGACCTGCGCGCGCAAGGCCACAGAATGCTCGACGACATGTTCGACTACCTGGCCGGCCTGCGCGAGCGTCCTGTCTGGCAGCCCGCGCCGGCCGGCGTCCGCGCCGGCTTCAGCGAACCTTTGCCGCGCCAGCCCTCCAGCCTGGAGGCCGCGCACGGCCGCTTCATGCGCGACATCCTGCCCTATGCCGTGGGCAACGCCCATCCCGGCTTCATGGGCTGGGTGCATGGCGGCGGCACCGCCGTCGGCATGCTGGCCGAAACGCTGGCCGCCGGCCTGAACGCCAACCTGGGCGGCCGCAACCAGATCCCGGTCGAGGTGGAGCGGCAGATCACGCGCTGGATGCGGGAACTGTTCAATTTCCCGGAAGCCGCCAGCGGCCTGTTCGTAACCGGCACCTCCATGGCCAACCTGGTGGGCGTGCTGGTGGCCCGCGCCGCAGCCCTGGGGCGGCAAGTACGCCGCACCGGCGTGGCGGCGCAAACGCCGCGGCTGGTCGCCTATACCTCGGCCTGCGCGCACACCTGCATCGCCCAGGCCATGGACATCACGGGACTGGGCTCGGATGCCCTGCGCCTGATTCCGGTCGACCGCGATTTCCGCATGGACGCGGCGGCCTTGCGCGCCGCCATCGCGGCCGACCGCCGCGCCGGACTCCAGCCGTTCCTGATCGCGGGTACGGCGGGCACGGTCGACGTCGGGGCAATCGATCCGCTCGACACCCTGGCGGACATCGCCGCCGACGCGGGCGCATGGTTTCATGTGGATGGGGCGTTCGGCGCCCTGGCCATGCTGTCGCCCGCGCTGGCGCCCTTGCTGGCCGGCATCGAGCGCGCCGATTCCATCGCCTTCGATTTCCATAAATGGGGGCAGGTGCCCTACGACGCGGGATTCATCCTGGTGCGCGACGGCGCGACGCATCGCGCGGCCTTCGAGGCGAGCGCGGCCTACCTGAGCCGGGAAAGCCGCGGCATGGCCGCCGATTCGCCGTGGCCGTGCGACTACGGGCCGGACTTGTCGCGCGGCTTTCGCGCGCTGAAGACCTGGTTCACGCTAACGGTCTACGGCGCCGACCGATTGGGCGCGGCGATCGCGCACACCTGCGATGTCGCGGCGCACTTGGCGCGCCGCGTCGCGGCGGAGCCCGCGCTGGAACTGCTGGCGCCCGTGGCCTTGAATATCGTTTGCTTCCGCTATCGGGGCAACGGCGACGAGACCGCGGCGGATGACGCGGCAGCCGGCGATCCCGCGGCCACCCGCGGAGCGCCGGGCGCCGGCGCCGTGGACGCTCTTTCCGCCAGCGACCTGCTGAACGCCGCCATCGCGCAGGCCGTGCAGGAGTCCGGCATCGCCGCACCGTCCACCACGCGCGTCAACGGCGTGCTCGCCATACGCGCCGCCATCGTCAATCACCGCACCACGCCCGCCGACGTCGACCGCCTGTGCGACGCGGTATTGCGCATCGGCGCCGAGCTGGCAGCCCTTGCGCCGGAACCGGAACCCATACCATGACCGGCATCGTATCGGCGACGCCGCAGATAAGGCCGCGAACATGAACGCCATGACGACACCACCCACCGATGCGGAAGCGACCGCCGTCGACGAACGCCCGCCGCTGATCGGCAAGGCGCGCCTGATCACCCTGGCCTTCCAGCAAGGCGACCTGGACGGGCTGCGCCAGCAATTGCTGGCCCGCGCGCAGCAGGACCCCGACGACGCCAATGCCGCGCTGGACCTGTCCATGACGCTGCTGCTGCTGGGCCAGCGCGACACGGCGCTGGCGCTGCAACGCCATGCGGTGCAGGCCCAGCCGCTGTACCGCATGCCGGCGGCGCGCCCCGGCGGCGTGCGCCTCCTGGCGCTGGTTTCCTGCGGCGACTTCCTGACCAACACGCCGCTGGAATTCCTGGTCGCCGACTCCGACGTGTCGCTCGACATCCTCTACGTGGGGGAAGGCGTGCCCGCGCCCGCCGCGCTGCCGCCGCACGATGCGCTGATCGTGGCCATAGGCGAGTCGGCCGCGAATCGGCCGCTGCTGCAGGCGCTGGCCGAACCCGTGGGACAGTGGCACACCCCCGTGGTGAATCGTCCCGAACACGTGCTGAAGACTTCGCGCGATGGCCTGGCGGCGGCGCTGCAAGGCGCGCCGGGCGTGGTCGTGCCGGAGATCGCGCGGGTTCAGCGCCCGGCGCTGGACGCCATCGCCAATGGCGGCGCGGCCCCCGCCAGCCTGCTACCCGGCATCGACTACCCCATACTCGTTCGCCCCGTCGATAGCCATGCCGGACATGGCCTGGCGAAGATCGACCGCGCCGCCGAGCTGGCGGAGTACCTGGCCGGCAGCGACGCCGCCGAGTTCTACCTGTCGCGTTTCGTCGAGTACCGCAGCGCCGACGGCCGCTACCGCAAATACCGCGTGGTGCTGATCGACGGCAAGCCCTACCTGGGCCATCTCGGCATCTCGCCGCGCTGGATGGTGCATTACCTGAACGCCGACATGGCGGAGAACGCCGCCAACCGGGCCGAGGAAGCGGAGCAGATGCGCGACTTCGACGGCGGCTTCGGCGGCCGCCATGCGGCGGCCTTCGCCGAAATCCATCGCCGCGTGGGACTGGACTATCTGGTGATGGATTGCGCCGAAACGCCGGATGGCCGGCTGCTGGTCTTCGAAGGCGATACCTGCGGCGTCATCCACGCGATGGATCCGGAGGATCTGTATCCCTACAAGCCGCCATACATGCGGAAGATTTTCGCGGCCTTCCAGGACATGCTGCGGCGCAAGGCTTTTCCCTGAGCGACAGACAAGGAAGGCCCGCACGCCTTTCCTGAAGGACCCGGCCAGGCCGCGGCGGCGCCCCTCCGAACGACATGGCGCGCCGCTCCAGGCCCGCGCCGGAGCGGCGCGGTCGGTCACAGCGTATAGCTGTCCCACTCGTAGCCGACGAATGCGGCGCGCTCCCCGGTATGCACGACGGGATCGCGACGCAGGCCGATGATGATGCCGTCGGCGGGCACGCGGATGTGCTCCCGCACCGTGCCATGAATATCCATCGCCGCGCCCAGCAGGCCGTCCTTGCGCACTTCGTCGCCGGCCTGTGCTTCCGGCACGAACAGGCCGCCGTGATCGAAAGTGATCCAGCCGCGCCGCGTCACCCGCCGCACCGACGCGGGCGCCTCGACCTGTCCTTCCAATATGCCCATCCGCGCCGCCAGGCGCTCGAAGCCGCGTTCGGCCAGGGCCACATTGGCGGGCTCGAAGCGGCTGCCTCCGCCCAGTTCCAGCATGAAGGCGGGAATCCGCGCCGCCAGGCATTGATAATCGAGCGCGCCGGCGATATTGCCCGGTAGCTCGCCCTTGCCGCCCACATCCATGCGGCAGGCGACGCTAGGCTCGAACAAGGCGATGGCGCGCAGCAGCTCGCTCTCGCCGATGCCGCTATCGGGATGCAGCTTGTACACGGCATACGGTTTCGCATCGAACAGCGGATTCATCGTATGCAGGTTGATGACGAGGTCGGCGGTATCGCGGATCTCGCTCATCAATGCATAAGCCAGCCGCTCGGAAATCAGGCCGCGCGCATTGCCCGGATAGCACTGGTCCAGATCCAGGTCGTCGTAGGGATTGCGTTTGCGCCGGAGGTCGAGCGCGTGCGGATTGCCCGTGGGCGTCACGACCACGTTTCCGCGCATGGCCTGCGGATCCAGCCGCGCGGCAAAGCGCAGGGCCGCCACCATGCCGTTGATTTCGTCGCCATGCACCTGCCCGTGCAGCCACAGCGTCTTGCCGGGCCGCGCACCGCGCACCGCGACATAAGGCAGTTCAACCGCCATGCCGGACGACATCGAGCCGACGGCGATGGCGCCATGGCGACGCGCGCCGCCGTCGCGGACCGAGAGAAATTCCTTGATGATGCCCATGGTGCTCATGCTCCTATCGAATCGGTGGGGCCGGCCGTCCAGCGCTCCGCCTGCACCAGGCAGCTCATGGCGTTCGGTCCCTGTGTCAGGGTGGAAGTGCCGACGTCCAGCGTCAGGACGTTGGCGGTTCCGGCGTTTTCCGGCGCATCGCCGCTGGCCGGGGGCGCGAACCAGGCGCCGGTGGCCATCACCACCGTGCCGGGTAGCAGTCCATCGTCCAGCCGCGCGCCAGCCAGGCAGGCGCCGCGCCCGTTGTACAGGCGCACGACGTCGCCGTCGCGCAGGCCGCGCGCTTGCGCGTCGGCGGGATGCATGCGCACGGCCTCGCGCCCCGCCACTTTGTTGGACTGCGCCAGCGGGGCGGCGTCCAGCTGGCTGTGCAGGCGATCGGCCGGCTGCACGGTCAGCAGATGCAGCGGATACGCGCTCGCCGCCTCGGCGCCCAGCCACTCCGCCGGCGGCATCCAGCGCGGGTGCGGCCCGCAATCCGCGCAGCCGTACGACGCCAGGGTTTCGCTGTAGAGCTCGATGCGCCCGCTCGGTGTGCGCAGCGGATGCGCGACCGGATCGTTGCGAAAGTCCTCGAACAGGATGTAGTCCCTGGCCGGCGACGGCAGCTTCACGTGTCCTTGCCGCCAGAACGCGTCGAAGTCCGGTAGCGTAATGCCGGCATGTTGCTGCGTCCGGGCGAACTGCCCATAGATATGGCGAATCCAGGCCATCTCGTCGCGGCCTTCGGTATAGCGGTCGCGATACCCCAGCCGTTCAGCCAGGTCCGCGAAAACGTCGAGATCGTTGCGCGCCTGGCCGACCGGATCGATCGCGCGATGCATGGCCAGCGCATAGCGATCGCGCGACGAGCCGCCGATATCGTTGCGCTCCAATGAAGTCGTGATGGGCAGCACGATGTCCGCGTGACGCGCCACCGGCGTCCACCAGATTTCATTGACGACGATGGTGCGCGGCTTGCGGCGCCATGCCCGCAACAGGCGGTTCAACTGCTGGTGATGATGAAAAGGATTGCCGCCCGCCCAGTGGATGAAATGGATATCGGGATAGTGGCGTGTTTCACCCTGGAAGGGATAAGGCTGGCCCGGCCGCTCCAGCATTTCCGTCAGCCGCGCGACGGGAATCGACAGATCGGCGGGATTGCGTCCCACCGGCATTTCGGGACCCGGCGTGGCGATGCGCGGATTGCCCACGCCGTTCATGGAACCATGGCCGAAACCGAAACCGCCGCCGGGCAATCCTATCTGTCCCAGCATGGCCGCCAGCGCGATCGCCATCCAGTACGGTTGCTCGCCGTGCTGCGCGCGCTGCACGGCGAAGGAACACGTCAGATAGCTGCGCGTGCCGCACAGGGCGCGCGCCAGTTCACGGATGCGCCCGGCGGGTATGCCCGTGATGGGCGCCGCCCACTCCGGCGTTTTGGACACGCCATCGGCGGTACCCGTGAAATAGGCTTCCAGCGCCTCATAGCCCACGCAATGGCTGGCCAGGAATGCCGCGTCATGGGCTTGCGCGCGGCGCAGCTCGTACGCCAGCGCCAGCATCAAGGCGACGTCGGTATTCGGCCGTATGGGTATCCATTCGGCATTCAGGAAATCGGGACAATCGTCGCGGGTCGGGCTGACGTTGATGACCCGCGCGCCCTTGCCGGCCAGCTGGCGCAGCCAGTATTCCTGCGTATGTTCCGCCGCGCCGCCCGACGAAACCTGGCCGTTCTTCAGCGCCAGTCCGCCGAAGGCCAGGAATACGTCGGTATGCGCGATGATGCTGGGCCACGAGGTAACGCGGCCGGTCAGCGGAGTGTATGTGCCGATAACGTGCGGCAGCAGGAACTGCGCGGTGCCCCAGCTGTAATTGCCCACCTGATCGACGCCGCCGCCTCCCGCGAAATAGAAGCGCCGTATCAGCGACCGGGCGTGGTGCAGGCGGCCGGCGGAGGACCAGCCATAGGAGCCGCAGAAAATCCCCTCGGCGCCCTGCTCGTCCCGCGTCCGCGCCACCTCCGCGGCCACCAGGTCCAGCGCCACGTCCCAGTCGACCTCGACGAATTCTTCGCGGCCGCGCGCTTCGCCGCCGGCGCCGCCGCGCGTGGCCAGCCAGGACTTGCGCACCGCCGGCCGGGCGATGCGCCGGGGCGAATACACCATGGGCGCGATCGCTTCCAGCATGCGCGATGGCGCGGGGTCCTGCTCGAACGGCTCGCAGGCGACCAGCCGGCCGTCGCGCACCACGGCGGTGAAGGCGCCCCAATGCGCCAGTTGCGGGTAACGCCGTTCCCCGGACGGAATGGATGTCATGCAGCTTCTCCCGCGGCGGACCGGCCGCCGCCCGCCATCAGTCCAGCCGGATATCGGCTTTCTTGACCAGATCCGCCCATTTTGCGCGCTCTTTGTTCAGCAGCTCACCGAACTCCGTCGGCGTGTTCGAAGTCGCCGTCATGCCCGACGCCGCCAGCTGCTTGATGATGTCGGGATTCGCCATTGCCTGCGCGAAGGCCTTGTTCAGCTGCGCGACAATGTCGGCCGGCACGCCGGCGGGCGCGATGACGCCGTACCAGTTCGTCAGCTCGTAGCCGGGGACGGCCTGCCCGATGGGTGGCGCGCCGGGAAACTCGTCGGAGGCCTTGGTCGTGGTCACGCCCAGCGCCTTGAGCTTGCCGCCTTGGACCAGCGTCTTCACCGAGGGATCGGAGAAGGTCACCTCCACCAGGCCGCTGGCGACGTCCGTCAGCGCGGGGGTCGTGCCCTTGTACGGAATATGGCGCATCCGTATCCCGGCCATCATGTTGAACTGCTCGGCCGCCATCTGGCCTATCGTGCCGTTGCCGCCGGAGGCATAGGTGACGTCCTTGCCGGACTTGGCCCGCGCGATCAGGTCCTGGATGCTGTTGATGCCCGACTTGGGACTGGTGACCAGCACGTTGGGCATCGTCACCAGCAGCGAAATCGGCGTGAAGTCCTTGGCCGGGTTATAGGGCACCTTCTGCAGGCTGGGCAGGATGGTCAGCGAACCCGGCGTGGCGATATACAGCGTATAGCCGTCGGGCTTGGCGCGGGCCACGTAGTCGGTGGCGATGATGCCGCTGGCGCCGGGGCGGTTCTCCACCACCACGTTGGTGCTCAGCGCCTTGGAGACGCCCAGCGCGGCCGCGCGCGCGAGTACGTCGGCGCCGCCGCCCGGCGGAAAACCGACCACGATGCGCACCGGCACGGCCGGATCCGGATAGGCGGCCTGGGCCGGGGACGAAATGGCGATCGCGCACAGCGCGGCCGCGCCGAAGGCGGTAATTGACTTGAGCTGCATGGCACTTCCCCTTGTCGACGGCGATCCGCGGTGCCGCGGCCGCCGCCATGGTTGATGAAACGGTTAACGATGGAAAACTCAGTGCAAAACGTCGGCCAGGAACTTGCGCGCGCGCGGGTGTTCCGGGCTGGAGAAAAACTGTTCGGGCGTGGTGTCCTCCAGGATACGGCCCTGGTCCATGAACCAGATGCGATCCGCCACCTCGCGCGCGAAGCCCATTTCATGGGTGACCACGACCATGGTCATGCCTTCGGCCGCCAGTTGCTTCATGACGGCCAGCACTTCTCCCACCATCTCCGGATCGAGGGCGCTGGTGGGCTCATCGAACAGGATCAGCGGCGGATGCTGGGCCAAGGCGCGGGCGATCGCAACGCGCTGCTGCTGCCCGCCGGACAGGCTGGCCGGCATGGCGTCGAACTTGTGCTCCAGCCCCACCTTGGCCAGCAGCTCGCGCGCCAGCGCGGCCGCCCGCTCGCGCGGCATGCCGGCCACGCGCAGCGGCGACAACATGATGTTGTCCGCCACCGACAGATGCGGAAACAGATTGAACTGCTGGAAGACGAAACCGATGCCGGCGCGCAGCGCGTTGATGTCGCGGCCGGGCGCGTGGATATCCTGGCCGGCGACGCGGATCGCGCCGCCCTGTATCGGCTCCAGCCGGTTGATGGTGCGTATCATCGTCGACTTGCCGGAGCCGGACGGGCCGCAGACCACCACGACCTGGCCTGGCTCCACGCGTCCGTGGATGCTATCCAGCGCGTGGTAGCTGCCATACCATTTCTGTACGTTGTCGAGTTCTATCACGGCAATCTCCTATGCGCGGTGGATCATGCGGCGCGCAGCCGCCTGCGCGCCAGGCTGCGCTCCAGGCGGGCCGCCAGGCGCGACAGGCCGAAGCACGGCACGAAATACAGCGCGGCCAGGACCAGGAAAGTCTGCAGGGCATGGGCCATTTCCATGCTGTTGACCTGCTGCGCGGCGAACGTCACTTCCTGCACCCCGATCACATAGACGATGGACGTGGCCTTGATGGTCGACACGAACTGGTTGACCAGCGACGGGATCATATTCGCCAGCGCCTGAGGCAGGATCACGTGCCGCATGGACTGCGCGTAGGTCAGCCCCAGGGCGCGCGATGCCTCCGTCTGGCCCGGCGGCAGGCCCTCCAGGCCGGCGCGCACGATTTCGCCCAGGAAGGCCGATTCGTACAGCACGATCGCGCACAGGGCCGTGGCGAAGGCCGGCACGGTGGCGCCCGTCAACAGCGGCAGGACGAAATACGCCCAGAAGATGATCATGATCAGCGGCACGCCGCGAAAGGCATACACCCACGCCGTGGCCGGCCAGCGCAGCGCGCGATACGTGCTGGTGCGCGCCAGCCCCAGGCAGATGGCCAGCGGAAAGGAGATCGCCAGTCCGGCGCCCGCCAGGATCAGCGTGGCGGCCATGCCGCCCAGCGGCCCTTGCGGCCAGGCGCCCACCAGGAACATCAGGCCATAGTCATGCAGGATCTGCCACATGGCTCATCTCCTGAAAGCCGGCGGATACCGGCGGCCGAACCAGGCGCCCAGGCCCATCAATGCGAGCGAGGCCGCCAGATACAGGGCGGTCGACACGGCGAACACCTCGAACGAACGAAAGGTCTGGTTCTCGATCGCCTTGACCTGATAGGTCAGCTCGCCCACGCCGATCACCATCGCCAGGCTGGTGTCCTTGAACAGGATCAGCGAACGATTGATCAGCGGCGGCACGGCGATGCGTATCGCCTGCGGCAGCATCACGTAGCGCAGCGCGCCCCAGGCGCCCAGTCCGACGGACCGCGCGGCCTCGATCTGCGTGCCGGGTATGGCGCGCAGGCCGGCGCGGATGTCCTCGGACATGAAGCCGCTGACGTTCAGGCTCAGCGCGATCAGGCCGAACAGGAACTCGGTGTCGCCGCGATTGATCCACAGGCGCAGGCCATCCGGCAGCACCTGCGGCATGCCGAAATACCAGACCATGATCTGCACCACGGTGGGCACGTTGCGGTGGTACTCGACGAAAGCCGCCACCAGCGCCTGCAACGGACGCCACGGGATCGTGCGCAGCACCACCAGCACCAGCGCGATCGCGAAGCCCAGCAGCCAGGCGCCGGCGAACAGGCGCACCGTGGTCAGCGCCCCCGCCAGCAGCGTGGCGCCGTAGTTGCCGCCGGTCAGGAAAGCGAAATCGAAATGCATGACGCTTCCCTTCCGCCTTACTCGGCGTCCACCGGCTCGACCTTGAAGGTGCGGGTCAGCTTGTAGATGGAATCCGCGCCCAGCCATTTGTTGTACATGGCGTCCAGCGTGCCGTCCTTGTCCATGTCCTGGATCACCTTGTTGACGGCCGCCAGCAACTTGGGATTGCCCTTGTTGACCACCACGCCGATATGCTCGACGTAGGTGGGTTCGGGCAGCAGCACGACCGGCGTGCCGGTTTTCTGCGAATCCAGTTCGAAGCGCTTCAGGATCAGCTCACCGGCGGTGAAGCCGTCGACCTTTTCGTTCTGCAGCCCAAGGTAGCAGGAAGCCACGTCCTGGAAGGACAGCACCTGCGAGTTCGGCAGCACGCGCGCGGCGATCGCCGCGGAGCTCGAACCCTTGGACGCGCACACCTTGCGGCCGGCCAGGTCCTTCAGCGACGCGATGCCGGAATTCTTGCGCACGAGCACTTTGATGCTGCCCTGCAGATACTGCAGGCTGTAGTCGACCTGCTGCGCGCGCTCCGGCAGGTAGGCCATGGAGCCGGCGACCACGTCCACCCGGTCCATTTTCAGCTCGGGGATGCGCGCCTCGGTGGACAGCGGCTTGTGCTCCAGCGCCACGCCCAGGCCCTTGGCCAGGGCCGCGCACATATCCACGTCGTAGCCGACGAAGCTGCGCGTGGCGGTGTCCTGGTAGGCGTAGGGCACGCTGGCGCTTTGCGTGCCGCAGATCAGCTTGCCGCGCGCCTTGACGGTGTCCAGCGCATCGGCGTGGGCCAGGCCGGCGCTCAGCGCGGCGGCCGCGGCAAACAGGCTTACAGTGCTTCTCATCGTTGTTCCCCTTCTTTGGTGATGTACTTCGCGTGGCTCGCACCGGGCCCCGATGGCCGGCGATGGCTGTCAGTCCGCGACGGAACCGACAGGAAAACGGAATAGCGACCGCTCCTGCTCGTCGATCTGGTGGATCAGGTTGGTTTCCCAGGCCAGGTATTGCCGCGCCGCGGCCTTGTTGCCGTCATGGCGGTCATGGACGAAGAACAGGTAGTCGATGCAGTCCTTGTCGGCCGGCACATCGGCGCCCGACTCGATCTTCAGGCCGGCCGCGCGCCAGGCGTTCAGGCCCTCGCAGTTCACTTGCGTTTGCGTGATGCCCGATGCGGCCAGTTCGCGCGCGGCGAGCGCGGCGACGGCCGGCTCGGCGGCCAGCAGCACGACGCGCGCATCGCGCGGCAGATCCAGCGTGTGCAGGCGCGGTCGTATCGACCATATCGCGCCGGCGATGTGGCCCTTGCGATAGGCCATGCCGGGACGCACGTCCACCAGGACCGCGCCAGCGCGCTGCGCCGCCGCCAGATCGGTGGCGGCGATGGGAGGCGGAGCAGGCAGGTCCGTCGCGGGAACGCCGGTCGATGCGGTAACGGCATTGCCGGCCGCCACGCCGTTCCCGGCGGTTCCGGACGCCGTCGCGGCGCCGCCCGGCACATCGGCGGCGACGCCTTCGCGCAGCACGTGGACATCCCATCCCATCTGCTTCAGCCAGCTGCCGACCACCGGGGCGCGCACGCCTTCGCTATCGATCAATACGATGCGGGCGTTGCGCACGCCGATGTACTGGTCGGTGGCCTGGATCAACTGGCCGCCGGGCGTATGCTGCGCGCCGGCCAGCGTGCCGGCCGCGTATTCCTCCGCGGTGCGCACGTCGCACAGATAGGTGGTGCGGGCGGCATCCGCCAGCCATGCGCGCACCTGGGCGGCGTCCACGGTATCGACGCCGTACTGGCGCGCCAGCGCCTCCGCGCGCTCACGCAGCGCGGGCAGCTCGCGGGCCGGCATGGCCTCGGGGTATTTGCGGCTGGAACCGTGCTCCAGCGGCAGATCGGCCAGGTACCAGCCCTGGGTGCCGTTCTCCAGCGCCATGACCGGATTCGGCACGCCGAGGTTGATGAGCGTCTGCGCGCCGATGATGCTGCGCGTGCGGCCCGCGCAGTTGATGACGATGGTGGTCTCCGCATCGGGCACCAGGTCCTGGATGCGCAAGGCCAGCTCGCCGTTCGGGCAGCAGATGCCGCCCGGGATATTCATCTTGGCGTATTCGGTGAACGGCCGGCCGTCCAGCACCACCAGCTTGTCCCCCCTGCGCTGGCGATCCGCCAGATCGGTGGCGCTGATGCGGGGCGTATGGCAGATATGTTCGGCCAGTTCGCCGAAGGTCTTGCTGGGCAGGTTGACGCCGGCGAACAAGGTATAGCCGGCGGCTCGCCAGGCGGGTGCGCCGCCCTGCAGCACGTGGACGTCCGTATAACCCAGTGCTTGCAGCGCCGCCGCGGCGCGCGGCGCCACGCCATCGCCGTCGTCGAAGGCGACCAGGCGCGCGGTCTTGCGCGGCAACAGGCGTGGGGCCTCGATCTCCAGCCGGCTGTACGGCAGGGACACCGCCAGGAAAGGATGCCCTTCGCCATACTGGCCGTGCTCGCGCACGTCCAGCAAGCCGATTTCGGCGCCGTCATGCAGCCAGCGCTTCAGCGTGGCGGCGTCGATGCGCGGAATGGACGTAGCGTCGGTATGGGGCTGGGTCATGTAGGTCTGCGAGAATCGAGGAAAAAAACGTCCCCTCACGCCGCGCGGACGCGGCGTGCCGGGATGGTGGGTGTGCAACGGCGCGTGCGCGCCGCGTTCAGCGGTTCAGCGGTTCAGCGGTTCAGCGGTTCAGCGGTTCAGCGGTTCAGCGGTTCAGCGGTTCAGCGGTTCAGCGGTTCAGCGGGCTGGTGTTTCAGCGCGGCCATGGCCTGCTCCAGGTCGGCGATCAGGTCCTCGGGATCCTCCAGGCCGATATGCAGGCGCAGCACCGATCCGCGGCCGGACCAGTCCGCCACCGTGCGCGCACGCGTCATATACGCCGGCACGCAAAGGCTTTCGAAACCGCCCCACGACGCGCCCAGGCCGAACAGCTGGAAAGCATCGATCATCCGCTCGACGTCGGCATCCTGGATGCCGCGCGTGAATTCGATGGAAAGCAGGCCATTGGTGCCGCTGCAATCCCGCTTCCACAGCGCATGGCCGGGATGATCGGGCAAGGCGGGACACAGCACCCGCGCGACTTCCGGCCGCTTCTGCAACCATTCGGCGACGCGCAGCGCGTGCCGCTCGTGCATGGCCAGGCGCGCCGGCATGGAACGCAGACCGCGCAGCACCAGATAGGCATCGTCGGCGCCCACGGTCTGGCCCAGATCCACGGTGGCCCGCTCCAGCGGCGCCCAGGCCCGTTCGTTCGTGACCACCGTGCCCATCATCACGTCGGCGTGGCCGCCCAGGTACTTGGTCGCGGCGGTCACCGAGATATCGGCGCCCAGCGTCAGCGGCCGATACAGCAGGCCCGAGCCCCAGGTGTTATCCACCGCCAGCCAGCAATCGTGACGTCGCGCCAGTTCGGCGACTGCCGGCAGGTCCATCATCTCGTAGACCAGCGAGCCGGGGCACTCCGCATAGATCATGCGGGTATTGGGGCGGATCTGGTCAGGCAGATCGCTGCCGTCGGGCTGGTAGTAGCTGTACTCGATGCCCCAGCGGGACAACTGTTCCGAGCAAAAGCGCCGCACCGGCTCATACACCGCATCGGTGATCAGCACGTGGTCGCCGGCCTTCAGATAAGCCAGCAGCACCACGGCGATGGCGGCCTGGCCCGTCGGATAGGCCTTGGCGCGATAGCCGCCTTCCAGCTCGACCAGCGCGTCTTCCAGGGCGTGGGTGCTGTCGGTTCCGCGCGCGCCATAGGACAGCAGGCGTTCCTTATCGCGGCGGGCGCGGGTATCGCGCCATTGCTGCACGCTGTCGTAGATATAGGTGCTGGCCCGCGTGACGGGCGTGTTGACCCAGCCGCGATGCGGCCGCCCGGCACGCAATAGCCGCGTGCCAGGCTTGTACTGTTCATCCATGATGGGATTCCGTTCAGCGGCGCGTCTGCACGCCTATGGGCATGACCTTGCAGGTGCCGGCATCCAGGTCGAAGGACAGGCGCTCGGAAAGCGTCTCCAGCGCGCGGCCGTACATATGCAGATGGCGGATGACGCCGTCGCCGCGGATTTCCACGGCATGGATGTCGTCGGGCATCAGGGCGATGCCGGTGCCGGGCTCGACCACCACGGTGCCGGTCTTTTCGAGCCGCGCGACGCCGGGCTGCTTGCCGTCGTCCAGGCGATCGTAGACGTAGTTGTATTCGATGCCTTCCACCGCGGCGATGCAGGCCCAGGTGGTGTGGTTGTGCGGGACGATCTTCTTGCCCGGTCGCATCACGTTCAGATACAGCGCGTAGGTCTTGTCGGGAGTCTCGCTGATCAGATACCGCGCCTGGCGCTCATCGCCTTCCGGGGCGGGGTAACGGTCCGCGCCCCACCAGTCGGCATGGCTGGCCAGGCCGATCACGGTGCGCAGGACATCGTCCAGGCTGTCCCGGCTCAGGCCCTGTGTTTGTACAGTATCCTTTATGTTTTCTATCGCTGCCGTAATGTCTTTGTTATGCGGATGTAAGCCAGCCATGAGCGGAAACTCCTGTAGGTGATGCGATTTTGGCGTTACTCTACGGGCCTGCCAGCGGCATGACAAATTAAATTGATTTAATAACTCATTAGCTTCCGTAATATGTCGGAGTAGGCATGCGCAACCTGGACCTGGATCTGCTGCGTACCCTGGCTGCCATAGACCAGGCCCAGACATTCTCGGCCGCGGCCGAGCGGCTGCACAAGACCCAATCGGCGATCACGCAGCAGATGCAGCGCCTGGAAAGCATCGTCGGCCTGCCATTGTTCGAGAAGCAAGGCCGCAACAAGCTGCTGTCGCCGCACGGGCGCAAGCTGGTGGATTACGCGCGCCACATGCTGGCCATCAACGACGAAGCGATGCGGGCGATGCAGGATGGCCAGCTGGAAGGCGAACTGCGCCTGGGTTCACCGCATGACGTGGCGGAAACGCTGCTGCCGACGGTATTGACGCACATCACGCGCTGGTCGCCGCGCGTCAGGCTGGAGATACGCGTGGACCGCAGCCCCTTCCTGATGAACGCGTTGCGAGCCGGCGAATTGGACCTGAGCATTTCGACGCGCTTCGATCCCGCTTATGAGGGCGTCATCCTGCGGACGTCGCCCACCGCCTGGATCGCATCCGCGGGCTATGTGCATGACGCCGGCGCGCCGGTGCCGCTGGTCCTGGCGGACGACCCCAGCCTGTTCCGGCGGCTGGCCTTGAACGCGCTGGAGCAGGCGCGCGTACCGTGGCAGACCAACTACGTCGCGCCCAACCTGGTGGGCATCCGCGCGGCGGTGCGCGCCGGGCTGGGGGTGACGGCGCGCAGCATCGAATTCCTGGGACCGGATATGCGCGTGCTGGGCGAAAAAGACGGGCTGCCGCCGCTGCCGGACGCCAACTACTTTCTGTGGATGCGCACGGATTCGATCAACCCCCTGACGCGCTATGTCTTCGACATGCTGATCGCGAAAATGGGCTTGACCGAGCGCGGTACGCCGACCGCCAGCGTGCAGGCGCGGCAGTTCTGACGCTAGCCTTCGGAGCGCGCGCGCCCGGCCTCATGGACGCGATGCTGCCAGGCATGGGCGGAGAACGCCGCGACGCCGCCTATCGCGGCCGCCAGGCCGAGGGTCGCGAATGTCGTCGGCGTCGGTGGCATGTGCGACGCGAAATACGCCACCAGTCCCAGGAAGAACCCCAGCAGATTGTTGAAGACCGGTAATCGGGCCAACGACAACGCGATGGCCGTAACGGCCACCACCACGGCGCTGATCGCATACTCGCCCAGCACGGGCGACAGCGCGCCCAGGACGTGGGCCGCGCCTATGCCCAAGGCCACGCCCATCAGCACGCAAGCCAGGTTCACCAGCCCGCTACGCAGATTCAACCCACGGGTGAAGTACGCGATCCAGCCGACGAACATGGCCCAGACCGGCAGTTCCAGCGCCAGCGTGCTGACCGTGGCCGCCGATGAGGCGACGATCGATTCGCCCAGCACGACTTTCAGATGCTTGCCCAGATTATTGCCGGCCATGGAGGGACTCCCTATCGATGCGCGGCGACAGCAGGTCGCCCAGGTTGACGCGCCGCAGGAATTCGGCGCGAATGCGGTCGGCCACCGCCCCGACCACCGCGCAGCCGTCGTCCGAAGGATCGACGTGCACGCGGAACGGCCGGCGGCCATAAGGCGCGTCGACGATATCGACGATGGCGCGGGCGACGCTGGCCGGATCGGCGTCGGGCGGTTCACAGGCCACCAGGTTGGTCAGTATCTCGTCGGCAAGGCCTCGGGTGGGGCCGGTGTCGTACTCGACCTGCCGGCCGTGGTCGGCGGGGGCGCCCGCGTGCGTAAAGTGGTTGGTGCCCTTGGTGAAAGCGCCCGGCACGATGATGCTGGTCTCTATCCCCCAGCGCGCCACTTCGCCGGCATAGCTCACCGCCAGCGCATCCATCGCCGCCTTGGCGGCGAAGTACGGCGCCAGATAGGGCGGCGTACCGCCGCGATGGCTGGAGCTGCCCACCCACAACAGCAGCCCCCGGCCCTGCCGGCGCAGCACCGGCAGCACCGCGCGATTCACCCGCTGCGTGCCCAGCACATTGATGTCGTACAGCTCGGCGAACTGCGCCGGCGTAAAGGCCTCGGCCGGCCCGAAGGCCATATGGCCGGCGTTGTGGACGATCACGTCCAGCCGGCCTTGCTCCGCCAGAACCCGGGCCACCGCGGCATCGATGGAAGCCTCGGACTGAACGTCCAGCTCAACGGCCCGCAGCTTGGCCGCGTGCGCGGCCGACCATTCGGCGATCTCCCGCACGCGCGGCGCATTGCGTCCCGTGGTTTCGCGCATGGATGCGTAGACCACATGCCCGGCCTGCGCGAGCGCGCGCGCCGCCATCGCGCCGAAGCCGGACGACGCGCCGGTGACCAGGATGGTGTAGGCCATGGATATCTCCCTGAATCTTTCCATGGCAGTCATTCTTGTCGGTAACGGAGCGCGGATAAATGCCTTGAAATGAATTTCGGAATTCAATTCGCCACAACAATGTGGCCGCGCCAGGATTACTGCTGCATCCCTCGGCTACCTGGGGACAGTCTGACTTACTTGGCGCATCCGGAGACTTTGGCTACGTTGCCCAGCGAGATAGGCGCGACATCCTTATTCCAAGTTCCGTCCCACGGGCGCACGAAATATACGGTCGGAGTCGCCATGGGAATCTGCAGTTTTACGCTTCGCGCGCCGCGTCCATCCTGTCTTAAGTCGTCCAATACGTCCGCCGTACTCGTCCATGTGAAGACGGTACAACCTCTTCCGCCCGTCGCCGAACTCTGCATGACGTAACCGACCAGGAAGTGACTGAACGGCGGCATCAGACATACCGCGGACATGACGACGCCAGCCATGCTCATGGCGCGCAGGATTACACGCGGTCCGCGCGCCACCTCCCACGTAGCCCATGCGATCGTCATCTGCACTATCCCCAGAACCGCCATCGCGCCCACGAAAAGCATGAAAAGCTTCGCCGTCTGACCGCTAAAGAATCGGGTCGCCCAAATGGTCGCCAGGCTCATCGTAAACATCATCTGGAAAAAACCGCATAACAGAAACGTGCCCCATCGCTTCTTCACATGCTGATGCCATGTGTGCGGCAGAGTCACCCAAACCACCGCGATCGCGCCAGCCGCGAAAAGGATAACTGCCGAAACAGCCACTAAAAGAAAGCTCGCTGCGTTGGACAACACCGGCAACTGAAACATCCAGGCAACGAGCCCCGACGGGACAACAAGACCCAAGATCCACCACGCCAGCAATCGCACCCTAGCCCACTGTTGGCGCCTCTTGGCATGACCGGCCCGGCGAAGAATCTCGTCGAGCACGCTTGGGGACGCTTCGTTTTGCCGGCCGACCAGGACAGCTGTAGGGAACATGATGGCACCGCCCAGAGAGACAACTGCCATCACGATTAAGATAAACAGCACAGGCAGGCAAGCAACGACTTCCTGCGAGACAATGCTCAGCGGAATGGCTTCCTGTATCAGGTAGCCTTGCATGGCGACGGCCGACAACACCAGACCTGCCACGCCAAGTAAGGCCCAGTGGTCGCGTAGAAAACCGCCAGCGACACTGAATTCCTCCCGCCAATTGATATTTCTTGGCGTGAAGCTTCCATCTGCGGAAAGAGAATTCGGGGTTTCGATCAAGGGTTCTTGCGGAATGGGCACGGTTTACTCCACGCTTTCGGACACCGGGACACGGGTAAGGGATTCTTCAACTCGCCTTTCTTCATCCCGATACAATCCCTGCTTTGCGTCGCCTACCTGACGCGAACAAGCTCTATATCGGTATTAATGGAAAAAAGCGATCTCTCCGGCCACACGCCGATGATGCAGCAGTATCTCAAGCTAAAGGCCGAAGCCGGCCCGCTGCTGCTCTTCTACCGCATGGGCGACTTCTATGAAATGTTCTATGAAGACGCCGAACGGGGCGCGCGGCTGCTCAATCTGACGCTGACCAAGCGTGGCACGTCCAACGGCAGCCCCATCCCCATGGCGGGCGTGCCTGTCCACGCCATGGAGCAGTACCTGGCCAAGCTGGTGGCGCTGGGCGAATCCATCGCCATCTGCGAACAGATCGGCGATCCGGCCGCGTCCAAGGGGCCGGTCGAGCGGCGCATCGTACGTATCGTCACGCCCGGCACGCTCACCGATGACGCCTTGCTGCCCGCCAAGGCGGACCGCTGCGTCGCCGCGGTGTTCCCCGGCGCCGGACGGTCTCCGCGCGCGGGACTGGCCTGGCTGAACCTGGCCAGCGGCGATTTCCGCGTCACCGAGTGCGCCCCGGCGCAGATCGAATCCGAATTGCACCGTATCGCGCCGGCCGAAATCGTCTATCCGGAAAGCGCCGACCTGCGCATCTCCATCGATGGCGCGCAGACCCGGGTACCGGACTGGCACTTCGAAAGCGACGGCGCGCGCGCGCATTTGCTGGCGCACTTCCATACCGATTCGCTGGCGGGATTCGACGTCGAAGACATGCCGGCCGGCGTGCGCGCCGCCGGCGCGCTGCTGCGCTACGCCGCCCGCACGCAATCCCAGGCCTTGTCGCACGTCCAGGGCATCAGCGTGGACCGCCCCGGGCAGTACGTACTGATGGACCCGGTCACGCGTCGCAACCTGGAACTGACGCAGACGCTCAGCGGCGAGGAATCGCCCACGCTGTTTTCCATCCTGGACAACTGCCGCACTCCCATGGGCAGCCGGCTGCTGCGCCGCTGGCTGCATCATCCGCTGCGCGACAACGCGCCGGTGCTGGAACGCCAGCAGGCCATCGCCGCGCTGCTGGCGGCCAAGCTGGACACGCCGGCCGGGCTGGCCGCCGCGCTGCCGCTCGAAACGCTGCGCGATACCTTGAAGCGCTTCCCCGATATCGAACGCATCGCCGCGCGCGTCGCCCTGCGTTCCGCGCGGCCGCGCGAACTGGCCAGCCTGCGCGACGCGCTGGCCGATCTGCCGGCCTTGTGCGAGCAGGTCCGCGCGCTGGCGACCGAAGGCCGTTTCGCGGCCCTGGCCGGGCACTTGTGCCCCGATCCAGCGGTCCACGCGCTGCTGGCCGCGGCCATCGCCACCGAACCGGCGGCCGCGATTCGCGACGGCGGCGTCATCGCCGCGGGTTTCGACGCCGAGCTGGACGAACTGCGCGCGCTGGCCACCGACGGCGGCGATTTCCTGATCCAGCTCGAAGCCCGGGAACGCGAACGCAGCGGCATTCCCAATCTGCGCGTCGAGTTCAACCGGGTCCACGGCTTCTATATTGAAGTCAGCAGGGGCCAGGCGGACAAAGTGCCGGAAGACTACCGCCGCCGCCAGACCCTGAAGAACGCCGAACGCTACATCACGCCCGAGCTCAAGACCTGGGAAGACCGCGTGCTGTCCGCGCAGGACCGCTCGCTGGCGCGCGAAAAATGGCTGTACGAGCAGATGCTGGACCAGTTGGGGAGCCACGTCCGCGCCCTGTCGGACTGCGCCTGGGCGCTGGCGGAAGTCGATACCCTGGCGGCGCTGGCCGAACATGCGCGCCGCCATGAATGGAACGCGCCCGAACTGTCGGAAGACGCCGAGATCGACATCGAGGCCGGCCGCCATCCGGTGGTCGAGCGCGCCATCGAGCGCTTCACGCCGAACAGCTGCAAGCTGGACGCCACGCGCCGCATGCTGCTGATCACCGGTCCCAACATGGGCGGTAAATCCACCTACATGCGGCAGGTGGCGCTGATCGCCCTGCTGGCGCGGACCGGCAGTTTCGTGCCCGCGGCCCGCGCGCGGATCGGTCGCCTCGACCGGATCTTCACCCGTATCGGCGCGGCCGACGACCTGGCCGGCGGCCGCTCCACGTTCATGATGGAGATGACGGAGGCGGCGGCCATCCTGGCGGCCAGCACGCCGGCCAGCCTGGTGCTGATGGACGAAATCGGCCGCGGCACATCCACCTACGACGGCCTGGCGCTGGCATGGGCCATCGCGCTGCGGCTGCTGACGCACAACCGCGCGCTGACCCTCTTCGCCACGCATTACTTCGAGATCACGCGCATGCCCGCGGAACAGCCGACCGCCGCCAACGTGCATCTGGCGGCCGCGGAGTCGGCCGGCGGCATCGTCTTCCTGCATGAAGTCCGCGACGGCCCGGCGAGCCGCAGCTACGGGATCCAGGTGGCCCAGCGCGCCGGCGTGCCGGCCGCGGTCATACGCCAGGCCAGCCGCGAACTGGAGCGCCTGGAGGCGCAAGGCGCGCCGACGCCGCAACTGGGCCTGTTTGCCGCCGCCGCGCAGGCGGACGCGGAATCCGCGGCGCAATCGGCCGCCGCGCAGGAAACCGAAGCGCTGCTGGCGCTGCGGGAAGCCCTGGCCGACGTGGACCCGGACAGCCTGACCCCGCGCGAAGCGCTGGACACGCTATATCGGCTGAAAGCCCATCTGCAATAACGCCCGCTCGCATCGCTCAAGGCATACCCCATGATCCATCCGATCAATCCGCATCCGGACCAGCCCTTGGACCTGCTGGGCGGCCGCACGCCGGCGCAGTTCATGAAGTCGTACTGGCAGCGCAAGCCGCTGTTGATCCGGCAGGCCATTCCCGGCTTCAAACCGCCGCTCGGCATCGCCGAGCTGAAACGGATGGCGCGCAATGATGACGTCGCGTCGCGCCTGATCTGGCGTGAAGAGGGGCAATGGCAGATGGAGCACGGCCCCTTCGGCCGGCTGCCCAAGGCATCCGAGCCCGACTGGACGCTGCTCGTACAAAGCGTGGACCTGCATCACGATGCCGCCGCCGAACTGATGCATCGCTTCCGCTTCATTCCGGATGCGCGCCTGGACGACGTGATGATCAGCATCGCCACCGACGGCGGCGGCGTCGGCCCCCATTTCGACAGCTATGACGTATTCCTGCTGCAAGCGGTGGGGCGACGCGAATGGCGCATCGGCCGGCAACGCGACCTGAGCCTGGAGCCCGATCTGCCCCTGAAGATCCTGCGCCGCTTCGAACCCGAGGCTACCTACGTGCTAGAGCCGGGCGACATGCTGTATCTGCCGCCGCAGGTGGCGCACGACGGCATCGCCCGGGGCGATTGCATGACCATCTCGATAGGCTTCCGCGCGCCGGATCAGGCTACGCTGGCGCGGGGAATGCTCGAAGCCGCCGCCGAACAGGTACTGGCGCGCGCCGGCCAACCCAGCGGCCCCTACGGCGAGCCACCCCTGCCCGGGCCGAGCCTGCGGGCGCGGTATCGGGATGCGGGCCAGCCCGCCACCCTACGGCCGGCGGAGTTGCCGGACGGCCTGGCGGCAGCGGCGCTGGACGCCGTGCGCCGCGTCCGCTTCAATAAAGCGCTGGCGCACCGGTTCCTGGGCTGCTGGCTAACGGAACCCGGCGCCGCCGCGGTATTCGACGTGCCGGCCCAGGACGGGCCGGACCTGGTGGCGGAATGGCCCCGAGCCGGCGTGCTGCGGCTGGACCGGCGCACGCGCATGCTCTATCGCGGCAGGCAGCTGTTCATCAATGGCGAAACGGCGCCGATGCCGGCCAGCCCGGCGATGCGGCGCCTGGCCGACACCAGGCGCCTGGCCTGCGATGATCCGGCCGCCAGGGCGCTGACCGGCGACGAGCGGGAATGCCTGCGGCAGTGGCTGGATGATGGCTGGCTGATATACGAGGCGTAGACGCTTGGCGCGGCCGGGNCGGCCTGCGCCCGATACGGCCTCGGGCGCAGGCCGCCGGCACAAAGCCACGCGACGCGCGCGACCAGCGCCCGCGCGCCGTCGAGCCGAGCCCCGCCGCTGCCGGACGGCATCGCGCAGCGCACGGCACCCATACGAATCAGACAAATCTGGCCTCTGAAACCTGCAAAGGTTTCGAGAACACACACTTCCCCCCACTTTCCCCCGTAGTCGAAACATCCGGAAAAACCCTATACAGGGGAGCAAGGCCTGTTTCCTTTATGACTCGCAAGCTTTAATTTCCACACGCAATCATTCGGGTAAGTCCTGTAGCCTGAATCCGTCATCCCGGCTAGGCGTCTGCGCGGGCAGGCTCCCCGGGTCGCACGGATTCCATCACAAAGGAGATCTTGAATGATGATGAAAACCCTGGTTCTGGCTAGTGTCCTGGCTGTGTCGCTGAGCGCGTGCAACAAGAAGGACGAAGCGCCGGCTCCCTCCAGCAGCACGCCTTCCACCACGGCACCGTCGTCGTCCACCCCGGCTCCGTCCACCACGACGCCGCCCGCTGGCGGCGGCGGCGCCACCACCACCCCCGGCGCCGGCAGCGGTGGCGGCACGACCGGCGGCACCACGCAGTAATCCGGTACGCCAAGGCCGGGCCTCGCAGGCCCGGCCGCGGAACCGGATCGGCAAGCCAGCTTCCCAAGGCAGGCATAAAAAAAGGAACGCACATGCGTTCCTTTTTTTATTGCCGGCGTGCACAAGCTTTCACAACCTTGCGCCGCCCCGCGGCCGGGTCGCCATGGGGCGATCCGGCGGATCGTCGGTCCGACGATCCGCCCTTGCGGCACTGTTACTGCACCGCCGACATCTTGTCCGCCAGCACGCTCAGCAGGCGCTGGGCAGTCGGGGTGCTGTCCAGCTGGCCATTGGCGTCCAGCACCGTAACTTGCGTGCTCGCGCCCTGCCCCACGACGTGGATGCGGTATTGCGGCGCCTGGCTGGGCCGCGCCGTACCGAACAGGCGGCTGAAGAAGCCGGGCTCGTCACGCTGCACACCCGTGTCGGTATCCAGATAGCGCACATAGAAATCGCCGGCCGAACGGTCGCGATCATCGACGGTGAAGCCACCCGAATCCAGCGCCACGCCGACACGACGCCAGGCGCGATCGAAGGACTCCTGCACGTTCAAGCGCGCGCCGTCCGCCACCACGTCACGCGTGATTTTGGGTTGCGCCGGCGTGGCTTCCGCGCGCGCGACCATGGTCTTGGCCTGGTCCACGCTGGTGCCCAGGAAAACCATCAGGCGGGCCAGCATCGCGGCATTCAGGCCGGGATCTTCCGGACCGGGCTGCCATTGCAGGTTGCCGGAATCGCGCTGGCCGACGTTCTTTTCCACCATGTGCTGGTGGCTGATGTAGATCTCGGTGTGGCCGTTGACGCGTTCCATGCGGGTGCGGAATTTTTCCCGCTCGCCGCTATCGTAGGCCTGCTCCAGCACGAAGCCCAGGGCCTGCCGCAGCCAGCTTTCGGGGATCTTCGCGCGGTTTTCCGCCCAGTTGGTTTCGATCAGGCCGGCCTGCGGATCGTTGGTCTGGATCGTGAAGCCATTGCTGGTCCAGAAATCCACCACCTTGCCGAAGATCTGGTCAGGCGGCATATCGACCACCAGCCAGCGGATATCGCCGTCGCGCTCGACGTGCATATCGGTGCGCTGCGGCAATACGTCGCTGGTGGCCTTGCCCTGGGCCTGCGCGGCGGCCTGCTGCCGGCCTTCCGCCTGGTACTGCGAGAAGGTGGTGGTGCCGCCCGGAGGCGCCTTGTAACGCGGATCCGCCGCGGCCTGCGTCAGGTCGGGGGGAATACTGAGCGGCTGGGCCTGCTGCGCACTGGCGCTTTTGTAATCGATGGGTTCTTCTTTGCCCAGTATCTGGTTGACGTCGCTGCATCCGGCCAGCATGACCAGGGTAAGCAATGCCGCGTAACCGGCATGGCGCGTGTTCATACGTATCCTCATTGAATGCTTTTAGAGCAGGCCTGCGTCCCGTAACGCGGCTTCTACGGTGGCGTGGTGCTGCGTGCCCAGCTCCACCAGGGGCAGCCGGTAGCCCAGCGGCATGCGTCCCATGCGCGCCAGGGCCCATTTGACGGGAATCGGGTTGGCCTCGACGAAAAGGGCCTTGTTCAGACGCGCGACGCGGGCGTTAAGTTCACGCACCTTGGGCACGTCCATGGCCAGCGCCGCCGCGCACAGTTCGTGCATGAGCCGGGGCGCGACGTTGGCGGTCACGGAAATATTCCCGCGTCCGCCCAGCAGCATCAGCGCGGCGGCCGTAGGGTCGTCGCCGCTGAAAACCTGGAAACCGGCCGGCGCTTCGCGCAGCAGCAAGGCGCCGCGGCCGATATCGCCGGTGGCATCCTTGATGCCGACGATGCCCGGCACTTCCGCCAGGCGCAGCACCGTCTCGTTCGACATATCCGCCACCGTGCGGCCCGGCACGTTGTACAGGACGGTGGGCAGATCGACGGCTTCCGCGATGCGGCGGAAGTGCCGGTACAGGCCTTCCTGCGAAGGCTTGTTGTAGTAGGGAACGACCGACAGGCCCGCCTGGGCGCCCACCGCCTTGGCGTGCCGCGCCAGGTGGATGGCTTCGTCCGTGGAGTTGGCGCCGACACCGGCGATCACGGGAACCCGGCCGCCGGCATGTTCGACGGCGACGCGTATCAGCTCCGCATGTTCTTCCATCGACACGGTCGGCGATTCGCCGGTGGTCCCGACCACGACCAGGGCGTCCGTGCCTTCGGCGACGTGCCAGTCAATCAGCGAGCGATAGGCCGCGTAGTCGAGCGTGCCGTCGGGTTGCATGGGGGTGACCAGGGCGACCATGCTGCCCTGGAAAGTAACGCCAGCGGCGGATGCCGAAGATGCCATGTGAGAAGGGCTCCGGTGCCCGCCGGGCTGCCCGGCGGGGACTTGAATCTGTAAATCCCGCGAGTTTACCGGATACCAGGAAAAAACCTATAGAAACCAGCTGACCACCGTGCTGCCCAGCGCAAAAATCGGCTTAAGGAAGATCCACAGTCCGCCGCTGAACAGCAGCAGCAGGACGATCATCATGCCGTAGGGCTCGATGCGGGAGTATTGGTAGGCCAGCCGATGCGGCAGCAGGCTGTATAGGATCCGTCCCCCGTCCAGCGGCAGCAGCGGCAGCAGATTCAAGGCCATCAGCACCAGGTTGATCTGCACGCCTGCCTGCGCCATGTCGAACCAGTAGCCTTCCGCGCCGCCGCTCTGGTAGACCAGCTTGAGCATGATGCCCCACAGGATGGCCATCACCAGATTGGACGCCGGCCCGGCCGCCGCGACCCACAGCATGTCCTGCTTGGGCCGGCGCAGGCGGCCGAAATCGACCGGGACCGGCTTGGCCCAGCCGAACAGAATGCCGGGACTGCCGAGCAGCTTCGACGCCAGCAGGATGACCAGCGGCACGAGCAGCGTGCCGACCGGATCGATATGGCGGGCCGGGTTCAGGCTGACGCGCCCCATCTGGTAGGCCGTCGGATCGCCGAACATGCGGGCGACATAGCCATGCGCCGCTTCGTGCAGCGTAATGGCGAAAATGACGGGGATCGCGTATATCGCGATCGACTGAATGATGTCGTCCATGGATCAGGCGATTCCGAGCTGGGAGGGGTCGCCGCGCCCCACCCGGATGAGTTGCGCGTCGTCGCCGGTGAGATCGACGACGGTCGTGGGTTCCTTGGGGCAAGCGCCGCTATCGATGACCGCGGCCAGGGCGTGCTCGTAGCGCTCGCGGATTTCCTGGGCGTCATTCAAGGCTTCGGTTTCGCCGGCGGGGATCAAAGTGGTGGACAGCAGCGGTTCGCCGAACTGCTCCAGCAGCCCGAGCGTGACGGGATGGTCCGGCACACGCAGGCCTATGGTTTTGCGGGAAGGATGCGACACGCGCCGCGGCACTTCGCGCGTGGCCTCGAGTATGAAGGTGAAGGGACCGGGAGTGGCGGCCTTCAGCATGCGGTACTGGCGGTTGTCGACGCGAGCGAAATGGCCCAGTTGCGCAAGGTCGCGGCAGATCAGCGTCAGGTGATGGCGATCGTCCAGGCCGCGCAGCCGCCGCAGTCCGTCGGCCGCCGCCTTGTCGTCCAGGCGCGCGATGACCGCGTAGCTGGAGTCCGTGGGCACGGCCGCCAGCCCGCCGTCGCGCAATAGCTGCGCGGCCTGCTTTAATAAACGCGGCTGCGGATTCGCGGGATGTACGGTAAAGAATTGCGCCATGCGGCTATCCTAACATCTTGCAGGAAGGCACCCGCCGCCTGGGCGTGAAGGAGAATCTCATGCGCTTGGACGATTCGCGTGAAAGTGAAAATGTGGAAGACCGCCGCGGCATGGGGCTGCCCATCGGCGGCGGCAAGCTGGGCATAGGCGCCATTATCCTGGCGCTCGTCGCCGCCTATTTCGGCATCGATCCGTCGGTGGTGCTGCAGCTGATGCAGGAGCCGGCCAGCCAGCAGGCGCCCGCCGGCTCGTCGGCGCCGCCCGCCAATGACCCGCAGCGGCGCTTCGTCGCCAAGGTCCTGGGCGAAACGGAAGACACCTGGCAGACGATTTTCCGCGAGCACGCCAAGCGGTCGTATGTGCCGCCCACCCTGGTGCTTTACACGGGCGCCACCCGCACCGCCTGCGGCACCGGACGCGCCGCCATGGGGCCGTTCTACTGCCCGGCCGACAGCAAGGTCTATCTGGACCTGAGCTTTTTCGACGACATGAAGCGCCGTTTCCAGGCGCCCGGCGACTTCGCGCAGGCCTACGTGATCGCGCACGAAGTCGGCCATCACGTGCAGAACCTGCTGGGCATATCGCAGCGCGTGGCCTCGCTGCAGCAGGAAAACCCGGGGCAGGCCAACGCCTTGTCGGTGCGGCTGGAACTGCAGGCGGATTGCTACGCCGGCCTGTGGGCCAAGCGCGCCGACAGCGCGCGGCACATCCTGGAAGCCGGCGATGTGGAAGAAGCATTGAACGCCGCCAGCGCCATCGGCGATGACCGGCTGCAAAAACAAAGCCAGGGCTATGTCGTGCCGGACGCCTTCACCCACGGCACATCGGCGCAGCGCGTGCGCTGGTTCAAGCGCGGCCTGGAAAGCGGCGACCCCCGCCGCTGCGACACCTTCAGCGCCCAGTCGCTTTAAGAGGCCGGTCCGTCGCGCTCAGATCAGCTGGAACCCGCCATTCCGCCGGTACCGGCGGAAGGCCTCCAGCGTGGCGCGCACGTGCGGCATCATGGGCGGCAGCTCGCCGTCCAGGGACACCCAACGTAATACCGGCGCTTCCAGGGGATCGCCGCGCAAGGCGCCCTCGAATTCGCGGCAGTGGAAAAGCATCGCCTGATAGTGGCAGACGTCGCCGTTCGGCAGCGTGACGGTTTCGACGGCGGGATTCGATGCGTGGCCGAAAGGATGCAGCGCGTGCACGGTCAGGCCGGTTTCTTCACTGGTTTCGCGCCGCGCCGCCTGCTCCGCGGATTCACCGAGCTCGATATGGCCGCCGGGCAGGCCCCACATTCCGCTGAAGTCGGCCCGCTCGTGCAGCAGGACCGCCCCGTCGGCGCGTTCCAGCACGATGCGCACGCAAGGACACAGCAGGGGCCGCGCCCCAGCCAGGGCGCGCAGGCGCCCCAACGTCGATTGCGCAAAAGCGGTCATGACACCGCCAGGCGCACTCCCGACAAGGCGTCGACGATCTCGCGGCCGTGCGCGACAGCGGCATGCACGGCTTCCGCCGGGCTGTAGACGAAGCCGCCGTCCACGAAGCGCGGAATCGGATATTCGTCGCCATCGGAGGGCTGCAGCGAGGCGGGCGCCACGCAAACCACCGCCCGGAAGACGGGTGTCCCGCCGTCGGCGGGCTCCGGCACATCCCTGGCGACCTTGGCGGTCAGCCGATAGCCCTTATAGACGTCGTTATTTCGATGCACGCGTTATTCCCCTCTCTACGAGTCGTCCGGGGCGAGCATACCCCCCTCGCATGACATGTCGCGGAATATTTTGTAACCGTAAAATGACAAAAAGTTAACGCGGGTTTTCCCGGCGGACAGGGCGGCGGCTTGCGCGCGTGAATGGGAATGCCCCGGAAACCGAAGCGACTACCGCCCGGTAACCGGGCGCCCAGCCCCCCGAAACAAGACCGGATCAGGTATGAGGCTTGCGCAACAGTGGGCGCGGAAAGCGCCGGGCATGTCCGGCGCCCGACATGCGGAGGTGCAACATGCTGACCGAGGAACAACTACAACTGCTTAAACAAATCCACGCCGGCGAGCACGGCATAGATGGCCTGAAGGCCAGGGATCTGCTGGATCGGGGGCTGGTCGCGCAGGCCGACGACGGCCTCACGGTGACGCCGCGGGGCCGCGATGCGCTGGGGCTGCGGGAAGGCTTTGGCGACGCGATCGTCGACGCCGTGCTGCCCGGAGCGGGAGCACGGCAGGCCGAGAAAAACCATTGAGGACAGGGCCGGCGCGGCGGCCGCTGATCAGGCCTTCAGTGCCGCGATGACGGAATCCCGCATCGTTTCGAAGCCGGCCACGTACTGCTGGCTTTCCGAGCGGGCCAGCAAGGCCGCATAGTTCTGCTCCAGCCGGCTCTCGACCGCTTCGCGCAGCCCGGGCGATCCGCGCGCAATGTGCAGCACGCACAGCAGCGAGGCGGTCAGGGCGCTGATCTGGCCGCCCTGGTGTGCGATGGTTTGCGCGATCAGCGCGAGTTTCTCGTCGGTATCCATGCTGGTCCTCGGTGTCGGTGCCGGACGTGGCGCCTGATATGGACGCCTGACGCGGACGCCGATGTTCCGGGGCCTGGGATCCCGCACCTGGTATCGCCTCCGGCCGGCGGCGCCATGTCGTCGGCTAAGTTGCCGGCCATCCTAGCATGGTCGTTTCGGCGGAGGGTCGGGCGCCGCGGGGCTTCCCCCCGCCTCCACCATCTGGATAGACTTGCCGTCTTTTCCATATAAGCACAACATCCTCTTGTGCCTGTCCGGGGTGCCTGCCTTGCCCGCAAAAGGCCGTCCGGCGCGCCCCCACAACATGAACCGCCCATGACAAAACCGGTCAAGATCTTCGCCCTTGTCGTACTGCTCATCGCCATCGCCGCCGTGGGCGCCCTGCATGTGGCCTCCAGGCTGGTCGTCAGCCGCATCCAGGACATGATGGGCGACAAAGGCCACGCCGCGCATATCGACGTGGGCTGGACGCAGATCGTGCTGCAGGATGTGGAGATCGGCGCGCCGCCCGATTGGCCCGCCCGGCAGACTTTGCGCGCGGCGCGCGTAACCATGGAGCCGGATTGGCGCGCCCTGCTCTCGGACCGCATAGACATCCGGCGCGTGGTCGTCAGCGACTATTATGTTTCGATCCTGCGCGCCGACGACGGCAGCCTGCGGATCCTGCCTACCCTGCGGCAGCGCGCGCGCGAGCGCGCCGAGGCCCGTGGGGAAACGCAGCAGGACGACCAGGACCGTCCGAAACGCGCAACGTCGATCGGCCAGCTGATCCTGGACAAGGGCCGGCTGGACTTCTTCGATGGGCGCGTAGCCAAGACGCCGTACCGGGTGCCTTTCGAAAACGTCCATGCCGAAATCGGGCCGCTGCATGCGCCGGCCGACGACACCCACACCCAGATAAAAATGCAAGGCCAGCTGGTCGGCAAGCAGCGCCGCGGTACCGTCACCGTGGACGGTTGGCTGGCCCTGCCCAGCCACGATGCCGACATCCGCACCACCACGTCGGGCGCCGACGTGGCCGTGCTCAGCCCTTATCTGCAGAAGCACGCGCCTTCCATATTGAGCGCGGGCCAGATGGACCTGGATATGACCACCCGCGTGCAGAACCAGCAGTTGTCGGCGCAGGGCAAGGCCAAGCTGCGCGATCTGGACTTCAGCGGCGGCGGGCTGGGGGCCCTGCCCCGCAAAGCCGTCATGGCGGCGCTGGAAGACCGCAAGGGCGAAGTGACTTTCGAGTTCACGCTGCAGGGCAGCCTGAAAGACCCGAAATTCTCGCTGACCGACGACGTGTCCTCGCGCATCGTGGGCGGCTTCGCCAAGGCCATCGGCGTCAGTGTCGAAGGGGTGGCCGAAGGCGTGGGATCGGCGGTCAAGGGATTGGGCGGCGCGATAGGCGAACTGCTGGGGAAATAGCGCGATAGCGGGCTGTCCGGATTGCCGCCCGCGGACGCGGGTCACGCCACCCAGCCGCCGTCGGGAACGCTGGGACGCGGCGTGACCGGCGCCTCTTCTCCGCCCGGCCGCGCAGGCTCCGGCGGAACGGGAGCGCCCACGGGCGGCCGGCCCGGACCCGGCACGGGATCCTTGGGCGGAATATCGGGGTTTTCGGGCAGGCCGGGATCGACCGGCCGTATCGGTTCGACCGGCCGCACGGGCTCCACGGGATTGACGGGATTGGCGCCGCCCGCGGCTCTTACGGGCATTACGGGGCTGATAGGACCTATGGGATTCATGGTGATCTCCTCGAGGTTTGCCAGGACTTGCCCATCATTTCGCAAGCCCTGTGCCGCGCCGCATCGGACGGCGCCGCCGGATCGGCACGCTCCAACGAGGTCAACGCGATAGGCACGCGCCGGCCAGCCACCACACCGCGCGGCGATATCTTGTGGATGTAGCACAATCGAGCTCCTCTTCCATCATGGAACCGCGATGCCGCTGCGTGATCTGGCCCTGGCCCTGGTAGTCATCCTCGTGTGGGGAATGAATTTCGTCGTCATCAAGGTGGGATTACACGGCATACCGCCCATGTTGCTCGGCGGCCTGCGATTCCTGCTGGCGGCGGTGCCGGCGATTTTCGTTGTCAAGCGGCCGGCGATTCCACTGCGCTGGCTGATCGCCTACGGCGCGACCATATCCCTGGGCCAATTCGCCTTCCTGTTCACCGCCATGGCGGTGGGGATGCCGGCCGGGTTGGCGTCGGTGGTACTGCAGGCGCAGGCGTTCTTTACCGTGGTGCTGGGCGCCCTGCTGCTGCACGAACGCTTTCGCGCCCACAACGCCGTCGGGCTGCTGGTGGCCGCGGCGGGCCTGGCCTTGATAGGCGAAGAGGGAGGCGCCGGCATGACCGTGACGGGGTTCGTACTGACCTTGTGCGCCGCGCTGATGTGGGGCCTGGGGAATATCGCCACCAAGAAGGCCGGCAAGGCCGACATGCTGGGACTGGTGGTGTGGGGCAGCCTGGTGCCGCCGCTGCCTTTTTTCGCGCTGTCCTGGTGGCTGGAAGGCCCGGACCGCATCCACGCCGCGCTGGCGTCGATCGACGGTTCGTCGATATTCGCGGTGGTCTACCTGTCGTTCGTCGCCACGCTGGTGGGCTACGGCCTATGGGCCTGGCTGATGTCGCGCTATCCGGCCGCCCAGGTCGCGCCGTTTTCGTTGTTGATACCGGTGATCGGGCTGGCGGCCGCGGCGGCCGTGCTGGGCGAGGCGCCCACGGCGCCGCAGATCGGCGGGGCCCTGCTGGTGATGATCGGCCTGCTGGTCAACACTTTCGGCGGGCGCCGCCGCGGGTAACGGCGGCGCCGGCGCCTGGCGTGGGCGGATGCCTTATGCGGCCTGACCGGGCCTAGGCCTGGCCTTCCCCTGTCGTGCTGCTGGACGAAGGCTTTCTGGCCGGCACGCCGTTGGGGTCGAAATACAGGCTGGCATCCGTTTTGCCGGCGGACGTGTCGGCCTTGCGCGACCGGCGCAATCCGTTCTTCCATTCGATCACCGCGGTGGTGAACGCATCAAACCGCCGGGATATCCACTTCGCGCGGAAGCGGCGCTTCTTGGTCTGTACGGACGTGGACGGCGCTTCCTGTTCCGTTTCGGCGGGATCCGGCTGTCCGGGAAACGATGTGTCGTTGGCAGCCGCGTCCGGTTTCTGTCCATTCAATGAGGCCTGCGCGGAGGATGATCGCGACGGCTTTTGCGGCAGGGATTGATCGCGCTGACCCGCCTTGTCCGCGCCGGGAACATCCACCGGCATGGACGCGCGACGAACGGCCTTCGTCTCATGCGCCGCGACATCGGGCTTTTCCACCGACCCGGCGGCGGAACCCGCCGCGTTCAGCATGGCTTCACGCGTGGCCTGTAGCGCTTGCTGGCTGAGCACGACGGTCCGCCTGGTGGATGGCGCGTCGACCTGCTCGGCCAGCTCCTTTACGAACCGCGCATGGGTTTCGGCCAGGTCATGCCCGGTCTGCTCGGTATATTGCTCCACGACGCGGGCATTCCGAGCCACCAGCAGGGCGTGGAAGACGGCGGGCGCGTAGTGTTCTTCCGGCGTCACGCCGATGTCCGGCGCGGGCGCGGTCAAGACGTCCTTGGGCAGCCACAGGTCCTGCGAGGCGAGATCCGGCGCCACGGCCGTGCCTGGCGCCAGCAGATTCACCGCCAGCGGACGGTTTTCCCTGGCGCGCTCGCGGAAGTACTCCAGCACCGCGCGGCCGCCGGACGTCCTGTCTATTACACCGAGGATATCGATCAACCGCTCCCGGTATCCGGCCTCCTTGACCGACTGCGCCAGGTACACGTCCAGCAGTCCATTCAAATCATCGCGCTGCGGCTTGGGCGGCCGCTCCGGGGGGCTGTTGTCCAGGCTATTCACGCAGTGATTGGAGTAGTGGGTCTGTACTACCATGGGGTCTCCTTACTCGCCATTGTTGCGAGTGCCTTGTGTGGAAATTCCGGTACCTTCATCGGGTCTGCGTACCTGTTCCATATCGATGATCGATGGCGTGCGTCTGTGCCCGAGCTTGGCTTCCTTGAGCGTGGCCGGTCCTCCGCGCGGCGGGGTGTCCTCGGCGACGGCACGGCGACCGATGAAACTGCCGAACTTCTGCGCCTGCTGAGCCGCCCAGCGGAACACCAGCCGCGTCTTGCCGGGGCCCTGCGTTTCGGTGGTATCGATCTCCGGCGCGACGACGGGCTTATACGGAGAGGCGGAATCCTTGCGCAGCGGCAGGCAGAAGAAGGCCTTGTCGCGTCCCGCCACGATGGGCATATCGACGCTGCTCGCATCGCGATTCGCGATCAGGGGCGTCGAAACGGAGTCCCTGCGTCCTGGCGCGTCTTCGCCGGCCCTTGGGAAAGGCCGATGCACCTCAAGCTCGTTGCGAAGGTTGACCACGGTGGCGACCGGGTCCATCCATACCTCCAGCACCGTGGTGGGCGATGTCGTGTAGCGGCTTTCGGCGCTGCGTTCGGCCAGGGCGTTGCGGATTTGCGCCAGCCGCATCAGCATCGAGGGCGCGTGTTCCACTTCTGGCGCCAGGCCTATCGTCGACGCCCCCGCGGTCAGCATGTCCTTCGCAAGGCAGAGGCAGTGGGGCTTTTCCGCTTCTTTCCTGGACGTATCCCTGCCGTCGGCAAGCTCGATGGTCGGATACCGGCCGCGCTCCGCCAGCATACGGAAATCGTGCAGTAGTTCGCGGCCGGTCTGGGTAGCCTGGATGACGCGCAGCATATCGATGATGCGCGGCCGATGCGCCTTCACCCTGGGAAACAGCGTGGCCGTCAGGAGCCCGTCCAGGTCATCCCGCTCCCGTTCGGGAGGACGCGGAGGCGTAAGGTTGTCGATACCGTTGACGCCAGGGTCCGAGCGTCCTGCTCCTCCTGTTTGCATAAGGCCTCCTCCGTAAGATAGGCGCGGGCATGGTGCCCTGGCCGTGTACGTGGAGTTAGGCGGTGCGGCGTTCCGCATTGTCCGACAGCGGAAAACCCGTATTCCCACGAGCGGCTTCCTGGTCTAGTGGGGCCGAGGCGATCGCGCATTGGGCATGCGAACCTGCAACAAGACCGGCGCATTGGCCGGCTCGCCGAGCGGCACGGTCCATACGGAATGCGGCTATGGTGATGCGCCCATAAGCGTATGCCCCATAAGGTAATGGGCCAGAAGCAAATGCCCCATACGCAAATAAGGATGAATTCGTTGGGCCTGCCTGTGGAGCCCGGTAGTGTATGCGGCACGCACTCACCGGAGATCATCAATGAACGATCGCTTGAAGCAGGTCCAGGCATCCCGATCGGCGGCCGTGAAATCACGGCTGGACCATCCTGTCATCGATACGGATGTCCACGTCAATTCCTACGCACCGGCGCTGGAGGACTATGTCCAGCATTACGGCGGCAGCAAGCTGGTCGACGCGCTGCGCAAGGCCCAGGGCGGCCGCTTCGCCAGCCGCAGCGCCGGCGGCAAGGACTGGTACCAGCAGACGCCGGAAGAACGCCAATACCATCGCACGCTGCGTTCGCCGTGGTGGGCGCGCGTGACGCGCAATACTTACGACCTGGCCACCTATACCCTGCCCGCGCTGCTGTACGAACGCCTGGCCGAACAAGGCTCCGACTACTCGGTGCTGTTTCCCAACGACGTCCTGGCCCCGCTGGCCGCCGGCGCCGACAATCGCCAGGCCCTGCAGCGCGCGATCAACCATTTCCATGCGGACCAGTATCGGCCCTATGCCGACCGCCTGACCCCGGTGGCGGGGATCGGCCTGCACACGCCCCGGGAAGGCATCGAGGAGCTGGAGTTCGCGGTCAAGACGCTGGGCCTGAAAGTGATCAACATCCCCGGCGGCATACGCCGGCCCATACGCGCCATCGCCGACAAGTACCCGGCCAGCGAATACCCGGACGTGGCGCGCCACGCGGGCTATACGGACTTCCTCGGCATAGACAGCGAATACGACTACGACCCGTTCTGGGCCAAGGTGGTGGAGCTGGGCGTGCCCGTGACCACGCACTACGGCAGCCAGGGCTGGACGGGCCGGCAGTCGATCAGCAACTACATGTTCAACCACATCGGCCACTTCGCCGACGGTTCGCAGGCGTTCGCCAAGGCGCTGTTCTTCGGCGGCGTCACACGGCGATTCCCTCAACTGCGCGTGGCGTTGCTGGAAGGCGGCGCCGACTGGGGCGCGCACGTCTACATCCATCTGATCGATCGCTGGGAAAAGCGCAATCGCGATGCGGTGCAGAACTACAACCCCGCGCACGTCGATCTGGCGCAGTTGGAAGAACTGTTCTATCGCTACGGCGGGAGCCTGCTCAAGAACGGCCAACTGAACCGCGAAACACTGTTGCGCGACAGCCTGGGCATTTCCGCCTTGCCCCATAGCCGGGAGCCCAACGCCGATGAGCTGGACGACTTCGCCGCGGCAGGCATCGAAAAGCCAGAGGATATCCGCACCCGCTGGCTGGATAATTTCTATTTCGGTTCGGAAGCCGACGACCGCACGGTGGCGTCCGCCTTCAACAGCCGGGCGCTGCCGTTGAACGGCCGGGTCAACGCCATCTGGTCGTCGGACGTCGGCCATTGGGATGTGCCGGAATTCACCGAACCACTGGCGGAAAGCTGGGACCTGGTCGAAGCCGGTGTGATCTCGCGCGCCGACTTCAAGGCCTGGGTATACGACAATCCGCTGCGCTTCTACACGCAGGCGAATCCCGACTTCTTCAAGGGCACGGCCATCGAACACGCGCTGGCCGCGCCGGGAGCGCAGGCACGATGAGCGGAATCTGGCATGGCTGGCGGCGGCTGGCCGCCGGCGCGGCCGGCGCGCTGGCCTTGGTCCTGGGCGCATCGGCGCCCGCGACAGCGGAGACCGGCGTCATACGCATCGGCGTCGCCACCGCCGGCGGCGGGGACCCGATTACCTGGGGCGGGTCGCCCGGATCGGTGGCGCGCATCAATCGCTGGGTGGAAGAAGCGTTCGCGGCGTCCGGCGTCAAGGTCGAATGGCTGTTCTTCAAAGGCGCCGGCCCGGCGGTGAACGAAGCGCTGTCCAACCGGCAGATCGACTTTGCCTACCAGGGCGACCTGCCGGCCGTCGTGGGCCGCGCGAACGGCCTGGACACGCGGCTGCTGCTGGTCAGCGGCGCGCGCAACAACCTGTACGTCGCCGTGCCCGCGGCTTCCTCGCTGAAGTCGGTGGACGATCTGAAGGGCCGCACCGTCGCGCTTTTCCGCGGGACCAACGGCCATCTTGTGGCGATCAATGTGCTGGCTGCCCACAAGCTGGCGGAGCGCGACCTGAAAATCGTCAACCTGGATACCGGCAGCGCGCAGGCCGCCATCGTTTCCAACGGCGTCGAGGCGACATTCGGCGGCATCGAATATTTCAAGCTGCGCGACCAGGGGCTGGTCAAGCTGATCTATTCGACGCAGAAGGAAAGCCCGGCCTATACGCGCCAGGCCGCGCTGCTGGTGCGCAACGCTTTCGCGCAGGAGAATCCGGCGGCCACGCAGCGCGTCGTCGACGTATTCGTGCGCGCGGCACGCTGGGCGTCCGACGAAGGCAATCGCGACGCGCTGTTCAAGCTGTGGGCGCTCAGCGGCATACCTTATGACTCGTTCAAGGCGGAATTCCAGGACCAGGACCTGAAGGCGCGCAACTCGCCGCTGGTGGATCCATTCATCATCGGCCGCTACAAGGCCGTGGTGGCGGACGCGCTGAAGCAGCGGCTGATCCGTCGCGAGGTCAGTGTCGACGATTGGTTCGACACGCGATTCCTGGCGCAGGCGCTGAAGAACCAGGGGCTGGCGAATTACTGGACGCGTTATGCCGTGGATGGCGTGACGACCATCGCGAACAATACGGACAGCCAATGAGCGCATCGCCTTCCGTGCTTGCCGGCGCACGCCGCCCGCGCCTGCGCATCGTCCCCCGGGATCTGTTTGCAAGACTGGGATCCCGGGGGCTGGGTTGGATTCTGCCGCTGGCCATCCTGGCCCTGTGGCAATACTGCGATGGCCGCGGCTGGATATCGCCGCAGGTGCTGCCATCGCCGCGCTTCGTGCTGGACACGCTGCGCGACCTGGCCACCAGCGGCGACCTGTGGATCAATACGCAGGCCAGCATGACGCGCGTATTGGTCGGTTTCGTCGCGGGTAGCGGACTGGGACTGGCGTTGGGTACGGCCATGGGCCTGTCGCGCAGGATGGAAGCCTATGTGCTGCCTACCTTCAACGCGTTGGTGCAGATCCCCGTGCTGGCGTGGATGCCTTTCGTGCTGCTGCTGGTCGGAATCGGCGAGCCGCTCAAATACATCCTGATCGCCAAGGCCGCGCTGGTGCCCGTCACGCTGAATACCTTGCAAGGTTTCCGGCAGGCGCCACCGGGGCTGTTGGAAGTGGCGCGGGTGTACGGCTATACGCGGCGCCAGGAAGTGCTGGAAGTTGCCTTGCCGCACGCGATACCGACGCTGTTCACCGGGCTGCGGCTGGGTTTCACCAAGGCGTGGCTATCCCTGGTCGTCGTCGAACTCGTCGCGTCCAGCGAAGGCCTGGGCTATCTGATCGTCTACGGCCGGCAGCTGTTCCAGCTGGATCTGGTCATGGCGGCGGTCATCATCGTCGGCGCCATCGGCTACGCCATCGACCGCCTGCTGGATGCGGCGGAACGGCGCGTATCCGCGGGCCGTCCTACCGCCGCGGGACTGACGCCATGAGCGCCTTGCCGGGAAATCGGCGGCGGCCTGCCACGCAACCGTCCGGCCGCTGGCGCGGCTGGGTCGTCCCCATCGCCGCCGTCGCCTTGTGGTGGCTGGCGGTACGCACCGGCGCCGGCAAATCACCCATGCTGGTGTCGCCGGCGCTGGTGCTGGATACCGCGCTGGACCAGATCGCGACCGGCAAGCTTTGGCGGGCATTTGGCGCCAGCTTCGCCCGCGAGTTCGCCGGCTTCACGATCGGCACGCTGCTGGGATCGCTGCTGGGCGCGGCGCTGGGCCTGTCACGCGTATTCCAGCGCGTGGCCGGGCCAGGCTTCAATACCTTCAAGCAGGTGTCGCTATTCGCCTGGATACCGCTGATCTCGGTGTGGTTCGGACTGGGCGACACCGCCAAGGTGGTGTTCCTGTCGCTGGCCGCACTGGTTCCGGTGGTGGTCAACACCTGCGACGGCATACGTAATACGCCCGCGGGATTGCTGGAAGTGGCTCGCGTGCACGGCTATAGCCGCTTGCAGACCATCGTCTCCGTCATCCTGCCCAGCGCCGTGCCGTCGATTTTCACGGGCGTCTATCTGGCGCTGATTTACTCCTGGCTGGCCACGATAGGCGCCGAATACCTGCTGGTCGCCGGCGTCGGGATAGGCAACACCCTGATCGACGGCAGCGAGCATTTCCGCATGGATCTGGTCATCTTCGGCATGACGGTGGTCGGCCTGGTGGGATGGGCGCTGAACGCCGTGGCCCGCGCCGTCGAACGCCGCCTGGTCCGCTGGCGCGGCGCCTGAGTCCCCGCGCTCCGATTCATACCGCTTTCATTCAACGACACGCTAACCACCATGTCCGCAATCGCTTCCATCGATACCGGCGCTTCGGCCTTGCGCATCCAGGGCCTGGGTAAACGCTTTCCGGCCTCGGGACGACAGGAGGCCCTGGCCGTGCTCGACGACATCGACCTGGACGTCCCCGCGGGACGTTTCATCAGCATCGTGGGCGCCAGCGGCTGCGGCAAGTCCACATTGCTGCGCCTGATCGTCGGCCTGGACGGCGATTATCAGGGATCGATACGCATCGACGGCCGGCCCGTGGCCGGGCCGGGCCTGGATCGCGGCATCGTATTCCAGGAACACCGCCTGTTCCCTTGGCTGACCGTGGAACGCAATGTCGCCGTAGGCCTGCGCAACGCGCCGGTTCCGGACGCGGAGAAGCGCCAGCGCGTCGCCGAGCATCTGGCCCTGGTGGGACTGGAGGGTTTCGAGCATGCCTATCCACACCAGATTTCGGGTGGCATGGCGCAACGGGTGGCCATCGCGCGCGGCCTGGTGAACCGGCCGCGCATCCTGCTGCTGGACGAGCCCTTCGGCGCGCTGGATGCCCTGACGCGTTCGCGCATGCAAATCCAGTTGCAGCGCATCTGGCAGCAGGAGCGCATTACCATGATCCTGGTCACGCACGATGTGGAAGAAGCGGTTTTCCTGGGCGATGACGTGGTGATCATGCAGCCGCATCCGGGGCGTATCCACCGCACGGTGCGCGTGGACCTGCCGCATCCGCGCGACCGCAGCGATCCGCGCTTCATCCGCCTGCGCGACGATGTGCTCGGCGACTTCCTGGAGCCGGATGACCGGCGGCGCGCGCCTGCGCCGAATGAGGAAAACGTGGTGTCCCCGCGGGACAGGCGGCGCTTGCGCATGGCCTGGTGACGGCCATCGCGATACGTGGGCGGTATCGCGCCGAGTTGGAAGGGCCAGGCGCGCGGCGCCCGAGCGCCACGCTTCGCGAACTACAGTTTGGCAACCGACACTTCGGTCGATTTGACGAAAGCCAGCACTTCCGTGCCGACCTGCAACTCCAGTTCATGGACCGAGCGCGTTGTGATGACCGAGGTCACGATGCCCGCGGGCGTGTCGATGTCGACTTCCGACACGACGGGTCCTTCGATGATTTCCTTGATCCTGCCGCGGAACTGGTTGCGGGCGTTTATGGATTGAATGGGCACGGCGAGCTCCTGGTGGGATGACGGGATGATTCGATTCTATCGATCGGCATGCGCGGGGCAACGACATATCGCGCATATCGGTATGCAGGATGCGCGGTGGCGACGGGGCCAGGATGGTGGAAGAATGATCCTGTCCAACATGCCTGGCCGGGAGCGTATCGCCATGTTCATGCATCCCTACGAATACGAGATGATGGATATCCTGGCCGCACAGGCCGAGGCCGCTATATCCCCAGCCGTCCCGCAAAGGCCAACGGACCCAGCGGCACGGCCTCCGGGCCCGGTCCCGGCCGCGGCGGCGCCAGGTGCTTCAACAATCGCTCCGCCGCCTCGTCCAGACGCTGGCGTACATCGGTCTCGATCAGCGCCCGGCCCTGCTCATCGAAGCTGACCTGCTTGTCGGTCGCATACACGCCGGCCAGGATATGGCGCGCCCCCAGCGCGGACAATACGGGCTTCAGGCTGTATTCCAGGGCCAGTAAATGAGCCGGACTGCCGCCGGTGGCGATCGGCAGAACCACTTTGTCGGCCAGCGCTTTCTCATCCAGCAGATCCAGCACCGCCTTCAGGCCGCCGGCGAACGACGCCTTGTACACGGGCGTCGATATCAACACGGCATGGGCAGAATGCACACGCCTGCGCAAGGCTTCCGCCGCGGGACTGGCGTAGCGCCCTTCGATCAGCACATCGGCCGGTATGTCGCGCAATCCGGCCTCGCCCACCGCCATGCCTCGCTCGGCCAATCGCGACGCGACGTGGTGCAAGAGCGCTGAAGAACGGGATTTGCCGGACGGACTGCCTATCAGGGTAAGAATGCTCATGAGACATCGATGGTGCCATCACGCCGCCGCGGCGCGAAATACCTGGTCGGCATGACCATATGCCGGACACGCCGCCCGGGCCGGTCCTGGTATATTCGCTGGCTGTCGGCAGAAGCACGTCGGCTCTTGCTCTGCCATAACAATTTCCCCAAATGCGGCTAGGAGTGAAAGGCAAGATGGAGCAGCCCTTGGACCCCGGTTCCCCGCATGATGATGCTCCGGCGCCGTCGTTCCTGGCCGGCGGCGGCGAAATGGGCGCCCTGATTCGAGCTCACGACTGGGCCGCCTCGCCGCTGGGCGAGCCGCGGCTATGGCCACAAAGCCTGCGCACAGCCATACGCATCATGCTGGCGTCCCGCCAGCCCATCTGGATAGGCTGGGGCGAAGAACTGATCTTCTTCTACAACGACCCCTACAAAAGCATCATCGGCGGCAAGCATCCCACCGCCCTCGGCTGCCCCACCATCGAAGTATGGAAAGAGATCTGGGGAGACATCGAGCCGCTGCTGCGCACCGCCATGGGGGGCATGGAAGGCACCTATGTCGAGGAAAAGTTTCTCCTGATGGAGCGCAACGGCTACCCGGAAGAAACCTACTACACCTTCTCGTACAGCCCTATTCCGCTGGATGACGGCACGGCGGGCGGCATCATCTGCGCCAATAGCGACGACACTGCCCGCGTGATCACCGCGCGCCAGATCCGCCTGCTGCGCGAACTGGCCGCGGCGACCACCCAGGCGCACAGCTGGGACGACGCCTGCCGGCTCGGCACCCGGGCCCTGGGCCTGGACCCCTACGACATTCCCTTCGCCATGCTCTACATCGCGGAGGCCGGCAGCGATACGGTTACGCTGGTCGGCAGCAGCGGCATCGAGGACGGCCACCCCGCCGCGCCGGCTTCCATGCAGGCCGAGCCGGGCGCGCCGTGGCCCATCGACGATGTGCTGCGGCGCGAGGGCACGGTGGTTCTCAACGACCTGGGCCAGCGCTTCGGCGATACGCTGCCGTCCGGCCCGTGGCGGCACGTGCCGTCGCGGGCGGCGCTGCTGCCGGTGTCGCCCACCGCCGACGGCGGCCGGGCCGGCGTGCTGATCGTCGGGTTGAATCCCTATCGGCTGCTCGACGACGACTATCGCGGCTTTCTCAACCTGGTGGCCGGACAGATCAGCGCGGCCATCGCCTATGCGCACGCCTACCAGGAAGAACGGCGCCGCGCGCGGGCGCTGGAGCAGATCGACCGCGTCAAGACCACCTTCTTTTCCAATATCAGCCACGAGTTCCGCACACCGCTGACACTGATGCTGGGCCCGCTGGAAGAGCTGCTGCAGCGCGCGCAGCAGGACGACAGCCAGCGGCCCTTGCTGGATCTGACCTATCGCAACGGCCTGCGCCTGCTCAAGCTGGTCAACAGCCTGCTGGATTTCTCCCGCATCGAGGCGGGACGCGTGCAGGCCAAGTACCAGCCCACCGACCTGGCGGCGTTGACCGCGGAACTGGCGTCGCTGTTCCGCTCCGCGACCGACCGAGCGGGCCTGCGGTTGATCGTCGACTGCCCGCCGCTGCCGCGCCCGGTCCACGTCGATCGCGAGATGTGGGAAAAAATTGTCCTGAATCTGGTATCCAACGCGTTCAAGTTCACCTTCGAAGGCGAGATCCGCATCGAACTGCGCGGAACACCGGACGGCGCCGCGGCCGAGATGCGCGTGCGCGACACCGGCATCGGCATCCCGGCCCATGAGCTGCCGCATATCTTCGACCGCTTCCACCGCGTCAGCGGCGCGGTGGGCCGCAGTATCGAAGGCAGCGGCATCGGCCTGGCGCTGGTGCAGGAGCTGGTGCGCATGCACGGCGGCACGATAGACGTCCAAAGCGAACCGGGCGTCGGCACGGTGTTCACGGTGCGGGTCCCGTTGGGCGCGTCGCGGGCGCCGGCCGATGCCAGGCAGGACGCCATGCACCACGTGGACCCGGCGGGCGGCACCAGCGTCAATGCCCAGGCTTATGTCGCCGACGCGCTGCGCTGGGTACCGGAAGGCGAAGCGGCGCCTACGCTGTCGACCGTGCTGGACGCGGGCATCGCCGCGTCCAGCAACGCCGCGCGCGTGCTGGTGGTCGACGACAATGCCGACCTGCGCGACTACGTGCGCCGCATGCTGGGTTCGGCCGGCTATCAGGTGGAGGTCGCGGTGGACGGCCACGACGCCCTGGCGGCCGCTTGCCGCCAGGCGCCCAGCCTGATTCTTTCCGACATCATGATGCCGGGACTGGATGGCTACGGCTTGCTGGCGGCCGTGCGCGAGAATCCTTCGCTGCGCGATATTCCGGTACTGCTGATGTCGGCGCGCGCGGGCGAGGAAGCGCGCGTCGAAGGCCTGGGCGCGGGCGCCGACGACTACCTGACCAAGCCGTTTTCGGCGCGCGAACTGCTCGCCCGCGTGGCCAGCAACATCCAGATGTACCGCCTGCGCCAGGAGACGGCGCGGCAGATCAAGGAAGACGCCCGCATCCTGGAGGTCCTGAACCGGGTAGGCACCACCATCGCCGCCGAGCTGGACCTGGGCCGCGCCGTGCAGGTGGTGACGGACGCGGCGACCGAACTAACGGGCGCCGCCTTCGGCGCCTTCTTCTACAACGTCCTGGACGAGTCCGGCGGACGCTATACGCTCTACACCTTGTCCGGCGCGCCCAAGGAAGCGTTCGCCGGCTTCCCGATGCCGCGCAATACCGCGGTGTTCGGACCGACCTTCAGGGGCGAGGGCATCGTCCGCTCCGACGACATCACCCAGGATCCGCGCTACGGCCGCAACGCGCCCAACCACGGCATGCCGGCGGGGCACCTGCCGGTGCGCAGCTACCTGGCCGTGCCGGTGCAGTCGCGCAACGGCGAAATACTGGGCGGCCTGTTCTTCGGCCATTCCGAACCGGGCGTGTTCGACGAGGCCGCGGAACGCCTGGTCACCGGCATCGCCGCGCAGGCCGCCATCGCCATCGACAACGCCAGCCTGTACCAGGCCGCCCAGAACGAGATCGCGCAGCGCAGCCGCGTCGAACAGGCGCTGCGGCAATTGAACGAAACCCTGGAGCTGCGCGTCGCCGAAGCGGTGGCCGAGCAGGAACGCCTGTGGGAACTGAGCGAAGACCTGCTGGCCATCGGCGACTACGAGGGCCGCCTGCTGCGGACCAGCCCATCGTGGACCCGCGTGCTGGGACACAGTCGCGAAGCGCTGGCCTCCAAGCATTACCGCGATCTGCTGCATCCCGATGACCATTCCATTTCCGCCAGCGCCTTGCAGGCCTTGCGCGCCAACGGCAAGTCCGTCACTTTCGAATGCCGCATGCGCACCGAAGCGGGGCTGTGGCGCTGGATCGCCTGGACCTTGTCGGCGGATCCGGAGCACGGCACCGTGCATGGCGTGGGCCGCGATGTGACGGCGGACAAGGAGGCCGCCGAAACGCTGCGCCAGACCGAGGAAGCGCTGCGCATGGCGCAGAAGATGGAGGCGGTGGGCAAACTGACCGGCGGCGTGGCGCACGACTTCAACAACCTGCTGCAGGTGATAGGCGGCAATCTGCAGCTGCTGGCCATGGACACGGCCGGCAACGAGCGCGCGGAAAAGCGCGTGCGCAATGCGCTGGCCAGCGTTTCGCGCGGCGCCAAGCTGGCGTCGCAGCTGCTCGCGTTCGGACGCAGGCAGCCGCTGGCGCCCAAGGTGGTGAACCTGGGCCGCTTCGTGCGCGGCCTGGACGATATGCTGCGCCGTGCCCTCGGCGACGGCATCGAAATCGAGACCATCATTTCGGGCGGCCTGTGGAATACGCTGGTCGACCCGTCGCAGGTCGAAAACGCCCTGCTGAACCTGGCCATCAATGCCCGCGACGCGATGCAGGGACATGGCAAGCTCACCATCGAAGCCGGCAATGCATTGCTGGACGACGATTATGCCCTGCGCCATGCCGACGTGACGCCGGGCCAGTACGTCATGGTCGCGGTGACCGATACCGGCGAAGGCATGTCGCCCGAAGTGCTCGAACACGTCTTCGAGCCCTTCTTCACCACCAAGCCGGAAGGCCGCGGCACCGGGCTGGGACTGAGCATGGTGTACGGATTCATCAAGCAGTCCAACGGCCACATCAAGATCTACAGCGAACCGCGCCAGGGCACCACGGTGCGGCTGTATCTGCCGCGCGAGAAGCAGCCCGAGGATCTGGCGACCGACGTGGAGACCGGTCCCATCTCCGGCGGCACCGAGACCATCCTGGCCGTGGAGGACGACGAAGAGGTCCGCACGACCGTCGTCGATATGCTGTCGGAGCTGGGCTACAGCGTGCTCAAGGCGAAGGACGCGCAGAGCGCGCTGGCCATCGTCGAAAGCGGGGTGCCTATCGACCTGCTGTTCACCGACGTGGTGATGCCGGGCCCGCTGCGCAGTCCCGAGCTGGCCCGCAAGACGCGCGAACGCCTGCCCAACGTGGCGGTGCTGTTCACGTCCGGCTATACCGAAAACGCCATCGTGCATGGCGGCCGGCTGGACGAGGGCATCGACCTGCTCAGCAAGCCCTATACGCGCGAAGCGCTGGCGCGCAAGATCCGCCACGTGCTGCGCAACCAGCAGCAGCGCAACGCCGCCCATGAAGCGCGCCAGCGCGAGCTGCCGCTGCCCGCCGCCAGGCGCGACGGCGCGGCGGCGGCCCCGCTGCGCGTGCTGCTGGTGGAAGACGACGGGCTGATCCGTTCCAGCACGGCGGAAATGCTGGAGGCGCTGGGACATACGGTGGTGCCCACGGAACACGCATCGGCCGCCTTGGCGGCGCTGAGCAGCGACAGGGTCGATGTGCTGATGACGGACATCGGCCTGCCCGGCGTATCGGGCGTGGAGCTGGCGGCGCAGGCGCGGCAACGGCAGCCCGGGCTGCGGATCGTGTTCGCCTCCGGCCACGACGCGGGGGCGGAGATCAACAGCGGCGACATGGAGGATGCGATCCACCTGCTCAAGCCCTACACCGCGGAAGATCTGGCGCGCACGCTGGAGATGCTGCGGTAAGGGCCTCGGTGACGGCTGTGATGATGGCTGTGGTGACGATCTCGGTGACGGCGGCCGCGCCGCCGGCGGGCGCGTCACCCATGACGCACGATGTCCGGCGCGGGCCGGGGCGGCACGTGGACGCGGGCCCGGCCACGGCCGGACGCCGCTACGAAGCGGGCGCCGGCGCGCGGTCTTCCGTGATGCCGATGTGCCACAGGCGCAACGCCACGTGGATCTCCAGCGCCCGGGCGGCATCGCGCCAGTCCGCGATCAGCGCCTCGACCGTGGCCAGGCGCTGACGCACGGTGTTCACATGCAGATCCAGCGCGCCGGCCGTGGTCGTGGCGTTCTGGTGATTGTCGAAATACGCCAGCAGCGTAGCGGCCAGGTCCGTGCCGCGCCGGCGGTCGTGCTCGATGATGGGACCGATGGCGCCGTCCAGGAACGCCCGCACGCCGGCGCGGTCCTGGCTTTCGAACAAGGCGGAATAGAGCGCCAGCTCATGCTGGCCGACGACGCGCCCACGCATGCCCAGTCGGCCCATGACGGCGAGCGCGCGCCGCAGCGCGGCATACAGGACCGGCATGTCGGCCAAGTTCCGCACCGGGCGCGACAGGACGCCGCGGTAGGCGTCGCCGAGTTCGCGGCGAGCGAAATCGCCGAAGGCCCGCGGCAGGCCGGCCGCGGCATTCGCGCCGCACACCACCACCAGGACGCCGTCCACATCGTCCAGCACGACCCCGGGCAGATCCATGCCGGGGCGCGCCCGCCGCGCCAGGGACACGGGATCGCGCTGCCCGGCTTCCACCAGCATCAGCGACAAAGGCTGCGACAGGTCCAGCCCGAAGCGCTCGGCGCGGTCGCGCGTCGGCGCCGGCTCGCCCTGCCGCGGCGAGATCAGCGATTGCAGCAGTTGCGAGACATCGCGGCTCTTGGTGGCTTCCATGCGCTCCTGCGACAGCAGCACGATGCCGATGACGCTGGAACTCCGTTCGAAGGTACGGATGGATAAATCGCGCATGTCTCCCTGCCGGAACAACAGCACGGCGCCCAATACGCCGTCGCCGCCGATCACGGCAATGGCGCGGCAGACTTCACCGTCGCTTTCGTAGGCGATGGCCGAGCGGCCCGCGCGGCGGCTGTCCCGCAAGGCCCGGGCGATCGCCGAACCATAAGGGCCGTAGGGATCGTAGGCATCGGCCGCCCTGCCCTCATAGCCCGGCGCGGTGGCGCGGGCGATCACATGCTGGGCCTCGTCCAGCACCAGGATGCTGCCTTGCAGCAGCTGGGCGACGTCCTGGCACAGTTCCCCCAGCGATGCCCCACGGGCCAGCAACGAGGTCAGGCGCTCGTGCGCTTCCACCGCGTCCTGGACGTCGCGCGCGTGCTCCTCCAGCGCGGCACGCGCCAGGCGGGCGTTTTCCAGGGCCGACTGCGCGTCCGCGAAGGCCTTGGCATTGTTGATGGCCACCGCCGCATGGGTCGCCAGCGTGCAGAGGATGGAGACGTTCAGCGCGGTATGGGTCCGGTGGTAGCGATCCGCCACGAACAGCAGGCCGATCACTTCATCGTCCCAGATCAGCGGCGCGCCGACCACCGCTCCCACGCCCTCGCCGCGGAAGATTTCGTCGAGCTCGGGATCATGGATGAATCGGTCGTCGTGCAGATAGTCCGGCGTGGAGAACGGCAAACGCGTGGACAACACCACGCCGGCGACGCCCAGCTCGCGCCTGGCGGTCATCCTGCCGGGGCGCTGGGTGATCGCGCCGTCGGCCACCAGGGCCTTGAACTCACCGCTTTCGGCGTCGTAGACGGATAGCCAGCACAGATGCGCCCGCAGCAGATCGCGGGCGCGCGCCGCGATGGCCTTGAGCAGTTCCGGCAGGTCCAGCCGGCTGGCCAGGTCCTGGGCCGACTCGGTCACCGCCAGCATCCCGCGTTCGCGCTGCTCGTGCAGGTCCAGGCGATTGCGCAAGGCCATTGCCATGCGGACGAGCTCGATCAGGCCGGTTTTCTGGCGCATGCCGTCGGGCAGGGCCTCCAGGGCGGCGAGGCGCTCGGCGAAGGCCTCCCCCGGCGCATTCGCATGCAGCAGGCCGATCAGGTCGGCGGCGATCGCTTCGGTGTTCGGCCCGCTCGCCCGGGTTTTCTGCTGGGTCTTTGCTGCCTGGTTGTCCATGGAGGCGTCCCGGGGATAGGCCGTAATACAGGCGCCGGAGCGTGGCGGCCGGAGCCCGCGCCCGTGGCGCTCCTGGCAGATGCCCGACAATGCCAGCGCGGCGAATAGTGTGCAAACATCATATCAACATCCACTTGTTGATGTGAGGATCCGACATAGCCTCGTAGGACTCTTTCCCGGACACTGTGCCCATTCAAGAAAAAAGGCAGGAGACAAAACGGTGCAGACGAGCGTCCTCGATTCCTTGCGCCCGGTTCCGGGCCTGCGCGTACTGGTCAGCGCAGGCGCATCGGGCATCGGCGCCGCCGTGGCCCGGGCCTTCCGGGAAGCCGGCGCCCGCGTCCACGTCTGCGATATCGATCGCGGCGCTTTGGACAGGCTGACGGCCGAGGCGCCGGAAATCACCACCAGCACGGCCGACGCCTCGTTGGCCAGGGACGTCGACACGGTCTTCGACGACGTCGGCAACACGCTGGGCGGCCTGGACGTGCTGGTGAACAACGTCGGCATCGCCGGTCCCACCGGCCCGGTGGAACAGCTGCGCGCCGCCGATTGGGAACGCACGATGGCCGTGAACCTGAACAGCCACTTCTATTTCGCGTCGCGCGCCGTTCCGCTGCTGAAGGAATCCGCCAACAACCCCTGCCTGATCGCCATGAGCTCGGTGGCGGGCCGCCTGGGCTACGCGCTGCGCACGCCCTACGCGTCAACGAAATGGGCGATCGTCGGCATGATGAAATCGCTGGCCATAGAGCTGGGCCCGCACGGCGTGCGGGTCAATGCCATCCTGCCCGGCACCGTGGAAGGCGAACGCATGACCGCCGTGATGGGGGCGCGCGCGGCCGCGGCCGGCGTGTCGCTGGACACGATGCGGCAGGAGTACCTGAACAAGATCTCTTTGCGCCGCATGGTGACCACCGACGATGTCGCGGCCACGGCGCTTTTCTTGTGTTCACCGGCCGCGCGAAACATCAGCGGCCAGGCCATCAGCGTGGACGGCAACATGGAGTATCTCTAGACCCAGCTTCAGCACGGCCGCATCCATACCTAATCAAAAACGAGGAGACCAACCATGAAGACATTCGAACTGTCCGCCGCCGCGGTGGCGGCGCTGCTGGGCCTGTGCGGCGCCATGCCCGCCGCCGCCGCCCCGGTCAAGATAGGCCTGGTGGAAACGCTGTCCGGGCCGCAGGCCTCCACCGGCCAGTCCTACCGCTCCGCGGTGCGCTATGCCATCGACGAGATCAACGCGGCGGGCGGCTGGAACGGCGAGCCGGTGCAACTGCTGGAATACGACAACCAGGGCGGACCCGCCGGCGCGGCCGACAAGCTGAAGGCCGCGGCCGCCGACGGCGTGCAGATCGTCGTGCAGGGAGCGTCTTCGGCCATCGGCGGGCAGATCACCGAGGACGTGCGCAAATACAACCTGCGCAATCCCGGCAAGGAGATGGTCTACGTCAACATGGGCGCGGAGGCGCTGGAGCTGACCGGCGAGAAGTGCAACTTCTACCATTTCCGCTTCGCCGGCAATGCCCAGGTCCGCACCAAGTCCCTGATCGAAGGCATGAAGAAGGCCAACGCGCTGGGCACCAAGGTCTACGCCATCAACCAGAACTACTCCTGGGGCCAGGACATGGAGCAGGCCATCGTCGACAACCAGAAGGTGGGTGGCTACACCGTGGTCGAAAAGACCCTGCACGACGTCAACAAGATCCAGGACTTCGCGCCCTACGTCGCCAAGATCTCCGCCTCCGGCGCCGATACCGTCATCACGGGCAACTGGTCCAATGACCTGCTGCTGCTCATGAAGGCATCGAAAGCGGCGGGCCTGAAGGCCCGCTACGGCACCGTCTATCTGGACCAGCCGGGCAACCTGGCCAACGCGGGCGATCTGGCGCTGGGCAACTTCGTGGCGCATACCTTCAATGCGGAAGCCGGCGGCGCGGACGCGGCCAAATTCGTCGACGACTACAAGGCCAAGACCGGCCATATCCCCGTCTTCGTCGAGCCGCAGACCTACTACGGCATGATGATGGTGGCCGACGCCCTCAAGCGCACGCCGGCCAGCAAGGGCGTGCTGAACGTCAACGAATTCGCCAAGAACCTGGAAAGCGCCCGCATTCCCACGCCCATGGGCGAGATGAGCATGCGCGCCGCCGACCACCAGGCGCAGCTGCCGATGGTGGTGTCCACCGTCGCGCGCGACGCCAGGTACAAGGTCGACAATACGGACATGGGCTTCAAGCCGGTGCTGCTGCTGAGCGCGCAGGAAGCGTCCACGCCCGCGCCGGCCTCTTGCAAGATGAAGCGGCCCGGCTGAGCGGCGGGGCGCCCATCCCATGGAACAGATCGTCTTTTCCCTGTTGAACGGCATCATCTACGGATTGCTGCTGTTCATGGTGTCGGCCGGGCTGACGCTGATTTTCGGCATGATGGGCGTGCTGAACTTCGCCCATGCGTCCTTCTACATGCTGGGGGCGTACTTCGCCTATACCTTGCAAGGGGTGATCGGCTTCTGGCCGGCGGTGATCGTCTCGCCGCTGCTAGTCGGGCTGGTGGGAGTGGTGGTGGAACGCTGGTTCCTGCGCCGGGTGCATCATCATGGCCACGCGCATGAACTGCTGCTGACCTTCGGCCTGTCTTTCATCATCGCCGAAGTGATCAAGCTGATCTTCGGCAACTATCCGGTCGACTATCGCGTGCCGGCGTCGCTGGATTTTTCCGCCTTCAGCATTGGTAGCACGCAGTACCCGGCCTACCGGATACTCATGGGCGGCATCGCGCTGGCGATGTTCGCCGCCATCTACCTGGTGCTGACGCGGACCCGGGTCGGCATCGTGGTGCGTTCGGCGATCCACAAGCCGCGCATGGCGGAAGCCCTGGGACACAACGTGCCGCTGGTCTTCATGGGCGTGTTCGGCGCGGGCGCCGCGCTGGCCGGCCTGGCCGGCGCCGTGGCCGGGGCGTTCTACACCACCAATCCCAATATGGCGCTGGAACTGGGCGTGATGGTTTTCGTGGTGGTCGTCGTGGGCGGCCTGGGATCGCTGGTGGGCGCGATGCTGGCGTCGCTGCTGATCGGCATCATCACGTCGCTGGCGGTGGCGGTGGACGGCAGCCTGGCCGATCTGCTGGCGCTGGTGGGGCTGGGCGACTGGGCGCGCGGCGTCGGCGGCCTGATGACGCTGAGCCTGTCCAGCCTGGCCGCCACCCTGCCCTTCGCGCTGATGCTGCTGATCCTGCTGGTGCGGCCCGGCGGCCTGATGGGGGACAAGGAATGATGAGGGACAAGGAATGATGGGCGACGAGGAATGACGCGATGAAGAAAACTTTCCTGGCCTGCCTGGCCGGCGTCGTCTTGCTGGCGGCGCTGCCCTACCTGCTCTCGCAAGGGCTGCTCAATGCCGCCATCCAGATGCTGATCGCCGCGCTGTTCGCCACCGCCTACAACCTGTTGTGCGGCCAGGCCGGCATGCTGTCCTTCGGCCACGCGGCCTATTTCGGCATCGGCGCCTTCGCCACGGTGCACGCGATGAACGCGCTGGGCGGCGAAGGCCTGCTGCCCACGCCCTTGATGCCGTTGGCCGGCGCGGCCGGCGGCTTGATATTCGGCGGTATCGCCGGCTGGTTCGCCACCCAGCGCAGCGGCACCTACTTCGCCATGATCACGCTGGCCATCGCCGAGCTGGTGCATTCGCTCGCCCCGCATCTGAAAAGCACCTTCGGCGGCGAGGCCGGCATATCGACCATGCGCATGCCGGCCTGGGGGCTGGATTTCGGCTCCACCACCCAGGTGTACTACCTGACCCTGTTCTGGGTGCTGCTGGCCATGCTGCTGATGTACCTGTACACGCGCACGCCGCTGGGTCGCCTGACGCTGGGCCTGCGCGAAAACAGCCATCGCCTGAGATTCCTGGGCTACAACGTGCATGGCCTGAGCACCCTGGTGTTCGCCATCTCGGCAATGTTCGCCGGCATGGCGGGCGGCCTGCAGGTGCTGTCCAACGAATCCGCCAACTATGTGGTGTTCGATCCCGCGCTGTCGGCGGCGGCGGTGCTCAATACCTATATCGGCGGTGTCGGCGTCTTTCTGGGGCCGGCGTTGGGCGCCTCCCTGATGACGTTCTTCGGCTACGCGGTGTCCGACCTGACACGTTCGTGGCTGCTCTACCAGGGCATTCTGTTCGTCATCGTGATGATGTTCCTGCCGCGCGGCTTGGCCGGCCTGTTCGTCCGCCCGCCGCGGCCGGCGCAGGCAAGCGGGCCTGGCGCCGGCACGGGGACCGCGACGGCAACCGCGGCCCCTGCGCCGGCGCCAGGCACCGCCTCGCCAGCGCCAAGGACCGATGCGAGCGCGGCGCGCGGCCGGGCCGGGAAGGAGATGGCATGAGCGACCCGATACTCCGCATCCGCGACCTGCGCAAATCCTTCGGCATCACCGAAATCATCCGCGGCGTGGACCTGGACATCGAACAAGGCGAAAGGCACGCGCTGATCGGCCCGAACGGCGCCGGCAAATCCACGATATTCCACCTGGTGTCCGGACAGCTCGCGCCGACCTCCGGCAGCATCCTGTTCCAGGGACGCGAGATCGGCGGACACACGCCCCAGGCGATCAACCGGCAAGGCCTGGCGCGGTCTTTCCAGATCACCAATATCTTTCCCAGGCTGACCACGTTCGAAAACGTGCGGCTGGCGGTGATGCGTGCTTACGGCACGCAATACGCCTTCTGGCGCTTCATCGATCGCGACCGCCGCGTCAGGCAGGAAACCGAGCGGCTGCTGGAGCTGGTGCGCCTGACGCCGCGCGCCTATACCGTGGCTGGCGAAATGGCGTATTCGGAACAGCGTTCGCTGGAAATCGCCATGACGCTGGCGTCCGACCCCAGGCTGATCCTGCTGGATGAACCGATGGCCGGCATGTCCAACGAAGAAACCGCCTATACCGCGCAATTGATACGCGAAGTGGCCGCCGGCCGTACGCTGGTGATCGTCGAACACGATATGGACGTCGTCTTTTCGCTCAGCGATCGCATCAGCGTCCTGGTCTACGGCCAGATCATCGCCACCGGCGCGCCCGCCGAAATCCGCGCCCACGCCGGCGTGCGCGAGGCTTACCTGGGCGACGAGGCCATCGCATGAACGACACCGCCACCCCACTGCTCGACGTGCATGACCTGCACGCCCACTACGGTAAGAGCCATGTCCTGCAAGGCGTCGACCTGCAGGTCCGGCAGGGCGAAGTGGTCAGCCTGGTGGGCCGCAACGGCTCGGGGCGTTCGACCACCATGAAAACCATCATGGGGCTGGTGGCCCCCACGTCCGGCCATATCCGCCTGCGCGGGCGCGAGCTGGCCGGCGCGCGGCCTTATGCCATCTGCCGCGCGGGCATCGCCTACGTGCCGGAAGAACGCGAAGTCTTCGCCAACCTGACGGTGGATGAAAACCTGCGCATGGGCGAACAGCCGCCCGTGGCCGGCGCCCATCGCTGGACCGTCGAACAGATGTTCGACTATTTCCCGCGCCTGAAGGAACGGCGCAACGCCAAGGCCGGCAGCATGTCGGGCGGTGAGCAGCAGATGCTGACCATCTGCCGCTCGCTGCTGGGCAATCCACTGGTCATCCTGATCGACGAGCCCACGGAAGGCCTGGCCCCCAAGATCGTCGCGCAGGTGGGCGAATGCATCCGCGACATGCACCGCAAGGGCGTATCGGTGCTGCTGGTCGAACAGAAGCTGACCATCGCGCTGAAGGTCTCCACGCGCGTGTGCGTGATGGGACACGGCCGGGTCGTCTTCGAGGGCACGCCGGACGAACTGGGAGCCAACGACGAGATCGTCTCGCAATGGCTGGCGGTGTAATCCGCCGCGCCAGCCGTCCGGATGCCGTCCATCAACATAGCGTCCGTCCACATCACTGAAGGTCCATCCCATGAAAACCCGCCAAGACAAGGTCATCATCTCGTGCGCGGTCACCGGTTCCGTGCATACGCCGACCATGTCGCCGCACCTGCCCCTGACCCCCGACCAGATTGCGGAGCAAGCCATCGAAGCAGCACAGGCCGGCGCCGCCATCCTGCACCTGCATGCGCGCGATCCGCGCGACGGCCGGCCCACCGCCGACCCGGCGGTGTTCGACGAGTTCGTGCCGCGCATCCGCGACGCCACGGACGCGGTGATCAACATCACCACCGGCGGCAGCACCCGCATGACGCTGGAAGAGCGCCTGGCTTATCCGCTGCGCGCCAAGCCGGAGATGTGCTCGCTGAACATGGGGTCGATGAACTTCTCCATCCATCCGGCGGCGCGGCGCATCCCGGAATGGCGGTACGACTGGGAAAAGCCCTATATCGAAGGCATGGAAGACCTGATCTTCCGCAACACCTTCCGCGATATCCGCCACATCCTGAAAGTGCTGGGCGACGATTGCGGCACGCGCTTCGAGTTCGAGTGCTACGACATGGGCCATCTGTACAACCTGGCGCATTTCGTCGACGAAGGCCTGGTGCGGGGGCCGCTGTTCATCCAGGCGATTTTCGGCATCCTGGGCGGCCTGGGTCCGGACCCGGAGAACGTCGCCACCATGCGGACCACCGCCGACCGCCTGTTCGGCCGCGACGGCTACCGCTTTTCGGTGCTGGGCGCCGGCCGGCACCAGATGCCCCTGGTCACCATGGGCGCCATCCTCGGCGGCAATGTCCGCGTGGGCCTGGAAGACAGCCTCTACCTGGCCAAGGGCCAGCTGGCCGCGTCCTGCGCGGAACAGGTCCTCCGGATCCGCGGCATCCTGGAAGCGCTGTCCCTGGAGATCGCCAGCCCCGACGAGGCGCGCGCCATGCTGGGGCTGAAAGGCAGCAAGGCCGTGGCTTTCTGACCCCCAGTCCACCCGGATTGGTCCGAAAACCCGGCATGGCAGTTGCTACGCGCAAAAAAATAGCGCGCGGCGGGTACGCGCGCCCGCGAAAAAAGGAGCTGCCATGGCCTCGTCAAGAACGATCTGGAAAGGCGCCATTTCATTCGGGCTGGTGAACATCCCGGTAGGCTTGCATACCGCCGCCGTCGAATCGGGCGTGGATTTCGACTGGCTGGACAAGCGCAGCATGGATCCGGTGGGCTACAAGCGCATCAACAAGCGCACCGGTCGCGAAATAGACCGCGAGAACATCGTCAAGGGCGTCGAATACGAGGACGGCAAGTACGTCATCATTTCGCCGGAAGAAATCGCCGAAGCCTATCCGCGCACCACGCAGACCATCGAGATCCAGCGCTTCGTGCCGGCCGAACAGCTGTCCTTCGTCTATCTCGAGCGGCCCTACTACATCGCCCCGATCAACAAGGGGCACAAGGTTTACGCGCTGCTGCGCGACACGCTGGCCAAGACCGGCAAGATCGGCATCGCCAAGGTGGTCATCCAGACCAAGCAGCACCTGGCCGCGCTGGTGCCGTCGGGCGACGCGATGATCCTGAACCTGATGCGCTGGGGCGACGAGATAAAGTCCATGGAGGACCTGGACCTGCCCGCCGTCGGCGCCAAGGCGCTGGCCGCCAGCCCGCAGGAACAGAAGATGGCCAAGATGCTGGTCGACGACATGTCCGGCGATTGGAACCCGGACGACTTCCAGGATGAATTCCGCCATGCGGTCATGGCGCTGGTCGAACAGAAGGTGCAGGCCGGCAAGACCGAGACCGTGATCGAGCCGCAGGAAGAAGCGCCCAACGTCCGCGGCGATAACGTCATCGACCTGACCGAGCTGTTGCAACGCAGCCTGAAAGGACGGACCGCGGCCAAGGCCGACGCGCCGGCCAAGACGCCCGCCAGGAAGGCGGCGAAGAAAACCGCCGCCAAAACCGCTTCCAAGTCGGCCAAGCCCGCTTCGAAATCCGGCGGACGCACTCGCAAGGCGGCCTGATCATGGCGGACACCCTTGCCAAATACCGCCAGAAGCGGAATTTCGACATCACGTCCGAGCCTGCCGGCGGCGGCAAGCCCAACGAGACCGCGCGCGCCTTCGTCATACAGAAGCACTGGGCCACCAGGCTGCACTACGACTTCCGCCTGGAGCTGGACGGAGCCATGAAAAGCTGGGCCGTGCCCAAGGGGCCCAGCTACGATCCGTCGATCAAGCGCATGGCGGTGCAGGTGGAAGACCATCCCATCGCCTACAACCAGTTCGAGGGCGAGATTCCGAAGGGCCAGTATGGCGCGGGCAAGGTCATCATCTGGGACGAAGGTTCCTGGCGACCGGTAGGCGATCCGCGCAAGGGCTATCGCGAAGGGCATCTGAAGTTCGATCTGATGGGCGCCAAGATGCAGGGACGCTGGGCGCTGGTGCGGCTGCACGGCAAGGAGAATGAACGCCAGCCGCCCTGGCTGTTGATCAAGGACCGCGACGAGTTCGCCCGGCCGGACGCCGAGTTCAGCGTGGTCGACGAGATGCCCGACAGCGTCGTGCCGCTGCGCGCGCAGCGCAAGAAGGCGCTGGCACGCGCGGCCCGCGCGTCCACGGACGGCGATGAAAGCCAGGCCGCCAAGCCCGCCGCGAAGGCGGCGAAAGCGGCGGGGAAAGTGGCGACGAAGGCAGCGACGAAGGCGGCTACGAAGAGCGCTACGAAGGCGGCAGGCAAAGCGGCCACGAAAACCGCGGCGAAGAAAGCGACGAAGTGGGCCGCCAGGGCGGCCGGCGCAGTCGCGGCGGAAAGCGCCACGGATCCCGCCGACGGAGCGACGGACGCCAGCGAACGCCGGCTGCCGGGCGTGGCCCGCGCCCTGCCCGCCATCCTCAAACCGCAACTCGCCACCCTGGTGGACGGCGTCCCCCCCAACCCCGCCGACTGGATCTACGAGGTCAAGTTCGACGGCTACCGCATCGTCGCGCGGCTGGACGAGGACGGCGCCAGGCTCTACACCCGCAACGGCCATGACTGGAGCGCGAAAATGCCCCACCTGGTCAAGGCCCTGTCCAAGCTGAAAGTACAGGGAACCTGGATAGACGGCGAAATCGTGGTCCTGGCCGACAACGGCATGCCCAGCTTCCAGGCCCTGCAGAACGCCTTCGAAGGCGAACATACGGGCGACATCGTCTATTACGCCTTCGACCTGCCTTTCGTCGCCGGCCGCGACCTGCGCGAAGAACCGGTTACCGTGCGCCGCGCCTTGCTGGAACAACTGCTGGGCGGCGCATCCGAAGGACCTGTACGCTTCAGCGCCGCCTTCGACGCCCCGCCGGCCGAACTGGTGGCGTCCGCATGCAAGATGGGATTGGAAGGCATCATCGCCAAGCGCAGGAATTCCTTCTATGTCTCGCGGCGCTCGGACAATTGGGTAAAGCTGAAGTGCGCGCAGCGCCAGGAATTCATCATCGTCGGCTACACCGATCCCGCCGGCAGCCGCACGGGCCTGGGCGCGCTGCTGGTAGCCGTGCACGACGACAAGGGCAGCCTGCGCTACGCCGGCAAGGTCGGCACCGGCTTCGATACGCGCGGGCTGAACGAAATGGCCAGGCGGCTGCAAGCCATTGAAATCCCGGAACGGCCATTGCCGCAGCAGCCCGAGCTGCCGCGCAAGGCACATTGGGTCAAGCCGGAACTCGTCGCCGAAGTCTCGTTCGGCGAATGGACCAAGTCCGGCCACATCCGCCATTCCGTCTTCCGGGGCTTGCGCGGCGACAAGCCGGCGCGCGCCATCACGCGGGAAAAACCGGTGCCCGCCAAGGCCGTGGGCAAGGATGCCGGCGCGGCGGACGTCGAACACGACGCGCCGGCCGATGCGGGCAAGGGCAAGGCCGCGAAGAAAACCGCGGTGAAAGCCGCCAAGAAAGCCGCCAAAGAGGTCGCCAAGGAGACCGCCAAAGAGGCCTCGACGGAACCGCGGGCCCGCCCCCAAGAGACCGCGACCCGGCAAGCCCCGCGCGCGGCCGGCCCCGCGAGCAACGGCAAGCTGGGCCGGCTCTCGAATCCCGACCGCGTCATCGATCCTTCCACCGGCCTGACCAAGCTGGACCTGGCGCGCTACTACGGTCTGGTGGCGCCGCTGCTGCTGGAGCACCTGAAGAATCGCCCGGTGTCGCTGGTGCGCGCGCCGGGGGGCATTCAGGAACCGCTGTTCTTCCAGAAACACCTGGAGGCCGCCATGCCGGGCGTCAAACCGCTGCCGCAGCGCCTCGATCCGGGCCACCCTTCACTGCTGGAAGTGCCCAGCGACGTCGCCATCATCTCGGCCGCGCAGATGAACGTGGTGGAATTCCACACCTGGAACGCCGTCAAGGCCGCGATAGACAAGCCGGACCGCATGCTGTTCGACCTGGATCCCGGCGAAGGGGTGAAATGGGCGGCACTGCAACAGGCGGCCGGGCTGGTGCAGGTGTTATTGCGCGAACTGGGCCTGCAATGCTGGCTGAAGACCAGCGGCGGCAAGGGCCTGCACGTGGTGGTGCCGCTGCGCAAGCAATACGGCTGGGACACCGTCAAGGATTTCTCGCAGGCGATCGTGCGCCATCTGGCCAGCACCCTGCCGCAGCTGTTCGTGGCGAAGAGCGGCCCCAAGAATCGGGTCGGGAAAATATTCGCCGATTACCTGCGCAACGGCTTCGGCGCCACCACCGTGGCGGCCTGGTCGGCGCGCGCGCGGCCCGGGCTGGGGATATCGGTGCCGATCGCTTGGGAAGAGCTGCCGGAGATCAAGAGCGGCGCGCAGTGGGCCATCAGCAACGCCCACACCCGGCTGGATGCCGGCAACGATCCCTGGAAGGATTACCAGCCTCAGTCGGTTTCCGCCGCCATGAAAGCACTGGGCTTCGATCCCAGGGATTGAACCGGGCCGGCGGTTGCCCGGCGTCCCCGGTCAGCGCCCGTTGGGGCTGCCCGACGCGCCCGTACCGGAGCCGCCGCCACCTCCGCCGGGCCCTTGGCCGCCGCCCGTCAAGGGCGAGCCCTGTTCCGTTCCGGTGCCGGTGGGCGCGGCGGGACCCGCCTGGCGCGGCGAAGGCGTGGCCGCGCCCTGGGCCGCGCGCTGCCGGATGGCGGCGGCTTCGGCGTCGTCGCGTACGGGTGGGGGCAACTGCGCCAGATAGCCCGCTACGGCGTCGATGTCCGCGTCGCCCAGCTGACGGGCGATGTACGGCATCTGTCCGCTCGCATCGGTGTTGCGCGTGCCGCTCTTGAACTCGCGCAATGCCGCGGCCAGATAGCCGGCGTGCTGGCCGCCCAGGTAAGGATAAGAGGGTGGCAGGCCGGCGCCGCCCGGCCCGTGGCAGTTCACGCAGCCCTGCACGTGCAGCGATTCGTCGCCCGCCATGAACAGGGTTTCGCCGCGCTTGCGCGCGTCCGCCGCCTGCCCCGGCGCGCCGGATGCGCCCGCCGCCGGCGCGTTGGGTGCAGGTCCACCGGGTGCCGATGCACCGGGTGCCGATGCACCGGGTGCCGACGCACCGGGTGTCGACGCACCGGGCGCCCCCGCGCCAGATGCCGGCGCCGGCGCGCGCAGTTGCTCGTAGTAGGCCGCCACCGCGGCCCGCTCATTCTCCGCCAGGCCTTTGGCGATGGGCGCCATGATGGGATTCTGCCGGCGCCCGTCGGCGTAGGCGTCCAGTTGCTCCCGCGTATAGGCAGCCGATTGTCCGACAAGCCGAGGAAACCCGCCGGCGGCGTTGCCCTCGCCCTGGGCGCCGTGGCAGGTCACGCAGGCCAGCACGCCCTTGGACGCATTGCCGTTGGCGGCGATGCGCTGCCCCAGCGACGTATCGGGCCTGGCGTCCTGCCCCTGCGCGACAGCCGGCCCCAGCGCGCAGCCCAGCAATACCGGCGCCAGCGCCTTCGACAAGCGATTTCGTATCTTCATGGCGCACCTCAGGCATTGACCAGCGGAGCCGGCGACTTCAGGTACCGCGACACGATGGCATCCGCGGCCCAATAGGCCAGCGCCCCCACTGTGCCGGTAGGGTTGTACGACGCGTTCTGCGGAAAGTTGGACGCCCCGATCACGAACAGATTGTGCAAGTCCCAGCTCTGCAGATAACGGTTCACCACGCTGGTGGAGCGATCGTCGCCCATCACCGTCCCGCCGGTATTGTGGGTGGTCTGGTATTGCGTAACCGTATAAGGCCCCCGACGCGCCGCCCCGTGCACCTCCTTCCCGCCCATCGCCTTGCCGATCTCCAGCGCCCGATCCGTCAGGAAACCCGACATCTTCAGATCGTTCTCATGGAAATCGAAGGTCATCCGCAGCAGCGGCAGCCCCCAGGCATCGCGATACGTGGGATCCAGATCCAGGTAATTGGCGCGACAGGAAACCGAACTGCCATGCACGTTCAGCACCGACGTATGGTTGTAGTGCCGGATCACCGCCTTCTTCCATTCCGATCCCCACGGCGGCGTGCCCACCGGCGTCGGATGGAATTCGATCGGACGCCCGTTGGTCATGACTTCGCCGATATACGCCCCGCCCACGAAGCCATGCGGCCCATGGTCGAAGTTGTCCGACACGAAATCGGACACCACCGTGCCGCAGGCGCCCGAACGCATGAACGGATTGATATTGACGCTGGCATCGTAGAAGACCTGCACCGCGCTCATGGTCTGATAGGCATAGCCGCGCCCCACCACCCCTTTGCCGGTCGCCGGATCGTAGGGCTGGCCGATGCCCGACAGCAGCAGCATCCTGACGTTGTTCAGCGCAAAACCGCCCAGGATGACCAGATTCGCCGGCTGCTCGAACTCGCGTCCCGCGGCGTCGACGTAGGTGACGCCCGTGGCCCGCTTGCCATCCTTGTCGACGTTGATGCGCAGCACCTGGCACTGCGTGCGCAGCTCGAAGTTCTTGTCCTTCAGCAGCACCGGCAGCAATATCGTCTGCGGCGACGACTTGGCATAGTGTTCGCAGCCATAGCGCTCGCAGAAGCCGCAGAACATACAGGTGTTCAGCGTCATGCCTTCCGGGTTCGTGTACTGCTGGCTAAGGTTCGCGGACGGCTGCGGATACGGATGAAAGCCCAGGCCCGCCGCCGCCTTGCGAAACATGGCGGAACCATAAGGCTCTTTCATCGGCGGCGTCGGGTAATCGCGCGAACGCGCGTCCTCGAAAGGATTGCCGCCTTCGACCTTGCCGGTCTTCAGATTGCCGGCCTTGCCGCTCACGCCCAGCAGATATTCGAAGCGGTCGAAATAAGGCTCCAGCGTCGCCGCGTCCACGCCCCAATCCTGCACGAACAGGTCGTCCGCCATGAACTTCTTGCCGTAGCGCTCCTCGGTCAGCGTGCGCATGCGCAGGTCGCTGTCCTGGAAACGATAGGTCTGCCCATTCCAGTGCACCGCCGCGCCGCCCAGGCCGGTTCCGGGCAGGAAACTCTCCCAGCGGCGTATGGGCAAGGCTTCCTGCTGGCTGTTATTGCGGAAGGTGACGGCCTCCTTGGTGTTGTCCTGCATCAGCGCCTTGCGCACGGAGTAGCGCAGTTCGTCGTGCATGTACGGCCCCTGGAAGTCCGGCACGGTAAAGCGCGGCTCGCCGCGCTCCAGCCCGACCACATGCAGTCCCGCGCGCGTCAATTCGCGGCCTAGCATGGTGCCGACCAGGCCGACGCCGATCAGCACGGCATCCGTCTCGGGTAGTTTGGTGGCCATGTCAGCGTCCCCCTTGCTGCCGGGCCGGCGCATGGTCCGGCATGGATGGCATGCCGGCGTCGGGGCTGCCGGCGGTCGCGGGCACTTCGGGGTGGATATGGATGACGCCGCGCGAGTCCTCGGCCAGGCTCAGGGGCGCGCGGTTGTAGGCGATGCCGTGCTGGTCCACCAGGTGGTAGTAGGCGGCGTGCGCGCCGGGAAAGCCGATCATCTTCCAGGACACCATGTCCTTGTTGCCCCCATACACCGGATCGCTCAGGAAACCTTCCACCGTCATGCCCCATAGCGATTCGAAGAACACATTCGCCGGCACGCCGTTCAAGTCGCGCTTGCTCTGCTGCAGATCGCGCAGAAACGCGTCCTGCTCCTCGGGCGATCTTTTCTCGAAAGGCGTGCCGCCCTTCGCGGCCTCGTCGCGCAAGGCGCGACAGGCGTTGCGGAACAATTCGGCCGGCGTGAACGGCAATTGATAGCCCTGCGTGGGCTGGCCTTGCTTCCAGGGGCCGCCGCGGAACAGGCGCTCGCCGGCGCCCCATGCGCCGCCCAGTTGCTTGTCGATATAGTTGGGGACGTCGGCCTCCAGGGCACCGGGCCCGGCTTCGTCTTGCGGAATCAGGCGCGCAACCGCCGCGCGCACGAAAGCGGCCTCCTCGGCGGTCAGGAAAATATAGGTGGAAGCCGCCTGCTCTTGCGGCGCGGGCGCGGCCAGCGCGGTCGGCGCTGTCGTGACGGTCGCGGCCGCGAAACCGGCGCGTTTGAGGAAACTGCGTCTTGACGGAATCATTTGTGTGCCCTCCCTGGACCAGCGCGGCGGGGGCGCATAGGACGTTCCCGAGCGCCCCGCCGCGCATCGCGCCATGGGCGGGCACCACCGGACAGGTGTGTGCGAACCGCGCTACGCCCACCCGGGTTCGCATGGCGGTTGAGTAGCGCCTGCCCCTGCGTTGTAGGGACATCGTGGCGACGTGTGTCGTCTGGCAACGCCGCTCGTCGCTGCCGCGTCGGCGGGAAGACGAAGACGGGGCCCGCGGGTATGGCGCCTGCGGAACCTCTCGCATCTGCCCGGACATGGGCTGGCGACCCGGCCGGCATGTGCCGGCGGTAATCCCTCAGGAGACGACGATGGACAACGAAGGCATCACCATGGACAGGGACGTCCTGGAGTCGCATTACATGGACTGGCTGCGCGATGCTCACGCCATGGAACAGCAGGCGGAAACGATGTTGACCGCCATGGCCAAGCGCATCGAGAACTATCCCGACCTGAAGCGCCGCATCGAGCAGCACATCGAGGAAACGCGCGCCCAGGCCGAGCTGATCGCGCAATGCATCGAGCGCCGCGGCGGCGATACATCGACGATAAAAGACCTGGCGGGCAAGACCATGGCGGGCATGCAGGGCGCCATGGGCATGTTCGCGAGCGACGAGATCGTCAAGGGCGGCATGATGAGCTACGCCTTCGAACACTTCGAGATTGCTTCGTACCGCAACCTGATCGAAGCGGCGCGCATGGTGGGCGATCGCGAGACCATGGCGATATGCGAGCGCATCCTGACGGAAGAACAAGCCATGGCCGACTGGTTGCAGCACAACATGGCCAGCGTGACGCGGCGTTTCCTGGAACTCGCGCAGATACCCGACGCGAAAGCCAAGGTCTGAAGCCCCGGTTTACTTCCTTCGCTTGGACGGCGGCTTGCCCGCCGCCGCGCCGCGGTGGCCGGAGCCGGCCGGATGACCGGACCGGCCCGCCCGAGCCGCCACGGCCGCGAGCCCCGCGGCCAGGCGGTCCCTGCGCCGCCGCAGGCAGCCATGCATATCCGCCGTATCGTTGCCGGCATACTCCGCGGTTCTTGTGTCGCACTGATCCTTGGGCATCGTCGCAAGCCTATCCGTTGTCATTGCCTGTCATCCGCGCGGGATACGTGCAATGTGCGTGCCCGCTCCGGAGGCATGGCGGTTGCCGCCGCCTCGTCCTGCTGCATAGAAGAGGTACCCCCCGCCCGCGACGGTTCAGCGCAGGGTGCTCAGGCGCCACCAGGCGGGCAACAGGGCCCGCACCTTCGCCCGCCGGAACCGGTCATCGATAAGGTAGACAATGCCGCGATCGGTCTCCGTGCGGATCACCCGCCCCGCCGCCTGCACGACCTTCCGCAGGCCCGGATACAGATAGGTGTAGTCGAAGCCGCTGCCGAAGCGGGCCTCCATGCGCCGCATCATCTGCTCGTTGACGGGATTCACCTGTGGCATGCCCAGCGTCACGATAAAGGCGCCGATCAAGCGGTCCCCCGGCAGGTCCACGCCCTCTCCGAACATGCCGCCCAGCACGGCGAAGCCCAGGCCGGCGCCGCCCGGCGCGAATCGATCGAGGAAGGCCTCGCGTCCAGCCGCGTCCATGCCGGCGGCCTGCCGCCATGAAGGCAGCCCGGGGTAGCGGCCCTGCAGCTGGCACGCCAGCCGGCTCATGTAATCGAAGCTGCTGGCGAAGCACAGGTAATTGCCAGGACGCTGCCGATACGCCTGCGCCATGATATCGACGATCGCGGGGATCGACGCATCGCGGTCGCGATAGCGGGTCGAGACGTTGCCCACCAGATGCACGTCCAATTGCTCCGCGCGAAACGGCCCGGGGACATCGATCCAGCCACAATCCGGCGGCAGCCCCAAGGTATCGCGATAAAAAGCCATGGGGTTCAGCGTTGCCGAGAACAGCACCGCGCCATGCGCGGCCTTGAAGCGTGGCGACAGATACGGCGCGGGGACGGCGTTGCGGACGCATAGCGTGCCCCGTGGCCGATCGCCTTGCCCGGGCGACTTGCCGGCGTCGTCGAGGTCGTCGCGCGTGATATCGAACAGGGAATGGTCACCCAGGTCCTCCGCCAGCCGCGCGAATGCCAGCACAGCGAAATACAGCTGCAGCAACGGTTCCGGCGCTTCGCCGCCCTGCTCGGCGAAATGCGCGGACAGGGCCGATGCGGTCTGCTGCAATTGCATCAGCAGCGCCGGCGGCGCCTCCTCGTGGACCGCATAGCGCCGCGCCTGCGCCTTCAGCAGTTGCCGGCATATGCGCCGCAGCGCGTCCAGCGGCTTGCGCAATACCGGCGGGGCCACGCGCCGCGCCGCCGCGATATCGTCCAGCCGCAGCTCGGCGGTGTACATGCGGCGCGCGCGCTCCACCATGTTGTGGGCCTCGTCCACCAGCAGCCCCACCCGCCACTGGTTCGCCACCGTCATCGCGTACAGCATCGCGCTGGAGTCGAAGTAGTAGTTGTAGTCGCCCACCACCACATCGCTCCAGCGCGCCAGCTCCTGGCTCAGAAAGTACGGACAGACGTCATGGGCCAGCCCGGCCGCGCGGACGGCGGCGCGGTCCATGGCGTGGCCGCGCAGCGCCGCGGCGCGTGCCGCGGGCAGTCGGTCGTGGAAGCCACGCGCCAGGGGGCAGGAATCGCCGTTGCAGGCTTTGCCGGGATGTTCGCAGGCCTGTTCGCGCGCCACCATCTCCAGCACGCGCAGCGGCAGCGCGACGGCATCCTGGCGCAGGCCTTGCAAAGCCGCCAGCGCGGACTGCCGGCCCGCCGTCTTGGCGCAAAGAAAAAACACCTTGTCCAGCGTACCGGCGCCGGCCTTGAGCATGGGAAAGATCGTCGCCATGGTCTTGCCTATGCCCGTCGGCGCCTGGGCCAGGACGCAGCGCGCGTCGCGCCCCGCCCGAAAGACCGCTTTGGCCAGGTCGCGCTGGCCCGCGCGGAATTGGCCGTGGGGAAAGGCCAGGCCAGCCAGGGCGGCGTCGCGCGCCCGGCGATGCGCCATCTCCTGGCGCGCCCAGGCCAGAAAGCGTTCGCACTGCTCCGTGAAGAAGTCGCGCAACGCATCGGCGCCATGCGATTCCACCAGCACCGTTTCCTGCTGGGTGCCGATGTCGAAATACACCAGCGCGACCTCCATTCCATCCAAGCCGCGCTGCTGGCACAGCAGATGGGCATAGACCTTGGCCTGGGCCCAATGCAGCGCGCGATGATTGGGTGGAATGCGGTCGACGCTGCCGCGGTGTGTTTTGATCTCTTCCAGCCGGTTGCGCGCGGCATCGTAGCCGTCCGCCCTGCCACGCACCCGCAACGGCCCATGCGCGCCGGTCAGGCTGAGTTCGGTTTCGTAGGCTCCGCCACGGCGCTGGGTCACGAACAGATGCCCCGCCTGCCCTTCCTGCGCGGAAGGCGCCGGTGTGAATCGCAGATCGAGATCGCCGCGCCGCGCGGTGAAATCGCACAGCGCGCGCACCGCGACGACATAGCCGTCAGGCGGCGCGGAGGCTGGGGCGGCCTCGGACCGGGAAGGCGCGCGGGCGGAGACGGACATGGATGAGCATATACTGTATTTTCATACAGTATAGCGGCGGCGGAGCCTGCCCGGGATCGATCGATGTCGCGCATCGCGGAGGCCTGCGCGAAACTTCGCCAAGTCAACCGCTCTTGCCATCCCATCATCAAACCGGAAATATCCATGAACAAGAACCAGGTGCTGCGCCAGGCCATCACGTCGGGCAAGCTTTTCACCGCCATGTCGGCGCACAACCCGCTGTCGGCCAAACTGGCCGAGGAAGCCGGCTTCGGCGCGATATGGGGCAGCGGCTTCGAGCTTTCCGCCAGCCATGCCGTTCCGGACGCCAACATCCTGTCGGCCGGTACGCATCTCGACATGATGCGCGCCATCGCGTCGGTGGTTTCCATCCCGCTGATCGCCGACATCGACACCGGCTTCGGCAACGCGGTCAACGTCAGCTATGTCGTGCCGCAATATGAGGCGGCCGGCGCTTCGGCCGTCGTCATGGAAGACAAGACCTTCCCCAAGGACACCAGCCTGCGCGCCGGCGGCCGGCAGGAGCTGGTCCGCGTCGAGGAATTCCAGGGGAAAATCGCCGCCGCGGCCGCCGCGCGGCGCGACAAGGACTTCCTGGTCATCGCCCGGACCGAAGCCCTGATCGCCGGCCTGGGCCAGGAAGAAGCCCTGAAACGAGCGCTGGCCTACGAAGAGGCCGGCGCCGACGCCATCCTGATTCACTCCAAGCAGACCACGCCGGCCGAAGTCCTTTCCTTCATCAAGGCCTGGCCTGGCAAGACGCCGCTGGTACTGGTGCCGACGGCTTATCCGGAGCTGACCGAAGCCGACATACAGCAGTTGGGGAAGGTAGGCCTGGTGATCTACGGCAACCATGCCATCCGCGCCGCGGTAGGCGCCATGCGCGCGGTCTTCGCACGGATACGCGCGGAGGGCGGCATCCGCGGCGTCGACAAGGACCTGCCCACGGTCAAGGAAATCATCCGCCTGCAAGGCGACGAGCATATGCGGAGCATAGAGGCGGCCTACCTGCGCTGAGCCGGCGCACGCTCCGGAGCCCCGGGGACTATCGAAGGTAAGTATCAGTCATTGCTGAGCAATCAGCCGCGTGGGGCCGGCACCAGCCCGGCGCTCGCGATGGAAACCTGGCTCGGCACGACAGGCATGGAAACTGCTACAGGCGCCGCACCCGCGCCGAGGACGTTCCCAACGAACGCTTCGGCTCCATAGACGATAAACGGGTTCCCAATGCTCATCCGGCCACGCCGGACCGCCCTTCCCGGCTTTTCGCGTTGGGACCGCCCGGCGAAGAGGGTACGAGCAAATGGCAAAAGAGCACGCTTCAACCGGCCCGCACAATGAGCCGGCCGGTGGCTGGGGATCCGCCCGCGCGGTCGGGTCCATCCTGGTCAAGGAACATCGCCTGATGCATGGCACGCGCGTGCTGATGCAGCAGAACAAGCCCGACGGCTTCATGTGCGTCAGTTGTTCCTGGGCCAAGCCGGCCCATCCCCATCCCTTCGAATTCTGCGAGAACGGCGCCAAGGCCACGGCCTGGGACATCACCAGCAAACGCGTGCCGGCGAGCTTCTTCGCCGAACACACCTGCACCGAACTGGAGTCCTGGTCCGACCATGAACTGGAAGCTATCGGCAGGGTAACCGCGCCGATGCGCTGGGACGCCGCCACCGACACGTACGTGGAGATCGGCTGGCAGCAGGCCTTCGACGAGATCGGCGCGCTCTTGCGCGCCCGCGACCCGGACTCGACGGTTTTCTATACCTCCGGCCGGGCCTCGCTGGAGACTTCCTACATGTATGCGCTGTTCGCGCGCATGTACGGCACCAACAATCTGCCCGACAGCTCGAACATGTGCCACGAAAGCACGTCCGTCGGCCTGCCGAAGACCATAGGCGTACCCGTCGGCACGGTCACGCTGGAAGACTTCGAGCATACCGACTGCATGTTCTTCTTTGGCCACAACACGGGCACCAATGCGCCGCGCATGCTGCATCCGTTGCAGGAGGCCCGCCGGCGCGGCGTGCCCATCGTCACCTTCAATCCCTTGCGCGAACCTGGCCTGGTCAGCTTCACCAACCCGCAGTCTCCCGTGGAAATGCTGACGGGCAAGGAAACGCAGATCAGCACGCAATACCTGCAGCTCAGGCTGGGCGGCGATACCGCGGCGCTGGGCGGGCTGTGCAAGTGGCTGATAGAAGCGGACGACCAGGCCCGTGCGCGAGGCGGCGAACCGGTGCTGGACCATGCCTTCATCGCCGAGCACACGCACGGATTCGACGCCTTCGCGGAGGCAATGCGCGAGCTGTCCTGGGAAGACATCGAACGCGAGTCGGGCCTGACGCGCGCCGCGCTGGGCGAGGCGGCCGCGACCTATGCGCGGGCCAAGGCTTGCATGCTGCTGTATGGCATGGGACTGACGCAACACCGCAACGGCGTGCAAAGCGTGCAGATGATCACCAACCTGTTGCTGTTGCGCGGCAACATCGGCAAACCGGGCGCGGGCGTCTGTCCCATCCGCGGGCATTCCAACGTGCAGGGGCAGCGCACGGTCGGTATCACCGAAAAGCCCGACCACGTCCCCAACGACAAGCTGCGCGAACTCTATCACTTCGATCCGCCCACGAAAAAAGGCATGAACACGGTCGAGGCCTGCGAAGCCATCCTGGATGGCCGGGTATCGGCCTTTGTGGCGCTGGGCGGCAACTTCGCCCGTGCCACGCCGGATCATTACCGCATGGAGCCGGCGTGGCGGCGGCTCGACCTGACGGTCGGCATCACGACACGGCTGAACCGCAGCCATCTGCTGCACGGCAGGCATGCCTACCTGCTGCCCTGCCTGAGCCGCATCGAGATCGACCGGCAGGCGACCGGGGAACAGGCCGTCTCCATGGAGGACAGCACCGGCTGCTTCCATGGATCGCGCGGCGTCCACGAGCCGCCCGGCGACAAACTGCTGTCGGAACCGGCCATCGTCGCCGGCATCGCCAAGGCCACCTTGCCGCCGAATCCCCGCGTCGATTGGGACCGCTGGGTCGGGGACTATGCACTGGTGCGCGACGCCATCGAGGCGACCTACCCGAAAATCTTCAAGGACTTCAATTTCCGTATGTGGAACCCGGGCGGCTTCCACCGCCCCCTGGGCGCGACGGAACGGAAATGGGAAACGGAAACCGGCAAGGCGAACTTCGTGGTGCCGGAGACGCTGGACGGCGATCCCGACATGCCGGCGCAGGGCGAGGACGTCATCCGCCTGATGACCACGCGTGGCGACAATCAATTCAACACCACGGTGTACGCCCTGGACGATCGCTTCCGCGGCATCCATGGCACGCGGCAGGTGATCATGCTGAACCCGGACGACATGGCGCGGCTGGGCCTGCGCGAGGACGACGTCGTGACCGCCTGCACGGTGGCGCACGACGGCTTCAAGCGCGAGGTGGGGGGCCTGCGCGTGCGGCCCTTCAATATTCCCACGGGTTGCGCGTGGTCGTACTACCCGGAATGCAATCCGCTGATCCCGCTTTGGCATCATGCCAAGGAAAGCAAGGTGCCGGCCGCCAAATCGGTGCCGATCACGCTGCGCAAGGAGGCCTGAGACATCCATGAGCCGGCGGGTGGGGGAGCGACGCCCGGCCGCGCGGGACGCCGCGCGACAGCGGGCCTTATGGCGGGCGGTTCGAGGATCGGGCTCATGGGCCGGCGCAGTCTGGTCCGGCTTGTGGAGCGCCATGGCCGCGGCCGCGCCCGGCCAAAGCGTCCTGGCGCCGGCCGGCATCCAGGCCGAACGCATACTGGCGTTGTGGCACATCACCCTGCTGGTATGTACGGCGGTCTTCGTCGCCGTGCTGCTGGGTCTGGTCGCCGCCATCCGGCGGGGCACGCGCGCGGCGCGCTCCGACGCCGAGGCCGCGCGGCGCGGGACCGGCGCAGCGCTTCGCGCCGGGCATATCGGAACGGCGCGGGGTGACCGGACGCATCGCGACCCGACGAAGGCCGACCCGGCGCCGCCCGACCCGCGGGCGGAACGCCGATCACGGCGCATCGTCGTGGCGGCCACCGCCGTCTCGGTGGTCCTGCTGTGCGGCCTGGTGCTTGCCGATTTCCTCACCGACCGCGCCTTGTCGCGCCTGCCGATGGAAGATCCCCTGCATGTCGAAATGATCGGCCATCAATGGTGGTGGGAAACCCGCTACCAGCCCGACGGCGACCGTCCGGCCTTCGTGACCGCGAACCAGCTGCGATTGCCGGTGGGACGCCCGGTACTGATAACGTTGAAGTCCTCCGACGTGATCCATACCTTCTGGGTGCCCAACCTGCACGGCAAGCGCGACATGATCCCCGGGCGCGACGCCCAGATCATGCTGCGCGCCGACCGCGCCGGCGACTATCGCGGGCAATGCGCCGAGTTCTGCGGCGCCGAACATGCCTTGATGGCGTTTTCGGTGTCGGCGGTATCGGCGCGGGACTACGCCGGCTGGGCGGACCATGAAAGGCAGGACGCCGCGCGGCCGGACGATACGGTGGCGCGGCGCGGCATGGGAATATTCCTGGGCAACGCCTGCGCGCAGTGCCACACGATACGCGGCACGCCGGCCGCCGGCACCCTGGGACCGGACTTGACGCACCTGGCCAGCCGGCCGCTGCTCGCCGCCGGCGCCATCGCCAATACGCCCGGGAACCTGGCGCAGTGGATTTCCCAGCCCGGCACCATGAAACCCGCGACCACGATGCCGCCCACCCGGCTCCCGCCCGAAGATCTGCAGGCGCTCGTGCACTACCTGGGGTCCCTGCGATGACGACCGTGCCCGATACTCTCCCGCGGCCTGATGGTCACCGCGGCGCCGTCAGCGCCGCGGCGCAAGGCCCGGACGACGACGCGCCGCGCCTGCTGGACGGCCCGGAGGCCTGCGCCCAGGCGCGCAAGGCGCTGGCCGATACCTGGCGCGATCCGCCCGGTTGGCGCGGCGTGCTGTGCGCCATCAACCACAAGACCATCAGCCTGCGCTTCATGCTGGCCACCTTCGTGTTCTTCCTGCTGGGCGGTCTGCTGGCGCTGGCCATGCGCCTGCAGCTGATCCGCCCGGACAACGGGCTGATCGGCCCGACGCTATACAACCAGCTCTTCACCATGCACGGCACCACCATGATGTTCCTGTTCGCCGTGCCGGTAATGCAGGCGGTGGCCGGTTATCTGGTGCCCCTGATGATAGGCACGCGCAGCGTGGCCTTCCCCAGACTCAATGCCTATGCCTTCTGGGTCTTCGTCTTCGGCGGGCTATTCCTGTTCGGCGGCTTCGTCCTGGGTTCCGGTCCGGACGCCGGCTGGTTCGCCTACGTGCCGCTGTCAGGACCGGACTACTCCACGGGCAAGGGCGTCGACATCTGGGCGCAGATGATCACCTTTACCGAGCTGGCGGCGCTGCTGGAGGCCATCATCCTGATCACCACCATCTTCAAGCTGCGCGCCCCCGGCATGACGCTGAACCGCATGCCGCTGTTCGTGTGGGCGACCCTGGTGACGCAGTTCATGGTGCTGTTCGCCATGCCCTCGGTCATGTTCGGCAGCACGGCGCTGATCCTGGACCGGCTGGTCGGCACGCATTTCTACAACCCGGCGCGCGGCGGCGACGTCCTGCTGTGGCAACACCTGTTCTGGTTCTTCGGCCACCCCGAGGTCTACCTGATTTTCATTCCACCGCTGGGCTTCATCTCCACCATCATTCCGACCTTCGCGCGGCGTCCGATATTCGGCTATCCGGCGATGGTGCTGGCCTTGATCGCGGTCGCGTTCCTGGCCTTCGGGCTGTGGGCGCATCATATGTACGCCACCAGCATGCCGGAGCTGGGCAAGCGTTTCTTTACCGCGTCCAGCCTGTCGATTGCCATTCCCTCGGGAATCCAGATCTTCTGCTGGCTGGTCACGCTGGCCACCGGACGGCTGCGCTGGAGCGTGCCGCTGTGCTTCGTGCTGGCCTTCTTCGTCATCCTGGTCATGGGCGGGATGACCGGCATCATGCTGGGCAGCGTGTCGCTGGACCTGCAGGTACACGATACCTACTTCGTCGTCGCGCACCTGCACTACGTATTGTTCGGCGGCGCCGTGTTTCCCTTGTTCGGCGCCTTCTACTACTGGTTTCCCAAGTTCACCGGCCGCCTGCTGAACGACAAACTGGGTTACTGGCATTTCTGGCTGTTCTTCATCGGCTTCAACGTCACCTTCTTTCCCATGCATCTGCTGGGCCTGGAAGGCATGCCGCGGCGGGTATGGACGTATCCGGCCGATATGGGCTGGAACGGCATGAACCTGGGCGCGACCGTCGGCGCCTGCATGCTGGCGGCCGGCGTTCTGCTTTTCATCTACAACGTGCTGCGCAACCGGCGGCGCGGGGTGCCGGCGGGCGCGAACCCCTGGGGCGCGGGCACGCTGGAATGGTTGACCGACAGCCCGCCGCCGCCGCACAACTTCGATAGCCTGCCCGTCGTGGCATCGCCCAACCCCTTGTGGGAAGACGGCCCCCGCGGCGGCGTGGCGGGCCTGGCGGCCGATGCACGCGAGGTGCTGTCGACCACGGCCGTCGACGCGCGTCCCGATCTGCGGGTGCTGTTCCCCACGCCGTCCCTCTGGCCCTTCCTGAGCGCGGTGGCGACTTCGGTCCTGTTCATAGGATCGGTCTTCACGCCCTGGGCGGTGGTCTGGCTCTCGTTCCCCGTGGCCGCCGCCTTCATCCTGTGGTTCTGGCCGCGGCGGCACGGCACGCGGCAGGCAATGCGACTGGAGCGGCGGCCATGAGCGGAAACGAACGCATGACGGGCGAGGTCATCGACGTATCCAGCCTGCCCACCTATGGCTTCAGCCATCGCAGCCTGATGTGGTGGGGCACCCTGGGCTTGATGCTGATCGAAGGCACCGTCTTCGCCATCGGCATCATGAGCTACTTCTACCTGCGCGGCCTGGCGCCGCAATGGCCGATCAGCGCGGATCCGCCCGGGATGGCCTGGGGCACCGTGAACACCGTTCTGCTGGCGCTGAGCCTGCTGCCCAACCACCTGGCGAAGCGGGCGGCGGAGGCCCGGCTACGCCGTCGCGCCGCCTTGTGGATGTTCGTCTGCCTGATCCTGGCGGTCGCCTTCCTGGTGTTGCGCGCACTGGAATTCACTCACTTGAACGTGCTGTGGAACGAGAACGCCTACGGCGCGGTCGTCTGGTTCCTGCTGGGCCTGCATACCACCCATCTGCTGACCGACACGATCGACACCGGAGTGCTGACCGTGCTGCTGTTCACCGGACCGTTCGACGGCCGGCGCTACGTCGATGTCAGCGAAAACGCAATGTACTGGTACTTCGTAGTGTTCAGCTGGATACCGGTCTATGCGGTCATTTACCTGGCGCCGCGTCTCTAAGGGGGAATGATGGAACGGGTCACCTCCCCTCCCGGCCCGCGCGGCCTGGCCGTCATGGCGCTATCGTCCGCCATGGCGCTTTTACCGGCCGTGGCGCGCGCCCATGTCGCCTCCGCCGGCGCGGCCGGCCGGCCGGTGCTCTTCGCGGCGCCCGAGCCCTGGGTGGCGGCCTTGCTCGGGCTGAGCCTGCTGCTCTATCTGGCCGGCTATCTGCGCCTGCGCGCGCGCCGCGCGCACGATGCGCCTTCCCATGAAGGCGACCACGCCCGCAACCGGCAGTTGCTGGCTTTCCTCGGCGGCTGGGTCGCGTTGTGCATCGCGCTGGCATCGCCGCTGGATACGCTGAGCGGCCTGCTCTTTTCCGCGCATATGGTGCAGCACGAGATGCTGATGATCGTTGCCGCGCCCATGCTGGTGATGGGAAGACCGTTGGCCGTGTGGCTATGGGCCTTCCCGCACGGCTGGCGGCGGCCCATCGCGCGAGCCTGGCGCTGGGCGCCGCTGTTGCGCGCCTGGCATCTGGTCACGGGAGCGCTGGCCGCATGGCTGCTGCATGCCGCCGCGTTGTGGCTGTGGCACGTGCCGCGCTTTTTCCAGGCCGCGCTGGCGGATCCCACCATACACGCCTGGCAGCATGCCAGCTTCCTGGCCAGCGCGCTGTTGTTCTGGTGGCCGATCTTCGGCATGCGGCGCCGCGCGGCGCCGGACGGTTATGCCATGCTCTCTTTGTTCACCACCATGGTCCATACCGGCGCGCTTGGCGCTTTGCTCACGCTGGCGCCGGGACTTTGGTATCCGGCCTACATCGAACCGGCGGCGGCTCTGGGCATCGATGCGCTGCGCGACCAGCAGCTGGGCGGGCTGGTGATGTGGGTGCCCGGCGGGCTGGCCTATCTGATTGGCGGGCTGTACGTCGCCTGGCGCTGGCTGTCGCGGCCCGCGCTGTCGGTGGCGGGCGCGGCGCTGCTCGCGGCCGCCGGCGCGCTGATGGCGGCGACGCTGTTCGGTGCCCCGCGCGCGGAAGCCGCGCCGCCGGCCCAGGCCGGAGGGGCGGCGTCCGCCGCCCCGACCTCCGGCACCGGCGTCGATGCCATGCTCATCGCGCGTGGCAAGTACGTCGCCAGCGCCGGCGACTGCATGGGCTGCCACACCAATCCAAAGGGCGGCGCGCCCTATGCGGGCGGCCGCGAGCTCTGGTCGCCGTTCGGCACCATTATCTCCACCAACATCACCCCGGACCCCCGGCACGGCATAGGCGGCTACACCTATGAAGAGTTCTCCCGCGCGCTGCGCAAGGGCGTCGCGCGCGGCGGCAAGCCGCTTTACCCGGCCATGCCTTACGCGTCCTTCGCGCGGATGACGGAAGACGACATGCGCGCCTTGTACGCCTACGTCATGCACGATATCCCGCCCGTGGACCGGTCGCCGCCACCCACCACGCTGCCCTTCCCCTTCAACCAGCGCTGGATGCTGCGCGGCTGGCAGGCCATGTTCGTGCCGGATGAGGCCTATCAAACCCGGCCGGAGAAAGACCCGCAATGGAATCGCGGCGCCTATCTGGTCCAGGCGCTGGGACATTGCGGCGCCTGCCACACACCGCGCGGGCCGGCCTTCCAGGAAAGGGGCGACGACGAAACATCGCCGCATTTCCTGACCGGCGGCGTCAACGACCACTGGTTCGCGCCCAACCTGAACAGCGGCATGGGCTCCGGCCTGGGCCGCCTCGGCGTCGACGAACTGGCGGCCTTCATGAAGACCGGCTACAGCAACGGCAATATGGCTTACGGCAGCATGGTGGAAACTATAGAGACCAGCCTGCAGCACCTGAGCGACGACGATCTGCGGGCGATCGCGGTCTACCTGAAAAGCCTGCCGCCCAATGCAGACGCGGGCCGCTATATTCCCGGCCGCGCGGAAGTCAAGGAAGCTACCGCGGACCAGGGCAACCGCACGCTGGACACGGAGTCGGTCGGCGCGGCGGTGTACAAGTCCTTCTGCGCCCAATGCCACCAGGCCGACGGCCGCGGCATTCCGAACGTCTACCCGCGGCTGGCCGGCAATCCTTCCCTCCTGGCCAAGGACAAAACCTCGCTGATGCGCATCGTGATGGAAGGCGGCCATAGCGCCGCGACCCAGCATGGGCCGGCGTCGCAGCATATGCCGCCCTTCGATACCATTCTGACCGACGCGCAGATCGCGCAGGTGCTCACCTTCGTGCGCGGCTCCTGGGGCAATGACGCACCGCCCGTATCGGGCACGGAAGTCGGCCAGATGCGGCAGGCGCTGAAGAAATAGCGCATAAACAGCGCGGCATACCGCTTGCAACGACGGCGCTGTCGTATCACCACGGCGCCATCATGCGACTTCATCATCTGAATTGCATCTCGTCCTGCCCGCTGGGCGGCCATCTCATGGATGGACGCAGCGACTGTCTGTTCTGCCGCGGCACGCTCTGCTGCCACTGCATCCTGGCCGAGACCGCGAGCGACGGCCTGGTGCTCATCGACACGGGCTTCGGCCTGCGCGACGTACATGCGCCACGCACACGGCTGAGCGCATTTTTCCTGTCTCTGCTGAAGCCGGATTTCAAGGAATCCATGACGGCGGTGCGGCAGATCGAACGCCTGGGCTACCAGGCGCGCGACGTCAGGCATATCGTGCTCACCCACCTGGATTTCGATCACGCCGGCGGCCTGGATGACTTCCCCGAAGCCGCGGTGCACCTTTCGCGCCCCGAGCGCGAGGCCGCCGCGCGGCAATCCACCTGGCTGGACCGGCAACGCTATCGGCCACAGCAATGGTCATCCCGACGGCGCTGGAAAGAATATCCGGCAAGCGGCGAGGCCTGGTTCGGATTCGCGGGGACGCGCGCCATCGATGGCATCCACGAGGACATCGCCCTGGTGCCGCTGCACGGCCATACGCTGGGCCACGCCGGCGTCGCGGTACGCCGCGGCGACGGCTGGCTGCTGCAGGCCGGCGACGCGTACTTTTATCACCAGGAGCTCGACGCGGACCGGCCGCGCTGTACGCCGGGCTTGCGCTTCTATCAATGGATGATGGAAAAGGACCGCAAGGCGCGGCTGGGCAACCAGGCCCGGCTGCGCGCGCTGCGCCAGCAGCACGGTAGCGAGATCACCATCTGCTGCAGCCACGATCCGCATGAGTTCGACGCCATGCGGGCCCGGCCATCGCCTTCCGTGCCGCGGCCCGCCACCCCATGAGCGCCGCGAGCGAGACAAATCTACCAAGGATGAGTCAGCAATCATCGATAGACAGCCTGCGGGAAGCCTACCGGGCCGGGCGCCTGGTGCTGTTCGCGGGCGCCGGCGTATCCGCGGAACTGGGCCTGCCCACCGGGCCCGAGCTCGCCATGCAGATGGCCAGCCATCTGCAGGAGGATCCCGGCAAGTTCTGCGAGTATGGCGACGTGCGGGCGCTGGCGGAGTACTACCGCCTGCGCTGCGGCCTGGATCCCTTGCGTGAATGGATGGCCACGGAGTGGCACCGCGACGATATCGACATCAAGCGATCCGAAATCCATGCGCTGATCGTGCACTCGCGCTTTCGCAGCATCTACACCACCAACTTCGACCGCTGGCTGGAGTGCGCGCATGATGCCTACGGCAAGCCCTATATCAAGGTCGCCAGCGTGCGCGACCTGGCCGCGCTGGCCGAAAGCGAGGCGCGGCCCATCATCAAGTTCCATGGCGACCTGGACTATCCCGATTCCATGGTGCTGGACGAATCCAGCTACTTCGAACGCTTGAGCTTCGAATCGCCGCTGGACCTGAAACTGCGCGCGGACCTGCTGGTGTACCCGGTGTTGTTCATCGGCTATAGCATTTCGGACATCAACATCCGCATGCTGTTCTGGAAGCTGGCCAAGCTATGGCGCAAGCCCGTGCACGTCGCCGAGCGTCCGCCGTCGTATCTTTTCTGGCATCTCGACAACCCGGTGGCCAGCGCGGTGCTGTCGGAGTGGGGCATACAAGTGATCTCGTCGCGGGAGACCGACCCCGGCAAGGCGCTGCTGGATTTCCTGCGCGACCTCGCGGACGACGCGGATCATGCCGCCGGGCGGCCGGCGACCTAGGCACCCGGGTTGCTGCAACGGGGCACCGACATCCCTGCCTTCATCCCCGGAGCAAGCTCATGCACACGCTACCCGTCCGCGCGCTCGGCGCCGCCGCGCTGCTGTTTTCCTGTACGTTCGCCAACGTGCAAGCCGCTCCCGACGCCGCGCGCGCCAAACAGATCGCGACCCAGCATGCCTGCCTGGGCTGCCACGCCGCGGACAAGAAGCTGGTCGGCCCGGCGTACCAGGACGTCGCCGCGAAATACAAGGATGACGGCGGCGCCCGCGCGCACCTGGCGCAGAAGATCAAGGCCGGTGGATCCGGCGTATGGGGCCCCGTCCCGATGCCGCCCAATCCCACGCTGAGCGATGCGGATGTACAAGTCCTCGTCGACTGGGTCCTGGCGGGCGCGCCGGATCAATGATGATGCCGCGCCGATAAGCGCGGCTCGTCCGATATGCGCCTCACGCCCGCGTTCTACCCCCCTCTTGATGCTGGATTGGGCGCGCCCTTGGCGGTGTAGTAGGTATAGTCCCAGGTCGAGTTGGGATCGCCCGGATACCTCTCCGGGAAGGTGTCGCAGACGACCCAGCGCATAAGGCCCGCCGCCCATGGGTCGCATACGTACCACAGCGCCAAGGAGTTGCCGCTGGTCCCGGGGCTGTATGCGCTGATGACGACGAAATGGCCCTCGTCAGCACCCGTATTGGGATTCAGATGGACCGCGAATGGCCTGTCGTTCACCAATTCAATCCTGAGCGCATTCCGCGAAGGCGTACCGATCACGCCCTTCCTGAAGACACCTACATATTGCATCGGAGGTATCAGTTGGTAGTCCCGGTTGCAGAGGCTATCCGTATATCTGGTGCCCGTGCATTGTGATGGCGTCAGTCCGAACATCGCGCAATAGAGCTGCAGCTGGGTGAACGTCGACCAAGTCTGGCTCTGATAGTAATTGCCCAGCGCTGTCGACACGGCCGCCCAGCACCAGTGGGTGTGCTGCTGCTCCTGGAAAAAGTTGGGGTAGCTGGTCGAAGCCCCCCCTCCCGGGGTTGCGACGAGTTCACTACCTTTCGCCGGCGCGGCGCCCTCCAGGGAAAGCCGCTTCAGCGACAGACAGTTGGGCAGGCGCTGTTCATTGGTCGTATCCATGGGCCGTCCTCATCAACGCTTCAACCAGGCCAGAAAATCCGCGGCATCGTAAACCTTGTGATGCGCGATCGGGCCTGCCACCACGGTCGGCGCCATCGGAACGATGAGATCGCCGGCCACGCCATGCAGCCATAACGCGGCCACGTATTCCGGCCTGACGCAATGGAGTTCACGGACCTCGTAATCCTGGCCGGCGGTACGTGGATCGTCTTCCGCCGCCTGCAGCGCGGCTACCGTGGATGCTGTCATCGGCGTATCGATGCTGGTCGAAACGACGATCGGCTTGCCATCGGTATCGACATCCACGCAGATGTCGTTCACTACCGATCCATCGGAGAACAGCAAATGGCGCCAGCAGCCGGCCGTCGCCTTGTCCAGGGGCCGTGGCGATGCGATATCGTCGGTCCGCAGGTAGTACATGCGCAAACTTTCCGAGATGGAAACGTCCTGCGGATCGAACCGGGCCTTGGCCGGCATCATTTCCAGGCAACCGCCCTGGACGAAATTGTTGAGGAAGGAATTGATGGCGTCATCCGTGCCGTCGGGCGCGGTGCCGAATGCGATAGTCATGACGGGCCGCCTCTGGAAACTGGTCTGTACGCGATCCACCCTACTGCACGTAAATGTAGGGATCCCACGAGAAGAAGTATGTCTGGGGATTGAGCCCGCCGGTCGTCAAGGAGCAGCTGATCCTGTACGTCGATGCCGATGCATTGACGATCTGGCCTACCCAGAAGTTATAGGTGTCCTGTTTCGGGTGGCCGATGCTGCCGCCAAACACATCACCGCTGGTGACCGCAAAACCCATAAAGGCCACCTGGTCGCCCAGGTTCGGGTTGAGGGGATCGATATAAAAGCCGATGTAGTCCCTGGGGTGCGCCACTGTTTTCAGTTCCAGAGACCCCTGCCCGGCGCTGCCGTTGTCGGTTCGGTTATCGAACATGTAGACCTGGCCGGGGCTTACCATACCCCCGCCCGTGGACGCCACCCTCGAAGTGTCAACCAGTACTCTGACCACGGTCTGGGGATTGGTCGGACTGTAGTCTTCCGAGGGAATAAGCGCGACCTTGGCCTGAGCGGCAGCCAGATCCCTGGCCGGCGGCAAAACCTGTACGTCTATGAGCATGGCGGACTCCACTATGGTGACGGGATATACCGACGATGTGTTCAGGTAACGTTGATCGTGGGCGTCACCTTGATCGTGCTCGGGTTGCCCGTGCTGGCAATGACATCGAAGGAAACGTCATAGGTATACGTCCCGGCGGTTGTCGCGGATCCGACGTATGCAGTGTTATCGGTATTGTCGCTGGCAAGCTGCGGCGTTCCGGTCGCGCCCCACGCACTGCAGTCGCCGATTTCGACGAAGGTGGCGATACCGGGCGACTTCGGATTCACCAGCTCGAGCTTCCAGCAGATCACGCTGCCCCGGGACACGCGGGCTTGGGAACTATCGACCCAATAGACGCCCGTCGTCTGTCCCGGGGAAACGACCAGGTCGTCGATCAGGATGCGGATGTAGACGTCGGCGTCCGTGGTAGCAAAGGGCATGATGGGCTCCCATTCGAATCGACCTGCCGGGGATCGCGTCGTGCATCCCCTCGGCCAGCGGAACGAATGGTGCCAGAGGTCGACCTCGCCAGGTAGATTCGCGGCCACCAGACACCGTAATGTCGTGTAACCAGGCTTGTTGATGCGCCGACCGCGATCCCGCGGCTGCGGTTGGGAGCCGGCGATCGCGGCCGGGATCAGGCTTGCGCCACCGGCCCGCCGGCTCAGCCCGGGCGCCTGGCGGCCGTGACGATGATCTCCACCAGCAGATCGGGCGAAGCCAGCCTGGCCTCGCAGGTCGCGCGCGTCGGCAGCGCATTGGCCGGCGCCCATTCGGCCCATACCTGGTTCATGCCGGCGAAATCGCGCTCGATGTCCTTGAGCCAGATCTGCACCGACAGCAGGCGCGTCTTGTCCGTATCGGCCCGCGCCAGATAGCCGTCGATCTTGGCCAGTACGTCGCGCGTCTGCGCGACGATGCCGCCGTCGGCGGATGAGGTCACGCCCGCCACGTACACGGTGTCGCCGTGAATCACGATGCGGCTCAGGCGCTCATTGGAATCCTTGCGCACGATATCAGTCATGGGTGCTGCTCCTTGGGAATGGAAACCGGCGCGCCCGTGGCGCCGGCGAAACGGTCGATGGCGAACGGTGCGATCGGCAGATCGGTGGCGCCGGTGGTGATCAGGTCGGCCATGATGCGGCCGACGATCGGACCCAGCTCGAAGCCATGCGCGGAAAAGCCGAAGGCATGAAAGGCGCTGTCGTAACGGCGGCTGCGCCCGATCACGGGGATCTCGTCGGGCATGGCGGCCTCGATGCCGGCCCAGCCGCGATTCACCACCGCGTGGCGCATGTGCGGAAACAGGTCGCACACCGTGCGCGCGCCTTCGGCCAGCGAATGAAAATCCAGTTCGGTCCATTCCGCGTCGCGGTCGACCCAGGCGCGGCGGCCGCCGCCGATCAGCACGGTGCCATTGGCGCGCTGCTTGAACGACAACGGCCGGCCGGTGCCCAGCACTACCGCGTCCAGGAAATGGTCCATGCGCAGCGTGACCAGCATCATCGGGCTGATGGCGGTCAGCGGCACCGGCTCGCCCCATTCGGCGGCGATGCGGTCGGCCCAGGCGCCGGCGCAGTTGAGCACTTGCGGCGCGGTGTACACGCCGGCGTCGGTCTCGATCCGCCACTGTCCCTGCTCATGGGCGGTGCGCAGCACGCGCACGCCCTCCAGGAAACGCGCGCCCAGGCTGGCGGCCTTGCGGCGGAATGCCAGGGTGGTGCGGTAAGGATCGGCGGCGGCGTCCTCGCGCGCGATCAGTCCGCCGCGCACCGTGGGCGCCAGCGCCGGAATCATCGCCAGCAGTTCGTCGCGGTCTATCCATTGTTCATGCGTATAGCCATGCGCCTGCATTGTCGCCAGGCGCTCGCGCAGCGCCGCCGCGTCGGCCTCGTTCTCGGCCACGCGCACCTGCCCGTGCTGTTCGAAGCCGCAGTCGTCATCGACCAGCTCGCCGACGCGATACCAGAGCTCGCGCGAGGCCAGCGCCAGCGGCACTTCGGCCAGATGCCGCGCCAGCGTGCGCACGCCGCCCGCATTCACCCCCGAGGCATGGCGGCCGACATAGTTCTTCTCGATCACCAGCGCCGGCACGCCGGCGCGCGCCAGGTGCAGCGCCGCCGAACTGCCGTGCAGGCCGCCGCCGATAATGATGACGGCGGCCGAACGCGAAGCGTCCGTCATGACGGCCTCCTACTTCTTCAGGCGCACCACGGCCTGGCGGGACTCGTCGGTCTGCGGCAGCGACGCCAGCTCGCCCAGCGTCAGCGGCTTGGTCGGGAAGCGCAGGCGGTAATAGCCGACTTCCGGCACCGGCACGCCGCGTTCCTCGGCGATGATCTCCGACACCGTCAGGCCGCAGAAGCGGCCCTGGCACGGCCCCATGCCGCAGCGCAGGAAGGCCTTCATCTGGTTCGGACCGCTGCAACCCAGCTTGACGGTATCGCGCACCTGCGCCGCTGTCACTTCCTCGCAACGGCAGACGATGGTGTCGCCGGTGGGACGACGGAAGGTCTCCGGGGCCTTGTACAAGACGTCGAAGAACTCGCGTCCGCGCACCGCCCGCGCCAGCGCGGCGCGCGGCGCGGCGGCTTCGCTGTCGCGCCGCGCCGTGTCGATGCGGCCCAGCAGATGCGCCGCCTGCAACGCCGCCAGCCGGCCGCGTTGCTCGGCCGCCAGCGCGCCGGCGATGCCGGCGCCGTCGCCCGCCATGCCGACGCCGTCCACCGAGGTCAGGCCCCACTCATCCACGTCCGGCTCCCAACAGTCCAGCGCCGTGTTCCAGCGATGCTCGGCGCCGATGGCGCGCGACAGGTTGACGTTGGGCACAACGCCCTGGTGCAGCATCAGTTGCTGCACGGGCAGGGTCTTGGTTTCTCCCGCCGCGGTGGTGTAGCGCACGCTTTCCAGCTTGTCCTGGCCCAGCGCTTCCAGCGTCGTCACGCCCTTGACGATGGGTATCGCCGCCTTGACCGCGCGCAGCAGCGACAGCCCCTTGCCCAGATAGGGCGAACGCAGGAAGTCCCACACCTTCGGCAAAGCCTGGCGCAGGCGGTCGGGCGGCGTGGTTTCGAGCAGCGCATCGACCTTCACGCCCGCGTTCAGATACTGCCACGCCACCAGGTACAGCAGCGGGCCGCAACCGGCCAGCACGGTACGGTCGGCCGGCACCACACCCGCCGACTTCAACAGGATCTGCGCGGCGCCGGCGGTGATGACGCCCGGCAACGTCCAGCCCGGAATCGGGAAGGGACGTTCCTGCGCGCCGGTGGCCAGCAGCAGGCGCCGCGCATGCACGATGCGCGCCTCGCCCGCCACCGAATACGCCACCTCGAAGCCGAGCGCCGGCGCGGGCGTCGTACGCTCGGCCACCGCCCACACAGTCGCGCCCGGCACATAGCGCGCGCCCGACTGTTTGAAGGGCTCGACCAGCGAGGCGCCGTGCCAGTAGTCCGGCCCCAGCACGGCGCGGTCGGTGACCGGCGTGGTGGTGATGGCGCGGTAGATCTGCCCGCCCGGCGCGGGCTGTTCATCCAGCAGCACCGTGTCCACACCCAGCCGCGCGGCCATGGTGGCCGCGGCCAGCCCGGCGGGACCGGCGCCCACCACCAGCAAATCGCATTGCGTCGTCTCGATCATGCCCGCACCTTGCGCGCGCCCAACTGGCGCTCGATCTTCATGCCTTCGCGCACGGCCGTCATGCAGCCCTGCTGGTTGGCCTGGCCATCGATGGTGACCAGGCAGTCGTAGCACACGCCCATCATGCAATAGGGTCCGCGCGGCACCTCGCCCACCGCGGTATCGCGACAGGCCTGCACGCCGCCGGCGAACAATGCCGCGGCCACGCTGTCGCCGGCGCGGCATTGCAATTCGGCGCCATTGACGGTCACCCGCACCGGCGCGCCTTGCGCCTGGCGCTGCGCTTCGTCAAGCCTCTTGAACATGAAACCTCCGGGTCGAAAATGGCGCCATGTCGTCCGCCAATTGGCCGGCTGCGATCATGGGCGCCAGTTTGAGCGCGTGCGCGGCGGCCAGGGTGACGCCGCTGTGACAGGTGGCGACGAAAGCGCCCGGGCACGTCTCGGATTGTTGATAGATCGGGAAACCGTCCTTGGACATTACGCGCAGCGCGGCCCAGCTGCGCACCACCCGCACCTCGCGCAAGGCGGGTAGCGTGCGCACGGCGCGGTCGGCCAGCGTGCCCAGGATCGGCAGGCCTACCTGGTTGTCCACATAGCCGGCTTCTTCCTGCGAATCGCCGATCAGCCAGGTGCCCTCATCGGTCTGGCGCAGCGTGGACAGCGGCGTTTCCAGCAGGCGGCGGGTGCGCTCCAGCACCACGATCTGGCCGCGCTGCGGCCGCACCGGCACCGCCAGGCCGACCTGTTCGCCCAGCGCCTTGTTCGACAGCCCGCTGGCCAGCACCAGCTTGCGCGCGCGCACCGTGCCGGACGGGGTTGTGATCTCGAACACGCCGTCGCGCTGGCGGATCTGCTGCGCCGGACGGCGCGGCAGGTAATCCACGGCCCGCTGCGCAAAACTCATGTGCAGCGCGCGCAGCAGCTTGAGCGGGTTGGCGATGCCGTCCACCGGTGTCCAGCTGGCGCCGCGCACCTCCGGACCGACGCCGGGCATCATGTCGGCCAGCTCGTGGCGATCCAGCAGCTTCCAGTCGTACTGCGCCATGCCGGGCTGTGCCAGCAGCGTGCGCATGAAGGTGGCGCGCGCTTCCATTTCCTCATCGCTCAAGAGCACGTGCAGGCCGCCGCGCTGCTCCAGGTGCAAGTCCACGCCGGTCTGCTCTTGCAGCTCGGCCGCGAGTTGCGGCCAGGCGGTGACCGAGGTCATGGTCCACACGCCGTAGCGCGGCAGCCCCATGCCCTTGCTCTGCACCCATATCAGGCCGAAGTTGCCGCGCGAGGCACGGTAGGCGACGTCGCCCTCGTCCAGCACCGCGACGTGGTCCAGTTCGCGCCGCAGCCCGTAGGCCAGGGCCGAACCGACCAGGCCGCCGCCGATCACCACGGCGTCGTAGACGCCGCGATGCGCCGGCGCGCGCGGCGCCCCTTGTTGTGTTTCGTCCGTCATTAACGTCCCTTTCCGACAAACAGCTTTTCCAGGCCCACCAGGCGGTCCAGGATGAAGATGGCGATGATGGTCACGTAGACCAGCACGGCCGACACGGCGGTCACCAGCGGGTCGATGGTGTCTTCGATGTGCAGGAAGATGCGCACCGGCAGCGTGGTGGTGGACGGCGAGGCGATGAAGATCGACATGGTCAGCTCGTCGAAGCTGGTGATGAAGGCGATCACCCAGCCGCTCACCACGCCCGGCAGCAGCAGCGGCAGCACCACGCGCCGGAAGGCGGTCCAGTTCGACGCGCCCAGCGACTGCGCCGCACGCTCCAGCGCGGGGTCGATGCCGGTGGCCGACGCCAGCACCAGCCGCAGCGCATAGGGCATCACCAGGACCACGTGGGCCACCACCAGCCCGACATAGGTGCCGGCCAGGTCCACGGTGGTGAAGAACTTCAGGAAGGCCAGCCCCAGCACGACGTGCGGAATCATCAGCGGCGACAGGAAGAACGCCAGCAAGGCTTCGCGGCCGGCGAAGCGGTTGCGCGCCAGCGCCAGCGCGCTGGGGACCGCCAGCCCGATCGCCAGCGTGGCCGACAGCGTGCCCAGCCCCAGGCTGAACCAGAACGCCTCGATGAAGCGCGGGTTGTCGAGGATGGCGCGGAACCAGCGCAGCGACAGCCCGCCGCTGGGCAGCGAGATGAAGCCTTCGGACGTGAACGCCACCGCGCACACCATCACGATGGGCGCCAGGATGAACAGGATGAAGAGCGTATGGAACAGCAGGCCGATGGGGCCGTTGCGGAAGTTCATGTCAGGCTCCCGACGGATTGAAGACCGCGCCGTAACGGCGTTCGATCAGCCGGTTGGCCGACAACAGCACCACCACGGTCGCCACCAGCAGCACCACCGCCAGCGCCGCGCCGAGCGGCCAGTTCAGCGTATTCAGGAATTCATCGTAGGCGGCGGTGGCCACGTTCTTCAGTCGCCGGCCGCCGATGATGGCGGGCGTGGCGAAGGAACTGGCGGCCAGCGCGAACACCATGATCGAGCCCGACAGGATGCCGGGCATGACCTGCGGCACGATCACGCGCCGGATCACGGTGAACTGGCTCGCGCCCAGCGACAGCGCGGCGGCCTCGGTCGACGGATTGATCCGCTGCAACGATGCCCACACCGAGATCACCATGAACGGCACCAGCACATGCGTGAGCGCGATCCCCACGCCCAGATTGCTGTACATCAGGTCGATCGGCGTCGAGACCAGGCCGATGCCCATTAGCGTCTTGTTGATAAGACCGGTGGAACCGAACAGCAAGGCCCAGCCCAGCGTGCGCACCACCACGGAAATCAGCAGCGGCCCCAGCACCACCATCAGGAACAGGCCCTTCCACGGATTGGCCATGCGCGACAGCACATAGGCTTCGGCCGTGCCCAGCACCAGGCAGGCCAGCGTCACCAGCGCCGCCACGCCGAAGGTACGGGCGTAGATTTCGTAGTAATAGCCGTCGCCCAGGATCTCGATATAGTTCTTCCAGGTGAAGGTGGCCTGCATGCCGCCGTAGAACTGGAAGTCGAAGAAGCTGATGAGGAATACCAGCGCCATCGGTACCACCAGGAAAGTGGCGTAGAGCGCCAGCGCCGGCCCGCTCAACAGCCAGGGGTTGGTGCGCGCGCTCATTGCGCGGCCTCCTGCCCGGCCACCGCGCACATATCCTGCGCGCGCCAGCGCAGATGCACCGTCTCGCCCTCGGCGGGCACCGGCACGCCATCGTTCTGGCGGATCACCAGCACCTCGCCGACGGAGGTGTCCACCTGGCATAGCCAGTGGTTGCCCAGGAACACGCGCGTCTTCATGCGGCCGGGCAAGGCACAGGCACTCGCCTCGGCGAACAGGATTTTTTCCGGCCGCACGATCACCGCGCCCCGCGGCACCGGCCGGCCTTCCATGGCGATATGGGCCTCGCCGATGCGCGCCCGCACCTCTCCCGCATAGGCCTGCGCCGTGGGCGTGAACACATTGGCCTTGCCAAGGAACCCGCCGACGAAGCGGCTCGACGGCGCCTCATAGGCCGCGAAAGGCTCGGCCACCTGCTCGACCCGGCCCTGGTTCATCACCACGATGCGGTCGGACAGCGCCAGGGCTTCGGACTGGTCGTGCGTGACCAGGATGGTGGTGGTGCCGACGGTGCGCTGGATACTGCGCAGCTCCAGCTGCATTTCCTCGCGCAGCTTGGCGTCCAGGTTCGACAGCGGTTCGTCCAGCAACAACACGCGGGGGCGGATGACCAGCGCGCGCGCCAGCGCCACGCGCTGCTGCTGGCCGCCCGACATGCGCGCCGGATGGCGGTCGGCCAGGTGCGACAGGCCCACCAGCTTGAGTGCCTCGGCCACCCGCGCCTGCCGCTCCTCCTTGCCGACGCGCTGCATCTCCAGGCCGAACGACACATTCTCGGCCGCCGTCATGTGCGGAAACAGCGCGTAGTTCTGGAACACCATGCCCAGGCCCCGCTTGTTGGCCGGGATGCGGCTGACGTCCTTGCCGTCCAGCACGATGCTGCCGCCGCTGGGTTCGACGAACCCGGCGATCATCTGCAGGGTCGTGGTCTTGCCGCAGCCCGACGGTCCCAGCAGCGAGATGAACTCGCCGCGTTCGACCGACAAGCTCAGGTCCTCGACCGCCGTCAGGTCGCCGTAGCGCTTGGACAGGCGGTTCAATACGAGATAGCTCATGGATACTCCCGCTGGCGGCGCGCCCGCGCCGCCGTTGCCTCATCGCTCGATTTCACGCGTCCAGCGCTTGTTCCAGTCGTCGCGGTTCTGGTTGACGGTGTCCCAGTCGATCACGATCAGGTCGGCGGCGCGCTTGCCGATCGGCAGCGGCACGCGCGGATCGTCGACCACCTTGGCCTGCTTGTTCACCGGGCCATAGCCATAGGCATTGGCCAGCCGCTCCTGCACCTTCGGGCTGACCAGGTAGTTGACGAAGGCCTGCGCCAGCGGACTGGCGTTGGGCTTGGCCACCGGGCACACCGACGACAACAGGGCATAGGCCCCTTCCCGCGGATAGACGAAGCCCACCGGGAAGCCGGTGTCGGCGAAGGACTTGACGCGGCCGCTGCCCCACACCGCGATGGTGGCCTGGCCGCTGGAGAACAGCTCGGTCATCTTGCCGGGCGAAGGCTCGTACACCAGCACGTTGGGGCCGATCTCGTCCTTGAAGGTCTTGAAGCCGGGATCGATTTTCTTCTCGCCGCCGCCGCCTTCGCGGGCGTACTCCACCAGCGCGTGCAGGCCGTAGGTGTTGTTCAGCGGCGGCACCACCAGCTGCTTCTTGTACTTGGGATCCTTCAGATCCTTCCACGAAGTGGGCGCGGCCCACTTGCGCTCGTCGAAGACCTTCTTGTTGTACATGATGCCGGTGGCGACGATGCCGATGGCCACGGCCTTGTCGTCCTTGTAGCGCGCGGTGCCGTAGAGATCGTCGACCGGCAGGCCCTGGATCGGCGCGCAGAAGCCGAGCGCGATGGCCTGGTACATCGGGCCGTCGTCGATGATGGCGACGTCGATCTGCTGGTTGCTTTTCTGCGCCTGCAGCCGCGCCACCGTGTTGGTGGAGTTGCCGGCCACGTAGTCCAGCTCGACGCCATGCTGCTTGGCGAAGGGCGGGAAGATGTCCTGGCGCATGATGTCTTCGAACGAGCCGCCGTAGCCGGCGACCACCAGTTTCTGCTGCGCCTGCGCGTTGGCGCACACACCGACGGCCACCGTGGCCGCCGTCAGGACTGCGAGTACCTTGCCCATGAAAACCCCCGTTTATTGGAAGAGAACTGCAAGCACTGCCGATGCCGCCTGAATCCGGGGATGGACTCCCCGCAAAAAAATTGCGGACCCGCTTGCCCCGCGACCTCATGTCCGCCGTACAATTTGTCCGTACATGAATGTCCGGACAAATAATGGATGCGCGGACACGACCTTGTCAATCGGTTATTGTCCGGACAAACCCCGATAGAACGAGAAAAGGAACCACCCATGACCCGATCCTCCGAAGGCGCGCCCGAACCGGCCGGCGCGCGCGAGGCCCGTGGCCAGGCCGCGGGGCCGGACGACGAGGCTGGCGGTCCGCGCTACAAAAGCATCTACCAGCAGCTGGCGCGCGACATCGGCAGCGGCCGCTATCCGGTCATGACGCTGCTGCCGACCGAACATGAACTGTGCGAACAATTCGGCGCCAGCCGCCACACCATCCGCGAGGCCATCCGCATGTTGACGGTGGCGGGCATGGTGTCGCGCCGCCCGGGCGTGGGCACGCGCGTCGAGACCGCCCACGCCAGCACCCGGTTCACGCAGCGGATCTCGCAGTTCCCCGACCTGCTGCAATACGCGCGCAATGCCGCGCTGCTGGTGCAGGATGTGCGCACGGTCAAGCTCGCCAAGCGGCTGGCCGAGACCCTGGGCGCCGAGCCCGGCCAGTCGTGGCTGCACATCAACTCCATCAAGACGCTGGACGACCAGGACACGCCGGTCGCGTGCACGCTGATCTACGCCGATCCGGCGCATTCCGACCTGCGCGCCGACATCCAGCCGCGCATCTCGCTGCTGCGGTTGATCGAGGACCACTTCGGCCACCGCATCCACGAGGTCAACCAGGAGTTCTCGGCCACGCCCATCGCCGCGCCCATCGCCCGGCAACTGCACGTGGAACCGCGGACGGCGGGCTTCGTCATTACCCGCCGCTACTACGGCAGCGGCGGGGTGCTGCTGCTGGCCACCATCACCACCTTTCCCCACGACAAGATGAAGTACTCGATGTCGCTGAACGTGGCGTAGCCGACGCTACACAGCCGTAGTCCGCTCGCGCCGGCTTGAAGCGGCGCATGGCTTGGGGGCTGGCCCCGCGGCGCTTGATGAACGCCGTCAATAGGTCCCGGACAACTTGTCGATGATGGACTGGCGGATGTTCTCGATATGCCGCATGGTTTCCTCCGACGCCGCCCGCGCATCGCCGCGCGCCAGGGCGTCCAGCATCGCCAGATGTTCTCCACAGACCGGCACCATGCGGTTCTCCAGCCGCTTGAGCGAGAACATCCGGGTTTTCTGCCGCAACTTGGCGATCATGCTCGCCATCAATTCGTTGCCGCAGTATTCCGATATCAGGCCATGCAGCTCCGCGTCCAGCTGCTGATGCAAAGGATTGGCCGGCTCGCCTTCTTCCATCAGGGCCTGGACCCGCTCACGCAGATCGGCCAGCGTCTCCGCCGGCACTTTCCCCGCGGCACGCCCCGCCGCGTCGCCTTCCAACAAACGGCGGATATGCAGCGTTTCCATCAGGTCCTGCAAGGTCACCTGCCGCACGAACAGACGGTTATTGGATTTGCGCTCCAACATCTGTTCGCCCTCGAGCCGGTGCATGGCTTCCCGCAATGGCGTGCGCGACACGCCCAGCCGCAGGGCCAGCGCCCGTTCCTGCACCTGCTCGCCCTGCTTGAGTTCGCGTGACAGGATCAGGTCGACCAGGGCGTCATACGCCTGGTTGGCCAGTCCGCGGTTGCCCCCATCCAGCTCCTGGCTGGGCGCCAGATCCTCGTGTCCCGGATTCATGAATTCTGTTTGTGAGATACGCAAAAAAGGAAGTGTGGCACAGGTTGACGGCTCCTGAATGCCGCCCCGGGACCTGCCTGAAAGCGGGATTTCCCTGGGATAGCCGCATCCTCGCTCCCTGGTCCATCTATTGTATATAAGTGGTATACCTAATGTACTCACGGTGCCGGCAGGGTCAGAATGCGACCACTCCCAGAAGCCTTGCCGAACCGAAATCCCGATGTCTTCCGTTGAACTCGATGTCCGCCTGGCCGACCGCGTAGCGGCGGCGCGTCCTTCCGCCACGGGCGCCATCAGCGAGCTGGCCCGCCGGCTGTCCGCCGAAGGCCGCTCCATCATCAGTCTCAGCGAAGGCGAACTGGACTTCGACACGCCGCGGCACGTACGCGAAGCGGCGATCCAGGGCATCACCGAAGGCCAGACCCGCTACACCGACGTCGGCGGCACGCCCGCCCTGAAGACGGCCGTCGCCGCCAAGTTCAAGCGCGACAACCACCTGGCCTATGCGCCGGAGGAGATCATCGCCGCCACCGGCGCCAAGCAGATTCTCTTCAATGCCCTGCTGGCCACCCTGAACCCGGGCGATGAAGCCATCGTGGTGGCGCCGTACTGGGTGTCCTATACGGAAATGGCCCGCATCGCCGGCGGCACCCCGGTGGTCATCACGCCGGACGCCGCCAACGATTTCAAATTGACGCCGGCCCTCCTGGAACGGTATCTGACGCCGAGGACGCGCTGGCTGATCCTCAATGCGCCTTGCAATCCGTCGGGGGCGCTCTATACCAGGCAGGAATTCGCCGCCCTGGCAGCGGTCATCCGCCAGCACCCGCGCGTGCTGGTGATGTCGGACGATATCTACGAACAGCTGGTGTATGAAGGCAACTTCGTCTCTTTTGCCGAAGCCGCGCCCGATATGCGGGCGCGCACCCTGACCATCAACGGCGTATCGAAGTCGCATGCCATGACCGGCTGGCGCCTGGGTTACGCCGGCGGTCCGGCCTGGCTGATCAAGGCCATGAACCTGCTGCAGTCGCAAAGCACCAGCAATCCCAGCTCCGTCAGCCAGGCAGCCGCCGTGGCCGCGCTCAACGGTTCGCACGATTTCCTCGATGGCTGGCGTGAACGTCTGCGCGCGCGCCGCGACATGGCGCTCGGCATCCTGCGGCAAGCCGCGCCGGTGCTGGCCGTACGCCGTCCCCCGGCGGCCTTCTATTTCTTCGCGGACTGCCGGGAAGCGATCGGCATGCGCACCCCCAAGGGCGAAACCATAGGCACCGACGCCGACCTGGCGCGCTACCTGATCGAAGAAGCAGGCGTGGCGGTGGTCCCGGGCAGCGCCTTCGGCCTCGAACCCTATCTGCGCCTGACCTTCTGCATCGCCGACGAGCACCTGAAACTCGCCTGCGAACGCATCGTGGCCGCCTGCGCCAAGCTGGCCCGCTGAAAGAGCCCTATCTTGGATCCTTCAGCCGACGCCGCCACGCTGAAACCCGACGCGTCGTCCGTCGGGGGCGGCGCCCGCATTCAGGCGCGCGCGCGCATCGAACCGGTCGGCGATCGCTGCCTGCTCATTCGCCTTGGCGACTCGGTCGACCTGTCCACCAACCGGGTGGTGCATGCGGTCACCGCGCTGCTCAATGCGGCCGTCGACGGCGATGCCGGCTTGGCCGCCATCGTCGAGGTGGTTCCCGCATTCACGACCGTCGCCGTCCATTACCAGCCGTCGCGCTGCCCGCGCGAGGGCGCTTTGCCCAGCGTCTACCTGACGCGCCGCATCGAAGCCCTGCTGCGCCAGGATCTGCCGGACGTCGCCGTCGACGGCCGTGTGGTCGAGATCCCCGCCTGCTACGGCGGCGACTTCGGTCCCGACCTGGATGACGTGGCCGATCGCTGCGGCCTGACGCCCGAGGAAGTGATCGCCTTGCACAGCGGCACGCCGCTTACGCTCTACGCTTTCTTTTTTTCGCCGGGCAATCCCTTTGCCGGTCCGCTCGACCCGCGCCTGAACGTGAAGCGCCGCGCGTCGCCGCGCACGCGGGTGGAAGCCGGGTCGGTGGCCATCGCCAACGGCCTGTCTTCCATCTATCAAAGCGCGTCGCCGGGAGGCTGGAACGTCATTGCGCGCACGCCATGGAATCTGTTCGACGTCACCGCGCAACCGCCCACGCGGCTGCGCCTGGGCGACCAGCTGCGCTTCAAGCCGATCTCGCCGGCTGAATTCGCCGGTCTGCTGGAGCCACGGCCATGAACGTGATGACCGTGGAACGTCCCGGCATGCTCAGCACGCTGCAGGATACCGGCCGCCTGGGCCTGCAGCAGTACGGTGTCCCGGTGAACGGCCCGATGGACGAATGGGCGCATCGCCTGGCCAATGCCCTGGTGGGGAATGACGCCGGCGCGGCCGTGCTCGAATGCACGGTCACCGGCCCGCGCCTGCGCTTTGCCGACCACACCCTGGTCGCCTTGTGCGGCGCGCGCATGCGCATCACCGCCGATGGCCAGGAGATCCCGCAGGACCGCGCCGTGCTGCTGCGCCGCGGGACCGTGCTCGACGTGGGCGAACGGCTGCGGGGCGCCCGCCTCTACCTGGCCGTTCGCGGCGGTTTCGCGCCGGAGCCCGTGCTTGGCAGCCGCAGCACCAATATCCGCGCGGGGTTCGGCGGCCATGAAGGCCGTGCGCTCAAACGCGCCGACCGGGTCGCGGTCGGCCGCATGCCGCGCGACCTGCCGGTGCTCCCCATCGAGAAGCTGATGGTCCAAAGCGGCATGCCCGTCCTGCTCGCGGAACAAGTGGATGTCACACCGGCGCAACGCAACAGCGGCAAGGCCGGCGCAAGCAAGGGCGGCAGCCGCAACGAAACCAAGGAAGCCGGCGGCAACGACGACGAAGCCGGCGGCTTCCCGACGCCCGCCCCTATCCGCTTCATCCCCGGCCCGCACTGGTCCGATTTCACCGCGGCCGCCCAGGACCAGTTGACGACCCGTTCCTACATCGTCACGCAGCAATCCGACCGCATGGGCGCGCGCCTGAGCGGCCAGCCTTTGGCGCTGACCGAGCCGCTGGAGCTGATCTCCGAAGCCACCGCATTCGGCACCATACAGGTCCCGCCCGATGGCCAGCCCATCGTGCTCATGGCCGACCGCCAGAGCGCCGGCGGCTATCCCAAGATCGCTTACGTCGCCAGCGCCGACCTGCCGCTGCTGGCGCAGGCCATGCCCGGCGACGCGCTGCATTTCGAGGCCATCACCCAGGCCGATGCCGAACTGGCATGGCGCGCCACCGATGACCGCCTGCACGAAATCCAATCAGCCGCGGCGCGTGCCCTGCAAGCGCGCGGCCCCTCCCCCGTTGAGCCAAGCCAGGAGTGAGCACCGTGCCTTCGATCGATATCAACTGCGACATGGGCGAAAGCTTCGGCGCCTGGGTCATGGGCCAGGACAGCCAGCTGATGCCTCACATCACCGCCGCCAATATCGCCTGCGGCTTCCATGCCGGCGACCCCGACGTGATGCTGGCCACCGTGCGCTCCGCCATCAGGCACAACGTCGCCATCGGCGCGCATCCCGGCCTGCCGGACCTGCAGGGCTTCGGCCGCCGCGTCATGGCGATGACGGCCGACGAGGTCTACGCGCTGGTCGTCTACCAGGTCGGCGCCCTGCAAGCCATGGCCCGTTCTCAAGGCGGCAAGCTGCATCATGTAAAGACCCATGGCGCGCTCTACAACATGACCGCGCGCGATCCCGCCCTGGCCGATGCCGTGGCGCGCGCGGTGGCCGACGTCGACCCGACCCTGCCCATCTATGTCGCCAACGCCCCCATCGCCAAGGCCACGCTGGACCGGGGCCTGAACGCGATCCACGAGGTCTATGCCGACCGCACATACCAGGACGACGGCACCTTGACGCCGCGTTCGCAGCCGCACGCCATGATCGAGGATGTCGACCAGGCCATTGCGCAGGTCAAGCGCATGGTCAAGGAAGGCGTGGTGCGCGCCCTGTCCGGCAAGGATGTGCCGATCAAGGCCGACACGCTGTGCATCCACGGCGACCAGCCCGGCGCCGCGATGTTCGCCCGCGACATCCGCGCCGCCCTGCAAGCAGAAGGAATCGAAGTCAGGACGGTGTAAACCACCGTCCACCCGGATAGCGGTCCCGTACTCAAGGGGAGACGAGGCCGCCTGTCCAAACGCAATGCCCCGCGCAACAGCCGTGTTGCCGCACGGCCCGGGGAGTTTTTTCCTGAACGCGTTCCGACCCTGTACCAGCCGCCCTCAGTGTCGCCGCAATTCCGCCTAGCCTAGGAGTGACCTGCATGTCTTCCACCTCGACCCACAAGCCTTCGGCGCTGCGCCGCGTCAAGGGCCCCCTGCTATCAGCCGCCCTGGCCGCCATGCTGGCCGTCGCCGGCGCCACCGGCGCCCAGGCGCAGACCCACGGCGGCACCCTGCGCGCCATCGTGCAGCCGGAACCGCCGCTGCTGATGCTCGGCTTGAACCAGCAGATCTCCACGCAATACGTGGCCGGCAAGATCTACGAGAGCCTGCTGACGTGGTCGCCCGACCTCAAGCCGCGGCCCGGCCTGGCGCGCGCCTGGCATGTGTCGGAAGACGGCAAGACCTACACCTTCGACCTGCAGCACGGCGTGACCTGGCATGACGGCAAGCCCTTCAGCGCCGACGACGTGGTCTTCAGCATCGACAAATTCCTGCGTACGGTGCACCCGCGCGCTCGCGTCATCATCAACCAGTTCGTCGAATCGGTCACCGCGCTGGCCCCGGACAAGGTCGAGATCAAGCTGAAGTCGCCCTTCGCGCCCTTCCTCAAGGCCTTCGTCAGCGACAACATGCCCATCGTGCCCAAGCATCTTTACGACGGCACCGACTACCTGAACAACCCCAACAACCAGAAGCCCATCGGTACGGGCCCCTTCATGTTCAAAAGCTGGCGCAAGGGTTCGGTCATCGAGCTGGTGCGCAATCCCGACTACTGGCAGAAGGGCAAGCCCTACCTGGACGGCATCGTCTTCAGCGTGATTCCCGACTCCGCCTCGCGCGCCGTGGCTTTCGAGCGCGGCGACGTGGACGTGCTGCGCAGCGGCGACGTGGACAATGTCGACATCAAGCGCCTGAAAGCGCTGCCCAACGTGGACTACACCACCAACGGCTGGGAAATGTTCTCGCAGCAGGCCTACATCCAGATGAATCAGCGCAAGCCGCCGTTCGACAACGTCAAGGTGCGCCAGGCCGTGATGTACGCGCTGAACCGCAAGTTCATCGTCGACAACATCTTCTTCGGCCTGGGCAAGGTCTCGACCGGCCCGATCTCGTCCAAGACGCCCTTCTACAGCGCCGACGTCACCCAGTACCCCTACGACCTCAAGAAGGCCCGCGCCCTGATCAAGGAATCCGGCGTGGACGTGTCGAAGACGCCGGTGAAGATTTTGGCCTATCCCTACGGCGCGGCCTGGGACCGCCTGGGTGAATACACCCGCCAGGCCCTGCAGCAGATCGGCTTCAACGTGGACATGGAGGCCGCCGACGCCGGCACGTGGTCCAAGCGCGTGTCCGATTTCGATTTCGACCTGACCTTCAGCTTCACCTCGCAGTACGGCGATCCGGCGCTGGGCGTGTCGCGCCTGTTCCTGACCCGCAACATCGTCAAGGGCTCGGCCTTCGTCAACAACGTGGGCTACAAGAACGCCGAGGCCGATGCTTTGTGGGACAAGGCCGCCACGGCCACGTCGGACGCGGAGCGCAAGCAGGCCTACGACCAGGTGCAGAAGATCCTGGTCGACCAGGTCGCCAACGGCTACCTGTTCGAGATCGAGAACCCGACGCTGTATCGCGCCAAGGTGCATAACCTGGTGACCACGGCCATCGGCTTGAACGACACCTTCGCCGACGTCTACATCGACAAATAAGCTGCTCCATCGTCCGACGGCAGCGCCACGGCCACGTTCGTCATGGCCGTGGCGCTGCCCCGTTTCTGCCTGACCGCTTTGGAGCCGATGCTTTGAAGACCCTGTCGTATTTCGCCTCCCGGCTGAGCAAAGCCATCATCGTCGTGCTCGGCGTGGTGATCCTGAATTTCCTGCTGATACGCATGGCGCCCGGCGATCCCGCGTCGGTAATGGCCGGTGAAGCCGGCGCTTCCGACCCGGCCTACGTGCAACAGCTGCGCCGCGATTTCGGCCTGGACAAGCCGGTCTACGTGCAGCTCGGGATTTATCTCAAAGGCATCACCCGTCTGGATCTCGGCTTCTCCTACCGTGAACGCGTGCCGGTGCTGGACCTGATTCTCGACCGCCTGCCGGCCACCCTGTTGCTGATGGGCTGCGCCTTTCTTTTCTCGGTTTCGCTGGGCATGCTGGCAGGGGTCATCGCGGCTCGTGCGCGCTATGAAGGGAAGCGCCGCTGGATCGACAGCGGTCTCATGAGCGCCGCCCTGCTCATTTACGCCACGCCACAATTCTGGCTGGCCTTGCTGGCCGTGATCTTCTTCTCTTTGACCCTGGGCTGGCTGCCGCCGTTCGGCATGGAAACCGTGGCATCGACCTTGACCGGCTGGGCCCGCGCCGGCGACATCGCCAGACACCTGATCCTGCCGACGATCTCGCTGGGCTGCTTCTTCATGGCCATCTACGCGCGGCTGACCCGCGCGTCCATGCTGGAAGTGCTGGGCATGGATTTCATCAAGACGGCGCGCGCCAAGGGGGTGCCCGTGCAGCAGATCATCCGCCGCCACGCGCTGCGCAATGCCCTGCTGCCCGTGATCACCTTCGCCGGCATCCAGCTGGGCCAAATGGCCGGCGGCGCGGTGCTGACGGAAACCGTGTTCGGCTGGCCCGGCATCGGCCGCCTCATGTTCGACGCGCTCAACGCGCGCGACTACCAGTTGCTGCTGGGCGTGTTCCTGGTCACGTCGACCATGGTGGTGGTCTTCAACCTGCTCACCGATCTGATCTACCGCTTCGTCGATCCGCGCATCCAGGGAAGCTGATTCATGAAAGCCTTCATCAAACGTTTCTGCGCCCACCAGGGCGCCACCGCGGGTGTCGTCATCCTGCTCCTCGTCATTCTTACCGGCCTGCTCGCCCCCTTGTTTTACGAAGAGTCGCCCTGGATGATGGTCGCCTCGCCGCTGCTGGCGCCCTTCTCCGATCCATCCTATCCCTTGGGCACCGACATGCTGGGCCGCGACATCGCCGCCGGCCTGGCCTATGGCGCCCGCGTGTCCTTGCTGATCGGCGTCATCTCCACCGCCGTCGCTGTCCTGATCGGCATCCTGGTAGGCGCCCTGGCCGGCTATTTCGGGGGCCGCCTGGACGACTTCCTGATGCGCCTGACCGAGTTCTTCCAGACCATCCCGCAGCTGGCGATGGCCATGGTGCTGGTCGCCATCTTCAAACCCGATCTGGTGTCCATCGTCGGCGCCATCGCCATCGTGTCCTGGCCTCCCGTGGCACGCCTGGTCCGCTCGGAGTTCATGACCCTGCGCACCCGTGAATTCGTGCAGGCCGCGGTGGTGATCGGCCAGCGCCCATTGCGCATCATCCTCACGCAGATCCTGCCCAACGCGGCCTCGCCCATCATCGTCACGGCTTCCTTGATGACGGCCACGTCCATCCTGACCGAGTCCGCGCTGTCCTTCATGGGCCTGGGCGACCGTAACCTGATGAGCTGGGGGTTCATGATCGGCGCGGCCCGCACCATGCTGCGCGAAGCGCCCCTGATGAGCCTCTGGCCCGGCCTGGCGATCATGCTCACCGTGCTGGCGATCAACCTGATCGGCGAAGGCTTGAACGATGCCCTCAATCCCCAACTGCGCAAACGTGGAGCCTGAAGCCATGGACGACTCCACCCCCGGCGCCGCGCCGCTGCTCTCCATCCGCGATCTCACCATCGCCTTGCCGAGCGGCGGCGACCGGCCGCATGCCGTCAAGGACATCTCCTTCGACATCCGCGCCGGCGAAATCCTCTGCATCGTCGGCGAGTCCGGCTCGGGCAAATCGATGAGCGCCAACGCCATCATGGGCCTGTTGCCGGACTACCTGCGTCCGCAAGGCGGCGAGATCCTGTTCGATGGCCGCGACCTGCTGAAGCTGGACGAAGACACCCTGCGCGGCATGCGCGGCCGCGAGATGGCCATGATCTTCCAGGAACCGCTGTCCGCGCTGAATCCCTTGCAGACGGTCGGCGACCAGATCGACGAAGTCATGCGGGTCCACAATGTCGGCGATGCTGGATCGCGCGAGAACCGCGTGCTGGAACTGCTGGAGTTCGTCGGCCTACCCGAACCGGCGACCCTGCGCCACGCCTGGCCGTTTCGCCTGTCGGGCGGCCAGCGGCAGCGGGTGATGATCGCCATGGCGCTGGCCCTGGAGCCCCGCCTGCTGATCGCCGACGAGCCGACGACCGCCCTGGACGTGACCACGCAGGCGCAGATCCTGGCCCTGATCGCCCGCATCCAGAAGCAGAAAGGCATGGGCGTGATGTTCGTCACCCACGACTTCGGCGTGGTCGCCGAAATCGCCGACCGGGTGGCGGTGATGGAAAAAGGCGTCCTGGTCGAGGAAGGCCCGGCGGACCAGGTCCTGAACCATCCGCGCCATCCCTACACCCGCCGCCTGATCGCCGCCGTTCCCAGCCAGCATGCCGACGCCGGGGAACGCCGCGCGGCCGGCCCACGGCCGGTGCTGCAGGTGAAGAACCTCAACAAGGTCTATGCCTCGGGCGGCGGCATGTTCCAGAAGAAGCGCGTCGTGCAGGCGGTCAACGACGTCAGCTTCAGCGTCGGCCGCGGCCAGACCGTGGGCATCGTCGGCGAATCGGGTTCGGGCAAATCGACCATAGGCAAATGCCTGCTCAAGCTGCTGGACATCGACGGCGGCCAGATGCTGTTCGACGGCCAGGACATCGCGCCGCTGTCGGAAACCCAGTTCCGGCCGCAGCGCGGCAAGATCCAGATGATCTTCCAGGATCCCTTCGCGTCCCTGAATCCGCGCCAGACCGTGGGCCGCATTCTTTGTGACGGACCGCTGGCCAACGGCGTCTCGCGCCCGCACGCCGAGGCGCGTGCGCGCGAGCTGCTGGCGCTGGTGGAGCTGAACCCATCCGCCTTCGACCGCTATCCGGCCGAGTTCTCCGGCGGCCAGCGCCAGCGTATCGGCATCGCCCGCGCCCTGGCGATGGAGCCGCAGCTGATCGTCGCGGACGAGTCGGTGTCCGCCCTCGACGTGTCCGTGCAGGCGCAGGTCTTGAAGCTGCTGAAGAACGTGCAGGAGCGGCTGCAACTGGCCTTGATCTTCATCACGCACGACCTGCGCGTGGCGGCGCAGATCTGCGACCACCTGCTGGTGATGCACCGCGGCCGCGTGGTCGAACAAGGCCCGCCCGCGCAGATCTTCGACAACCCGCGCGACGCCTACACCCGCCAGCTGATCGCGGCCATGCCGGGGCGCGACTGGGACCCGGTGGCGGCCATTACCGCCGAGGCGATCGCCCAGCCATGATAGAACCCTACATCCCCCTCGCCGAACGCCTCTTCGAGCAGCTGCGCGCGCAAAGCCACGATGGCGTGGGCATCACCCGCGACACCTACGGCGCGGGCGAACAGGCCGCGCACGAAACCCTGGCGGAGTGCGGCCGCCTGCTCGGCCTGGAAGTGGCGCGCGATGCGGCATTGAACCTGTACCTGACCTTGCCGGGACGCCGACGCGACCTGCCCGCGGTCGTCACCGGCTCGCACCTGGATTCGGTGCCGCGTGGCGGCAACTACGACGGCGCGGCCGGCGTGGTGGCCGGCATGGCCGTCGTGGCGGGTTGGGTGCGCGCCGGCGCGACATCCGAACGCGATGTCGTCGTCATGGGCATACGCGCCGAGGAAAGCGCCTGGTTTCCCATCTCCTACGTCGGCAGCAAGGCCGCTTTCGGCTTGCTCGAGGCGCGGGATCTGCGGGTGCAACGACCCGATACCCAACGGACCCTGGCCGATCACATCCGCGATTGCGGCGGCCAGCCGGAACAGGTGGCCGCCGGTGTGTCCAGGCTGCAGGCCGGCGGCCTGGACTGCTTCCTCGAACTACATATCGAACAGGGGCCGGTGCTGGTCGGCGCCGGCGACACCTTGGGCGCGGTCACCGGCATCTGCGGCAGCCTCCGTTATCGCGCGGCGCGCGTGCTCGGACGCTATGCCCACTCCGGCGCCACGCCGCGCGGCCACCGCGCCGATGCCGTGGTCGCCCTGGCGGCCCTGATCGATCGCCTGCAGGACGTCTGGGCCGAATTGGAGCGCGCCGGCCATGAACTGACCCTGACCTTCGGCCAGGTCTACACCGATCCCAGGCAGGCGGATTTCAGCAAAGTGCCGGGCCAGGTGTCGTTCGCGGTCGACATCCGCTCGCGCGACACCGGGACCTTGCGCCTGATGGACGAGCGCCTGCACGAAGCCGCCCGCGCCATCGCCGCCGCGCAAGGCGTGAGCTTCGAGTGGGGCATGCCGTCCGGCAGCGAACCGGCCATCATGGACGGCGCCCTGCGCCTGGCCCTGCATAAGGCCGCCGCGGCCACGGGCGCCAGCATCCGCGACATGCCCAGCGGCGCCGGACACGACAGCGCGACGTTCGCCAACCAAGGCGTGCCCACCGCGATGCTGTTCGTACGCAATGCCAATGGCAGCCACAACCCCGACGAAGCCATGGACATGGCGGATTTCGCGGCGGCCGCGCGGGTGCTGGGCCTGGTGCTGGCCGAGCGCGCGGGCCTGTCGCCAGCGGGTTGAAGAACATTCGAGCTAAGGAAACATGCCCATGCCCACCTGCGTCATCGCGCAACCCGTCCATCCCAGCGGACCGCAGCTTATGCGCGACGCCGGCATGGAAGTCATCGAACCGCCCGGCACCACCCTGGACGCGCTGCGGCAGGTCATCGCGCGAGCCGACGCCGTGCTGGTGCGCGACAGTCTTCCCGCCGATCTCATCGACATGGCGCCGCATCTGTGCGTGATCGCCAACCACGGCACCGGCACCGACAAGATCGCGGTGGCCCATGCCGCCGAACTCGGGATTCCCGTGGTCTACACGCCGTCGGCCAACGTGCAGGCAGTGGCGGAACACGCGCTGATGCTGATGCTGGCCACCGCGCGCCAGGCCGTGCAGGCCGACGCCGCCACGCGCAAGGGCGACTGGCGTTTCAAGTACGAGCAACCGATGGTGTCACTGTGCGGCAAGACCCTGGGCATCGTCGGGCTGGGCCGCACCGGCCGCATTCTGTGCGGCATGGTGACGCAGGCGCTGGGCATGCGGGTGGTGGTGTGGTCGCCCAGCCTGCCCGCCGGCGAAGCGCTGCCGCCGGGCGCACATCGCGCCGCCAGCCTGGACGAACTGCTGGCCGTGGCGGACGTCGTGTCGCTGCATCGTCCGCTGCGTCCGGATACGCGCCACACGCTGGACGCCGGCGCGCTGCGCCGCATGAAGCGCGGCGCCATCGTCATCAATACATCACGCGGCGGGCTCATCGACGAGACCGCCCTGGCCGATGCCTTGCGCCAGGGCCATCTGTTCGGTGCGGGCCTGGACGTCTTCGAAACCGAGCCCTTGCCCGCCGGCGCCATCGTGGCCGGCCTGCCCAATGTCGTACTGACCCCGCACGTGGCCGGCTCCGCCCAGGAGGCGCTGCGGGCCACGGCCACCCAGTGCGCCGAGCAGATCATCGCGGTGCTTTCCGGCCAGCCGCCACCGCACATGGTGCGGCCCGAAGTCTGGGAGCGTCGCCGCCCGCCGCGCCAGGTGCTGCGCCGCGCTTTGCGTTCAAACCCGAATCCCTAGAGAGCGAACATCATGACCCTGCCCATCGTCAGTCTTGAACAAGGCAGCATCCCGTTGCTTATCTCCATCCCGCACGGCGGCGAGTACCTGCCCGAGGCCTATGCACGCCGCATGACGCCGGCCGCGCGCAGGCTGGCCGATACCGACTGGCACCTGTCGCGCCTGTATGACTTCGCGCGGCGGATGGGCGCGTCCTTCGTGCGGGCGAATTATTCGCGCTACGTGATCGACGTGAACCGGCCCAGCGACGGCGCCGCGCTGTATCCGGGCCAGACGACCACGACGCTCTGCCCGGTCGCGACCTTTCATGGCGAACCAGTCTATCTGGACCCCGCGGACGTGCCCGGCGATGCCGAGACCGCGCAACGGGTGCGCGATTACTGGCAGCCGTATCACGACACCTTGAGCGCCGAGCTTCAACGCTTGCGCCGGCAGCATGGACACGTGCTGATGTGGGAGGCACATTCCATCGCCAGCGAACTGCCCTACCTGTTCGAGGGCCGCTTGCCTGACCTGAACATCGGCACCTTCAGCGGCGCCGCATGCGGACCCGCCCTGCGCGAAGCCGCCCAGGCCGCCGCCGCCACGGGCCCGTACAGCTGGGTGATCGATGACCGCTTCAAGGGCGGCCACATCACGCGCCACTACGGCCGTCCGCAAGAAGGCGTTCACGTGGTGCAGCTGGAAATGGCGCAATGCGTGTACATGGACGAGACCGAACCCTACGGTTACCGCGAAGATCTGGCCGACCGCCTGCTGCCGACCCTGCAGGCGATGGTGAAGGACACCTATGCGGCGCTGACGCGGAAGGGTTGATCCGTCAGGTATCACCGAGCGGCCCGCGCCGCGAGCCCTCGACATGGTCGTCCGGCAAGGCCGCGCGCCGCCAGGAAGGCGCCGGCAGCCGCGTCCAGTTCGAGCTTGCCCAAGCGAGCGTTCAAAAACGCCTATACGGATCGACGGCGGTCAATGCACGCTGTCGTCGATCCACTTCGACAGCAGATCGGCGACCTGCAGGTTATTGCGGTCCTGCATCAGCATGTGCGTGTTGCCGTACATGCCCGCCTGCGGCAGCTGGAGCACCTTGGCCTGGCCGCCCGCCTTGTTGACCGCCTGCGCGAATGCCTCGCATGCCGCCAGGCGCGGCGCCCACACGGCCGATTGCGCGATGTAGTCGCCGAACAGGACCATGATGGGAACGCCGGCATAAGGCGCCAGATCGCCGCTGGCCGCGGGACACGCGGCGGGCTCTATCGAAACGATGGCCGCTATCCCGTCGCGGCCGCGCGCGAGTGCCTGGAACGGATAAATCCCTGACTGCGAGTGGCTGACCAGCACCGTGTTCTTAAGCCGCTGGGCAAGCAGGTTCAGCGCGGGCACGGTGGGATTCGGCGTCGACATCGAATACGCCCAGTCCGGCACCATCTGCTTCCAAAGCGCCTCCTGGGCCTCGACCGGATATTGCGAGCCCGCATAGGCTTCGGGATAACGCGGGCCGAAACGGAACAGCGGCCACGCGACCTCCCGCCCTGCCTGGAAACCCACCGGCAGCGTATCGGGCTGCAGCTTGCCGCTCCTGACCCCGCCGATCACCGACGCGTTCATGGCCGAACGGCCACGCGCGGCCTGGTCCACGACGTAGGTCGGATAGCCTTTGCGCACGAAATACTCCGACCAGCCCATGCGGCCGTCCGGCGTCGTCTCCCACGATGCGCCGGTCAGGCAGCAGCCATGGATGAACACGACGCGGGCGGCCTTGGGATGCACGGGAACCTGGTATTGCACATACATCTGCTCGACGGTGACCGTGCCCTTGGGATCCACCTGCGGCAGCGTGGAGAGGGTTTCCGACTTCACCTCTCTGCCGCCGATGAAGAAGCTGCCCTGGCTCGCGATGGTCAGCGGCTCTTTTATATCGATGTTCTGGGAACGGGCGGGCTGCATCGCCAGGCATGCGAACAGGGTCGCCAGGATCGCTATCCCGCGAACGGTCAATGACATGGTTTCCTCCTCCGTGGAAATAGACCAGACTTATATTTATGTTTATACATATTTAGTCTAGATTCGCGCGGTTTGCCCGGCCATCGGTGGATTCCCTATGCGCAAGGAGCGAGGATGCAACAAACCGCCATTTTCAGCCGCTGTCTTTTACAATCGCCGCGCGCCGCCTCCGTACTTCGGCCTAAGCCGCGGCGCTTCTCACCGCAATACGTGGCTGGTTCCCCCTGTAGCTTCGCCAGTGCCGGCGTGTGCTCGCGCACGCCGCTCCTGCTTTTTTCTCGCCGATATGAAAACGAAAAACACCTCGCAAGGAAATCGCATTACCCGGCATGGACGCGCTCCCGACCTGCCCCTGTCCACGCTGAAAGTCGCGCTGGCGACCGCCCTGCTGTCGGCCGCGGCGCCGATGATGGCACTCGCGGCGCCCGGCGATATCGCCAGCGGCGGCGGACAGGGCGGTAATGGCGGGGATGCTTTCAACGGTGANGGCGGCGGCGGCGNCGNCGNCNNCCNGGNGGGCGGCGGCGGCGGCGGACAAGGCGGCACCCTGCCCGCCGTATCGGTGCCAGGCGGTGGCGGCGGCAGCGGCGCGCCATTGGGCGGGGCTGCCGGCCTGGGCGCGAACGGAGGCAATTCCAGCTCCGCGGGCGGCATGGGCGGCCAGCTCGTAGGCGATGATGCGAGCTCCGGCGGTGGCGGAGGTGGCGGTGCCGGCGGCATCGCTGCCGCGGGTGGCAAGGGTGGCGATAGCCAGACCCCGTCTGGCAACGTCAGCGCGGGCCTCAACACGGTGCTGCCCAACGCGATGAACGGGCTCAACGGCCTTGACGGCGATGTGGGCTCCTTCGATTCGGGCGGAGGTGGCGGCGGCGGTGGCCAGGGCGGCCTGATCCTTACCGGAGCGAATGCGGTGCTCAACACCGGCGGAACCTCCATCTCCGGCGGCAATGGCGGCGACGGAGCCACGGCGGTTGGCGGACCCGGCGGCGGCGGTGGCGGCGGCGCCGCCCTGGTGCTGGTGTCCGGCGGGACCATCCTGCACACCGGTTCGGTGATCGTCGGCGGCACCGGTGGCGCGGCCGGCCTGGGTGCGAACTCGAGCGGCGGCAGTGGCGGCGCGGGCGTATTCCTGGTCGACGGCGGCACCCTGTTCAACAATCTCGGCACCATCCAGGGCGGCCTGGGCGGCGCGGCCTTAAGCGGCGCGGGCGGCCAGGGCGGCGCGGCGGTGCTTGCCAACCGCGGCACGGTAAACAATGCCGCGTCCATCCGCGGTGGCAACGGCGGCAATGGCGACGCGAGCGTGATGGGCGGAGCCGGGGCGGGTGGCGACGCCATCGTCGTCAACGGCACCGCCATCGCCAACGACGCCAGCGGCCAGATCACCGGCGGCAGGGGCGGCGACGGATCCAGCGGCCAGGCGGGCGTCGGCGGGGCCGGCGTGCGCTTCATCAACACCGGCGGATCCCTGCTGAACGCCGGAACCATCTTTGGCGGTATCGCGGGCAGTCCGGGCGGCGCAATCCCTGCCGCCGGCGGGGCCGGCGTGGTCGCCCAAGGCGGCGTCACGATTGCCAATAGCGGCACCATCGTAGGCGGCGTGGGCAGCTTCACGGGCCGCGCCAATGCCGTGGAATTGAGCGGCGGGGCCAATCGCCTGACGTTGCAGGCAGGGTCCACCATCCTGGGCAACGTCGTCAGCACCAGCGGTACGACGCTGGGCGGGGATATCCTCGACCTGGGCGGCGATACGACGGATGCCAGCACCACCTTCAACGTCGGCCAGATCGGCGCCGTGGGCAGCCTGGTGCAGTACCAGGGCTTCAATGGCTACGAAAAAACGGGCGCCAGCACCTGGACCTTGACGGGTGTCAACGCCGGCGTCACGCCGTGGACCGTGAGCGCCGGCACGCTGGCCATCGGCTCGGACGCGGTGCTGGGCGATGTGGCCGGCGCCCTGACGTTCAACGGCGGCACGCTGCGCAACACCGCCGCGATCGATACGGCGCGCGCCATCGTGGTGGACGCGGGCGGGGGCACCCTCGACACGCCGCAGTCCCTGACGCTGCAAGGCACGCTCTCCGGCGGCGGCGCGCTGGCCAAGACCGGCGCCGCCACCCTGACACTGAATGGCGCCAGCACGTATACGGGCGCATTCGCGCTGCAGGCAGGCAAGCTCGTGGTGGGCGACGCCACGCACGCCGGTGCCATTCTGCCGGCCACCGTGACCGTGGCCAACGGCGCCACGCTGGGCGGACAGGGCACGGTCGGCGGTGCCGTGATCGGCGCCGGCGGCATCGTGGCGCCGGGCAACTCCATCGGCACGCTGCACGTCACCGGCGACTTCACCATGGCGCCCGGCGCGGTCTATCAGGTGGAGGTGGATTCCGCCTCCTCGGCCAGCGACCGCATCGTGGCGGGCGGCAGGGCGACGCTGGCGGGTTCGGTGGTGCACGTGGGCCCGGACGGCAATTTCAGCCTGGCGCGGGACTACACCATCGTGTCGGCGGCGGGAGGGCTGCAAGGGACATTCAACAGCGTCGCCAGCAACTACGCCTTCCTGGATCCCAAGCTGAGCTACGGCGCCAACGACGTCACCCTGCGGATGCAGTTGAAGCAGGTGCCGGGCAATGGTGGCAACAGCGGCAACGGTGGCAATGGCGGCGATGGCGGCGATGGCGGCGATGGCGGCGACGGTGGCGACGGTGGCAGTGGCGGCGATGGTGGTAACGGCAACAGCAGTGGTGGTGGCAACGGCGGCGATGGTGGTGGCAATGGCGGCGGGGGCACGCGCCCGATCCGCTTTGCCGACGCCGCGAACACCCGCAACCAGCGCGCCGTCGCCAACGCGGTACAAACCATGCCGCAGGACAACGCGGTCTATTCCCAGGTACTGAATCTTCCAGTGGGCGCGCCACCGGCGGCCTTCGATGCATTGTCCGGTGAGGTCCACGCCACCACCATCGCGGCACTGGGTCAAGTCGCCGACACAGTAGCCAGCCTGCCGATGGCGCACTTGCGCGCGAATCTATACGCAGGCCAGACGCCCGGCGCCCCCACGGCGCAGGCGGGATCGCCGGCATCGGGCGCGATCGCCCTGCCCCGCTCGGCCGCGCAGCCGCTCTGGGCGGAGGTCTTCGGCAGCTGGCGCACGCTGGACGGCAATGGCAACGCGGGACGCGTGCGGCAATCGGACGGCGGCCTGTTCGTGGGCGGCGACCGCGCCTTGGGCGCCGGCTGGCGCCTGGGCGGGGCGCTGGGCTATACCGACACCCATGTGTCCCTGCGCGACCGCACTTCCACCGCGGACGTGGACAGCTACAGCGCCACGCTATACGGCGGCAAGGCCTTCCAGGCCGGACCGGGACACATCGAATGGACCGCGGGCGCGGCCTACACCTGGCACGATATCGATACGCGCCGCGATACCGCCGCCGCGGGATTGCCCGACACGCTGAAGGCCGGTTATCACGCCGGCACCGCGCAGGTCTTCACGGAACTGGGCTACCGCTTGCCGGTGGGCGACGGCATGGCGCTGCAGCCCTTCGCCGGCGTCAATTACAGCGACCTGCGCGTGCGGGGTTTCTCCGAATCCGGCGGCGTGGCAGCCCTCGACGGCGAAAGCGAACGCAGCGCCGTCACCACCACCACGCTGGGACTACGCGGCGAGTTTCGCTTCGAGTCCGCCGGCATGCCGGGCCGCGTGCATGCCATGGCCGGCTGGCGCCATGCCTTCGGGGACCTCGATCCCACCACCACCGTGGCCTTCGGCGACAGCGTGCCTTTCACGGTGGCCGGCGCCCCCATCGCGCAGAACGCCGCCGTGATGGAATTGGGCATCGACATGCGAGTGACGAAATCGACCAGCGTGGGCGTGGCCTACAACGGCCAGTTCGGCGGCGGCAACCGGCAGAATGCCGGCAGCGTCAACGTGGCGTGGCGCTTCTAGCGGCGGAGCGCCTTTTTTCGGGAAATAAAAAAGGCGCTTAGGTTTCCCGAATTCGCGGGCCGGACTCCAGGTCCACGAATTCCAGGTCCATTAAGCGCCTGATCTATAAATTTCTAGTGGGGTGGCTGATGGGAGACAATTGGCCACCTGGGAACCCCAGTGATTTCGCGGCTTTGCGGCCGGTGCGACACGGGTCTGAGGTACAGATTGTAACAGGCGGATGGCGACCGCAAGACCACCGTGTTCTTAAGCTGAGGGTCAGGCATCACCGTTGCCGGCACCGCCCTCTCCAGCACGGCCGTCAGCCTCGCCGGCAGAACCCGACGCCGACCGTTGCATGGCGCGCAGCGCCTCATACGTCTCCTTCAGGAGTGGTGAGCCACGCTCGGCATACGCGTTGCAAATCCACTCAGCCTCCTCGACCTGGCCCGCCTCGGCCAATCGAATAACGCAGCCTTTCACGTCCTCTGGACGAAAGTCCGGCAAGAAGCCCGACATGGCAGACCGGAAGATGGCGGCTACCTCCTTGGGGTACTGGCTCGCGAGCCGCACCAAATTCTCGACCAGCATGTAGCCGTGGTGCCCGACTTGTGCGTAGGGCGCCGCATCCAGCAATGCCGCGCTCGTCGCCGGTGTGAGTTCATGGACGAAGGCTGCAAGCTGGGTGAGGGCCGACTGAAGTCCAGGCAAGACTGCGCCGGTTGCCCGAATCCGCTCTGCCACCGTCATCCAGAAATCCAGCACTCTCGACGTGCGTGCAGTCGGTTCCAACTGCCCTCGAAGCGTCCAGAAGAACCAGGACAGCGCCGACAGTTCTTTGACCTTTAACCCGACAACGAGCTCGCTGAGCAGGCCGTCACCGTCGAGGCTCTCGATGCCTTCGAGATACGCGAGCCCCAGAAACTGTAGAGCTCTATCCGCCACGCGGTCGGGGAGGTCCTCCGAGAAGACCATTCGCCTCAGGTGCCCGCCGGCATCAAGGCGTTCGTACAGCCACGGGTACAGGCGATTCTGGTAAGCGAACCCCTGTGCCGCACACCTCCATGCCGACTCGTTGGTTAACGAGAAGAGTCTGTCGAAATTGCCTTCCGTCCAGTCTGCGTTGAGATAGTGAAAGTTTGCGCAGTACAGCCCGCACATCGTCGCAAAGTCGTTATTCAGCCCCGCCTCGCTTGTTGCGAGTTCGGCTTCAAGCACCGGCCCGACCGCAATCCAAGTCTCGTCCGACGCGGGGTCGCCAGCGGCTTCCTCGCGTTTCATGGCCAGGGCAAGGCGAATGAGCGCCTCCAACGTCCGTCCCCTCGGAGAGTTAATTGCGTGAGAGACCGCGTCGCTCGATTCTTCTTCTTCACCAGGCGTCGCCTCAAGAACGTGGCACAGAACTTTGAGCCACAGCTTGTAGAGGTCCGCCGGCATGTGACGCTTAGTCTCGGACGCACTCTTCACAAGGTCGGCAATGTCGCTAACGACCCAGTGCACCGAGGGTTCCCAACCCTCCGTCTGCTCGGCAGTCAAGTCGGCTCGGAAGGTGGGCGACGAAACAAGGGCCTGCACCAGCTTCAGGGTTGTCGGCCAGGAGATGTCCCGCTTGTCGTCGGACCACCGCTCCTTCAGTCCACGAAGCACGCCGTGCTGATACGGCCTCGCTAGGTCGACGAACAGCATGATTCGACTTGCGAAGCCATCTTCGCTGGCCCTAACTGCTGCACTTAGCGTCGAAGCGAGCCCTCTGTAGGTTGGGCCATCCCAACTCCTGGCCTCCGGGGTGAAGCCCCTCAAGTACGTCACCAGTTCCTCTCCTGACATCGCCACGAGCGCGTCGGATGGGATGGGGCTCCGGTCTCCAACCCAGCCGCCAGTCGAGTAGGTGTGGAAGTCCGGGTGGTCCCGCACTGGCCCCCATCGCTTCACCAGCGCTTCATACCTCGTATCCACATCCGCATCGCCTTGGCCGAACGCAGGATGCAGGAGGTCTCGCCTTTGAGTCTCGTCCCATTCCTCTTGCCGCGACTCGTCCGACCAGTCCCCCTTAAGCTGCTCCACAAACTCCAGAAACTTCGCCCTCTGGGAGGAAGAAAACTTTGAGAAGCCTTTGCTGATGAACCAATAGAGCTCATGCCAATAGGAAACCTCGACGAACCACCTTGCTTTGGCGCACTCCCAAAAGGCCGTTCCAACGGTGCCGTAGTGCTCGCCACACACATAAATTCCAATGCGAGTCAGCGTCGGGTAGGGTGATTCAAGGAGCGACTTGGCGACGGATAGCGCCGCTGAAGAGCCGGTGCCCGTGGCGCCTATGGCCGCATCGCGGACAGCGTCAACAAGTACGTCTCTCGAACCGTCCTTATGTGCATCTTGTTCGTGTTCCTCAACTGCAGAGCGCCAGATATACGAGTGCCTGTCATCATCTATCGAACCAATGTATTCGGTCAGGCGCCGGGCCAGCATGGCGACGGCGGCGGCACCGCAACGTTCGCCAAGCTTCCTCGCGGCTGGCTTGAGGGCCTCACCCAAGTAGTAGCTGCCCAGAACTCCCGCCTTGTCGTTCACGTTGCTTCTCCGGTTGGCCGAACCATTGAGAGCACATCGGCCAGCAGCGTTGCCTTATGCCAGTCCCCTGATTTAGGACTATCCAAAAGTCGCGGCAGGAGCTTCACGCCGAGCTCGTGCCCGACCATGTCTGCATCAAAGCGGCTAACGAGCCATCGGCGAGTCATCTCAATGTCGTCATCCGTCAATACATCCAGCGGCAACTGCGAAAATACCGTCGCAAGAGACCACCAAGTTCTCCAGTTATCAATACTGCGACGGTCGGCGTCCGCGCTGATAGCTCGAACTATGTTGACGATGCGGGCAGCCTGTACGTCCGTTACTGACGCGGCAATTTGCTCAAGGTACCGCAGAGCAGGCCACCCATCCGCCTGATACACAGTACCGCGTTCGCCTTCGACGAGCCTCACCTCCGGGTTGTCCTCCGGGTTGAAGAAGCCCGCGCCATCGAGGTCGCCAAACCACACGGGGTCCTTCAGAGAGTTGAGCAAGTAGGAGGCGAGCTCAGGCCGACTCTCTATAAGGCTTAGCGCCGCGCGTCGATTGACTTCGGTGGGCGATGCTACATATCTGTCTAGGTGGGCCTGCAAGTCCAACGTAGCTGGGCCACGTATATCCAGCTCCGGTGCCCAGCCCTTAAAGACCTCCACGAGTTCCCGGTAGCCCTTCGTGTCGATGCAGTACGGAATAACTTGGACGCCACACTGGTCGCGAAAGAAGTGCTCGATGAATCGAGTCTGGACAGATTCCGTCGACCGAACGGCGAACAGCAGGAAGTGTCGGGGCTCCGTTGCCCCGGTCCGAATCGACTCGTTGGACCGGATGATGTGGTCCAAAACCTCCAGTTCTGCAAGACCGTAGCCCACGAACAGAACGGTATGGTTCTTGAACATCGCCGCGAGAAACTCCTGAACTCTCGAATCGGCGTAGTGCTCGATGTAATCCTTAAGCGAGACCACCATCGAGCTCGGGTCCATGTAGGAACCATGGAGGTGAATGACAGCCCCTCTCTGAGCGAGAAGCGCAGGCGATAAGTGTTCGCGAAGGTAGTACTTAGGTCGTTTGGCTGGCCCCTTCGGAGGCTCCGCCTCTCCACCTTCCTTTACCTCAGTTGACAGGTCCTCCGGGCCGGCGTCATCAAGCCACTTGTCATAGTTTGTCGTGACGAAGACAGGCCTCAGCTCGGATAGCAATCTGTACAGCTCTTCTCCAACCGCCGCAGGCTTCCCCGGGTGCAAGATGCCATCAAAGTCGATGGATATGCCCTTTTCCTTGGCAAGAGCCATCGCAATCGACAGAGTTCTGCGTGGGTCACCAAGCCCGCGCAGTTGCTCCGCCTCCAAGAAGTCGAGCACGTTGCCCCTCTCGAGAGCGCCAACGACCTGGCTTGCGAACCCACGCCAATCGGGGCTTCCGCAGAGCATTGAGGCCCCCGCGCCGACGAAGACAACCAACTCGCCATGCTTCGCCGCATCCTTGATGAGCTGGTCAGGTGCGTATGTCGTGGCTCCAGTCGCCATTACGCAACCCACTCCGCCGACAACGACTCCGCCTGCCGCAGCACCGTCTCCGTCGCCTCTTCCTGCCGGTCAGGCGGGTATTTGTAGCGGCGCAGTAGCGTCTTCACCATCACGCGCAGCTTGGCCCGCACTGTCTCGCGCTTGGCCCAGTCCACAGTGACGGACTTGCGCAGGCTCAGCGTCAGTTCGACGGCAATCTTCTTCAGCGTCTCGTCGCCCAAGTCGCGAACCGCAGCCTCGTTCATGGCCAGCGCGTCGTAGAAGGCCATCTCGTCGTGGTTCAGCCCCAGGCTCTCTCCGCGTTGCGCAGCGGCCTGGAACTTCTTGGCCATCTCGATGAGCTCTTCGATGACTTGGGCCGTTTCGACCGCCCGGTTGCGGTAGCGGGTCAGGCTTTGCTGCAGGAGCTCGGAGAACTTGGCGCTCTGCACCACATTGGTCTTGAAGCGCGACTTGATTTCGCCCTTCAGAAGGCGCTCCAGCAGCTCGACGGCCAGGTTGCGCTCTTTCATGTGGCGCACGTCTTCCAGGAACTCGTCAGACAGCACGCCGATGTCCGGCCGCTTCAGGCCGGCGGCCGAGAAGATGTCGATGACCTCATCGCTGACCACCGCGCGGCTGATGATTTGCCGCAGCGCGTGCTCCTTCTGCTCGTCGGTCAGCTTCTTGTCGGTGCCGGCGTGCTTGGTCAGCGCTGCTTTGACCGCCTGAAGGAAGGCCAGTTCGTCGCGGTAGGTCAGCGCCTCGTCCAGCGTGCAGCACAGCGCGAACGCCCTGCTGGCGGCCAGCACCGTGTCGGCGAAGCGCTTCTTGCCGTCCTCCAGCCCGAGCACATGGTTGGCCACTGCCGGCAACAACTGCCAGGCCTTGCTGCGGAAGTCGGTGTATTCGACGCCATGCAGCATGTTGTGCAGTACGTCCATCTGTTCCTGCAGCACGGCCAGCGCATCGTGCGCGTCGATGGTTGGCTTGCCGCGCCCGTGGGCTTGGGTGTAGTCGGCTAGCGCCGCCTTCAGCTCGTTGGCGATGCCGATGTAGTCCACCACCAGGCCGCCAGGCTTGTCCTTGAAGACACGATTCACCCGCGCGATGGCCTGCATCAGGTTGTGGCCACGCATGGGCTTGTCCACGTACATCGTGTGCAGGCAGGGCGCGTCGAACCCGGTCAGCCACATGTCTCGCACGATGACCAACTTGAACGGGTCGGCCGGCTTCTTGAAGCGCTTCTCCAAGTCCTTGCGCACGTTCTTGGGGTAAATGTGCGGCTTCAGCAGCGCCTTGTCCGAGGCCGCGCCGGTCATCACCACCTTGATGGCGCCCTGCATTGGGTCGTCGCTGTGCCAGTCGGGCCGCAGCGCTACGATGGCGTTGTAGAGGTAGACGCAGATGTCGCGGCTCATCGCCACGACCATCGCCTTGCCCTCCATCGCCGTGAGCCGGTTCTCGAAGTGGGCCACGATGTCGGCCGCCACCTTTTGGATGCGCGGCGGCGCGCCCACCAGCTGCTCCAGCGCGGCCCAGCGGCGCAGCCGGGCCACCTTGGCCGCGTCGCCTTCCTCGTCCTCGGTCAGCTCGTCCACCTCGCTGTCGAGCTGCGAGACATCGGCCTCCTTCAGCTCCAGCCGGGCCAGCCGGCTCTCGTAGTAGATGGGCACGGTGGCGCCGTCGCGCACCGCCTGCTCGATGTCGTAGATGTGGACGTAGTCGCCGAACACGGCGCGGGTGTCGCGGTCGCTCAGGGACACCGGCGTGCCGGTGAAGGCGACGAAGGTCGCGCCGGGCAGCGCATCGCGCAGATGCTGCGCGTAGCCATAGCGCATGGCGTTGGTGGCTTGGTAGTCGGCGCGGGGCTCGGCCACCTGCAGCGCCTGGCTGTCATTGGCTGCCGGCTCGGCCGGCCGCCCCTTGTCGTTCACCAGCCGCGCCTCGAAGCCGTACTGCGTGCGGTGCGCCTCATCGCAGATGACGACGATATTGCGCCGGTCGGAGAGCACGGGGAAAGTGTCTTCGTCCTCGCCTGGCGTGAACTTCTGGATGGTCGTGAAGATGATGCCGCCCGAAGGGCGGTTGGCCAGCAGGCGGCGCAGCTCGGGCCGCGTGTCGGCCTGGGCCGGCGTCTCGCGCAGCATCTCGCTGGCGGCAGCGAACACGCCGAAGAGCTGGTTGTCCAGGTCGTTACGGTCGGTCACCACCACCAGCGTCGGGTTGCCCATGTCGGGGTGCGCCATCAACGCGCCGGCCAGGCAGGTCATCTCGATGCTCTTGCCGGCGCCCTGGGTGTGCCAGACAACGCCGCCCTTGCGCGTGCCGCCCGGCGCCGACGCCGCCAGCACGCTCTGCACCACGGCCCGCACCGCGTGGAACTGGTGGTAGCCGGCCGCTTTCTTGACGAGCCGGCCGTCGTCCTCGAACAGCACGAAGTGGCGCAGGTACTCCAGCAGCAGCTCGCGCTGGCACAGGCCCAGCACCAGCGTCTCCAGCTCGCGCATCGCACCCAGCGGGTCGGTGGACACGCCGTCGATGGTGCGCCAGGCCATGAAGCGCTCGCGGTCGCTGGTCAGCGAACCCATGCGCGCCTGGATGCCGTCGCTGATGACCTGCAGCACGTTCGCATGGAACAGGTCGGGGATGTCCTGCTGGTAGGTCTGGAGCTGGTTCCAAGCCGCCCAAATGTCGGCGTCCTCGTCCCCGGGGTTCTTCAGCTCGAACAGCACCAGCGGCAGGCCGTTGACGAACAGGAGCACATCGGGCCGGCGCGTCAGCTTCGGCCCCTGCACGCTGAACTGGTTGACGGCCAGCCAGTCGTTGGCCGCCACGTCAGCGAAGTCCAGCAGGCGCACGCGGTCGCCGCGCGTCTCGCCGTCCTTCTGGAACTCAACGGGCACGCCGTCCACCAGCCAGCGGTGCATCTGGCGGTTGGCGCTGACAAGGCCCGGCAGGTTGGGGCTGAGCACGCGGCGCAGCGCGTCGTCGCGGGCGCCGGGCGGGATATGCGGGTTCAGCCGCGCGATGGCGTCGCGCAGCCGGCCGGCTAGCGCCACCTCGCGGTAGCTGGCGCGCTCGGTCCCAGGCGTGCGGGCATCGGGTGGGGAGATGTCGGGGCCATGGGCAGTGGCCCAGCCCAGGCCGGCCAGCCATTCGAGCATCGCCTGTTCGACAGCGTCCTCGCTGACCCCGCTCATGCAATGGCCTCTTCGAGTTGAGCTTGTGCCTCGGGAAGGCGGAGCTTGCCGGAGATGAGGCGAGGGAGCAGCGAGTCACGCAGGTCCGTTAGCGACCGGACCTGAAGTTCGTTGACACGCACGCGGTCGTCGAGCGCTCCCGCTGTACATGAGAACGCGGCAAGCACCTCAGGCGAGGGAATGACGCAAGGCAACGCTTCAAATTGCTTCTTGTTAATCGAGCCGAACACCGTCCCATGCGACTCGTACTCGGCAAATCTGTCCCGCAGCGACTTCATCGAATACAAGGCGAAGGACTGAGCGTTGTCCAGACCAACGGCGGCGACCCCTCGGCCAACAGCGCAGGATTCAAGTGCGACGTTTACATCGCCAACGGGCGCCCGAACGCTCACCAGCACGTCCCCTTCCCTTGCGTGCCGAGTTGGTGCGGTGCAATAGACCCGGACCGATGGGAACCGGAAACCGAAGTCTGCGCGGCCCTGATAGAAGGGCACACCAGCACCCTCTTGGTTGTAGGTCTCACCCGGAGGTGATTGCCCCATCGTGATGCGGAAGACGTCGCCTGCCTTTGAAGCGCGCCACCCCTTTGGAATCGCCCCCAGCGCCGATTCCTCGAACTCGGTGGGGAACAGCGCCGCCGTGGCGGCGTCCATGCCTTCGGGCTCGCGGCCCTCGGCTTTGGCGCGCACCGGGCCGAAGTCGATGAACCAGCTCTTGAACAGGGCTTGGGCGATGGATTCGAGGGTGGCGTTGGTTTGGCGCAGGAGGTCGATGCGAAGGTCTATCGCATTGAGTACTTCGCAGATGCGGTCCTGCTCGTGCAACGACGGAACACGCACTTCAAAGTGCGGAATGTCGCGGCACTTCAAGCTGTCGAAAACCGCACCCACGTTGACGTACTTACGAACCTGCTCCCACCAATCCTCGCCACGGACCAGCCAGCGCAGGAACTCGGGGCGTACATGACGCCCATCGGCTCGAAGTACCACGAGGTTCTGACCAATTGCCCACTCAGCGCCGTGCGGGACAACTGCGCTAACGCCTGAGTTGCAACGCCGCACAACGATGACGTCATGTTCGCGTGGCTTGAGCTTCTTGGTCCACTCGTTGAAATGTTCGCGGCTGATTCGCCTCACGCCGTCAAGCGTAACGTGACCGTCCTTTAGTTGCGGTATGGCGATGTACGGGTAGCCTTCGTCAGCAGCTGGAGGAGTGCGGTGGTCGCAGTCGATGAGGCTCACTCCTGCTTCCGCGAGGGTCACTGCTCGCCATTCAGACCGCATAGCCCATCGCCCCCAGCTTCTCCCGAATCACCGCATCCAGCTCTGCCCCCTTCACCATCTGCTCGGCCAGCTGTGCGGTCAACCGCTCAATCTTCTCGTTGAACGCCTCGTCATCGTCATCCGCTTCCTCGGCGCCGACATATCGCCCCGGCGTCAGCACATGGCCGTGCTCGGCAATCTCGGAGAGCTTCACGGCGCGGCAGAAGCCGGCCACATCGGCATAGGGCTCGTCCGCCCCGTCCTCGCCATCGGCGCGCCAGCGGTGCACTGTGGCGGCGATGCGCGCCACGTCGGCGTCGTCGAACACGCGGTTCACGCGCGTGGCCATGCGGCCGAGCTTGCGGGCGTCGATGAACAGCACTTCCCCGCGCCGGTCGCGCCCCTTCTTGCCGCCCGGAACGGCCGCGCCGCTCTTGTCCCGCGCCAGGAACCACAGGCAGGCCGGAATCTGCGTGTTGAAGAACAGCTGCGGCGGCAGCGCCACCATCACGTCCACCACGTCGGCCTCGACCATCGCGCGGCGGATGGCGCCTTCGTTGTTCTGGTTGCTGCTCATGCTGCCGTTGGCCAGCACCACGCCGGCCTGGCCGCGCGGGCCCAGGTGGTGCAGGATGTGCTGCAGCCAGGCGTAGTTGGCGTTGCCGGCCGGCGGCGTGCCGTAGGCCCAGCGCCGGTCTTCCAGCAGCCGCTCGCCGCCCCAGTCGCTGATGTTGAAGGGCGGGTTGGCCAGGCAGAAGTCGGCGCGCAAGTCGGGGTGCTGGTCGCGGTGGAAGGTGTCGGCCGGCTCCTTGCCCAGGTCGGCCGCGAAGCCCCGGATGGCCAGGTTCATCGCCACCAGACGCCAGGTGGTAGGGTTGGCCTCCTGGCCGTAGATGCTGATGTCGTCGGCCTTGCCGCCGTGCGCCTCGATGAACTTCTCGCTCTGCACGAACATGCCGCCTGAGCCGCAGGCGGGGTCGTAGACACGACCCTGGTGCGGCGCCAGCACTTCCACCAGCACCTTTACCACCGAGGCCGGCGTGTAGAACTGGCCGCCCTTTTTGCCCTCGGCGCTGGCGAACTGGCCGAGGAAGTACTCGTAGACCTCGCCGAGCAGGTCCTTGGCATGGTGGCCTTCGCCGAAGCCGATGGTGGACACCAGGTCCACCAGCTCGCCCAGGCGACCGGGTTCGAGCTGGGTGCGGCCGAAGCGCTTATCGAGGATGCCCTTCAGGCGCGGGTTGTCGGCCTCGATGGCTTCCAGCGCGGCGTCGATGCGCACGCCGATGTCCGCCTGCTTGGCCTGGGCGCGGATGGCTTCCCAGCGTGCCGAGGCCGGCACCCAAAACACGTTGGCCATCGTGTAGTAGTCGCGCTCTTCCAGCGCTTCGGCGTGGTCCGCCGCGTCGGGCAGGTAGAGGTCGCCGGCCTCGTCCTTGAACGCGGACAGCAGCTGGGTTCGGCGCTCGTCAAAGGCGTCACTGATGTACTTCAAAAATATCAATCCGAGCACGATGTGCTTGTACTCGGCGGCGTCCATCGAGGACCGCAGCTTGTCGGCGGCGGCCCACAGCGCTTTCTTTAGGTCTTGATTCATCCTGCGGCTCGCTGTTCTTGGGGTTTTGGGAAGCGGCCCTCCCCGGCAGATGCATCCTACAAGCTTACCGTGTAACACAGTTTGTTTCAAAGTCCACTGTGGTCGCGCAGGTGCCCCCCACTGACTAAAAAGCGCATGCCTATACGGCTTTGTCCATAAACGTTTTGGAGAAGCCGAAATGAAGCCTTCCATCCTGCCCAGGCAGGTCCTGAGAACGATACACACCCCTGCAATCTGCGATAGCGGGCGTCGACTGCCGGAAACCCGCGCCAATATTGGCTCGGCAGGGTCCACGGCCCTGAATGAAGCGGTCCACATTCCGTGGCCCTCCAGTCAGCCCGCCCAGTGTTTGCGCTGTCGAGCACGGAGAGCCAAGAATGACCGCGCGCAGCAGGTTCATCAAGGTTCGCGTCAGCGATGGCGAGTACAAGGCACTGCGCCAACGGGCCGATGCCCAGGGCGTAACGATGTCGGAGCACGTTCGCGCCACGGTCACGGCGGTGCACGATTCATTGGATGTGGCCGTCGAGCTGGCCGCATTGCGCCAGCAGGTGAAGCTAGCGCCGGGCGCACCGGTCAACGGTACGAGCACCGAGCATCGCGAGATGCTGCTATTGCTGCGTGAACTAGCGGCAGCGCGCGACGCGCAGATTCTCGCGCGCGTTCGTGCGCGGCTGGCAGCCCACGTAGGTAACGCTGACGAGCGCGGAGGTGCGGCATGAGAACGCATGACGCATTCCTCCGCCACCTGCTTGGTGCGATAGACCGAGCACGGGTCTGGGCCGTGCTCGCCGTGGTGCTGTCGGCAGTCACCTGGGCCACCGTTTGGGCGCTCGGACTTGGCCTGCCCGCACTAGACGGCTGGCGCGTGCTCGGGCTCGCCCTGCTGGGGCGGGAGACCAACCGCACGACGTTGACATTGCTCGTCCTCTGCACTCTCGTCGGGGTCATGGGTGCCACGTTGGTCGGCGGCTGGTTGTTCCGGCGCTGGAAGCGCAGGGCGGAGCTCGACATGAGGCGCCTTCGGGGTGTCCGGTGGGAGGACGACCGATGATGCACGCTGCGTGGAAGCGGCTCTGCTCGTGGCGAGCACAAGTGCGCAACGCCGAGCCCATGGCGAGCGGACATCGGCTCTTGACACTTGGCGGCCAGCCATGGCCCACCGAATTGGAAACTCTGCACCTGCTGGCGGCCGGCACCACCGGCGCTGGCAAATCGACCCTCATAGAAGAGCTGCTCGACGGCATCGGAGCGCGCGGTGACCGCGCCATCGTCTGCGACCCCAATGGCGGCTATCTGCGCCGCTTCGCACAGGACGGCGACCGGCTTTTGAACCCGTTCGATGCCCGCAGCGAAGGGTGGACCATCTTCAATGAGGTGCGCGCGGATTTCGACGCCGACCGTCTGGCCGCGAGCATCGTTCCGGCCGGTCATGGCGAGTCGGCGCCCTGGCATCACTACGCCCAGGTGCTGCTGGCCGAGGTGCTGCGCGCCTTGGTGCGAAGTGGAGACACAACTACCGAGCGCCTGCTGCACTGGTGCACCAGCGCGCCGGCACGCGAGCTGGGCGCGCTGCTGGCGGGCACGCCAGCCGCCGGGCTCTTTGACGACGGGGCGGACAAAGCGCTGGCCAGCACACGGTTCGTCGTGACGGCCCATTTGTCACCTCACCGATTCATCAAGCCCGGCAACTTCAGCCTGCGGACTTGGCTAGAACAGGGAAGCGGCAGCCTGTTCTTGACGTGGCGCGCCGATATGCAAGCGGCACTTGCGCCGCTGCTGGCGACTTGGGCGGACATCACCACAAACGCGGTGCTGACGCTGCCGCCCGACCCGGCGCGGCGCGTATGGCTCGTGCTCGATGAGTTGGCCGCGCTCGGGAAGTTGAATGGACTGGAGGCCGGGCTGACGCTCGGCCGCAAGCATGGACTCGCGGTCATCGCCGGCCTGCAGAGCACGGCACAGCTTGATCGGCTCTATGGAAAGGATTCGGCGACGGTGTTGCGCACCTGTTTCCGAAACCTCGTCGTTCTGGCCATTGCCAAGAGCGACCCGGCCACCGCTGATGAACTGTCGCGCGCCCTCGGGGAACGGGAGGTTTTGCGGCACGAGCTGAGCCGCAGCAACGGGGCCAGCGGGCTGGGCGAGTCCCAGAGCCTGCGGCATGCCCAGGAGCGCTTGGTGATGGCCAGTGAAATCGCCGGCCTGCCGAACCTCACCGGCTATCTCGCGCTGGCCGGTGACGAGCCGGTGCGCAGGCTGCGCCTGACGCCGCAAACCCGCGAGGACGTGACCGATGCGTTCGTGCCGGAGGACGCATGCTGACGTTGGCAAAGGTCGTTTCGGCCGCGTCCGCCGCGAGCTACTACGAGGGCAGCGACGACTACTACAGCGAGGACGGCCGCGCACCTTCATGCTGGTGGGGCGCAGGAGCCGATGCATTGGGTTTGCGCGGAGAGGTGGACAGCGCCGACTTCCGGGCGCTGCTCGACGGCCGACTGCCCGACGGGGCAGAGATGCATCGCGGCGGCGAAGGTCGGACCGCCGGCCTGGACTTGACGTTCAGCGCGCCAAAGTCCTTGAGCGTGCAGGCGCTGATTGGCGGCTCCACGGAGCTCCTCGACGCCCACCAACACGCCGTCACTCACGCGCTGCGGTACGTGCAAGAGGAACTGGCGGTGTACCGCAGCACGCAGAACGGCGAAACGGTTTCGGTGCGCAGCCAGAACGTGGTCGCCGCCCGGTTCGACCACGACCTGAGCCGGGCGCTGGACCCGCAGGTGCATACACACTGCGTCCTGTTGAACTTCACGCAGCGGCCAGACGGCCAATGGCGAGCACTCGACGCACATGCGCTGTATGAGCAGCAGAAATTGCTCGGCGTCCTGTACCGTGCCGAGCTGGCCAAGAGTGTGCAGGAACTGGGCTACCGCATTCGCCGCACGCGCCAGGATGGCCGGTTCGAGCTCGCGCACATCACGCGCGAGCAGGTCGAGGCGTTCAGCACACGCAGCCGCGCCATTGACGCAGCGCTGGCCGCGAAGGGCGAGAGTCGCGCTACCGCCTCGGCCGAGATGCGCGAAGTCGCAGGCCTAAGCACGCGGCGAGCCAAGGACGCCAGCGTGCGGCGCGACGAGCTGCGCGAGGCGTGGGGCGCCCGGGCTGCGGGCCTCGGCGTGGACTGGAGGCCTGACTTGCAGGTCGCCGCATCGCGCGCAGATACAGCGGTCGAAGAGCGCACCCGCGAGGCGGTGGACTTCGCGGTGGCTCACCTGACCGAACGCAGCGCCATCGTCAGCCGCTTGGCCATTGCACAAGAGGCGCTGGCGCACAGCACCGGCAGCCTGGGGCTAGACGACGTGCAAGCCGATATCGACCGTCGTCTGGCCAGTGGCGAGCTGATGGCGTCAGCCGATGGGCGGCGACTTACGACACCAAGCGCGCAGGCCCTGGAGCGGGAGCTTCTGGGCATCGAGCAGCGCGGCAGGGATGTACTGGCGATGGCCATCTGGGAACCGAAGCAAGGGCGGCTCTTCGAACGATACGCACGACAACAAGAAGATCCTGCAGGGCGCGGAAGACCTGCTGCCCAAGCGCGCCCTATTCGAGCTCGACCTCGGCGCCGTCACTTGGTGAGCACCTGACGGTAGGCCAGCGGCAGGCTGCGGAGTTGGTGTTGTCCACCCGCAACCGCATCGTGGGCGTGCAAGGGCTCGCAGGCACCGGGAAGACCGCGATGCTTCGCACAGTCTCCGAGAACCTGGGGGACGGGTTCAAGGCCATCGGCCTGGCGCCCTCGGCGGCAGCGGCTCGTGAGCTTTCTGCCGCCGGTTTCGAGGCCATGACCATCGCGGGCTTTCTTGCCAGTGGCCGGCGCCTAGACGACCGGACTGTAGTGGTCGTGGACGAGGCCGGCATGGTGAGCCTGCGCGACATGCATGCGCTGTCGTCTAAGGTGGAGGAAGCCGGCGCCCGTGCGGTGCTGGTCGGCGACACCGGCCAGCTCAAAGCCGTGGAAGCCGGCGCGCCGTTCCGCCAGCTTCAGGAGCAAGGGATGGCGATGGTTCGGATGGCCGACATCCTGCGTCAGCAAAATGAGAAGCTGCGGGCCGCCGTGATGGATGCTGCGGAAGGCAAGGTCGAGGACTCGTTGAAGAAGCTTTCCGCGACGGTTGCCGAGGTGCCGCATGCGACTGAGCGATACGAACGCATAGCCAGGGACTACGCGTCGCGCCTGCTCGAGGAACGGCTGCAAACCCTGGCCGTCGCCGGCACAAACCGCGCTCGGCATGCCATCAACGAGCGCGTGCGTCAGCGGCTCGGGCTGGCGGGCACCGGCTTCGCCGTAACCGTGCTGGAAAGGCGCGACCTCACGCGGACGCAAGTGCAGAGTTCGCTCAGCTACGCGCCCGGCGACATCGTGGAAGCGCTACGGCACTACAAAAGCATCGGGCTACGGCCTGGCGACACGGCCGAGGTGGTCGAAACCGCGCCTGGTTGCATCACCCTGCGCCGGCAGGATGGGCAACTGGTGCAGTGGCGCCCGACTGCCATGCCGCACGTGGCGGTGCATCGGGCCGAGCAACGCGAGGTCGCAGTCGGCGACCGCATCCGGTTCACTGCGAACGACTATGGCCTCGGCGTCGTCAACGGCCAAGCCGGCACAGTCGATTCCATCGACATCGCTGCCCGCGAGTTGAAGGTCAATGTGGGGTCGGAGCGCACGCTGACGCTGAACATGGACCGGCCGCTGCGGATGGACCATGCCTACTGCAGCACGGTGCACGCAGCGCAAGGCCAGACGTGCGACCGGGTGCTGGTGGATGCGGATGTAAGCGGGGCGATGGCCAACCAAAGCCTGTATTACGTGGCCATCAGCCGGGCCAGGCACTGTGTCACGCTCTACACCGACGACAGAGAGCTTCTGCCCCGGGCCATGTCGTGGCTGGACATCAAGCATGCGGCGCTCGACCTGCATCGGACGCCCAGCCGGGAGAGGTCTTGGTAATCACGGGGCGCTCGCGAGCGCCCCGTGTTCTTTCCACGTCAGTCCCCGGTCTTCAGGCTCACGGAACCGCGACCCGGCTCCCAAGGCTTCGCCGGGATAGCCGCGAACTCCACGCGCTTGAAGTACCTAACCATGCGATTGAACGGCAGGTCGGAGCCGTAACCGTCCGTCACGTTGCCGTCACCCGTGTGGCCCAACAGGCGCTGCAGGTACTTAGACGGAACACCCGCCGCTTCCAGCATGTCCTTCATGCAGTGGCGGAACGAATACAGCACCTTACGTTTATCGGCGATGCCAAGCGACCGTTTGTATCGCCCGAAGAACTTTGAGAACGCTCCCGACAGCTTTCCGTGGAAGTCCTTCTTCAGAGTTGGGAAGAACACCGTCGCCTTGTGGGCGCGCAACCACTCGACGTGACGCAGCAAGCCGAGGTCGATGAGCTCGTTAGCCACTGGCACGCGTCGGATGGAGACCGCGTTCTTGAGTGTACGGCGGTGGGACTCCGGAACGTCGTCGAACAGGTCGAGGTCGTCGTCGCTGGGACGGTCGACGACGTTCAGGTACCACCCCAGCTTCGGGTCGTCCACGAGGTCGCTCAGCGCCAGGCCCGCCAGTTCTTCGGGCCGAGCACCCGTGTAGTACATCAGCACCGGAGTCCAGTAGCTGGCCTCGCCCGATTGCCCCTTGGACCGCTTGTGCTGCGTGAAGATCTCGGAGCCGAAAATCGTTTGCAGGTCGATTGAGTCAAAAGGAAGCCGGCGCTTCTTGCGCTTCTTAGCGCCGCTTTCCTTGACGCCGAGAGTGCCGGCCGCCGGATTCACGCGCAGGACGTGCTTCCCGACCGCAATCTTATAGATGCCACGGATTTTGGTTACTCGCTCGTTGAGCGTGGGCACTCCGAGGCGAGGTCGCATGTCTTCCACGAAGGCCGTCATCAACTCGGGAGTCACAGCGCCTGGCATATCCACGCCCTGGGGTAGCAGCAAAGCGCCTCAGGTCGCGCCGGGCTATCTGCGAGGCGATGGTCGTTGGCTTCGGACGGTTCTCGACATAGTCGCGCCACGTCTCAAACACCTTATCCCAGGTGGGCAGGTCTGGGCTCTCCGCCGCGCGCTCCGGCGCGATGACCTTCAGCGGGTGGGGAGCCACCGGTACGACCTTGTCCGTGTCGACGATGTCGCCGCGCTGCCTGGTGAGCTGATAGTCGAGCGTTTCCACGACCGCGCGCAGGAAAGCGTAACTGGCCCGCTTGGCTTCATCCTCGTTGGGATTGAAATCGAGCCCGCAGAGAGAGAGGAAGCTACGCAGTGCAGGGAACATGCTCAGGCTGTTGCCCTGGGCGAGCATGCGCCCGAATTCGCCTCGTTGCGTGGCTAGCTGTTCGCCCAGCTCTTCGAACTCATCATCGTCAAGGCCCATCTGGCGTCGACGCTCGTCGTTCCGCAGCACTTGCTGCACCCAGTACTTGGCGACCGCGTGCAGTTGCTCGTCGTCGAGCTTGGAGATGCGCTCGGGAGCCAAAGAAGCTTCACTCAGCTCCAACTCCTGGCGCTTCTGTCGGAATTGGGCGTCGATACGCGCGTTTTCGGCCCGCGCCAGTTCCTTGGCCACGCGCCAGTCGGACGTACTTAGGCTTCGGGTGATGTGCTCTTGACGGGCGGGGTACGCGGCCCGGAGAGCGGCGGGGATGCGGCGACGCACATAAAAGGTGCGATGTTTGCCGCGGACGTAAACGCCTTCGGAAATTGCCTTCAAGGTCTGCTCCACAGAGGTTGTGTGACAGACCGTGTTGCACCGGCGGTTTAGCCTCTAAGCGATAAGGCCTTGAATCCCAAGGAAATCAAGGCCTTATGCGCAACAACAGGATTCGGTGGGGTGGCTGATGGGACTCGAACCCACGACAACCGGAATCACAATCCGGGACTCTACCAACTGAGCTACAGCCACCGCAGCAAAGAAGCGAGATTCTAGCACGAGTTGCCTGGGCCATTTCAAGTGTTGTTCCGGGCCACGCGAAGCGGGACGCCCAAGGCGCCATCGTTACAGTTTCGCGCCGCGGCTTGGTATCCTCCGGGGCAGGCTGCTCCGCGGGAGCGCCAGCCTGTCGCTCTTGCAAATCGCCCGGCAACAAACCAAAGAACCATGCGCGAACTGCATCAGATTCTGCAAACCTATTGGCCGCATATCGTTTTCACGGTCAGCCTGGTGGCCGGCGCCGGCGCGGCCGTGCATGCCGCCATGACCAAGAACGACGTACGGGCGGCCATCGGTTGGGTCGGCATCACCCTGTTTTCGCCGCTGTTCGGCGCCGCGGCCTACTTCGTGGCGGGCGTCAACCGCATACGCATCACCCGCGTCTCGCAGCAGCGCGACGACGCCATGGTGGCCTATGCCAGGGAGCCGTCGGCGGTGGAGCTGGACGTGGTGCCGCTGTCCGCGCCGCAATTCGCCTCGCTGAAAACCCTGGCCGACAAGGTCAGCCACTTCCAGCTGGTGGGCGGCAATTCGGTGCGGATGCTGGATGGCGGAGATGAAGCGTATCCGGCCATGATCCAGGCCATCCGCCAGGCCCGCTACACCGTGGCGCTGCAAAGCTATATCTTCGACAACGACCCCATCGGCCGCGAGTTCGCGCAGGCCTTGATCGAGGCCCAGGCACGCGGCGTACAGGTGCGCGTGCTGATAGACGCGGTGGGCGCGCGCTATTCGCGTCCGCCCATCATCCGGATGCTGAAGAAAGGCGGCGTGCCGACGGCGCGCTTCATGACCAATCCGCTGGGATTCCTGCGCATGCCGTACGCCAACCTGCGCAGCCACCGCAAGATATTGGTCGTCGATAGCCGTATCGGGTTTTCCGGCGGCATGAACATCCGCGCGGCTTTCGTCAGCGCCCTGGCTCGCCGGGAGACCAATCGCGATACGCATTTCCGCTTCGAAGGTCCGCTGGTGATCCAGCTGCTCTCGGTATTCGCGCATGATTGGGATTTCACGACGGGGGAATCGTTGGCGGGCAGCCTGTGGTTCAACTACGCGGCAAGTGCCGGCGTGGCGACGCCCGGCGCGGCGACGCCCGATGAAACGGCGCCCGGCGCCGCGGCCGTGCGTTGCGTGCCGTCGGGTCCCGACCGCTCCCTCGGCAGCACGCACAACATGCTGCTGGGCGCGCTCGCGGTGGCCCAGCGCCACGTCCGCATCCAATCGCCCTACTTCCTGCCGGACCAGACGCTGATCGGCGCGCTGGCCACGGCGGCGCGGCGCGGCGTGCGGGTGGATATCGTGATTCCGGGCAAGAACAACTTGCGCCTCGTGGACTACGCCATGACGGCGCAGCTGGACCAGGTCATCCGCTGCGGCTGCCGGGTATGGCGCACGACGGGGATGTTCGATCACTCCAAACTGATGACGGTGGATGACGCCTGGTCCTATGCCGGATCGTCCAATCTGGATCCGCGCAGCCTGCGGCTGAATTTCGAGCTGGATACGGAAATCTACGATCGCGCGGTTGCGCTGGAAATAGGCAAACGCATCGACGCGACGATTGCGACGTCCAGGCGGCAGACCTTGGAACTGCTGGAAACCACCCCCTTCCTGAAGCGGCTGCGCAACAAGGTGATCTGGCTGGCGACGCCGTATCTTTGACCGGCCACGCCGCGCCAGGCGAGGTCAACCCGGAATCAACTCTTGAGCCAGCCGGCCGCCTCCACCATGGCTCGCGCGACTTCCCCGATACGCTTCTGGCTCTTCATGGCATGTTCGCGCAGCATGCGATAGGCCTCTTCCTCCGACACGCCGCGCAGGTTCATCAACAGCCCCTTGGCCTTCTCGACGGACTGCCGTTCGGCCAGGCGCAGCTTTGCCTCGGTCAGCTCCTCGCGGCGCGCGCGATCCAGAGCGTAGCGTTCGATGGCAACGTCCAGCAGGGTGCGGATGCGGGACGCCGGCACCTCGCCCACCACATAGGCCGCGACGCCGGCCTGCAAGGCCGCGCGCATGGTCTGGCGATCATTGCTCTCGGTGAACATGACCACCGGCCGGTCGCTGTGGGCGCTGGCGACACAAACGCCTTCCAGCGTATCGCGGGACGGCGCGTCGGTGTCGATCAGCAATACATCGGGCGCATGGCGCGCGATCACGGCGGGCAAGTCGGCGCCCGGCAGGACTTCCGCCACGATCCGCACACCCCCCTGCTCCAGGGTATTGCGGAGTTCGGCCACGCGTCCTTCGCCATCCTTGATCAGCATCACCCTGAGCATGTTTCTATCCTCGCCTCCACCTTGTGCAACGCAAAATGCATGCCATTTTTTTCAGCGCCATGACGCCATCGCGATGACCCCGCCGGCATCGTCGGCCGCACGGACCCGGCGCGAGGGCCGGCGGGCGAACCGTCCGCCGCGCACCATGCGGAGCCCGCGCGCACCGCAATGGCGCAAGGCCTCGCCGCATCGCACCATTTCGCGGCATGCGCCGCGACCGGCCGAACGCGATCGGGTTCGCGGGCGCGCCCGTATAACAACGCCAAGTGCTTGAAAGCACGGGCGGAAATCGCGCCGACGGGGCGACGCGCGGAATTGGCATAGCTATTGCTTTGACCAAGGCGACGGCCAACGGCGGCCGTCATGTGCCGCAAGCGCGGCGACCGGAACAACGACGTTCCGCGTGCTCAGGATAAGTCCTGGGCGCGCGGAACGTTTTTTTTTGTCTTCGAAGGACATAGCGAATGAAGCTCAAGACCTATCCGCAGCATCCGACCTTCGCGGCGCCGCCGGCCAATATCCAGCGCCGCCGGCTCATGCGGTGGGCGACCCGCACCCTGGCGGGCGCGAGCATCCTGGGCATGGTGGACCCGCGCGTGCGGGCCGGCGCCTGGGCGGCTGGCACGGACGCGCCGGAAAAGACCGAAGTCAAGATCGGCTTCATTCCGCTGACCGATTGCTCGTCGGTCGTCATGGCATCGGTGCTGGGCCTCGATCAAAAGCACGGCGTGAAGTTCGTGCTGTCCAAGGAAGCCTCCTGGGCGGGCGTGCGCGACAAGCTTATCAATGGCGAGCTGGACGTCGCCCACGTCCTGTACGGCCTGGTGTACGGCGTGCACCTGGGCATAGGCGGACCCAAGAAAGATATGGCCGTGCTGATGGGGCTGAACCAGAACGGCCAGGCCATCACGCTGTCGCAGCAATTGAAGGATGCCGGCGTCACCGATGGCGCATCGCTGGCCCGCGTCATGGCGGAAAAGAAACGCGAATACACCTTCGCGCAAACCTTTCCCACCGGCACGCACGCGATGTGGCTGTATTACTGGCTGGCCGCCAACGGCATCAACCCCATGCGCGATGCCAAGGTCATCACCGTGCCGCCGCCGCAGATGGTCGCCAATATGCGCATCGGCAACATGGACGGCTTCTGCGTGGGCGAGCCCTGGAATGCGCGCGCCATCCTGGACAAGGTAGGCTTCACGGCCGTCACGACCCAGGAAATCTGGCAGGACCATCCGGAAAAAGTACTCGGCGGATCCGCCGAGTTCGTCTCCCGCTATCCCAACACCGCGCGCGCCGTGACGGCCGCCGTGCTGGAAGCCAGCAAGTGGATCGACGCCTCCCCCGAGAATCGCCGCAAGACCGCGGAAACGGTGGCCGCCAAATCGTATGTGAATACCGACGTGGCGGTGATCGTCGACCGCATGCTGGGGCGCTATGACAACGGCCTGGGCAAGACCTGGGACGACAAGCACGCGATGCGCTTCTATGGCGACGGCGCGGTGAACTTCCCCTACCTGAGCGATGGCATGTGGTTCCTGACGCAGCACAAGCGCTGGGGCCTGCTGAAGGACCACCCCGATTACCTGGCCGTGGCCAAACAGATCAACCGCGTCGACGTCTACAAGCAGGCCGCCGCGGCGGTCGGCGCCCCCCTGCCCGCGCAGGAGATGCGCAGCTCCACGCTGATCGACGGCGTGGCCTGGGACGGCAGCAATCCGGCCGCGTATGCGGACGGCTTCAAGGTCAAAGCCTGAGGACAACCGCCATGGACCGATCGCTACCTATTACCGGCCCCCGCCCCGCCTGGCCGTGGCGCGAGCACTTCGACAACATGCTGCGCGCCGTCGTCGGGCCGGTGGCCGGCTTCGCCATCTTCGTGCTGGTGTGGCAGACCATCGCCCTGCTGGCGCCGGCCATTCCGACGCCGGCCAAGACCTGGGACGCGGCGGTCGAGCTGTTCGCCCACCCTTTCTATGACAACGGTCCCAACGATCGCGGCATAGGCTGGAACGTGCTGGCGTCGCTGCTGCGCGTGGCGGGCGGCTTCGGGCTGGCGGCGCTGGTAGGCATCCCGCTGGGTTTCGCCATCGGCCGCTTCAAGGCGCTGAATGCCCTGGCGTCGCCCATCATCAGCCTGCTGCGGCCGGTGTCCCCGCTGGCCTGGCTGCCGCTGGGGCTGCTGCTGTTCAAGGCCGCCAATCCCGCGGCCATCTGGACCATTTTCATCTGCTCGATCTGGCCGATGATCCTGAACACCGCGGCCGGCGTGCAGCGCGTGCCGCAGGACTACCTGAACGTGGCGCGGGTGCTGGACCTGTCGGAATGGAAAGTCCTGACGCGCGTGCTGCTGCCGGCCGCCCTGCCGCACGTGCTGACCGGCGTGCGCCTGTCCATCGGCACGGCCTGGCTGGTCATCGTCGCGGCCGAGATGCTGACCGGCGGCACCGGCATCGGCTTCTGGCTGTGGGACGAATGGAACAACCTTAAGGTCGAGCACATCGTGATCGCGATCTTCGTGATCGGCATCGTCGGCCTGACGCTGGACGTGCTGCTGATGCAGCTGGCCAAGCGCTACACCTACGAGGAATAAGCCATGGAAAAGTTCGTACGGATCGAAAACGTCGGCCAGGTCTTCGACACGCGCAAAGGCCCGTTCATCGCCCTGCGCGACATCGAACTGACCGTCGCGCAAGGCGAGTTCATCACCTTGATCGGCCATTCCGGCTGCGGCAAGTCCACGCTGCTGAACCTGGTGGCGGGCCTGACCCGTCCCACCTCCGGCGTCCTGTTGTGCGCGGAAAAGGAGATCACCGGTCCCGGCCCGGACCGCGCCGTCGTGTTCCAGAACCATTCGCTATTGCCCTGGCTGAGCTGTTTCCAGAATGTCCACCTGGCGGTGGAAAGGGTCTTCGGCCGCCACGAAAGCAAGGCCAGGCTGGCCGAACGCGTGCACGCGGCGCTGGAGCTGGTGGGGCTGTCCCACGCCCAATCCAAACTGCCGCGCGAGATATCCGGCGGCATGAAGCAGCGCGTGGGCATCGCCCGCGCCCTGGCCATCGAACCCAAGGTGCTGCTGATGGACGAGCCCTTCGGCGCCCTGGACGCACTGACCCGCGCGCACCTGCAGGACGAGCTGCTGAAGATCGTCGCCAAGACGCGCACCACCACCATCATGGTGACGCACGACGTCGACGAGGCCGTGCTGCTATCCGATCGCGTGGTCATGCTGACCAACGGCCCCGCCGCCACCATCGGCCAGATCCAGGAAGTCGCGCTGCCGCGCCCGCGCGACCGCGTCGCCCTGGCGGAAGACGCCCGCTATCAGGCGTGCCGCGCGGCCGTGGTGGATTTCCTGCATCGCCGCTACGGGCATCCCGCGCAATCCCAGGCCCATGCCGAAGCCGCCGCGCCGGCAAGCACGCCGGCGGTCTTTGCCGCCCAGCCGGGGCTCGAACCCGTCCAGGCGCGCAACGCCGCCTGACACGGGATCAAGGCGGGAAACGGCACATGGAAAGGCAGAAACTGGTGGTGGTGGGCAACGGCATGGCCGGCACCCGCGCCTTGGAAGAATTGCTCGCGCTGAACCCCGGGCTGTACGACATCACGGTATTCGGCGCCGAGCCGCATCCCAACTACAACCGCATCATGCTGTCGCCCGTGCTGACCGGCGAACAAACCTTGCGCGATATCGTGCTGAACGATGAGCAATGGTATGCGGACCGCGGCATACGGCTGTTGCTGGGCCGCGCCGTCACGCGCATCGACCGGGCGCGCCGGCAGGTCCATGCCGCGGACGGCACGGTCGCGCCCTACGACAGGCTGCTGCTGGCCACGGGTTCCACGCCCGTCGTCCTGCCGGTGCCGGGCAAGGACCTGCGGGGCGTACTGACCTTCCGCGACATCCAGGACGTCAATCGCATGATCGAAGCGGCCGCCACGCACCGGCGCGCGGTCGTCATCGGCGGCGGGCTGCTGGGCCTGGAGGCCGCCAACGGGCTCGCCACGCGCGGCATGGAGGTGTCCGTCGTCCACCTGGGCACTACCCTGCTGGACCGCCAGCTGGACAGCCATGCGGCGGATCTGCTGCGCGGCAGCCTGGAAGCGCGCGGGCTCGAATTCCTGATGGCGCGCCAGACGGCGGAAATCCTCGGCGACGATGCCGGCCGCGTGCGCGCGCTGCGCTTCGCCGACGGCCAGGAGATCGCCACCGACCTCGTCATCATGGCGGTAGGCATCCGGCCGCATACGGCGCTGGCCGAACGCGCCGGGCTCTACGTCAATCGCGGCATCGTCGTCAGCGACACCATGCAGACCTACGACCCGCTGATCTACGCGGTCGGCGAGTGCGTCAGCCACCGCGGCATCGCCTACGGGCTGGTGGCGCCGCTGTTCGAGCAGGCCCGCGTCGCGGCCAACCATCTGGCCCTGCGCGGTACCGGCCGCTATGCGGGCAGCGTCACCTCGACGAAGCTCAAGGTGACCGGCATAGACGTTTTCTCCGCCGGCGACTTCATCGGCGGCGCGGGCACGCAAGCCATTACGCTGTCGGACATGGCGGAAGGGGTCTACAAAAAACTGGTCGTCAAGGACGACAAGCTGGTCGGCGCCTGCCTGTACGGCGATACCGCCGACGGCGGCTGGTACTTCCGCCTCATTCGGGAAGGCACGCCGCTGGGCGGGTTGCGCGACCGCCTGATGCATGGCGAAGCCGAGGCGACGGGGGCATCCTGAAGATGGACGTCCCTTACCGCCCCACGGCCATCGCCGCCCTGGAAACCCCGGACGGCGCGCGCACCGTTTCGTCGGTCTGCTGTTATTGCGGCACGGGCTGCGGGGTACGGGTCCAGGCCCTGGGCGACCGCGTGATCGCCGTCAGCGGCGACGACAGCCATCCGTCCAACCGCGGCCGGCTGTGCAGCAAGGGCATGCAGCTCGCGGACACGGTCCGTCGCGACGCGGCCCGGCTGCTGAAGGCGCAGTGGCGCGCCGGCAAAGCCGCGGCCAGGATGGACGTCCCGCTGGACCAGGCGCTGGATATCGCGGCGGAGCGGCTGGCCGCCATCATCCGCCGCGACGGGCCGGACGCGCTCGGCTTCTATCTGTCGGGCCAGTTGCTGACCGAGGACTACAGCGTCTTCAACAAGCTGGCGCGCGCCCTGGTGGGCACCAACAACGTCGACACGAATTCGCGGCTGTGCATGTCCAGCGCGGTGGCCGGCTACAAGCAGACGCTCGGGGCCGATGCGCCACCGGCCTGCTACGACGATCTGGAGCTGGCCGATACGGTGTTCATCGCCGGCGCCAACGTGGCATATGCGCATCCCGTCCTGTTTCGCCGCCTGGAAGCCGCCCGCCAGGCGCGCCCGCGCATGCGGGTGATCGTGGCCGATCCGCGCCGCACCGATACGGCCGCCATGGCCGATCTGCACCTGCCCATCCTGCCGGGCACGGATGTGGCGCTCTTCCACGCCATGCTGCGCGTCATGGTGGACGAATCCCTGGTCGACCGCGACTATATCGAACGGCATACCGAAGGCTTTGCCGTCCTGGAACGCCGTATCGCCGATTTCACGCCGCTGGCGGCGCAGGAGATCTGCGGCGTGCCGGCCGCCGATATCGTGCAGGCGGCGCGCTGGTTCGCCCGATCCCCCGCCACGCTATCGCTGTACACCATGGGCCTGAACCAGTCCAGCAGCGGCACGGCCAAGAATGCCGCCTTGATCCATCTGCATCTAGCGACGGGACAAATCGGCAAGCCCGGCGCCGGTCCCTTCTCGCTGACCGGCCAGCCCAACGCCATGGGCGGTCGCGAGGCCGGCGGCATGGCGACGCTGCTGCCCGGCCATCGCGATCCCGGCAATGCGGCGGACCGCGCGGAGGTCGCGGCCCTGTGGGGCGTGGACAGCCTGCCGGCGTCACCCGGCCTGCCTGCCCTGGAACTGTTCGACGCCGTACTGGACGGCCGCGTCAAGGCATTGTGGATCGTCGCCACCAACCCCGCGCAATCGATGCCGGACCAGGCCCGCGTGCGCGCGGCGCTGGAAAAAGCCGAATTCGTCATCGTGCAGGATGCCTATGCCGGCACCGAAACCCTGGCCTACGCCGATCTGGTGCTGCCCGCCGCGACCTGGCCGGAGAAGGACGGCACGGTGACCAATTCCGAACGGCGTATCAGCCGCGTGCGCGCAGCCATCGCGCCGCCCGGCGACGCCCGGCCCGATTGGCGGCTGGCCACCGACATCGCCGTACGGCTGGCCCGCCGTATCGCGCCGGACAAGGCGCGGCTATTTTCCTATGCCGGCGAAAGCGAGGTTTTCGCCGAACATGCGCGCACCACCGCGGGCCGCGACCTGGACTACAGCGCCTTGACGTACGCGGTCCTGGAGCATGACGGTCCGCAGCAATGGCCCTATCGGCCCGGTCCCAGCGGCGCCCATGAACAGCCCGCGGCACGGACCGATGCACGACTTTACGTCGACGGCCATTTCCCCACGCCCAGCGGCCGCGCGCGTTTCATCGATATCCCCTACCAGCCGGTCGCCGAAGCGGTATCCGCCGACTTCCCATTGCGCCTGACGACGGGACGCCTGCGCGATCACTGGCACACGATGGCGCGCACCGCGCTATCGCCGGCGCTGACCCGGCATGTCGAAGAGCCCTGGCTATCCATGCATCCCGCCGACATGGCCAGCGCCGGCCTCGCGGAAGGCGCGCTCGCGCGCGTCGCGTCCCGGCGCGGAGACGTGTACATCGCCGTGCGCGCCGACGACGGCCTGCGGCCCGGCCACGCCTTCCTGCCCATGCATTGGGGCAGCGCCTTCATCGCCGGCAACGGCATCAACGCCGTGACCAATCCCGCGCGCGACCCCGTCTCGCGGCAGCCCGAACTGAAGCATGCCGCGATCGCGGTGCGGCCCGCCAATCTCGCCTGGCAGGCCGCGGGGTGGATACGCGGCGATGCATCGGCGCTGCGCCAGGCCCTGGCGCCCTGGCTGCGTCGCTTTCCCTATGCCGCCATACTGCCCACGGCCCTGGGCGGCGGCGGCATCCGCATCGCACTGGCGGCGCCGCAAGCGCCGGACACAGGCACATTGGAAGCCCTGTGCCACGCGATGACGCTGCATCGGCCCCAGGCCTTCTATGACGACCCGCATCGCGGCGTCCTGCGGCGCGTCGCGCTGTCCGAAGACAGGCCCACGGCCTTCCTGCTGGCCGGCGACACACGCATTCTCGACACGCTATCGGCATGGGCTGACGGCGGCGCCGGCCCCGCCAGCGTGGCGCAGCTCCTGATGGGGCGCATGGCGCCGGTGCCACGGGCGCGCACGATCTGCGTCTGCCACGGCGTCACCGACCGCGCCATCTACGCCGGCATCGCCGCCGGCCTCGATGCCGACGGCCTGCGCCGTACCTTGCGCTGCGGGACCGGCTGCGGCTCCTGCGGTCCGGAGGTCGCGCGCATGGTGGTACAGGCGCACAGCCATCAAGGAGCCCGACAATGAACGACGCACACGGCGCGGCGCGCCTCGATGGCAAACCCAATGGCAAGGTGTGGCTGGTCGGCGCTGGTCCGGGCGATCCGGATCTGCTGACCGTAAAGGCCGCGCGCATCCTGCGGGAAGCCGAAGTCTGGCTGGTCGATGACCTGGTCGGACCCGGCATCCATGCGCTAGCCGCGCCCGGCGCGCGCATCGTCAAGGTAGGCAAGCGCGGCGGTTGCCGCTCGACGCCGCAGGATTTCATCCTGCGGCTGATGGCGCGCCATGCGCGCCAAGGCAGGATGGTGGCCCGCGTCAAAGGCGGCGATCCCTTTATTTTCGGCCGCGGCGGCGAGGAAATGCAGTGGCTGGCGGCGCGCGGCATCGCCGCCGAAGCGGTCGGCGGCCTCACCGCCGGCCTCGCGGTGGGCGCGGCACTGGGCTTGCCGCTGACCCATCGCGGCATGAGCCGCGGCGTCGCGCTGGTCACCGCGCACACCATGGACGACAGCCGCCCGGATTGGCGCGCGCTGGCCGCCAGCGGCCTGACGCTGGTGTGCTACATGGGCATGCGCGATGCCGGCACGCTGGCGCGCGAGCTGCGGGAAGCCGGTTTCGCGGCGGATATCCCGGTCGCCGTGGCGCACCGCGTGTCCTGCCCGGAGCAGCGCCACATCGTCACGCGGCTGGATCGCATGGCCGAAGACATCGCCGAAGCCGGCATGGCCAGCCCCGCCGTTATCGTTGTCGGCCATGCCGTCTCGCTGATAGACGCCTTGCCGCGCCACGCCGCCATGACCCTGGCGGCCTGAGATTTCAACGGCCGCGACACGCCGGGCCGCCAAAAACCCCTTTTTTAAGGGCTCCGAAGGCGCATAACCGTTGTTGTAGCGCCTCTACAAGGCTTTTTCGCGCGCAATACACGCCAAATCGTGTACATAACGGCTAGGCTTAACGTATCATCGCGTTCAGCCGTCGCCAGGCGTACGGCGGAAGCCTTGTGCTATTTCAACCCAACCATTCTTTCGACCATGGCCACTAAAGCTAAAGCTCCTGCAAAGAAAGCCTCCACGACTGCTGCCAAGAAAGCCCCGGCCAAAAAAGCCGTGGCCAAGAAGGCCGCTGTGACCAAGTCCGCTCCGGCCAAGAAGGCCGCCGCGCCCGTAACCGCTCTGAAGAGCGCGCTGAACAAAAGCCAACTGGTGGCCCACGTGGTCGAACAGAGCGGCGTCGAAGCCAAGTCGGTCAAGGCCGTGCTGGCCAGCCTGGAAGGCGCCGTCCTGGCTTCCGTGAACAAGAAGGGCTCCGGCGAATTCACGTTGCCCGGCCTGTTCAAGGTCAGCGTGCAAAAAGTCCCCGCCAAGCCCAAGCGCTTCGGCAAGGATCCCTTCTCCGGCGAAGAGCGCTGGTTCCCCGCCAAGCCCGCTTCGGTCAAGGTGAAGGTCCGCCCGCTGAAGAAGCTGAAGGACGCCGCGCAGTAATCCGCGCAAGTTCTGAAGTCGGCGGCCTCGGCCGCGGCAACTTCGGAAGCCAGCTTTAAAAGCATGCATTAAAGGCAGCGTGCTTTCGAAGCGGTGCGTCACACCGGAAAACCCGCCGCAAGGCGGGTTTTTCTATGGGCGACCGCCTGGCGCGGGCGGCCCCTTAATGAGCGGATTTTCTAAGCAAATAACCTGCGGTCAATAGCGGGGACAGGTACCACGCTTCCGGGCTACGATGGCGTTTTCCGGCCTATTCAAAGGGCCGCCGCACCCGCTTCCGGCGTGCGTACCGAGGCGCATAGACATGTACGTGTATGACCCCATAGACCAGCAACTGGTCGAAGAACGCGTGGCCCAGTTCCGCGACCAGACTCAACGCTTTCTGGCCGGCCAGCTTTCGGAAGACGACTTCCGGACGCTGCGCCTGCAGAACGGCCTTTATATACAGCGGCACGCGCCCATGCTGCGCGTCGCGATTCCCTATGGCATGCTGACGTCCCGCCAGCTGCGCATGCTGGGCCATATCGCCCGCACCTACGATCGCGGCTACGGGCATTTCAGCACGCGCCAGAACATGCAGTTCAACTGGCCCAAGCTGGAAGACGTGCCCGACATCCTGGCCCAGCTGGCCACGGTGCAGATGCACGCCATCCAGACCAGCGGCAATTGCATCCGCAACACCACCACCGACCATTTCGCCGGCGTCGCTCCCGATGAAGTGACCAACCCGCTGGTGTGGTGCGAGATCATCCGCCAATGGTCGATGCTGCACCCGGAATTCGCCTTCCTGCCCCGCAAATTCAAGATCGCCGTCAGCGGCGCGCACGAAGACCGCGCGGCCGTTGGCGTGCATGACATCGGCCTGCAGGCGCTGCAACAGGACGGCGTCGTGGGCTTCCGCGTCTGGGTTGGTGGCGGCATGGGCCGCACCCCCATCGTCGGCAAACTGATACGCCCCTTCGTCGCCTGGTATGACTTGCTGACCTATCTGCAGGCCGTCCTGCGGGTCTACAACCTGCATGGCCGCCGCGACAACAAGTACAAGGCGCGCATCAAGATCCTGGTCAAGGACCTGACGCCCGAAGTCTTCGCCCGGCAGGTGGAGGAGGAATGGACCTATCTGAAGGACGGTCCGAACAAGCTGACCCAGGCCGATCTGGACAAGATCGCCGACCGGTTCACCTGGCCGACCTACGACGCGGCCGCCGCGCGGGAACACGACCCCACCGATACGCTGGCCGCGGCGGATCCGGCCTTCGGCCGCTGGCTGCGCAAGAACGTGCGGCCGCACCGCGTCGCCGGCTATGCCGCGGTGACGCTGTCGCTCAAGCCCACCGGCACCCCGCCCGGCGACGTGACCGCCGATCAGATGGACGCCATCGCGGCGCTGGCCGACGATTACTCTTTCGGCGAGATGCGCGTTTCCCACGAACAGAACCTGATCCTGGCCGACGTGCGCCGCAGCCGCCTGTACGAGTTGTGGAACGCCCTGAAGCCGCTAAAACTGGCCACGCCCAACATCGGGCTGCTGACCAACATCATCGCCTGTCCGGGGGGCGACTTCTGCGCTCTGGCGAACGCCGTCTCCATTCCCGTGGCGGATGCCATCCAGCGCCGCTTCGATGACCTGGACTATTTGTTCGAAATCGGCGAACTGGACTTGAACATCTCGGGCTGCATCAATGCCTGCGGGCATCATCACGTGGGGCACATCGGCATCCTGGGCGTCGACAAGGCCGGCGAGGAGTGGTACCAGGTGACGATAGGCGGGCGGCAGAACGGCGCCGGCGACAATCTGCATGACGTCGATCCGCTGCGCGCCGGCGGCGCCGCCATCGGCCGCATCATCGGCCCGTCCTTCGCTCGCGACGAAGTACCCGGCGTGGTCGAAACCCTGATCCACACCTATCTGCGCCTGCGCGACAGCGAAGAAGAACGCTTCGTCGACGTGGTCGGCCGCGTGGGGATAGAACCTTTCAAGGCGGACGTGTACGGCGACGCCAAGAGCCAGAAAACCGGAGAGGCCGCCCATGCCTGACCAGACCTCCCCCGACAACCTGATCCGCTACGGCCGTCTGCAGGCGGATACCGCGCGCCGCTACGAGCCCGCCGAAACCGACGACGCCACGTCCACACCGCCGGACGAACCGGATTGGATCGTGCCGCTATCCACCTGGCTGAAGGCGCGCGACACGCTGCGTGCGCGGCGCCACCCCGTCGCCATCCTGCTCGAACCGGATGCGGAGCCAGCCGACCTGCTGGAAAACGGCGCCCGGACCCTGGATCCCGCCGGCATCGCCTATATCGCGGTCAACTTCCCCTTGTATACGGATGGCCGCGGCTATTCCATCGCGCAGATCCTGCGCACCCATCATGGCTGGCAGGGTGAGCTGCGGGCGGTGGGCGATGTGCTGATCGATACGATCCACTACCAGGCGCGGTGCGGTTTCGACAGTTTCGTGGTGAAGCCCGGGCATGATCCCGTCAAGGCCTTGCAAGCGCTGAAGACCTTCAGCCATCACTACCAGCACGGGTACGCGAAGCCGGCCGAGCCGGAGCTGGCCCAGAGCTGACCTTCGGGCCTGGCCGGGCATGGCTTGGGCCGGGAGGGATCGGGGCCGGGAAAGACCGGGGCCGGGCCGAACCGGACCCGCCCGGTGCGCGCGGGCTGTCGTACCTTGCTCCATCCACGCCTGCCCCACCGCGGACCACTATTTGCCGAAATTGGCGTCTATCCATTTATGTGCCCAGGCTTCCGTCTGCTCGCGGGCATCATCGGGCGTCAGATAGCTGCCCACCGGCGGAAATTGATAACGGCCAACTTCGGCATTGCCCGCCTTGCCTGAACCCGCGCCCTCGCGTGCCTGTTGCAGCACAAAAGCCGCCTCGTACTGCCCCGCCGCGTCCGGCACGATGGTCATTTCGATATCGAAGTTACGGTATTGCGCCATGGCGTGTCCTCTTCTACGTTCCTGGATCCCCGCGATCCGACGCTGTCGATTCGCGAGGGACGCGTATTCCTGCGATGTTCCCGGCCGCCCCGCGCGGGCCGTAGCGCGGGCCGTGTTGAGCAGTCTTGTGCACGCCTCGCTGGCGAACTGCCCCGGCCTCGCGAGCGCTATCGGGGAGTAACCTGCCCATTGCGCGGTACGTTCGGCGCGACGGGCGGCACATTGGGCGCGGCGCCGCGGAGCATCGCTTCCGGTTCGCGCTCCGGCGGCTTGAGCGGATCGAAATCCACCCACCGGCCTTCCTGCCAGCGTCCCTGCGCCCGTTCCACGTCCATCCCACCCGCATCCCGCAGCAGCTTGCACGCCTCGGCCTCGCGAGAGCCATCCGTATGCAGCGCCAGCAGCACCCCGGCATGCCGGTTTTCGGGGTGGTCCGCGGGTGCCCCCCGATTGCGCGCCACGCCGGGCTTGCGACGCCCCGACACCCACATCGCGCCCATCAGCGAACCGATATAGGCGCCCACCGCCGCCACGGCCAGCACGCCCAGCGGCGCGAGCTGGAACGCCCCGCCGATCAAGCCGCCCACGACCGCGCCGACCAGCGCCAGCCCCGCGCCGCCCAACAGCAGTCCATAGGAAGTCCCTTCCGTATCCGGATCCGCCTGCCGGTCGCCCCCGATGGGATATTTGGCGTGCGAACCCGCCATATTCACGTAAAAAATGTGCACGTCGTCTTCGGCGAAGCCCTGGGCGAACAATGCTCTTGCGGCGCCCTGGGCCTGCTCGAAGGTGGTGAACCGTGCGGCCACGATAAGTGCCATAACAGTCTCCCTGGATACCCGGTGGTGTACAGCCGTTTTCCCATCGGCATAACGATGGGCACGGCGCAAAGGTCGCAAGCGTCATGCCATCCGGCGGGCGGCGACGGCGACTCCCGCCGAGCCCATTGATGGGCCATAGACGGCCCAGGCCGGCGCCAGCTCATCATTAAAGCTATCGCGGCGCACGCTGCACGGGTGCACACCGCGTACGGCGCACTAGCCGTATCACCGGCACATAGTCCCGGCCTGGCACGTCACGGGCACCGTGTGCGGCGCCATCGTAAGCGGCCCCCTCCACATGCCCACTCGCGGAGCGCACATCGCGGGACCCGCGCGTAGCGATGTATGCTGGCACTCCGACGCGGTTGGGCGGAGCCCGAGGCTTGAAGGTGGCGCGGTGAAATGCCGCGGCGGGAATTTTGCGGCCGGCGGTGATTCTGTTTTGGGATCGATGCGTTCCAAAAAATATATTGGACCGGACACGCCGGGCCCCTCCAGAATCTCGGCCAGACCACCCCCCGCCCGACCCGGAATCCCAGCCGGACCGCGTCGATGCACGATGGCAGGCACAACGAACGGAGACCCGCATGGCACGTATACAACCGCTGCAACCCGGCCAGATGAACGCCGAACAACAGCGCATTCATGATCTGATCGCCAGTGGCCCTCGCGGCCGGGTGCGCGGCCCGCTGGCCGTATGGCTGCACCGCCCCTCGCTGGCCGAGCCCGCGCAGGCGCTGGGCCGCTACTGCCGCTACGAGACCAGCCTGCCGCCCCGCCTTTCCGAATGGGCGATCCTGATCCTGGCCAGGCACTGGCGCTCCGAATTCGAATGGTGGGCGCACAAGCAACTGGGCCTGAAGGCCGGTCTGGCCGAATCCATGATCGACGCGCTGCGCGACGACCAGCCCATCCCTTACGTCCATGACGACGAAATACTGGTCCACGAATTCCTGACCACGCTGCACGAGCAGCGCCACATCCCCGATGCGCTTTACGAAAAAGCCACCATGGTGCTGGGCGAGGCCGGCATCATCGATCTGGTGGGCATCGCGGGCTATTACTCGCTGGTATCCATGACTTTGAACGTCTTCGAGGTCATGCCACCGGAAGGCGAGCCCATCGAAATGGGCTTGCACAAGAACTCCACGACCAAATAACAGGATAGCCAGGGAGACTCGGCATGACGGGAAGACTGCAAGACAAAGTGGCGATCGTGGTCGGCGCGGGATGCGTCGGCCCCGGCTGGGGCAATGGCCGCGCCGTCGCCGTGCGATTCGCGCAGGAAGGCGCGCGCATTTTCGCGGTGGACAAGAACGCCGACGCCATGACGGAGACGCTGGAGCGCGTCCGCGCGGAAGGCGGCGAGGTCACCGCCTGGACCTGCGACGTCACCAAGGACGACGAAGTCGCCGCAATGGTGGAAGCGTGCCGCAAGCAGTACGGCCGCGTCGACATCCTGGTGAACAATGTCGGCGGGTCCGCCAAGGGCGGTCCCGTGACGCTGTCGGAGGAAGCCTGGGACGCGCAGATCGCTTTCAACCTGAAAAGCGTCTTCCTGACCTGCAAACACGTCCTGCCCATCATGGAAGCACAGGGCGGCGGCGCCATCGTCAACACCGCATCGACTTCCGGCATCCGCTGGACCGGCGCCGCGCAAGTGGGCTATGCGTCCGCCAAGGCCGGCGTCATCCAGTTCTCCAAGGTCGTCGCGGTCGAGTACGCCAAGAAGAATATCCGCGTGAACACCGTGATTCCCGGGCAGATGCACACGCCGATGGTGGAAGCGCGCCTGGCCAAGCAACGTGCCGGCGGCGACGTGGAAACGCTGCTGCAACAGCGCCAATCGCGGATCCCGCTGAACTTCATGGGCGACGGCCGCGACACCGCCAACGCCGCGCTATTCCTGGCTTCCGACGAAGCGCGCTTCGTGACCGGCGCGGAGATCGTGGTCGACGGCGGCATGAGCGTGCGCTGCGACTGAGCCTACCGGACGAAGAGCGACACGCCATGGCAGAACAAAGCACCGGGTCCAATACGCAGCCAGACCAGGCAACGCACGCCGCGCGGCATGTGGACGGCGACGATATCTGGGACACCCATTTTCATGTGTTCGGGCCTTGGGACCGGTATCCCCTGCCGCCCAACCCCTCCTACCGCCCGGATGAAGCGCCCTTCGACGCGACGCGCGCCTTGCACGCCCGCATGGGCGTGACGCGCGGCGTCATCGTCCACGGCGCGAATTACGGCGCCGATCACTCCGCGCTGCTGGGCGCCTTGACCGCCAGCCAGGGCGCCTACCGCGGCATCGCGGTTATCGACCCGGAAATTCCGGAGGCCACGCTGCGCATCATGCATGATGCCGGCGTGCGCGGCATCCGCTTCAACGTGCTGGCGCACCTGGGCGGCGGCGCGGCGCACATCGACGCCGGGCGCATGCGCGCGGCCATTGCGCGGGTAGCCGTCCTTGGCTGGCATGTGCTGGTCCATGCCGGCCCGGACGACACCATCGCCGTGCTGGAAGCCCTGGACGGCTGCGGCGTGCCCATGGTCGTGGACCATATGGCGCGCCTGCCCGCGGACGGCGGCCTGCGCACCAGGGCCGGCCAGGCGCTGCTGCGCTGGCTGGGTTCGACGGACGTATGGATCAAGGTTTCCGGCGCGGATCGCGTCACCCAGGGGCAGCCGGAGCAGGCCATCGAGCAGATGCGCGCGCTGATCGCGGCCGCGCCGGACCGTGTTCTCTGGGGCAGCGACTTCCCGCACGTGAACATCAAGTACGCGGCCCCGAACGATGTCGCCCTGCTGGACCTGGCTCGCCGCGCTTGTGGCGATGCCGCCACCGCCCGTGCGCTGCTGACGGACAACCCGGCCCGCCTGTATGCCTGACGCCGCGGCCGCGCCCGGCCGCGCACGCATGTAGCGCGAACCGCGGCAGCCGCGCGTACGATCAACCTCTTACGTGCGGGCCCGCCCCGCCGCCTGGAGCCTCATCATCATGTGGGAACCCACGCAACGCTATCCCGACCCCGCCGTGCGCAGCCTGACGCCGGCATTCCACGCGCTGCATCTGCCGCTGGCGGCGGTGGAGCGCATCGCCACCGGCAGCCGCTGGGCCGAAGGCCCGGTGTGGTTCGGCGACGGCCGCTACCTGCTGTGGAGCGACATCCCCAACGACCGCATCATGCGCTGGGACGAAGCCACCGGAGAAGTCGGCGTTTTCCGCGGACCGTCGAACAATGCGAACGGCAACACGCGTGACCGGCAGGGCCGGCTGATCACCTGCGAACACGGCGGCAGGCGCGTCACCCGTACCGAATATGACGGCAGGATCACCGTCCTGGCCGACTCGTACGAAGGCAAGCGGCTGAACTCGCCGAACGATGTGGTGGTGAAGTCCGACGGATCGATCTGGTTCACCGACCCGCCTTTCGGCATCGTGGGCTACTACCAGGGCGAAAAGGCCGAACAGGAGCTGCCCGCCAATGTCTACCGGCTGGACCCGGATTCCGGGCGGCTGGAAGTCGTGGCCGATGACGTGAACGGTCCCAACGGCCTGGCGTTTTCCCCCGATGAATCCCGACTGTACGTCATCGAGTCGCGCGCGCGGCCGCGCACGATCCGCGTCTTCGACGTCGCATCCGGCGCCCCCGGCGCCGGACAGGCCTGGCTGAAGAACAGCCGCATCCTGGTGGACGCCGGGCCCGGCACGCCGGACGGCTTCCGGGTGGATATCCATGGCAACCTGTGGTGCGGCTGGGGCATGGGCACGCCGGAACTGGATGGCGTACGCGTATTCTCGCCGGAAGGCGAGGCCATCGGGCACATCGAACTGCCGGAGCGCTGCGCCAATCTGTGCTTCGGCGGCAAGCACCGCAACCGCCTGTTCATGGCGTCCTGCACGTCGATCTATTCCTTGTACGTCAACACGCAGGGCGCCCCCGGCGGCTGAAGACGCGCGGTGCCACCCGCACGCGCGGCGTCCCGGCCAGCAGCGGCACAGGGCCGGCGGGAGTCGCGGCGAACGGCGTTATACTCGGTAAGTTATCGATAGATCAACTGTAAGGTCGTCGATCGGGCGGCCGGCCACGCACAAGGAAACGCCGTGAACGCATCATCCGCATCCCTCCCTTCCCCACCCGCGCGCCGCGCCACCGTGGGCGTGCTGGGGCTCGGTATCATGGGGTCGGCGATTTCGGCCAATCTCGTCAAGGCGGGATTCCAGGTAGTCGGCCACGACCCCCGGTCCGATGCCTGCGCCGCGCTGACGGCCGCCGGCGGCAAGGCCTGCGCCAAGCCGGAGGAAGCCATACGCGCGGCGGAGTTCCTGATCCTCTGCCTGCCCAGCGATGCCGCGCTGTGCGACGTATCACGGCAGATCGCCGCGGCGGGCGCGGAAGGATTGATCGTGGCGGAGACCAGCACCTTGCCCATTCCGGGCAAGCAGCAGGCGGCGGATCTGCTGGCGGCGCGCGGCATCGTCCTGCTGGACTGCCCGCTGTCCGGCACGGGCGCCCAGGCCGTTACCCGCGATCTGGCCGTCTACGCCAGCGGCGACGCCGCGGCCATCGCGGCCATGAAGGACGTCTTCGATGGCTTTGCCCGCGTCACTTACAACATCGGCGCTTTCGGCAACGGCATGCGCATGAAGCTGATGGCCAATCTGCTGGTCGCCGTCCACAATATCTCCGCGGCGGAGGCCTTGCTGATGGGCCAGCGCATGGGCATAGACATGGAACTCGCGGTCAAGGTACTGGCCGACGGCGCGGGAGGTTCGCGCATGCTGCAGGTGCGCGGGCCGGCCATGGCGGCGGGCACCTGGAATGAAGCGACCATGAAGGTCTCGATCTGGCAAAAAGACATGAAGCTGATCGCGGCCGCGCTGGCGGAAGCCAATGTCCCGGCGCCGCTGTTCAGTGCCTGCGTCCCGGTCTACAACGCCGCGATGGGGATGGGACACGCCGAGTCCGACACGGCCGCGGTGTACGACGTGCTGGAAAAGATGTCGGCGCCGCGGACGTAGCCGCCCGCTCCAGGTCCGTTCAGGACCGTATCGCCCCGACCGCGTCGAACAGCCCTTTTATCGCCGCCGCCTTGATATTGCGGGAAATGAACACCAGCCGGGATCCGTGGTCCTCGCTGGGCCACTCGTCCAGCGTGACGGGCGGATGCATGATGTGCTGCACCGCCTGCACCACCACCGGCTTGCCCTCCACATTGACGATGCCCTTCACGCGCAGCAGGTCCACGCCGCGCATGCCGATCAGCATGTCCATCGCCGCGGCGAACACATCCCAGGTGAACGGCGCATCGAACCGCAGGGCCAGGGTCTCGATACCGGCGTGCCGCGAGGGCACGCGCTCGCCCAGGTAGCCGCCCTGCTCGCCCGCGGCGCCCGCGTCATCGAACGCCGTACCCAGAAAACGCAATGCCCCTTCGCGCGACCGCGCGCTGGTCAAGCCCAGCCCGGTCAGTTCGGCGGGTTCGATCTGGCCCATGCGGGTATGCCGGACCGCCGCATTGCCATTGATGTCGCGCAGGGCGGCCATCAGCGCCTGCACGCCGGCGGGCTGCGCCAGGTCTTCCTTGGTGATCACCAGCAGGTCCGCCACCGCGGCCTGCTTGACGGCTTCCGGCTGCGTCCGCAACTGGTCGGGGCCGTTCACCGCGTCAACCAGCGTCACGACGCCGTCCAGGCGGTACTGCGCGCCCAGCATGGTGTCGCTGGCCAGCGTCTGGATGACCGGCGCCGGATCCGCCAGCCCCGTCGTTTCGATGACCACGCGATCGAAATCGGCGATCTGGCCGGCGCGACGCTGGCCGAACAATTCGCGCAGCGTTTCCTGCAGGTCGGTACGCACGGTGCAGCACAGGCAGCCGTTGGCCAGCAGGCTGACGTTTTCCGAGGACATCACGACCAGGTCGTTGTCGATGCCGATCTCGCCGACCTCGTTGATCACCACCGCCACCCGGTTCATGTCCGGGTGGGTCAGCAGGCGCCGGATCAGCGTGGTCTTGCCGCTGCCCAGGAAACCGGTGATGAGCGTGACGGGAAGCTTGCCCGCCAGGGGATCGCGCTGGTATGCCATGCAGAATCGCCCGTCAGATCGTCAGCTCCAGAATGTACAGGCCACCGGAGAAACGGTCGATGGTGTACACGATGCGCCGGTCGTCCACGTAGACGTCGTTCAACTGGATCGCGCCGGCCGGCGACAGCTTGGGCGCGCCAGGCACATAGTAGGCGACCTCTTCCACGTGATAGGGATCGGTGGTGTCGTAGACGCGCACGCCGCCGTTGAAGAACGTGCCCACGATCAGGGTTTCGGACTGGAAGGATACCGGCAGCGGCAGGTTCTCATGCAGGTTGTGCGCGCCGAAGCGGCCGCCGCGTTTGGCGAAGGCTTCCACCGGCGGCATCGGGAAAGTGCCGATGGGCAGCGGATGCGCTTCGGACTTGGCATTCACTACCCACACCAGCTTGGGCCAGTCCGCGCCGTCATCCTGCACGCATTCGTCGCTGACGATCCATAGGTCGCGCTCGAACAAGGGCAGCACGGTATGGGTGAACCCATTGTTCGGCGGCGAATGGTTCCAATTCGACACCACCTTGATGTTCGACTTGTCGGAGATGTCCAGCACGAAGGCGCCCCCGTCGATATAGCCGACATAGGCGCGGTCGGGACGCTGCGGAAACACGTTGGTATTGTGCGCGCGGAAACCCGTATCGAACTTTTCCGGCAGGCGCTGCGGGCGCGGCTCCTTGTCGCCCACGCGGGTGCCGGGATACCACCAGCGGCCCGCTTCGACCGGCCTGGCGGGATCGCTGACGTCGACGATGCGGTAGATCTGGTCGTCCTTGGGATCGTGCGGCTGGAAGTCCGGGGCGCCGGAGGCCATGTGCACGGTCTTGCCGTCGACGAACCACAGCGCGTGCACGCCGCGCGAATACGGACCCGAGCAGTCGAAATGCGAAATCAGTTTGGGCTGTTCGGGAACGGTAATGTCGAACAGGTCGAAGCCCGCCGGCTTCATGCCGGGCGATTGCACCTGATAAGCCACCGCCATCATATTGCCGCACACGTCCAGGGAGTTGGACCGCACCTTCATGTGCGGCAACTCGGTCTGCACCACCATTTTCGGATTGCGCGGATCGGTCACGTCAACCGCGGTGAAATTCTTGGGAGCCGACTCATGCGCCATCCACAGGATGCGGCGCCCGTCGTCGGTCTGCTGCATGGCGATCCCTTCGCCCAGCCCGCCAAAGCCTTCCAGCTCGTGCTGGGCCAACAGTTTCATGTTGTGGGCCAGGGTCTGGTCGGCGCGGCCGGCCTGGCTGGGACTGCTGAAATTCGCCATGAGTTATTCCCGCTCGAAGATTTAGCGATTGCTTTCTAATTTATCGATCGATAGTATATCCGCAAAGGCCCCGCAAAGAACGGTGCCGCCCGCATACCACCAGGAGACAACGAATGTACCGCCGAATCACGACCCGCGTGGTCGCGGCAGTGCTGCTCGCCCTATGGGCGAGCGTCGCCGCGGCAGCTTTCCCCGATCGCCCCGTCCATCTCGTTGTCACGTTTCCGCCGGGCGGCGCATCCGACCTGATGGCGCGGATCCTGGGCCAGCAGTTGGCCGATGTCTGGAAACAGCCCGTGATCGTCGACAACAAGCCGGGGGCGGCCGGCTCGCTGGGCACGGAGTACGCCGCCCGCCAACCCGCCGACGGCTACACCTTCATGATGGGAAACATGGGCCCCACCCTGGTCAATCCCCTATTGAGCAAGGTCCCCTACGACATGGCGCGCGACTTCATACCCGTATCGCTCGTGGCCACCGGGCCGGTGGTGCTGGTGGTGAATCCGAAATCGCCGTTCAAGACCCTGCGCGATGTCATCCAGGCCGCCAAGGCCAAGCCCGGCGCGCTGAATTTCGGCTCGGGAGGCGCCGGCACCCTGGCCCATCTGAGCGGCGAAATGCTGGATGAGGCCGCCGGCATCAAGATGCAGCACGTGCCCTATAAAGGCGGCGTGGCGGCGGTCAACGATGTCATGGGCGGGCAGATCGACATGATCTTCGCCGATACGCAGGCGGTCATGCAGTACATCAAGGCGGGCAGGCTGCGGCCGCTGGCCATCACCAGCGCGCGACGCTCGGCGCAGTTGCCGGACGTCCCCACGGTCGCGGAAAGCGGCCTGCCTGGCATGGTGGCGCTGAATTCCTGGGGCGTCTACCTGCCGGCGAACACGCCCAAGGCGGTGGTGGCGGAATATCAACGCGCCATCGGCAAGGCCATGGCCGAACCGAAGCTGGTCAAGCTCTACTATGACCTGGGCGTGGACGCCACGCATACCAGTCCGGAAGAACTGGTACGCTTCAACCGCGCCGAAACCGACAAGTACGCGAGAATCATCAAGGACAAGGGCATACGCGTGGATTGAACGCGCATGCCCGCAATCGGAGCATCGGTAATGAGCAATGTGTTGCTGGAACAGGCCGACCGCATCGCGGATGAGGCGCTCAGGCAGGGCCGCGAGCGCGGCTTCGCGCCCCTGACCGTCGCCGTGATGGACGCCGGCGGGCATCTGGTGGTGCTGAAGCGCGCCGACAACTCGGGCATCATGCGGCCGCAGCTGGCCATGGCCAAGGCCTGGGGCGTGCTCGGCATGGGCCTGGGCGGCCGCGAACTGGCCCGGCGCGCGCAGGGCGCGCCGGCTTTCTTCGCCGCGCTCAACGCGATCTCCGATGGCCGCCTGGCCCCCGTGGCGGGCGGCGCGCTGATCCGCGACGCGGCGGGGCATGTGGTCGGCTCCATCGGGATTTCCGGCGACACCTCCGACAATGATGAATGCTGCCTGATCCCCGCGGTACAGGCCGCGGGCCTGACGCCTGATACGGGGGACCCGCTGTAAGCATGGTTGCCACGCCCAAATCCGCACGCGCGGCGCGACCCGACCCGCGTACGAAGCCATCCTCCGCCCGCGCCGGCAAGACCGCGCCGGCCCGGAAATCCGCCCGCAAGACCGTCCGCGAACCCGCCCATGGGCGCGGGCCGGGCGCCGCCGCGGCATCCACGGAAAAGAAGCCGCGCCTGCGCGCGGCCGAACGCCAGCAGCAGATCCTGCACGGCGCCATCCGCTACTTTTCCGAGAAAGGCTTTGCCGGCCACACCCGCGAGCTATCCCAGCGCCTGGGCATTACCCAGCCGCTGCTGTATCGATACTTCAAATCCAAGCAGGATCTGATCGATCAGGTCTACCTGCACGTCTTCATGGGACGCTGGCAGCCGCAATGGGTTGCGCTGCTGCGCGACCGTGCCGTGCCGCTGCCGGACAGACTGGTGCGCTTCTACCGCGAATACGCGCGGGCAACCTACCAGCCGGAATGGATACGGATCTATATGTTCGCCGGGCTGGAGAGCAGCGGCCTGAACCGCCGCTATCTGCAGTTGATCAAGAAGGATTTGCTGGCGCCTTGCTGCCAGGAGCTGCGCCATTACTGCGGCGTGCCGGATGATGCGCCGGTCTCGGAACAGGAGATCGAGTTCTACTGGACGCTGCACGACGGCCTGTTCTATACCGCCATTCGCGAGACCATCTATCAATCGCCGATGGAGGTAACGTTCGACGACAAGGTGCGCTACGCGGTCGAGAACTTCCTGACGGGCGCAAAGACGGTCTACCCCAAGCTGGTCCGTGAGGCGCGCCGGGACGAGGCCGAGGGGAAAGCCGCACGCGCACGGCGAGCCGCGGCGGTTTAACGGGTTTAAGGGGTTTAACGGGAAGACCGCGGCGGACCGCCACGCCGGCCTGCCCATTGCCCCATCGGCCCGGCAACGGCGCGCCTAACGATCCACTGTTTCGACTCCGCCAGGCCCGCGCAGCTCGTCCGTACCGTCGGCCAGCGTCACGAACACCGGCGCCGCGGACATGGAGTGCGTGGACGCCTCGGCCGCGCTGTCCGGCAACTGCCGGAACAAGCCATCGACGTACAGAAAAGTCAGTTGCCCGGCCAGATGCTTGAGCGCGCTGCCCAGGTCCGGCAGATCGCGACCGACGATGGCGCCCTGGTCCAGCCGGTAGCCATACCGCCCCTGCTCCTCCAGCAGATCGCCCACCTCGATCACTTTGCCCGCGGCATTCTGGATGTAGATCCGGCCCGCGGTGGCCGACAAGGCGAACTGGTGCGCCGCCGGCGCGCCGCTTTCAACCTGCTTGGCGTCCAGGGGCGATTCGACGCCCAGCTCCATCGCCAAGCCTTGCATGGTGTCTTTCAGGGTATTCATTTGCCGTCTCCGTTTGCCATGCGGTAGCGGTGCAATCGGCATTCCCGCGCCGGGCATGCAACTTGCTAAATAACCCCGCCGCCTGCTCATCCATTGCCACGGCGGCAAATTCCCCCGGAGCATTACCATGACCCACCAGCCACGCATCACCGAAGGCTCGCCATTCCCCCTGGGCGCCACCTGGGATGGCGAAGGCGTGAATTTCGCCTTGTTCTCGGCGCACGCCACACGGGTCGAAGTCTGCCTGTTCGACCCCACGGGCCAGAAACAAATCGAATGTATCGAGCTACCCGAATTCACTGACGAAGTCTGGCATGTTCACGTGCGCGGCCTGCAGCCGGGCGCGGTCTACGGCTATCGCGTGTACGGCCCCTACGATCCGGAGAACGGCCATCGTTTCAATCACCACAAGCTGCTGCTCGATCCCTATGCCAAGGCCTATGTAGGCGAACTGAAATGGGACCCGGCGGTGTTCGGCTACACCATCGGGGGCGAGGAAGGCGACCTGGGCTTCGACGAACGGGACAGCGCGCCCTTCATGCCCAAGTGCCAGGTGGTGGACCAGCGCTTCAGCTGGGAACATCCGACCCGGGTGCGCGTGCCGTGGGAACAGACGATCTTCTACGAGACCCACGTGCGCGGCTACACCAAGCTGCATCCCGCCGTGCCGGAATCCATGCGCGGCACATTCGAAGGCCTGGGGCAGAAGGCGGTGATCGACCATATCAAGTCGCTGGGCGTGACCTCCGTGGAACTGCTGCCCATCCATGCCTTCGTCAACGACAGCCACTTGCTGGACAAGGGGCTGACGAATTATTGGGGCTACAACACCATCGGTTTTTTCGCCCCCGACCCGCGCTATTTCGCGCGCGGCCCGAGCGACATCACCGAACTGAAGCAGATGATCGACCGCTTCCACGAAGCCAATCTGGAAGTCATCCTGGACGTGGTCTACAACCATACGGCCGAGGGCAGCGAGCTGGGCGCCACGCTGTCCTTCCGCGGCATCGACAATGCATCCTACTATCGGCTGCTGCCCGACCAGAAGCGCTACTACATCAACGACACCGGCACGGGCAACACGCTGAACCTGTCGCACCCGCGCGTGCTGCAGATGGTGATGGACAGCCTGCGCTACTGGGTCACGGAAATGAACGTCGACGGCTTCCGCTTCGACCTGGCGACCATTCTTGCGCGCGAACCGGGCGGCTTCGATTATGAGAGCGGTTTCCTGAAGGCCTGCCGCCAGGATCCCATCCTGTCCAGCGTGAAGCTGATCGCCGAACCCTGGGATTGCGGACCCGGCGGCTATCAGGTGGGCGGCTTCCCGCCCGGTTGGGCCGAATGGAACGACCGTTTCCGAGACTGCGTGCGCGCGTACTGGAAAGGCGACGAAGGCATCGTGGCGGAACTGGCCGCCCGCATCACCGCGTCGGGCGACAAGTTCAACCACAACGGGCGGCGTCCGTGGGCCAGCGTGAACTTCATCACCGCTCACGACGGTTTTACGCTGCACGACCTGGTCTCGTACAACGACAAGCACAACGAGGCCAACGGCGAAGACAACCGCGACGGGCATTCGGACAACCTCTCCTGGAATTGCGGCGCGGAAGGACCGACGGACGACCCGGATATCCGCACCCTGCGCGAACGGCAGAAGCGCAATCTGCTGGCCACGCTGCTGTTTTCCCAGGGCACGCCCATGATCGTGGCGGGCGACGAATTCGGCCGTACCCAGCAAGGCAACAACAACGCCTATTGCCAGGACAACGAAATCAGCTGGGTCAACTGGAATATCGACGAGGAAGGCCAGGCGCTGATGGAGTTCACGCGCAAGCTGACGACGCTGCGGCATACCCTGCCGGTACTGCGGCGCGGCCGCTTCCTGACGGGCGCCTACGATGAACTGCTGGATGTGGCCGACGTGCGCTGGATCAGTCCCGCCGGCGTGGATATCGCCGGCGATCAATGGTCGGATCCCGCCATGCGGTGTTTCGGCCTGATCATCGACGGCCGCGCGCGCGCCACGGGCATACGCCGTCCCGCGTCCGACGCCACTCTGATGCTGGTGTTCAATGCGCACCACGATGTCGTCGATTTCACGGTGCCGGAAATCCCGGGCAGCGATCAATGGACTTGCATGATAGACACGAATGCGCCGGTACGAACCGAGCTGCCCAGCTTCGGATCGGGGGATGTTTACCAGGTGACCGGCCGTTCGCTGCTGCTGTTTACCTTGCAGGCCAAGGGACAGACGGGCCGGGTACTGGAAAATCTGGAAGAGGCGCTGACGGACGACGAGCCCGCCAAGCCCTGACCCCTGGGAGCCGCTGCCCGCCTTCGGGGCGGCAGCGGCCAGGCATCGCCGCAGGCGGATAAAACGAGGGCGGCCTATCCGGGATAGGCCGCCCTTGGCATGCCGCGGCTGCGAAGCCGCGGCGCCTGCCCCTGATCGCCCTTAGGGCTGGTCGTTTTTCTTGATGTCTTCGCGGACGTCGCCGGCGGCCTTTTGTGCCTTGCCCAGGCCTTGTTGGACATCGCCCTTCAATTCCTGGCTCTTGTTGCCGGTCACCTTGCCGACGGTTTCGTTGACCTTGCCCTTGACCTGTTCGCCCACGCCCTTCACTTGATCCTTGTTCATCGCTCTACTCCTTCAAAAAACGCCGGAATTGGCGCATGCACAAGGTTCAGCAAGGGGCATGCCCAGCAGGTGCCGCCCCCGGGCCGCGCGCGTCGTCCAGGCCCAATGGCACAGCATGCCCTTCCACGCAGGCAACCAGCGCCTGCCCTTGCCCGGCATCGACCGCGTGGCCGCCGGTGAATTCGGAGAAGGCCGGCAGCACCGTCACACCGCGGCGCAGCCAGAACGCAGGCCACGCGCGCGGCACGCCCGGCACCCGGGCCTTGGGGTGCACGTGACCCGCGATCACGTGACGGCCGCCGCTATCGGGATCGGGCAGGTGCCGGAATAGGAAAGGCCCATCGGGCTGGGCATCGCCCAGTTGGCGTAGGCCGAGCGACGCGCCGCCCAGGGCGCGGTCATGGTTGCCGATCACCGCCGCGACGTCCACACCGGCATGCGCCTGGCGCCAGCGCTCCCAGGCATCCCGCCAGGCGGCGTGGGACGCGGGGCCGTGCAACACATCGCCGACGATCCAGAGTTCACGCGCGTCCAGCTGCGCGATCAGCCGCGTGAGCCGCCGCAGGTCATCGCCGGTGGCGCCGCTGGGCACGGCGATGCCGGCCTGGCGGAATACATTGCCCTTGCCCAGATGCAGGTCGGCGATGATCAATCGCCGCCGCGCGGGCCAGTGCATGGCGCGGGCGCCCAGCATCACCACATGCTCGCCGGCCAGCATCAGCGGCAAGGCCTCGTCAGTCCGCGTCGGCCTGGGCGGCTCTTGCATAACGCTTCTCCAGTTGCGCGGCGGCGCGCTTGACGCGCTCCTGCCAGGTTTCGGTACTGAGCTGGCCGCGCAGGCTTTCCATCCACAAGGGGAAGGACAGCGGGCTGAGGGCGCCCGGCTGCCGCAGGACCAGCGATCGGCGCCCGCACGCCTGCAGGGCGGCCAGCAAGCGTGGCGCTTCCAGCTGGATTTCGAAGACTTCGCGTTCGGCCTGCGCCAGCAGCACATGATCCGGATCGTAGCGTCGCAGCACGTCATACAGCAGCCCGCTGGATGCCTGGACCTGCCGCAGCGAACGCAATTCCCTGCCGGGAAATGAAGGCGTCAGCAGGCCCGCGACGCGGGCGATTTCGCGAAACTGCCGCCGCGCCAACTCGCCCAGATTGACACCCGCGCTCAGGTCGTCTTCCATGCCGTCGACGCGCAGCAAGTACCGCAGCAACGGCTCATCCAGTTCCGCCGGTTCCGCCAGCGTCAGCATCAGTCCGTAGTCGTTGACGGTATAGGCAAACGTATTGGCCCGCAGCCTGCCCCAACGCAGCGCCATCATCGCCGCCAGGCCCTCGTGCACGAAGCGGCCGGCGAAGGGATAGATAAAAAGATGCATGCCGCGCCGCGTGCCCAGCTGCTCGGCCACCAGGCGGCCCCTGCCCGGCAGCGCGCCGAGATGCCGCAGGATCCGCAGCAAAGGTTCGACGGCGCGCATTTCCGGCGCGGCCGCCGAGCCCTGCGTGCCGGCTTGCTCGTATAAGGCTTCCACTTCATGCGCCAGCTGGGTGGACAACGGCATGCGGCCGCCCTGCCATGTCGCGACGGGGCCATCGCCGCCCTTGGCCCGCCGTACATATGCCGTCATCCCCTCCAGGCGCGCCAGCTGGAGCGTGCGGCCGGCGAACTGGAAGCGGTCGCCGGGACGCAGGCGCGCCAGAAAGCCTTCTTCCACCGACCCCAGGCCGCCGCCGCGCAGGTACTTGACCGCGACGGCGCCATCGGCGGTGATGGTGCCGATCGACAGCCGATGACGCAGCGCGATGCGGCGATCGTGCACGCGGTATCTGCCATCGCCGTCGATTTCGACTCGGCGAAACTCGGGATAGCTGCCCAGCGCCCTGCCCCCTTGTACGATGAAATCCAGCACGGCCTGCCACGTGGCGGCGTCCAGGTCGGCATAGGCATGGGTATCGCGGATTTCCGCGTACAGGTCGTCAGCGTCGAAGCCGCCGCCCAAGGCCAGCGTTACGGCGTGCTGCGCGAGTACGTCCAGGCTGCCGCGCGGCGGCGTGCGCGACTCGATTTCGCCGCGTTCGATCGCCTGCCGGGCGGCGGCGTATTCGATCAGATCCAGCGCCTGCGCCGGCACACAGATGACCTGGCCGGATTCGCCCGGCCTATGCCTGGCGCGGCCGGCGCGCTGCATCAGGCGGGCAACGCCCTTGGGGCTGCCGATCTGCAGCACCTGGTCCACCGCGGGAAAGTCCACGCCCAGGTCCAGGCTGGACGTCGCCACGACACAGCGTATGCGGCCGTCGCGCAGGCCTTGCTCGGTGGCGGCGCGCAGCGTGGCGTCCAGCGATCCGTGATGCAGCGCCAGCGTGGACGGATCTTCCGGCCAGATGGACTCCAAGGCCCGGTGCCACAATTCGGCCTGCGCGCGCGTGTTGGTGAACAGCAGGCTCGCGCGCACGTCGAACAGGCGCTTGAACACCCGCGGCAACTGGGACAGGCCCAGATAGCCGGCCCAGGGCAAGCCGCGATCGCTGGGCGGCAGCAGCGTGGAGATACGGATGCGGCGCGGTCGAGCGCCCGCCACAAGGGCGCTGCGCGGGGCATGCGGCAACAGCACGTCACGCGCTTCGTCCAGATTGCCCAGGGTGGCGGACAGGCCCCAGATACGCACGCCGGGCGATAGGCGGCGCAGGCGCGCCAGACATAGCTGCAGCAGCACGCCGCGCTTGTTTCCCAACAGTTCGTGCCATTCGTCCACGACGATACAGCGCAAGGCGCGGAAACGCGGCGCGGTGTCGGCATACGACAGCAGCAGCGCGAGCGACTCGGGGGTGATCACCAGGACATCCGCCTTGCCCTGGCGCGCCAGGCGTTTATCGCGCGCGCTGGCGTCGCCGGTGCGCAGGGCCACGGTCCAGGGAAGCCGCAGCGCCTGTGTGATCTCGTTCAAGGCTCGCGTGGTGTCGACGGCCAGCGCACGCAGCGGCGTGACCCATAGCACCTTGGGACCTTCACCGCCGGCCGGGCGCGCCTCGGCGGCATCGTCAAGCGCCGCCAACGCTTCCAGCAAGGGACCGCCAAAAGCCGCCAGGGTTTTGCCGCTGCCCGTGGGAGTGTGGAGCAAGCCTGATTCGCCGCCCAGATAGCGACGCCAGGTTTCGCGCTGGAAAGGCGCCGGCTTCCAGCCGCGCGCGGCGAACCATTGCTCCAGGCGCGCTTCCGGGCGGCGCGAGGCCGCGTGTCTTTCCATGCCTGGCGTCTCCCTCGTCGCGATGCCGTGCCGCGTGTGTGTGGACGGGCTGTCGGCGTGCAAGCCGGCAGGTCGGCCCGCCGTGGGCAAATGGCATACCTGATGAGGAAGATGGCGCTATAACGATGGTGAAACGTCGATTGGCCCGCCCTACACGATTCGAACGTGTGACCGCTCGCTTAGAAGGCGAGTGCTCTATCCAACTGAGCTAAGGGCGGCCAGGAAGAAACCTGGTCCCGGGAATGGCCGCCCGGACAGCGGCGCCGCGATTTTACCCTGTCCGGCCGCCGGCCCCGGCCGCATGCGTATGGAATCAGTCGGATTGCTGTCGTCGCGAGGACGCACTGTGTAATCCAATATCAGCCGGCGGTAACCAGTCGTACGGTTTTCAAAAACGGAGAAATCGCGCTGCCTTGCGGATTTCCGCACCGCCGCACGATTGCCATGCCCGCCCAGCTCCGCAGCAACATTACAGGTTGTTTCAATCCCCTCCAAGGTCGGTGCTAGAGTGCAACGACCCTGAATCCATGGCCATCATCAACATGCCTCGTACCGTCTACCCTCACTTTACGCGGCACCTGGGCGGTATCACCGCCCTGCTTGCATCGACGTTCGCCTGCACCGCGCACGCCGGTATCAGCTACAAGCTGGACCGCGCCTCGGCGGCGCCCGGCGGCACTGTCCACATTCAGGCGGTTTACTTCAACGACAGCGATGCGGGCGGCCGCTGGCAGCCGCCCCGCAACCTGGTATTGCAATGGCGGTCGCCGTCGGGCGCCGTCGTCCGCAGCCTGGCGCAAGCGGACAGCGACGACCTTGACGTCAACGTGCCGGTCAACAATTTCGCGCGCATGTCGTGGACGGCGGTCGTGCCGACCACCGCTACCGGCCTGCAGGCCGTCTCGATCGAAGGCGAGCCCGCCCTGATGGCCCTGGACACGAGCGGCATCGCGGCCATCGCCGGCAAGCCGGCCGACGTGCCGGTGGTGGACGCGCGCACCGGCAAGCCCCTGCCCTCGGCGGAGGTCGAAGCCAGCGGCGTGTCGCCGACCGCCGGTCCCGCGCCGACGCAGGTTGCCAGCGCCACGGCGCCCGGCTCCACCGGCAATCCGGCCTTCGACCGCCTGCGCGCCGGTCTGTCGGAATACGAGCCGACCTATTTCGATCTGCGCACGCGCGATCGCACCACGTCTAAGTTCCAGTTCAGCTTCAAATACCGGCTGTTCACGCCAGACCGTGGCGAGCAGCCAGGCTTCCTGGACCATCTTTACCTGGGCTATACGCAAACGTCGGTGTGGGACCTGCAGGGCGATTCGCGACCCTTCATCGACACGACGTTCAATCCCAGCCTGTTCTGGCTGTCGGACAGCGTGTGGCGGTCCAAGAACAACGACTGGAGCCTCGGACTGGCCAGCGGCGTGGAGCACGCGTCGAACGGCAAGGCCGGCGACGACTCGCGTTCGGTCAATGATGCCTTCGTGCAGCCGGCCTTGAACTACCGCTTCGACGGCGGCAGCACGCTGACCTTCGCGCCCCGTATCAAGGGATATTTCGCGCTGGGCGATGAGAACCGCGACTACACCGACTATACGGGCTGGGTCGATTACCACCTGAAGTGGGCGCAGGACAATGGCCTGATCGCATCGGTGATGTACCGCCAGGGCGACAGTGCGCGCCGCACCACGCAGCTGGACCTGGCGTGGCCGCTGAAGCGTACTTTCCTGAACATGAACGGCTATTTGCACCTGCAGTACTTCAACGGCTACGGCGATACGCTGCTGGCCTACAACCAAAGGCAGCGTTCGCAGATCGGCATAGGCCTGTCGCTGGTCCCTTGATTACGGCGCGGGCCGATAGGCGAGCACGGCACGCTGCGCATCGATATACGCATACAGCAGCGCTTCTATGGCCGGATAAGCGTCGGCGGCGTAAATGTCCTGCGCAATGCGCAGGCGGCGCGTCACCGTAATGCCGTCCGCTCCCGCCACATGACGCGCCGTCACCTGTCCCGCGGGCGTGGCGACGTCGACGTCGGCCGGCAGATGCTCCACCACCGCGCCGGCCGGCAGGCGTATCCGGTAGACCCACGTATAGTCGCGCGCGCCTATCATCAGCGGGAAATGGCGCTGCCCGTCGCGGGCCAGGTAGCCGCGCATCTGGCCGCTGGGGGTCATGTCGACGCCCAGCGGCACGGTCATATAAACGGACGGCGAGGCACGCACCACGCCATGCGGGCTATTCCAGCGCCCCGACAGCTTCAGCGGCTTGGACAGATCGTGCGGATCGCTGGTATGCAGCGACCCGAAGCCGCCTTCGGGGGTTAACGCAAGCAGCGCGCTGCCCAGCGCGTCCGGCGGTCCCGCGGCGGCAACGGCACGGCGCAGTGGCGGTTCCAGCCGGGGCGATGCCGTCATGGTGTTGGTGCCCGATACAGTTCCGTCGGCGGCGACCGACAAAGTCGCCTCCATCCGGAAGCGATTCTGTTCCGGCGTCGATGCCGGCGTGCGCCGCACTTCGCCTCGTTCACTGGCGATGACGACCAGCTTGTCGGAAAGCGTGATATCGAGGGCGCCCAGCGCCGCGTAGGGATCGGTGGTATTGCCGTAGACGTCGAAGTCCGGCAGATACACCAGGGCATGATTGAAGGACGCGCCGGACCACAAGGGCAACGGCTGCATGCGGCTGTCCCAGTTCACCAGCGCGGCTTCGGCGCGTATGCCGATGGCCGCCAGCAAGGCCTTCATCAACACCACGTGGTCCTTGCAATCGCCGTAGCCGTTGCGCAGCACGGCGGCGGCATCGTGCGGCACCAGGTCGTCCGCCGGGTCCATGTAGACCGCCACGTAGCGGATGTGCGACGCCACCCAATCATGCATGGCGCGCGCGGCGTCCAGGCCTTGCGCGTCACCGGCCACGCGGCGGGCCAGCGCGGCGATCTCCGGGGTGACGGCGGCCTTGCCGGCGCTGCGGGCGGCATAGATGGCGCCGATTTCCTCGTAGCCGGACAGCGTCGACGCGACGAAGGCCGGGCCGATGTCGGCGGGCGACACCATGAAGGGTTCGGCCCGCGGTGCGGCGCCCACGCTGGCCGTGGCGGTAATGACGCGCGTATCGCCAGTTGTCGTTTCCTCCGTGGTGAAGCCACCGCGCTGGCGCCAGGCCAGCGGCAGGCTGGCGGGAGCCTCGATACGGACCTCCACCGCCGAGTGCGCCTCCAGCCCCAACAGCACGTCGGCGTCGAAACCGAAGATCCGTGGCGCCTTGACGGTATGCCGCCACTTGCTGTGGACGACACTGCCCGTCTGCAATTGCGGGAAGACGACGGTCGTGGTCTGGGTCGCGACAAATCCCGGCGCATTGCGCGCCGCGGCGCTGGGACGCGTATAGACACTGGCGGGCGGAACGTCGATGCGCGTACCGTCCGGCTCTTCGACCCAGGCCTCCAGCACTTCCAGGCTTTCGTCGGTGGGATCGAAATCGAACGACGCCGTGCCGGCCTCGGCCACCATGCCGGCGTTGGCCAGGCGGGTCTCCACGGTGCGGATCTCGGTGTAGCGCTTGTCGGCCTGCACCGTGTATTCATAGCGCGCGTAGTGCCTCTGGTCCGGCGCGATCCGCGCCTGGGCCAAGGCCGGCAGGATGTAGGCAAGCAGGGCAAAAGCCAGCACGGCTGGCCGATGTCGCGATGGTCGCAAATCGATCTCCCACGGGTCGGGCGGCGACGATTGTCCCATGGGAAGCGCCCGGCCGCACGCCGGATGCGGGTTCAGTCCCCGATTGGCGTGTGCGAGGCCAGGCCGCTGCGCAGCTCCAGATCGGGCATGCGGCGTACCACCAGCAGCGATAGCAGGGCGATCACCGCGCCGAAGGCGAAGATATCGCGAAAGGTCGACGCCACGCCATCCATCAGCACCGCCTTGGCGGCAGCCGGCAGATGTGACAGCACGTCGCTGCCATGACGCAACGCGCCCAGGTCGATCTCCTGGTGGACGCCCGCGGCCGCCAGCGACCCGGCGAAGCCCAGCCCCAGCAGCGTGCCGGCCAACGCGCTGCCGAAGGCGCTGCCCATGGACCGCAGCACCAGCACCGAGCCGGTGCCCGCGCCGATATCGCGCGGATCCAGCGCATTCTGCACGACCATGATGGTCGCCACCATGCAGGAACCCAGGCCGACGCCGGCCAGCAAAGTGGCCGCCAGCACCGCGGCCAGCGATGCGCCCGGCCCCATGAAGGAGAGCAGGGCCAGGCCTATGGCGCCACCGATGAAACCCGCCGATAGAATGCCGCGCATGCGTCCGGTGCGGCGCGCCAGGTTGCTGCTGATGATGTTGCCCAACACGTTGGACAGCAGGAAAGGCGTGACGAACAGCCCGGATTCCGAAGCGCTGGTGCCGCGCACCAGCTGGAAATAGAGCGGCAGCGCGAAGATGCACATGAAGATCGCCAGCGCCCCCAGCGACGAAGCCGCCACACCACAGACGAAGGTCGGGTTGCGGAACATGCGCGGCGGCAGCAGCGGATCGGCGGCCCGGCGCTCCTGCCAGACCAGCGCGGCCAGCGTCGCCGCGCTCAATGCCAACAGTCCGAGGATCTCCGGCGACAGCCAGCCGTAGCTGGCGCCGCCCCAGCTCAAGGCCAGCAGGCAGGACACGATCGTGGATGCCAGCAGCAGCGAACCCAGGATATCCAAGCGGATTTTGCCGCCGCGCGGTTTCAGCATGCGCAGGCCGCGATTGCAGGAATACATGGCGAACAGGCCGAGCGGCAGGTTCAGCCAGAACAGCCAGCGCCAGGACAGGTGCTCGGATACGTAGCCGCCCACCAGCGGGCCGGCGATCGACGCCACGCCCCAGACCGCCGCCATATAGCCCTGGTAGCGGCCGCGCTGGCGCGGCGCCACCACGTCGGCGATGGCGGCCTGCGCCAGCGACATCAGCCCGCCGCCGCCCATGCCCTGCAAGGCGCGGAACAGGATCAACTGGTCCAGCGTGCGCGCCATCGCGCACAACACCGAGGTCACGACGAACAGGCCGATGGAAACCGTCAGCAGTTGGCGGCGTCCGTAGATATCGGAAAGCTTGCCGTAGATGGGCGTGGTCACCGTGGCCGCGATCAGATAGGCGGCGACGATCCAGGAAAGATGTCCGAAGCCGTTCAGGTCCGCGGCAATGGCCGGGACGGCGGGAATGACCACCGTCTGGTCCAGCGCCGCCAACAGGATGCAAAGAACAATGCCGCCGATCACGCGCATGATCTCGCGGTGGGTCACGCTGGCGGGATGAGCAGTGGGAGAGGAACTGGAAGCTAGCGTGCCGGGAGGCGTGGACATGATGCTGCGAGGGCGCGACGGGAGGGCGGCCTGTAAGTGGCGGGGGCTAAAAAAAGGGGACGGCGTTGAAGTCTTATATAAGTTATAGATATTAATACATATGACCTTTCCCGATCCGTTGCCGGGCGTTGCCATCCGCTGCCGTAACTCCCCATAGCGGCGCCATAACGCTGCCACATCGGCGCCGTAACGCCGCGCCCCGTCGATTGGTCCGACAAGTTCGCACCAGGCGGAACCCGCCTTCCCTCGCGCCTACCTACCCCCCTCGCCCCGCGCCCCAGCGCGGAAACGTAGTCGCTCGCATGGAAGGCAAGGCAATGCAGCTCCCCTCATATACACCCGCCGTCGACACCACCGGTATCCAGCAGGCCGCCGACAGCGGCCAGGTCGAAGTGGTCCGCTCAATCAACGACGCCTTGGCGCGCGACGACGCGATCGTGGGCTACTACAGCCACCTGATCAGCACCATGCCGCAGTACGCGGAACTGCACTCGCCGGTGGTCAGCGGCAGCGCCGACTACTGCGCGATCCGCGACCAACTCATCGCACTGACCGCCAAAGCGTCATCCTTGCTTTTCGATCTGGACAACGATAGCGGTAGCGCGAGCCGGCTGCGCCACGGACTGATGCACAAGCTCGCCTGCGACTCGCTGGAAGACTACGAACGCGATTACTTCTTCAGCAGGATATTCAAGGAAACCTTCGAAGAGAAAGTCGCGCGCGCCGACCTGGCGCCACCCGGGGATACCGCGAAGGCAATGCAGGAGCTGCATGCCATCTGTTATCTGCTGGGCGACCCGTCGGCTTTCGTGCTGTATGCCGCGGCCGCCAACATGCTGCAGGACTTCTCCAGCACCGTCGGCCTGCGGATCGACGGCCCTTTGGACGCGCGCGCGCTGCGCGAGCGCCAGGCCGGGGCCGCGCGGGATTCGAACAGCCCTCCCGCGGCCATCACGGCGAACGGCCGGCGGCCGGACGGACCGCATATCGTGAACCGGCGCGTGTAGGCCACACCGAACGCCGATCGGCTATTTCATCCCCCCGGGTCGCGTTGCGCCGCAAGCGCATCGCCCCATTTTCTTAACGGCCGCCAGGCCTGGAGTTTCATCATGCAAATAGGTGCCAACACCCCTTCGAACGTCGACCTCAACACCATGCACATGATTCCTGCGGATCTTCGCGATGCGATGGACGTCGACGTGCTGGTGCGTGGTTATTACAGCCACCTGAGCGCGACGGCCCCGGCGTACGAAGACCCCGACTTTCCCGCCTTGCCGGGCTCACAGGCCGAACTCGACATACGCGATCAACTCGTCACCCTGACGGAAAAGGCGGTTTCGCTATTGGCCGCGTATCGTCCGGATTTCAGCGACGCCAACAAGGCGCGCGTGAACAGTTTCGGAGACAAGATCCGCAACGCGGAACTGCCCATGGACGAACGTCTGCATTTTTACGGCCGGCCCTTCAAGACCGCCTTCGAACGCAAGGTCGCGCTGGCCGACCGCGAGTCGGGCCGGGATGACGGCGTGGCCCTGCAGGGACGGAAGATGAAAGAGCTGCAGGAATATTGCTTCATGCTGAGCCAGCCTTCGCTCTTCGTCGAGGCGGCCACCAGCGGCAAGCCGATCCAGGATTACATGGAGGCTTTCGCGGACATCATGGACAAGGCTGCCGCCGAATCGAACACGCCGCCGATGCCGCCTTTCGCCCTGGCGTGACCATACGCGTTTCAACCGGGCGCCCCGCGCGCCCGTTTATTTTTCAAAGCCACGCCAGGCGTATCCCTAAGCCGTCTTCAGCGCCGCCAGCGTTTCGTGAATGATCGCCAGCGTCGCTTCGCGTTCCGCGCCGGTCAACGGCAGGCGCGGTTCGCGCACGGTTTCCGCATAACCCGCCGTCACGCTTTCCGCCAGCTTGATGTACTGCACCAGCTTGACGTGCGTATCCAGGTGGAACAGCTTGATCAGCTTGCGATACAGCGCACGGGCGTTTTCATAGTCGCCTTTCACGGCAAGATCCAGCAGCTGCACGGATTCCTTGGGCAGCGCGTTGGCCATGCCCGACACCCAGCCTTTCACGCCCAGGGCGACGCTTTCCACCACCAGGTCATCGACGCCGCAGAAAACCGTATAACGGTCGCCCAGGCGGGCGTAGATGTCCGTCACGCGCGTGGTGTCGTAGGTCTCTTCCTTGATGCAGGCCAACGTAGGCTCATCGGCGAGCTGTTCCAGCAGCTGCGGCGTCATATCCACGCCATAGCCGCGCGGATTGTTGTAGATCATGATCGGCAGCCCGCTGGCGCGGGCGACGCCGCGGTAGAAGGCCATGGTTTCGGCGGCATCCGACTTATAGGTCAGCGCCGGAAATACCATCAGGCCATCGACGCCGATACGCTCGGCCTCCCGGGCATAGCGGCCAGCGGCGGCCGTGGTGGTTTCGGCCAGGCCCGATACGATGGGCACGCGGCCCTTGATCGTTTCCTTGGCGATACGCAGCACCGTCAGCTTTTCCTCCGGCGCCAGCGAGGCATTCTCGCCCACCATACCCATCATCACCACGCCGCCCACCCCGTTGGCGAGCAGCCGTTCCAGGCCCGCGGCGATGGCGTCGTGGTCCAGGGATTGATCCGCCTTCATCTTGGTGGTCACGGCGGGAAAGACACCAGCCCAATTTACTTTCATGATTGCCATCCGGTAGAAGAAATGGAAGAAGTCCGCGGCGCGCTGTATCCAGCTTGCACGGCGCCCGCGGCGGGAAATCGCCGGGACGCCTGCCGCGGCATGAAAACGTTCAACGCAGGTGCACCGGCTTGCCGGCCTTCATGACCATGGCCAGATGCTCGCCCTGCCCGCCCAGCACGGAAATATCGGCGACGGGATCACCATCGACGATCAGCAGGTCGGCGTAGGCCTCGGGCGCGACGACTCCCAGCTTGCCCTTCTGCCCGACGATCTCTGCGCCGATCTCGGTCGCCTGGCAAATCACTTCGAAATTGCTCAGCACCTGCGAACGGATGCGCAGTTCGTCGCTCTGGAAGGTATGCATCTCGCCCAGCAGGTCCGAACCCAGGCCCATGCGTACGCCGCGGCGCTTGAAGATTTCCAGCGATTGCAGGCCCTGCAGGCGCACGTCGTCGATCTTGGCCACGGCCTCGGGCGGGACGCCGTACTGCGCGCCCACTTTGTGCAAGGCGTCATAGGTGACCAGGGTAGGCACGGCGAACGCACCATGCTCGGCCATCGCCGCCGCCGCCTCGTCATCGACCAGATTGCCATGTTCAATGGTGCGCACGCCCAGCCTGACCGCGCGCGCGATGGCCTTGCCGGTGTAGGCGTGCGCCATCACATAGGTCTGGTGCGAGGCGGCTTCCTCCACGATGGCGGCGACTTCGTCGCGCGAATACTGCAGGTTGCCGATAGGGTCGGTCGGCGACGCCACGCCGCCGGACGCCATGATCTTGATATGCGTGGCGCCCGCGCGCATTTCTTCGCGCACGGCCTTGCGCACGGCATCCACGCCGTCGACCACGCGGGCAATGGCGCCCAGATTGCGGTGGCAGGGGCACGGGTCCGGATCGCTCAGGTCTATGCGCTCGCGAAAATCGCCGTGGCCGCCGGTCTGCGACAACGCCTTGCCGGCGATGAACAGGCGCGGGCCGTCGATCAGGCCGTCCTCCACGGCGCGGCGCAGCGCGTAATCCGCGCCGCCGGCGTCGCGCACGGTGGTGAAGCCGCGGCGCAGCATGGCCGCCAGGATGGGCACGGCGCGCAGCGTCGCGAAGGCCGCCGGCATGCGGGCATTGGTGCCCAGGTTCGCCATGGAGGCGACCACGTGCACATGGCAATCGATCATGCCTGGCATCAGCGTGCGTCCGGCGACGTCGATGACCTGGTCGTTGCCGCCCGCCTGCACCGGGCGGGGCGACACTTCGCGGATGCGGTCGCCTTCCACGACGACGTCGTAGGAGCCGTCATCGTCCTTGTGATGCGCGTCGAGGACGCGCGCGTTCTTCAGAATCAGCATAGCGGGTTCGCCTTGTCGAAGCGGGAAATCGAATAGGGTCGCAGATCGATGCGAGGATCGGCTTGCGCCAGCAGATCGCCGACGATGGCCCCGGTGGTGGCCGCCTGCGTCAAGCCGAGATGGCCGTGGCCGAAGGCATACAGCACGTGCGGCGACGCGGGCGACGGGCCGATAACAGGCAGCGAATCGGGCGTGGCGGGGCGATGACCCATCCAGCGCTGCGCGCCGCTTTCGTTCATGCCGGGCAGGTAGCGCCGCGCCAGCGCCAGCAGCGCATCGCTGCGGCGGTAGTTCGGCGCCGCGTCCAGGCCGGCGAATTCCGCCGCGCCGCCGATGCGCAGGCCGACGGCCAGCGGTGTCGCGACGAATTTGCGCTCCGCGAAGATGACCTCGCGATCGAGCATGCCCGCCGCGGCCGGCAGCGTCGTGTTGTAGCCGCGTTCGCTTTCCAGAAGCACGCGGTCGCCGATGGATCGCGCCAAGGCGCCCGACCATGCGCCGGCCGCGACAACGACGCGGTCTGCCGCATGGCGATGGCCGTCGCGGGCCAGCGCGGCCGGCCTGCCCGGTTCGTCCAGGGCCAGCGCGGCGACGTCGGCGGTGACCAGCTGGCCGCCGTCCTGGCGGATGCGCTCGCGCAGCGCCCGCACGATATTCAACGGGTCGTCCACATGCGCCCAGTCCTCCAGCATGATCGCGTGGCGGAACACCGGCGCCAGCGCCGGCTCCAGCTGGCGCAGTTCGTCCACGGATACGGGATGCCAGCGCACGCCCAGCTCGCGCTTCCAGGCCCATTCGCCGGCGTCGGCCGCACGGGCGGCATCGGTTTCATACACCGTCAGGGCGCCGCGGCGATGCAGCTGGCCCGACAGGCCGAGGTCATCGAGCATGGGCGCCAGATCAGCCAGCACGCGGTCGTTCAGCGCGGCCAGCGCCCGCGAAATGCGGCGGAAATGCTCAGGGCGTCCGACCTGGTTGAATACCCGCAGCCACGGCAGCAGCCGCGGCGCATGCCGCAGGCGGATCGCCAGCGGCCCCAGCGGATCCAGCAGCCAGCGGGCGGCCTTCAGGCTGAAACCCGATACGGCGATCGGCGTCGATTCGCTGACGGCGATGCCGCCCGCGTTGCCATGGGAGGCGCGGTCTCCTTCGAAATCCCGGTCCAGCAGCGTGACGCGCCAGCCCGCTTGCTGCGCGCGCCGCGCGCAGGCCAGGCCGATCACACCCGCGCCGACGACGACAAGTTCGTTCATGCTCCTTCCGTATTACGCATCATGTTTGCCCAGAAAAAGGTCGGCCGCGCGCGGGTCGTTCAAGAGATCCCGGGCCGCGCCTTCCATGGCGACCATGCCCTGATCGATGATGTAGCCGCGCTGGCTGACCGCGAGCGACTGGCGGGCGCGCTGTTCCACCATCAGCACCGTGGTGCCGGCCGCGGGCAGCGCCCGCACGTAGGCAAAGATCTCATCCACGCGCGCCGGTGAAAGTGCCGCCGTCGGCTCGTCGAGCAGCAGCATATCCGGTTCGCGCATCAAGGCGCGGGCGAAGGCCAGTTGCTGCCGCTCGCCACCGGACAGCGTGCCGGCGGCGCGGCGGCGATGGCGCACCAGCGCGGGAAACAGCTGGTACATGGCGTCCGCCCGCGCCCGCGGACGCTTGACGCCCTGCACCACCAGCAGGTTTTCGTGGACGGTAAGGGAGCCGAATACATTGGCGACCTGCGGCACATAGCCTATGCCGCAATCCAGCCGCGACTCCACGCCCAGCGCGGTGATGTCGCGGTCGCGCAGGACGACCTGTCCCGTGGTCCGTGGCAGCAGCCCCATCACGGCCTTGATGATGGTGGACTTGCCGGCGCCGTTGGTGCCGGCGATGGTGACGATTTCGCCGGGCAGCACGTGCAGGGATATGCCCTTCAGGATGTCGGCGTCGCCGTAGCCGCCACGCAGGTCGGCCAGCCGCAGCACGGTGCCCGTCATGGCGCCCCCGCATCGGCGGGCGCCAGCGCCCCCATATACGCCGCGCGCACGCGCGGATCCGCCAGCACCTGTCCGGGGTCGCCGTGCGCCAGCAGCCGCCCGCCATCGAGCACGTACAGGTCCGACACCAGGCGGTTCAAGGCCATCAGGTTGTGCTCGATGATCAGAAAGCCTATGCCGCGTTCGGCATTGATCTCGCGGATACGCTGCGAGATCTCTTCTATCAGAACCGGATTGACGCCCGCATAGGGCTCGTCGAGCAGGATGAAGCGGGGCTCGGACATCAACGCGCGGCCCAGCTCCAGCAGTTTCTTCTGGCCGCCGGAAAGGCCGCCGGCCGGCTTGTCCGCCACGGCGTTCAGTTTCAGGAAGTCCAGGATGTGTTGCGCCCGGTCGGCGATTTCCGCCTCGGCGCGGCGCACGCGGCCCGGCGCGAAGAACAGCGGCAACAGCGATTCGCCGGGTTGATCGCGTGGACCGACCATCAGGTTCTGCCGCACCGTCAGGTGCGTGAACTCGCGCGGGATCTGGAAGGTCCGGCCCAGCCCCAGGCGCGCGCGGGCGGCCGGCCCCGCGCCGCCCAGTACCGCGCCGCCGAAGCTGACCGTGCCCGCGGACGGCGGCAGGAAGCCGCTCAATACCGCGAAGAAAGTGCTCTTGCCGGCGCCGTTGGGGCCGATCATGCCGTGCAGGCCGTCCAGGCTCATGGATAGCGTGACGCCGTCCAGCACCTGGAAATCCCCGTACGACAGGGAGATGCCCGCGGTCGCGAGCGTCGCCTCATTTACAGGCAAGCCGGTCATCGCGCCCCCCGGGCGCCGAACAGGCCTTGCGGCCGCCAGCGCATGAACAGAATCAGGATCAATCCCACCACACCCAGCTGCACGCTGCCCATATCGGCATCCGACACGCCGGGGATAATCCCGCGAGTAAAGCGCACGCCTTCCAGGAACAGCACCAGCAGCACGGCGCCCGCCACGCTGCCCGAAAGACGCGCGACGCCGCCCATGATGATGGCCATCCACACATAGAAGGTGATCAGCGGCACGAACTGGTCCGGCACGATATACGTCATGTAGTGCGCGAAATACGCCCCCGCCAGCCCCGACAACGCGGCGCCCAGCATCAGTACCTGGGTCTTGAAGCGGGCCGGCTCCTTGCCCAGTACGCGCACGGCGGTTTCGTCGTCGCGCACCGCCTGTATGGTGCGGCCGTAAGGACTGTGCGTGATCCGGCGCAGCAGCGCCACCGCCACGACGATGGACAAGGCCAGCAGCGCCAGCAGCAGGCTGTCGCTGAAGCGCGCGCTGCCCCAGCCGGCGCCCAGCCGCGGCACGCCGGGGATGCCTTGCACGCCATTGGTCAGCCACTGTTCCTGCACCAGCACCAGCCGCACGATCTCGGAAAAGCCCAGGGTCACGATGGCCAGGTAGTCGTCGCGCAGCCGCAAGGCCACGCGCCCCAGCGGCCAGGCCAGCAGCGCCGCGACCAGCATGGCGGCGGGAAAGGAGAGCAGCGGCGTCCAACCGGCCTTCATGGTCAGCAGCGCCGAGGCGTAGGCGCCGACGCCGAAGAAGCCGGCCAGGCCGAAGTTGATCAGGCCGGTAAAGCCATATTGAAGGTCCAGCGCCAGCGCCAGGAGCATATAGATGCCCATGATCACCAGGATGGAAAGCAGATAGGTCAGCATCAGCGCACTCCCATCGGCCGGTTGAACAGCCCTTGAGGACGCAGCAGCAGCACGATCATCATGAACACATAACCCAGGGCGATCTTGTAGACAAAGCCGACGAAGGGGGTGGAGAGCTCCTGCAGCACACCCAGCAACAGCGCGCCCATGACCGCCCCCACCGGGTTGCCCAGGCCGCCCACCACCGCGGCCGCGAAGGCCGGCAGCAGCAGATTCCAGCCAGCCTCGGGATAAACCACCGTGCGCATCCCCGTGACGGTGCCGGCGATCCCGCACACCAGCCCGGCGATAGTCCACATGGCGAGCATGCAGCGTTCGCGCCGGATGCCGCTGACCCGCGCGAGGTCGGGATCGTCGGCGATGGCGCGCAGCGACCGTCCCAGCGGCGTCGCATAGAGCATGAAGAAGACCAGCGCGAGCGTCACCAGGGTCAGGCCCGCAAGATTGACGTCGGCCGGCGCGATCGAGACATCGCCGAAGCGCCACGCGCGGTCCAGCGGCATATCGAAGGCGCGCGGATCATGCCCGAACACCACGCCCAGCGCCGCGCGGATCACGAAGCCCACGCCGATGGACGTCAGCAGCAAGGTGATGACGGATCGGCGGATCACCGGCCTGAACGCGAGCAGAAAGGCCAGCACCGAAGCCACGGCGCCGCCAACAGCGCCCGCCAGCCCGGCGACGATCAGGGAGCCGCTCAGGTGATGCGCGGCCAGCCCCGCGTAGCCGCCCACCGCGACGATGTCGCCCGTCGCCGCGTTGGGAAAACGCGCCAAGCCGTAGACCAGCGTCAGGGCCAGGGCCGGCAAGGCGATGATCAGCCCTTCCACCAGCCCATTGATGACCAGATTGATGTAGTCGGCGTATGACACGCGGCAGCCTTAGAGCTTGACCACGTACTTGCGCACGAGCTTGCCGTTTTCGACGAAGGACGCGGCGAAATCCGGCGTGACGTCGTTGTACTGGTCGAAGTTCAAGGCGCTGGAAGCGCCGACGTAGGTAATGCGCTTGCCCGCTTCCAGCAGCTTCTTGCCGTCCGCGAAGCTGTAGACGACCTCGCCGCCCGGCGTGCCCATTTCATGCACCTTCTTGGCCAGCTCGGCCCCGCTGGCCTTCGGACCGAGGGCCTGCACCGCCAGCGCCAGAATGATGGCCTGGTCGTAGGCCATCGGCGCATAGACATTGCCCGCCACGTCCACGCCCTCCTTGCCCAGGGCGTCGCGCACGTGGACATAGTTGGGCGCGTTTTCGTTGCTGACGGACTCCACGGAAATCACGCCTTCGGTAACCTTCGGCCCCAGGGCCTTGATCAGGTCCGCGTTGGCCGCCCAGCCCGGAATGATCCAGTGCGTATCGATGCCGGTCTGGTACCACTCGCGCAGCAGGATGGTGGTGTCGGCCAGATACGAGCCCGTCACGATCACGTCGGGCTTGGCGCGCAGCACGGATTGGAGTTCCGATCGATAGGATGGCCGGTTCGGTTCGTACACCACGCTGGCCACCACCTTGCCGCCCGCGGCCTTCCACGCCTGCGTAAAGCCTTCGGTGTTGCCGATGCCGGATGCGTTGTTGAACGCCATGGTGGCCGGCTGCTTATAGCCCTGCCGTTCGGCGATCTTGGCGAAGGCCTGGCCGAAGCGGCCGTTGGTGGCCTGGAAGCGGAAACCCAGGCGCTTGGGATTGGCATCCGCGCTCAGCGCCGGCGCCCCCGAGGCATGCATCAGCGGGATGCCGGCCTCGTTGGTCAGCGGGATCACCGCCAGTGATTCGCCCGAGCTCCAGCAGCCGAGGATGGCGCGTACCTTATCGACCTCGATCATCTTCTTGGCGCCGGTGACGGCTGCCTGCGGCGCGGTCTGGGTGTCTTCCGCTACGACACGGAATTGCGCGCCTTGCGCGCCGCCCGCGGCGTTGATTTCCTTGGCGGCCAATTGGATGGCCTTGACCATGCCCGGCCCGTAGGGCGCGCCGGAGCCGGTCAAGGGGCTGAGCGCGCCGACCACGAAATCGGAAGACTGCGCGTGGGCCGGCAGGCCCAGGCTGCTGGCCAGGGCGGCGGCCAGGGTTGCGGCGACGAAATGACGGCGATTCATGGAAGACTCTCTCGAAAGGCATGAATGGCGCGAGCTGCACGCCTGGGCAAATTGGATCCAATATCCTGGATACGGACCCCATGCTAAACTGCGCTCTGCCCAGGGGTCAATACGATCAGTCCTAGGGTTTACGTGAGAACCCATGAACCATCCGCCTTCCTCCATCGGGGACAACAAGCTTGTGCGGCGTACCACGGTCGACCTGGTACTGGACGCCTTGCGGCAACAGATCCTGTCGGGCCATCTGCGGCCGGGCGCGCCGCTGCGCCAGGAAGCGCTGGCGGATGAACTGGGCGTCAGCCGCATTCCGGTGCGCGAGGCAATCCGCCGCCTGGAAGCCGAAGGGCTGGTGGCGGTGCATGCCCATCGCGGCGCCTATGTCTGCGGCATCTCCGCGGCCGACGTGATCGAGACCTTCGAGCTGCGCCTGCAGATCGAACCCTGGCTGTTCGGTGAAGCGATCCGCGCCGGCGGCGGCGGGCGCTGGGATGCCGCCCGCGCGGCCCTGGATGCCACCCGGCAAGCCGACGCGGCCGAGTGGGGCCGGGTCAATTGGCGCCTGCACGAAACCCTGTACCTGCCTGCCCGCCGCGACCTGGCGATGAACGTGCTGCGCCAGCTGCACGACCGGGGCGACCGCTATCTGCGCTTCCAGGTGGTCAACGTGCCGCTGCGCCAGCAGGCCCATGCGGAGCATCTCGAACTGATCGAATACGCCGAAAAGGGTGACGCCCAGGCCGCCATGCAGGCCCTGCGGGCGCATATCAAGGTAGCCTTGGAGCAGGTCGTGGAAGTGGTGGCGGAACTGACGCAGCAGCCGGCGGAATAATCCGATGGAATAAATCGGTCCTCCGCGGTGTTCACTCCATTGCAAACCCACCACACGGAGGTCTTATGGTTCGCAACTTCACGCTTTCCGCCCTGGGCGCCGCCGCCCTGTTGATGGCCACCGGCGCCGTCGCCGCCCCTCCCGCCAAGGCCAGCAATGGCGTGCTGGTCGGCGAAAAAGGCATGACGCTGTACACGTTCGACAAGGACACCGCCAATTCCGGCAAGAGCGTCTGCAACGACAAGTGCGCCACCAACTGGCCGCCGCTGGCGGCGCCCGCCGGCGCCAAGGCCGAAGGCCAGTGGACCGTCATCACCCGCGACGACGGCTCCAAGCAGTGGGCCTACAAGGGCCAGCCCGTGTACTACTGGACCAAGGACAAGGCCGCCGGCGACAAGACCGGTGACGGCGTCGGCGGCGTCTGGCACGCGGCCAAGCCCTGATCCGGCAATGGCATCAGGTTCGGGCGTGGAACAGATCCTCGCCCACATTCCGTCGCTGCGCCGCTATGCCCGCCTGCTGGCGGGCGACGCGGCCAGCGCGGACGACCTGGTGCAGGACACGCTGGAACGCGCCTGCGTCAAATGGTCGCTATGGAAGCCGGGCACCGCCCTGCGCGCCTGGCTGATGACCCTGATGCACAACATTTACCTGAACCGGGTGCGTGACTGGCGCCATGACGACAATCACGAGACCTGGAACGAAGACACCGATCTGGCGCATGAGCCCATGGCGCGCGCGCCCGATATGCTCGATCTGGAGCGCGCGCTGGCGCGCCTGACCCCCACGCTGCGCACCGTCCTGCTGCTGGTGACCGTGGAGGAATACACCTATGCCGAGGCCGCCGACATCCTGCAAGTCCCCGTGGGCACGGTCATGTCGCGGCTGCACCGCGCGCGCGAAGCCGTGCGCGCCGCCATGGCCGGACCCGAAGAGGCGGCCGCTCCCCTGCACCTTGTGAAGCGATGATGGAAACCGACGTCCCTGTCTCCGATGACGATCTGCACGCCTTCGTCGACGGCCAGCTGGACGCGTCGCGGGTCGCCGCGGTGTTGCAGCATCTTCGACGCCATCCCGATGCGGCGGTGCGTGTCGCGCACTGGCATGCGCAGCGCTTCGCGCTGCGCCGCCTGCACCATGCCACCGATATCGGCCCGGCGCCGGCCGCGCTGGCCGACACCGTGCTGCGCCACGGCCGCCGGCGCTGGAATCCGTGGATCCAGGCATGCGCCGCCGTGCTGCTGGTGGTGGTGGGCGCGGCCGGCATGCGTGCGTGGCAGGCCGGTACGGACGTCGCCGGCCGAGCGGGCGGGGCCGCTTCCATGGCCGCCGCGTCGACCACGCCGCAATTCGTGCGCGACGCCGCCGCGGCGTATGCCGTGTTTTCTCCGGAAGTGCGGCATCCCGTCGAAGTCGGGGCACAGGAAGAAGCGCATCTGGTGCAATGGCTGAGCCGCCGCCTGGGCCGTCCGCTGGCCGCGCCGACGCTGCAGGACCGCGGCTTCCGCTTGCTGGGGGGCCGCCTGCTATCCGGCGAAGGTGTCGCGCAGGACACGGCGAAGGCCGCCGCGGCGCGCGCCCAGTTCATGTACGAGGATGAGCGCGGACGCCGCGTCACGCTCTACGTCGCGGTTTTCCCCGCCGGCGTGGCGCCCCGGGAAACCGCATTCCGTTCGGTCCAATCCGCCGGCGGCACCGCCTTCTACTGGGTGGAGAACGGCTACGGCTATGCATTGAACGGCGATCTGCCGCCCAATCAATTGCAGGCGCTGGCCAGCGACGTGTACGATCAGCTGTTTCCGCGCTAGACGGCCGCGATGGCCGCCGCGCCATCGCAACGTCCTAACGGAAACCGTTCATGTCACTCATCGTCATCCGACCCATAGAACCGCGTGATGAAGCGAGGTGGCGCGTCCTCTGGGACGCATACACGCGCTTCTACGAGCGCGAGCCGGACGAGGCGGTGACCCGCCATACATGGGCGCGCATACTGGATCCCGCCGCCCCCGTTCATGCCATCGTCGCGGAAGACCCGGCGGGAAAGGTCATCGGCATCGCCAACTATCTGCTGCACGAAAACACATCGACCCTGACGCCGGTGTGCTATCTGCAAGACCTGTTCGTCGATCCGGACGTGCGCGCCAAGGGTACCGGCAAGCTGCTGATCGACTGGCTGGTGGACCAGATGAAGGCGCGCAAATGGTCCCGGCTGTACTGGCAGACGCGCGAGAACAATTACCGGGCGCGCGGGCTCTACGACAAGTACACCGAGCACAGCGGTTTCATCCGGTACGTGATCTCCAACGAGGACATCTAGGCGTACGCGACACATCCCCGCGTTATGGCGCCGAGGGCGGCGCCGGCGCGCGCATCGCCGATGCCATGCCGGGCGCCGAACCCCGTGGTGGGAATACAAACCGGATGAATCCGAAAGAGACGTCGCGCCCTAAGGCCTCACACAGCTCGTCCATAAAGGCCCACGCGGACAGACAGGCACAGCTGCCTGTGCTTTCCGGACATCACTGTTCCACCGGCCGGGCCTTTATCCAACGGAGCGACGACTATGACCATTTCCACTACGGGCGGCACATTTCCATCTGGGACCAGTCTTATGGAGACTGCCGTCCTACCCGCCCGGACCCGGATAGACACGGCGATGGGCGATACGTTCGCCGATTACCGCCCTTCCAGCCCGACCCGGGCGGATGGCGCGGATACGCCGACAGGATGCGGCTGGCTGCCACGCTCGAACGGCGCGCGCCTTTCGGGCAAAGGATCAGGCGTCGCATCGCGTCGGGCCACCGCCGACGATCCCGCGAAAGATGCCGTGCATGGCGGCTCGGGAAATTCGGCGCGGACGCGGCCATGCCAGGTGCAGGGTGTCGACGAATTCTTCAAGGTCGTGGCGAAATGGTCGAAAACCGATCCGGCGGTCGGCCGGCTCGCGCAGCAGATCTACATGAACAACCGCATCGACTCGGACGCGGCGGAGCTGCTGGGCCGCGTGGTATCCGAATGGAAGGCGCGCGGCGTGTTCGAGCCCTTGATGGAACGCGTCATGGCGCGCTACGAACGTGACGGGACGCTGGCGGCCACGGTGGACCGGTTGATGGCCGGGGATCCCGGCAAGAACCGGGCAGCCGCCGAGCAGGAAGCCCGCGCCCAGCTGCGACGCTGGGACTCGGATCCCAAGGCCGCCGCGGCCAGGTTCGATCTGCTGCTGGATCCCGACAGCGATCTCGAAAAAGACGCGGCGGACGACAGCGCCTGGGCGCTCCGGCGCTGATAATGAAGCGGGCCTGGGCGCCGCTGCCCCGTGGCGCCAGGCCGGGCAGGAGCGGCCAGGCGCGGCCGGCTAGGCGCGGCCGGCTAGGCGCGGCCGGCTAGGCGCGGCCGGCCAGGCGCGGCCGGCCCAGGCGTGGCCGGCCCAGGCGACCGGACTAGGCCACCGGCGTCAAGGGACGGCGCTTCTCGAACCACCCATCCAGATTCGCCATCACCAGATCGGCCATGGCCTGGCGCGTTTCTACCGTGCTGCTGCCGATGTGCGGCGCCAGCACGACCTGGTCCATCGCGCACAGCGCGTCGGGGACTTCCGGCTCATTCTCGAAAACATCCAGCCCCGCCCCGCCCAGCCGCCCTTCGCGCAGCGCGCAAACCAGTGCGTCCTGGTCCACCACGCTGCCGCGGGCCACGTTCACCAGGATGCCCTGCGGCCCCAGGGCGTCTATGACCGACTCATCGACGACGCGCAGTGTGCCGGAGCCCCCGGGAACGGCAAGCACCAGCACGTCGCTGGCCCGCGCCAGCGCATGAATATCCTCGCAATACATATAGTGCGAGGGCACATCCTGCCGCGGCGAGCGGTTGTGATAAGCGATGTCCATGCCGAAGGCCTCGGCGCGGCGGGCGATCTGGCGGCCGATATTGCCCAGCCCCAGGATGCCGCAGCGCCGTCCGCCCAGCTTGCGGCCCATCGGCGGCGTTTCAGTGCGCCAGCGTCCCGCGCGCACGAAGCGATCCAGCTCGCAGATGCGCCGCGACACGGCCAGCATCAGCGCCAGCGCGGTGTCGGCCACGCACTCATCCAGCACACCCGGCGTATTGGTCACGACGACATCGTGCTGGCGCGCCGCTTCCATATCGATAGGGTCGACGCCCACACCGAAGCTGACAATGACTTCCAGCGCCGGCAGGGACTCGATCAAGGCGCGCGTGGCGCCGTGGCGCCCGCTGGTGGCGATGCCGCGGATGGCCCCGGCATGCGCCTTCAGGAACGACGCCGTGTCGGTGATCTCCCACCAGCGGTGCACGCGGTACTTTGCCTCGATGCGCTGCATGAGCTCGGGAAGCAAGGGCCCGACGATCAGCACGTCGGCCGGCGCGCGACCGGTGTCGTTCTGGCGGAAATCGGCATTCTCATTCACGGCGTCGGAAGCGGCAATTTGCATAGTTGGTTTCGCGTGTTGGACACACCCCGCATCGCCTAATCGACGCGCAGGTTGCGCAATTTGATGATGTCGCCATAACGGGCGCGCTCCTGGTCGGCAAGCCGGGCCAGCTCCGCCGGCGTGGAGCCGTGCGGCACCGCGCCCTGGGAGATCAGCTTTTCCTTCACGTCCGGCAACTCAGCCACCTGGCGGATCGCGAGCGACAGTTTATCGACGATCGCCCGCGGCGTGCCAGCCGGCGCCAGCACCGCCGTCCAGGAACCGGTCTGGGCATTGGGCACGCCTGCCTGGTCCAGCGTGGGCACGTCGGGCATCACGGACGAGCGCTCGGGTCCCGTCACCGCCAGCGCGCGCAGCTTGCCGGCATTGACGTAGGTGACTGTCTCCAGCACCGAGGCGAACAGCATATCGACGCGTCCCGCCATCAGGTCGGTCATGGCCGGTCCGCCGCCTTTGTACGGCACGTGCGTCAGCTGCACTCCCGTGGCCTGCTGGAAGATTTCGCCCGCCAGGTGCGGCGCGCCGCCTGTTCCTGAGCTGGCGAAGGTATGGGCGCCCGGCTGCGACTTCGCCAGCGCCACCAGTTCGGCGACGGACTTGACCGGCAGCGTCGGCGGAACCACCAGCACGAAAGGCAGATCGGAGAACAGGGACACCGGGACGAAGGCCTTCGCCGGATCGCTGTGCAGTTTGTACAGCCAGGGATTGATGGCCAGCATGCCGGAATTGGCGAACAGCAGCGTGTAGCCGTCCGGCGCGGCGCGGGCCACCAGGTCGGCGGCGATCTGCCCTCCCGCGCCGGGCCGGTTGTCCACCACCACGGAAGCCTTCATCTGCTGGCCCAGGGCCGCCGCCAGCAGGCGCGCGGAGATATCGGTGCCGCCGCCGGGCGAGAACGGCACGATCAGGCTGATCGGGCGTGACGGGAAATCATCGGCGGCGGCGGCCGCGCCGGGCAGCGCGGCGCCCAGCCCGGCCGCCAGCGTCATGGCGCACGCGGCAATCGCCGCGCGCAGCCGTGCGTAAGTTCGCATCTTCATTGTGTCTCCTCCGCCATTCGGCGAAACCAGCATGTAGGCAAGGAGTATAGGAACGATGCCCAACGCACAGCGCAATCGAGCTATAAATAGCAACGATTAATACAAGGCTTATATTGATGGAATTGCGCCAACTCGAATGCTTCGTCGCCGTCGCGGAAGAACTGCACTTCGGCCGGGCCGCGGCGCGCCTTTGCATGACGCAGCCGCCGCTCAGCCGGCAGATCCAGCTGCTGGAGCAGAGCCTGGGCGTCACGCTCCTGGAGCGCAGCAGCCGCGTGGTCACGCTGACGTCGGCCGGCCGCGGCTTCCTGCGCGACGCCCGCCATCTGCTGGCCTATTCCGCTCGCGCCGCATCCAGCGCGCGGCGCGCATCCGGGGGCGAAGCGGGGCACGTCACCCTGGGGTTCACCGCGGTGGCATCCTACCGCCTGGTCCCCAATTGGGTCATGAAGGCGCGCAAAGTCCTGCCGGACGTGGATATCGATCTGCGCGAACGCGTATCCACCGACCTGGGCCGGCTATTGGTGGCGGGCGAAGCGGACGCCATACTCGCGCGGCATTTGCCGCGGCAGGATGGCCTGGCGCACCACCTGATCGAGCGTGAAGCCATGGTGGTGGCCATCCCGCGAAAATCGCCGCTGCCGGGCTATGGGACGGTGCCGCTACGGGCGCTGCACCGGCAACCTTTCGTGGCCTACGCCCCGAGTGAAGGCAAGTACTTCTATGACAGGATTGCCGCCGCGCTCACCCTGGCCGGCGTGGAGCCCGACTACGTCCAGTACGCGGGGCAGACGCATACGCTGCTGGGGCTGGTCCGCGCGGGGCTGGGAGTGGGATTGGTGCCGGAGTCGGCGCGCGAGCTGCGCATGGATGGCGTGTCCTTCCTGCCGCTGGCGCAGAACAAGCTGTATGCCGAACTTTATCTGGCCTGGCGCCTCAAGCATGACAACCCCGCGCTGGAGGCGTTCATCCGCCGCGTGGCGGAGATTCCCGCCACGCGGCGATAGCGGCAGGGCCGGCACCGCCGCGAGCCGGCGCGGCCCGCCGATATGCCGGCATCGCCTTGGAACGGCGCACCGTGTGGGCGGGCATTGCGATGGCCCCGCCGCGCGGCGACGGCGCCCATGGCAAACGTCAAGCAGCCGGGGGCGCCACGGCGGCGCCTTCGATATGGTGACGCTTCAGCGCTTCCGCCACGAACCCATTGGCCTTCATTTCCTCGACGAAGGCACGCAGCTCATTGGCGGCGGCATCGCCGCGGCCTTTGGGCAGGCCCATCGCCTGGCGTATCACCATGAAGCTGCCGGGCAACAGGCGCAGGCCCGGCACCCGCTGCATATCGGCCTCCAGCTGCTGCTTGACACCGGCCGCGACTTCGGTTTTTTCGGCGATGAAAAAATCCACCACGGCCGGCGAGGTCGGGGCGCGGACGATCTCCGCCTGTTTGAGTTCGCGGGTCAGGTACAGATCGTAGGCGCTGCCCTTGCCCACCGTCACCCGCGTACCAGGACGATCGACCTCGGCGCGATCGCGCAGCGGCGACTCCTCGCGCACCAGATAGGCGCCCTCGATCAGCACATAGGCGTCGGTAAAGTTGATGCCGGCGCCGCGCACCGGGTCGATGGCGAAGAAGCCGATGTCCGCCTGTTCCGCCGTCACCGCGTCCACCGATTTGCCGGCGCTATCGAAGACCACCAGTTCCAACTCCACGCCTAGCCGCCGGGCGAAGGCGCGCGCCAGATCGACGGACACGCCCGCCGCGCCGCCGGGGCCGTCATCGCGGCGGGCCAGTATGGGATTGCCGACGTTGATGGATGCGCGCAGGCGGCCGGTGGGAATGAATTTCTGCAGGACTTGCGGATCGAGCGGCATATCGGATCTCTCGAAAATGAATCGGAAAACGGATCAAGCTCTGGTGCGCCGGAAGCGCTTTGGGCGGCCTGGCCTCGGGCGCCTCGGTGCCGGGCGTCGGATCAGGGGAGCCTGGTTTCATGCACTGTAGCGGGCGGTCTCCCCGCCACAGCATAGATCGATGACGGCAGGCCGCAGATCCTCGCCGAACCACGCGTTCATGGCCGCGCGACGCTCGCCGACATAGACCGGCTGGCCCGCATCGTCCAGCCGCATGCAAAGATCGTGGCCAGGTATCAATAGGGTATCGGGCTGCCGCCGCCACGTCGTCCAGATCAGTTCCAGCGTCGCGCGGCTGGTCTGCATATCATACGTGTCGTTGACGGTCATGCTGAGCAGCTCCGCGCGATTCTTGGCGGCGTCGCCGGTGAACAGCAAGGGCTGCGCCGCGCCCGCCACGGTGAACAGCAGATGGCCCGGCGTGTGCCCCGGCGCCACGATGGCGGTGAAGCCCGGCAAAAACCGCTCACCATCGGCGATGCGGCGCACGCGCGGCGAGACGGTCAACTCGCGCACGTACAGTTCCGGCAGCGGATCGAAGCCCGGCGGCTGCGCCGCCGCCCATTCCAGCTCGCGATCGCCGATCCACACCGTGGCGTTGGGGAACAAGGTGAAATTCACGGAATGATCGTAGTGGGCATGCGTCAACACCACGTCGGTGATGTCGGCGGCCTCCATGCGCAATTCGGCCAGCTGCTTTTTCAGCAGATGGCGGGCGCCGAAAGCGCCGACGTCGACCAGGATATTGCGGCCCTCGCCGCGCAACAGCGTGGTGGTGCTCCAGCCCAGGGAGCCGTGAAACAGGCTGCGCCCGGGATAACCGTTGATCAGGACATCCAGCTGGTACATGTCATCGCTCCATTCCGGCCACGGCACGTGGCCCTCTGCTTCGCCCGTGCGGCCTTATTGTTTGGGTATGCCCGCATCCTCGATCAGCCGCTTGTAAAGATCCAGGTCCGACCGGATCTGCGCGGCGAACTGTTCCGGCGTGCCGGCCACCATGTCGTTGCCGCCCTCCGTGACCAGCTTGCGCACCACGTCGGGATCGCGCGACGCCTTGACGACTTCGTCGTGCAGGCGCGCGATGATGCGGGGATCCGTACCGGCCGGCGCAAGCAGCCCCTGGAATTGCGTGATCGAAAAGCCTTTATAGCCCAGCTCTTCCATGGTGGGCACGTCGGGCAGCACCGCGGCGCGGTGCGGGCCGGATACGGCGTAGGGCCGCAGACGCCCGCCCTGTATCTGCGGCGCGGCGGTCACGACCGTGTCGAAGGTAAAGGACAGCTGCCCGCTCAGGACGTCCGTCAGTGCCTGCGCGTTGCCTTTGTAGGGCACGTGCACGAGCTGCGTATGGGTCATCAAGGCCAGCAGCTCGCCCGCCAGATGGCCGCCCGCGCCGACGCCGGCGGAGCCGTAGCTGAGCTGGCCCGGATGCGCGCGGGCCCGCGCGATCAGGTCGTCCAGGCTGCGTATCGGCGATTGCCCGGGAACGACCAGCACGTATTGATAGCTGGCGATCTGCGAGATCGGCGCGAAGTCCTTGACGGGGTCATAGGGGGTCTTGCGCGCATACAGCGATGGATTCACCACCAGCGGGCCGCTGGCATCCAGCAGCAGGGTATAGCCATCGGGCGGCGCCTTGGCGACGAAGTCCGTGCCTATCATGCCATTGGCGCCGGGCTTGTTCTCCACCACCAGGGCTACGCCCATGCTGACCGACATCTTCTGCGCAATGACGCGCGCGGTGATATCCGCCGCGCCGCCCGCCACGTAGGGCACGATCACGCGTATCGGTTTGCTGGGATAGGTATCGGCCCGCGCCGCGATGAACGGCAAGGCCATGGCGAGCAAGGCCAACCTGCCCAGGTTTTTCCACATCGTTGTCTCCTGTTTTATGGTCTTATGCGGTCGGCGGATGCGCGGCCCCGGCCGCCGGTGGCCGGACGGCCGGCGGACGCGCGTCGCGCCGCGCCCTCTATGCAGGGCTCAGGCGGGCGCCTTGGCGGCATGCCGCCGCAGCAGCGCCACCGTCGCCGGGTCCAGCGCGATGCCTTCGCGGCGCTGGCGCGCCATCTTGCTCAATTCGATCTCGCCAGGGACGATGACGGGCTGGGCGGGGTCGGCGGGCGGACTGTCGTGCAGGATGGCGGCGAAGTCGTTCATACGATCGGCCAGCCATTGCGTCGAACCCAGCCGGCGCGTGTCGATCAGGATGAAGAAATGGCCCAGATTCTGCGGTTCGTCGGGCGCGTCCACCCAGGACTTCACATGCGTCAGGTAGGCCGCGTTGGACAGCACGCCGGAGAACATATCCACCAGCAGCGCCAGGCCATAGCCTTTGTGCCCGCCTATGGGCAGCAGAAAACCGTCCAGCGCCGCCTTGGGGTCGGTGGTGGGACGCCCGCCGGCATCGGTGGCCCAGCTATCCGGGATGGCCTGGCCGCGCTTGAGCGCATTGCGGATCTTGGCGCGAGCCACCACGCTCATGGCCATGTCCAGCAGGAAGGGATTGCCGCCGGGGCTGGGCACGCCGAAGCCCAGCGGACTATTGCCCAGCCTGGCGTCGCTGCCGCCCCAGGGCGCGATGGTGGTGGTGGCGTTGCTGCCGATGATGCTGGCGTAGCCGGCCTGCGCGGCGATCAGGCCATACGGCGAGATCGGCCCGAAATGATTGCTGCCACGCGCGAAGGCCACGCCGACGCCGCAGGATTCCGCGGCTTCCATGGCCGCGCGCAGGGCATGCATGCCCACCAGCGGCCCCACGCCATTGTCGCCATCGACCAGTCGCAGCGCCGGCGCCACCGCTTGCGTGCTCACGCGCGCACGGGCATTGATGCCGTTGACCTGCAGACGATCGCCATACGATTCGATACGGCTCAATCCATGCGTGGACAAGCCGAACAGGTCCGCCAGCACCAGGATGCGCGCCACGTCGGCGGCATCGGCTTCGGGCAGGCCCAGGCCCATAAACGCCCGGGTACCCAGGTCAGTCAGTTCTGCCTCGGTGTAGAGGTCCTTGTCTTGTACTTGCGCCGTCATCGCTGTCTCGTCCCCGGTAAAAGCGGAAGCGCCGCCCGGATCGGGCGGCACGGCCAGCATGATGCGCAAAGGCGCTTATCCGGTAAAGCGCAAATATTCGTTCGATTGATGCGTGAAACGCATCAGCGGGCTGATCCCGCCGGCAGGCTCAGGCGGCAGGCCCCATGGGCAGGGACACGCCCATGCCGCGCTCACGCGCGGCCGCCAGGATGACGGCGCCGGCGTACAGATCCTGTATCGCCATGCCATGCGACTCGAACAGCGTGATCTGCGCATCGGACGTACGGGCAGGCCAACGCCCCGTGACCACGCCGCCCATGTCGGCCAGATCCTCCCAATAGATCAGGCCGTTCTCGTAGGCCGGCAACAGGTCGCCGCACTCGCCCTGCGCGACTTCGCGCGAATCCACGACGATGACGTCCGCGCGGCGCACGGTTTCGGTATCGATCTCGCGGCGGTCCAGGGCATTCGACCCGGTGGCGGCGACGAAGGTGCCCGGTTCCAGCCAGCGGCCATCGAACAGCGGTTCGGACGCCTTGGTCATGGTGACGATGACGTCCGAACCGCGCACGGCGTCCTCGCGCGACGCCGCGGGCCGCAGGCGGGCCGGCACGCGCGGCGACATCTCGTCGCAGAAGGCCCGCACGGCGTCCTGGTTGCGTCCGAACACCTTGACTTCCTGAATGTCGCGTACGGTGCAGACGGCTTCGAGCTGCGTGCGCGCATGGCGGCCGTAGCCGAACAGGCCCATGACCCGGGCATCCTCGCGCGCCAGGTAGCGCGCGGCCACGCCGGTCGCCGCGCCGGTGCGTATGCGGCCCAGCCAATCGGATTCGATGATCGCCTCCGTGTTGCCCTGCTCATGGTTCATCATGTGCAGCAGGGTATTCAGCGGCTTGCCCGGACGGTTGTAGTAGGCCTTGTAGCCGATGTAGCCGATTTCCGGCGCGGCGGCCTGCAGGATGTGCAGGTGCCCGCCCGGCTGGCGCGTGCGCCGCCGTGGCACATCGAAGGCCTTGCCGCGGCCGTGCGCTGAAAACGCGCGCTCCACTTCTTCCACCGCCCGGGACATCGTCAGCAATTGACGCACGTCGGATTCGTTCAGATAGAGCACCATGCCGGCATCCTATAGGCGCGCTCGCGCCGAAAAAGAGAGGTTAGTCGGGAACGATAGCCAGGAAACGATAGCCGGAAAAACACAGCCGGAAAACGGGCCGCCCTGGTCCGGCGCCGCCACCGCCTATCACTACGCCCGGTCCGCCGCGCCCGACAAGAGCAGCCCGCCGTCCACCGCCGCATCGCGCACGCCGATGACGCGCAATGCATTCCACATCATCGCCGTGGCGCTGGAAATCACGGGCTTGCCCAGGTCGCGTTCGAGCAGGTTGATGGCATCCACGGTCGGCATGCCGACGCCGCTCAGGAACAGGGCCTGGGCATCCGGATGATCGACCTGGCGTCCCAGCGCATACGCGCGTTCCGGGCTTTCGTCATAGATGTTGACCACCCCCGGCAGGATGCCGTGCGCCACCACATTCATTCCGCAGGCCTCCAGGTGGGCCCTGCCCTGCAGCGTCGTCTGTTCGTTGTACGGCGTCGCGTAGGCCACGCGTTCGATGCCCAGGTGCTTGAACGCGGCCAGCACGCTGCCGAAGGCGGTGATGAAAGGAATGCCGTACTGCTTTTCCATGCGCGCGATCAATTCGGCCTCGCCCTGCCTGCCCAGCGTGTAGCTGGATGCGGTATGGGCCATGACGATCACGCCGGGCTTGACCATGGCGAGCAGCCCGACGTTTTCCGGTATGTGTTCGATCTGCGTGCGGTTGCGGTCCTCCTGTCCCGCATGCGCGCCGGTCAGCCCATGAGCCACCATGCGCGTGAAATGCAGGGACACCCCTTTGGGAACCAACTGCTGCATCTCGGGCTCCACGGTCGGATTGCCCGGGGGAACCAAAAAGCCGATACGGCCGCGCCATCCCATCATGATGAAATCCTTTCGATAAAACGCAAAGCGATGGCCGCGCAGGCATCGGGATGCGTGGCGGCGATGTGATAAGAGTCGGCCTGCAGTTCGACCAGCTCCGATCCGGGTATCCGGGTCTGCCAGCGGCGGACTTCGGCCACCGGCTGACGCTGGTCATACGCGCCCGGCTTCTCCGGCTGTACGGCGACGACGACTTGCGTGGGGCAGCGTATCCGCTCCAGGCGGGCAGGCTCCGCCAGGCGCGGGAACATGCGGATGCAGGCCTTGACGGTCGCCGTGGGCGCCCGCCCCATATAGCGCGTCCACCATTCCATGCCCCGCGGCGATAGGGCGGTGCCCATGCGGCCGGGCATGGTGGCGCGCGCCCAGCCTTCGACGCCCGACCTGTCGATCAGGGCCAGCCAGTCGTCGACCCATTTGCCCAGGGCGCCGCCCGGCGAAATCAGCACGCCGGCCAGGGTCAGCGAGGCCATCCATGGCGCGCCGCGCTGGGCCAATTCCAGGGCGATCTGCGCGCCCAATTTGGCGCCCACCACGTGGATACTGCCGCCCAGCTGCCGCGCCAGCGCATCGATATCGTCGGCCATGGACGCGATCGACAGCACGTCGTGCTCGCCCACCGGCGACGACAGGCCGTGGCCGCGCAGGTCCACGCGCACGACGCGGCAACGCCTTGCCAGCGTGGGCACCCAGCCGGTGAAAGCCTCCGCCGATTCGGACACGCCGTGCAGCAGCATGACCAGTGGGGGCTCGCGCCAGCCATCGGTGTAGTCGTCCACCACATATGCGATCTCGATGCCCGGCGCCACCGTCAGCCGCCGGGAAACGCGGCGCGCCGAAGCGTCATCGGCCATCCTGTCCCGCGCCATAGGCCCATGTTCCTTGCGATCTTCCATGCACATCTCCGGGCTTATTGCTTGTCGATGTTGCCGTCCTTGATCACCGCGGCCCATTTGTCGATTTCCTTCTGGATCAAGGCCTGCAGATCCTGGGCCGGCAAGGCATGCGGATGTATGGTCTGGGCCTCCAGCTTCTGCCTGACGTCCGGATCGTTCACCGCTTGCAGGAAGACTTTTTCCAGTTTGGCGGTGACGTCGGGCGGCATCCTGGCGGGGCCCAGCAGGCCGATCCAATACGAGGTTTCATAACCGGGATAACCCAGTTCGGCGATGGTGGGCACGTCCGGCAGGATCGGATCGCGCTGCGCGCTGGTCACCGCCAGTACCTTCAACTTGCCATCCTTAACCATGCCCATGGACGTCGCATAAGCCTCGATCTTGACGTCCACGCGGCCGGCGATCAGGTCCGCCTTCGCGGGGCCCGTGCCTTGATAGGGCACATGCACCATCTGCAGGCCGGCGTCCTTGGCCAGCATGGCCATGGACAAATGCGGCCAGCTGCCGGTGCCCGCCGATGAATACACCACCTTGCCGGGATTCGCCTTGGTGTAGGCAATGAACTCCTTGAAGGTGTTGTACGGCTTGGTGTACTGCGCCAGGAATACGCCCGGATGGTCGGCCATCAGTGCGATGGGCGTGAAGTCCTTGACCGTGTCGTAGGGCAACTTTTCGCGCAACGAGGCGTTCACCGCGAAGGCGGTCTGGCCCACCAGCAACGTATAGCCGTCCGGCGCTGCCTTGGCGACGTAGTCGGAGCCGATGATGCTGCCCGCGCCGCCGCGGTTTTCCACGATGATGTTCTGACCGAGCAACTCCTGCGCCTTGGCCACCACGATCCGCGTCACCACGTCGGTCGAACCCCCTGGCGGGAACGGCACGATGACGTGTATGGGACGGTCCGGATACGCGGCGTGCGCCGCGCCGTCGGCGACAAGCGCGGCGATGCCCGCCACCACGAGGCTGGCCAATTTCATGATGAGTCTCCTGATTTGTAATGGATGGCTCCGGTGGTCCGGAGCCTGTTGGATCATGCGGCGTCGCCTGGCCTGGCGGGTGGCAACAGCGCGGTCAGCGCGTCCAGCAGGCGTGACCTGGCCCGCGCGACGGTATCGGCCGGCAGATCTTCGACCCTGGTATCGATGACGGGTTGTTCCGCCTATCGGGCCACTATATCGTTCAATGGACTATAGGGCGCTGCCGTCGGATTTGTCAAACGCGCGCCGGGCGGTCCGCCTCCTCCTTATGACGTGCACCCGCCGTTGAATGCCGCCAAGACAGCAGAAAGCTTCGCGGCGCCACGCGCGGCATACTATGGAGACACCCATGACACTGGCTCGCGACCATGAAACGTTTGCAGCTACTGGGGCGCCCGCGGCCCGGACCGAAACAGTCCCCGGCGGTGTCCGACTACAGCGTCCTTCCTATCGCGCCCGCGCATATCGAAGGCTATAGGCGCGCGCTGGACACCGTCGCGCGCGAGCGCCGGCATCTGAGCTTTCTGCAGGCGCCGCCGGCGGAGCAGACGCGCGCCTTCGTCATGAACAACATCGCCATGCGGCATCCGCACTACGTGGCCCTGGTCGGCCGCGACGTCGTCGGATGGTGCGATATCGTGCCGCTGGCCCAGCCCGGCTTCAGGCATACCGGCGTGCTGGGCATGGGGGTGCGCCCGGATTGGCGCGGCCGCGGCGTCGGCAAGGCCTTGCTGACCGCCGCCGTTCGCGCCGCGGCCGGGCTGAAACTCAGCCGCATAGAGCTGGAAGTCTATGCCGCCAACGCGGCGGCACGCGCGCTCTATCAGTCCTGCGGATTCGTCGAAGAAGGCGTGAAGCGCAAGGCGCGCTATCTGGATGGCCATCACGAAGACATCGTGATCATGGCGCGCCTGCTGTCCTGATCGCCCTGGCGGCCTGTTCCTATTTCACCGTCGGCGATCGTCACATACAGCGCACCCGCGCACCGACGCTGCATCCGTGCGCTGAATCCGGACGGCCCGCTGATCGCGCTCGAAACGCCATAGCGGGACAGGCCCGAAACCGTGCATCGCGCACCGGAATGCGCACCACATGGACGCATCCCGGCCCCCGCCGGTGCCAGCCCGCGGGGGCCGGACCTGGCATGCGTATTGCTTGATCTTCCAGGCCGGGAACGATCCCGGCATCACAACTTGAGCAGCACAGGCAAAGGCGCCTCGACCTCACGGTCGCGGGCGCCTTTTTGTCTTTTGCTTTTCGATTTCTGTTTTCGTCTTCCGTAAAGGCGGACGCGACGCCCGGTGACTACACATGAACGCAGCGCACCTTACTCCCCCCATCCAGACCCTGGTCGTGGTCGGCAACGGCATGGTCGGTCATCACTTCGTCGAACAGGCGATCGCCCAGGGCGCGCTGGATCGCTACCGCATCCTGATCTACGGTGAAGAAACGCGCCGCGCCTACGATAGGGTGCACCTGTCCGAGTACCTGGCGGGACGCGACGCCGAGTCCATGGCCATGAGCGACGCGGCTTTCTACGAACGCCCGGGCCTGAGCCTGCGCCTGGGGGTACGCGTGCAGGAGATCGACCGTCACAATCGCCAGATCGTCACCGACGAAGGACGCCAGCCCTACGACAAGCTGGTGCTGGCCACCGGCTCCTTCCCTTTCGTGCCGCCCGTGGCCGGCGCCGAAGGCACGGCCGGGCTGGTGTACCGCACGCTCGACGATCTGGACACGATACGCGAGGCGGCGGTGGGCGCGCGCCGCGGGGTCGTGGTGGGCGGCGGCCTGCTGGGGCTGGAAGCCGCCAATTCGCTGAAAACCCTGGGCCTGGAGGTCCACGTGGTGGAATTCGCCCCGCGCCTGATGCCGGTGCAACTGGACGACTTCGGCGGCGCCGCCTTGAAATCGCGCATCGAGGCCCTCGGCGCCAGCGTGCACGTATCCAGGTCCACGCAGGCGATCAAGGAAGGGCTGCGCTATCGCTACAGCATGCGTTTCGCGGAAGGCGAACCGCTGGAAACCGACCTGGTGGTGTTTTCCGCGGGCATCCGGCCGCGCGACGGCCTGGCGCGCGCCGGCGGCCTGACGGTGGGTGAACGCGGCGGCATCGTCATCGACGACTGCTGCCGCACCAGCGACGAACATATCTACGCCATCGGCGAATGCGCGATCTGGAACGGCACGGTCTTCGGCCTGGTGGCGCCGGGCTACCAGATGGCGCGCACCGCGGCGGCCGAGCTGTGCGGCGGCACCGCGCAGCCGTTCACCGGCGCCGACATGTCGACCAAGCTGAAGCTGCTGGGCGTGGACGTCGGCTCCATCGGCGACGCCCACGCCAGGACGCCCGGCGCGGTCAGCTACCGCTACATCGACGAGGCCGGCGCGGGCTATCGCCGGCTGGTGGTGTCCGGCGACGGCAAACGCGTGCTGGGCGCGGTGCTGGTGGGCGACAACAGCTATTACGACACCCTGCTGCAATACGCGCAGAACGGCATCGCGCCGCCCGCCGATCCGGCCAGCCTCATCCTGCCGTCCGGCCAGGGCGCGCCGGCGCTGGGGCCGGACGCCCTGCCCGCCACGGCCACCATCTGTTCCTGCCACAACGTCAGCAAGGGCGCCGTCTGCGCGGCCATCGACGATGGCTGCACCGACCTGGCGGCGGTCAAGTCCCGCACCAAGGCGTCCACGGGATGCGGCGGCTGTAGCGCGCTGCTCAAGCAGGTCTTCGAACACGAACTATCCCGCCGCGGCGTCGCCGTGGATAAAAGCCTGTGCGAACACTTCGCCTACACGCGGCAGGAGCTGTACGGCATGGTACGGGTCGAAGGGATAGAAACCTTCGAAGAACTGCTGGCGCGGCATGGCCGCGGCCGGGTGGGCTGCGACATCTGCAAGCCGGCCGTGGCGTCCATACTGGCATCGTGCTGGAACCGGCCGATCCAGGATCCCAGCCTGGTGCCGCTGCAGGACACCAACGACACCTTCATGGCGAATATGCAGAAGAACGGCACCTATTCCGTGGTGCCGCGCATACCGGGCGGGGAGATCACCCCGGACGGCCTGCTGGCCATTGGGGCGATCGCCAAGCAGTACAAGCTGTACACCAAGATCACCGGCGGCCAGCGCATCGATCTGTTCGGCGCGCAGCTGCATGAGCTGCCGGACATCTGGGAAGCACTGATCGCCGCGGGCTTCGAAACCGGCCATGCCTACGGCAAGGCCACGCGCACCGTGAAATCCTGCGTCGGCAGCACCTGGTGCCGCTACGGCGTGCAGGACAGCGTCAAGATGGCCCTGGACATCGAGAACCGCTACAAAGGCCTGCGTGCCCCGCACAAACTGAAGTTCGCGGTCTCGGGCTGCACGCGCGAATGCGCCGAAGCGCAGAGCAAGGACGTCGGCGTGATCGCCACCGACAAGGGCTGGAACCTGTATGTCTGCGGGAACGGCGGCATGCGGCCGCGCCACGCCGAGTTGTTCGCCACCGACCTGGACGACGCCACCCTGATCCGCTACATCGACCGCTTCCTGATGTTCTACATCCGCACCGCCGACAAGCTGCAGCGCACGTCCGTGTGGCGCGACTCGCTGGAAGGCGGCCTGGACTATCTGAAGGCGGTCATCATCGAGGACAGCCTGGGACTGGCCGCGGAACTGGAAGCACAGATGCGGCTGGTGGTCGATCGCTACGAATGCGAATGGGCCAACGCCTTGAAGGATCCGGAGAAGCTCAAGCGCTTCCGTACCTTCGTCAACGACCGGCGGCCGGACCCGGACATACAGTTCGTGCAGGAGCGCGGCCAACCGCGGCCGGCGCGTCCCGCCGAAATCCGCGCCATTCCCATCATCGAGGAGATCGCCTGATGCACGCCACCGATAACGACGAGGATTGGCGTCCGGCCTGCAGGCGCCGCGATCTGGTGAGCAACTCCGGCGTGGTCGCGCTGGTCGACGGCGCGCAGATCGCCCTGTTCTACGTCCCGGGCGACGAAGGCGAAGCCTTGTACGCCGTGGACAACCGTGATCCCAAGTCCGGCGCCAATGTCGTGGGACGCGGGATCGTCGGCCACCTGGGCGGCGAACTGGTGGTCGCCTCGCCCTTGTACAAGCAGCATTTCCGGCTGCGCGACGGGCAGTGCGTGGAGTATCCGGAGCAGCGCCTGCGTACCTGGCAGGCGCGCTTCAATGGCGATATGGTGGAAACGCGGCCGGCGTTCTGACGGCCCATTTCCGTGGCGGGAAACCCGCCATCACTGCGTCAAATGGCTGGATAGCTTGTCGACGGTCGCCTGCGCACGCTTCACCGTGGCGGCGAATTCCTCGGGCGTACTGCCCACGGGCTGGATCAGCAGGGGTTGCAGTACTTTCAGCACCTGCGGATCCTGCGCCGCCTGGTGCATGCCGTCGGCGATCTTCTTCACCAGCGCGTCCGGCGTCTTGGCCGGCACGAAGATGCCATACCAGTTGTTGGTGAAGTCCACATCGCCCAGGCCGGTCTCGGCGTAGGTCGGCACGTCGGGCACCTCAGGCAAGCGCTTGTCGCTGCTCAGCGCCAGGATCTTCATGGTGCCCGCCTTATGATGCGGCACCACCGACGACAAACCGGTCACCACCATGGTGACGCGGCCGCCGATGATATCGTTGACCGCGGCGGAGGTGCCGGCATAGCGCACGTTCGTCATATCCTTCAGGCCCATCTTCTCCACCAGGCCCGTGCCCGCCAGCAAGGTGAAGGGTTCGCCGCTGGCCCAGCTGCAGCGCGCCGCGTTCTTCGCGCAGGCACGCTTCAGATCGTCGATGGTCTGGATTTCCGTGCCGGCCTTCACCACGATCCCCGTCGGCCCGGAAGCCAGCATGCTGACCGGCCGCAACTCCACCAAGGGGTCGGCATCCATGGATTTGCTGATGTACTTCAGCGCGGCGATCGCCGGAATGGAAATCAGCAGGGTATAGCCGTCCGGCGCCGCTCGCATGACCTGGCGGGTGGCGATCATGCCATCCGCGCCCGGCTTGTTTTCCACGATGACGGGCTGCTTCCAGTACTGCGACAGGAAGTTCGCCGTGGCGCGGGCGATGTTATCGCTACCGCCCCCCGGCGAATAAGGCACCACCAGGGTGACCGGCTTGTCGGGAAACTTGTCGGCGGCGCCGGACTGGGCCAGCGCCGCGCCGGCGCCCAGCGCCATTGCGGACGCGAAAAGGATGGAACTGATCCGATGCTTCATGGTTTGTCTCCTTGTGGGCCGCGTGGGCCGGCGATGTACGCCGGCGCCGCGGCCCGGTTCTATTCGGATGCAAGCACTGCGGACGACACGGCCTAGATCGCGTACTTCGACTCCTCGCGCGTAATGCGGTCCAGGCCGACGAACTTGTTGAACTCCTCGAAAGGCGTAAGGCGGTCGGCGATCGCATTGGTCGAGCAGCCTTCGCGCATGAAGGTCTCCATCATGTCCTTGACCGCCTTGTGCATCGCCAGCATCGGCTCCACCGGGCACAGCGCGTAATCGAAGCCGATGTCGTGGATTTCCTTGAGCGACAGGTAGGGGCTTTTGCCGGACCGCACCATGTTGAACAGAATGGGCTTGCCCAGGGGCTTGAGCCTGCGAATGATCTCGCGCATCTGGTCGACGCTTTCCGGGGCATCGGCGTACAGGCCATCGACACCGGTCGCCGAATACGCCTCCAGGCGGTCCAGGGCATCCGCGAGCCCGGTCACGGCGATCGCGTCGGTACGGGCCACGACAAAGAAATTCGGGTCTGTGCGCGCATCCAGCATCGCGCGCAGCTTCTGCGTCATTTCTTCCTTGGAAACCAGCTGCTTGCCGGCGAAGTGGCCGCAGCGCTTGGGCACCGCCTGGTCTTCCAGATGCAGTACCGATGTGCCGGCCTCCTCCCACAGCTGGATGGTGCGCTGGGCATCCAGGACACCGCCATAACCCGTATCGGCATCGGCGAAGACGGGGATGCTGGTCACGCGGCAGATGCGCCGGATATGGTCGAACATCTCGGTCTGCGACAGCAGGCCCACGTCGGGCTTGCCCGCCACGATGGCGGATGCGACGAAGCCGCTGACGTAGATCGCGGGCGCACCGGCTTGCTCGGCGAGCATTGCCGTCACCGCGTCGTGGGCGCCCATGCAGACGAAGGGCGGTTTTTTGAGCAGTGCACGGAATCGTTCATTACGGGTCATGTCGTCTCCTTGATTTCAGCCTTGGCCGGCCGCCTTGCCGCGGACTTCCACGCCTGCCGCTTCTTCCGCCAGTCGCACGATCTCCGTCATGTCGGCCTGGTCGCCCAGGCGCGCGACGGCATCGTTCAATAAGTCCCGCACCACCCTGCCCACACGCAGCGGCGCGCCTATGGCCTCGCTTTCGGACAGGCACAGGCCGACGTCCTTGGCCGACAGCCCCATGGCGAAGCCGAAACCGAAGCTGCGGCTCAACACGTACTTGGGTATCTTGTCCTCGGAGGAATTGCTGCGACCGGATCCGGAATTGATCACCTGGACCATGATGTCCGGGTCGAGACCGGCCTTCACACCCATGACCAGGGCTTCCGAGGTGACGGCGAGCGCGGTTACCGAGACCAGGTTGTTGATGACCTTCATGGTCTGCGCCAGGCCCGGCTGTTCGCCAATGTAGAAGTGCTTGCCCAGCACCTGCAGCACGGGCGTCACGGTGTCGCAGGCCTCGCGCGGTCCCGACAGCATCAGTGCGAGGGTGCCCTTGGCGGCGCCCGCCATGCCGCCGCTGACGGGGCAATCCACCGACGCGATGCCGCGCTCGCCCAGCCCGCGCGCCAGGCGCTGCGCCGCCTGGGCGCCCGATGTCGATAGATCGACGACGATGCGCACCGCGCTGCCGTGCGCCAGCCCCTCGGCGCCCAAGGCCACCTCGGTAACGATGTCGGGCTTGGGCAGCGACACCAGCACGATGGAAGCGGCGTCGGCGACCGCGCGCGGCGAGTCCGCGGCCCGCGCGCCCAGCGCCATCAATTCCCGGACGGCGTCCGGCTGGGCGTCGTGGATGGTGAGTGGATAGCCGGCTTCCAGCAGCCGCCGCGCCATGGGCGCGCCCATGCGGCCTATGCCGACAAATCCAAGGTGGGGCTTTCCGCTGTCGTTCATCTTCGTCTCCATCGAGGTTTTCGTTTCGATTCCGTGGCTCAGGCGGCCGTCCAGCCGCCGTCGACCGGCAGCATGGCGCCGGTGATGTCGGCACCCGCCGGCGAGCACAGCAGCATGACCATGGCCGCTACGCTTTCCATCGCGACAAAGCGGCCCGTGGGTTGGCGCGCCCGCAGATAATTCGCGGCGGCCTCGGCTTCCGGGATGCCCTGGTCCGCGGCGATACCCGCGATCCGCTCGACGATGGGCGGCGTGGGCACGGTACCCGGCATCAGGGCGTTGCAGGTCACTCCCGTGCGCGCCGTTTCAATCGCAATGGCGCGCGTCATCCCGATCAGCGCGGTCTTGGTGGTGATATAGGCGATGCGGTCCGACGTGGCGCCGGCGCCATAGACCGAGGACATGTTCACAATGCGGCCCCATCCGCGCGAGCGCATCCCGGGCAGCGCCAGCCGCACGGTATGGAAGGCCGCCGACAAATTGACCGCCAGCGCTTCATTCCAATGCTCGGTCCGCAGCTGGTCGACCGGCGCGAAATGCCTGACCACGGCGTTATTCACCAGGATATCGACGCCGCCGAGTTCGGCCTCGGCCTGCGCCATCATGGCTTCGATCTGCCTCACGTCATTCAGGTCCGCGCGTGACAGCGATACCCGTGCGCCGGTCTCGCCGGCCAGCCGGCTCGCGGCCGCCTGGGCGTCGCGGATCGGCTCCAGGCCGTGCAACATCACATCCGCGCCCGCCGCGGCGAGCTGCCGCGCGATGGCGTGGCCCAGGCCCGCCACCGAGCCGGTGATGACCGCCCGGCGGCCGCGCAGCGGCGGCGTGCTGGCATTGTCCGTCTCCATGGTGCTCCTCTTGTTGTCGTCCGCCGGTGGTGTCCAGGGACTCACGCACCGGCCATTTCGGCAGTTAGTATGATTGTATTATCATCAATATGCAAAAGCTTCGTCATTACGATTCCGCCCACGCCCGGTGACGGGCGTGCCGGACAGCCCGCGCACGCGTGCGGCGGAGCGTCGAAGACAACGATGGAAACAAGATGAATCAACGATCAGCAGACCTGCCCGCGCCGTCTCCCCAGCCTTCGGATGTGGAGCACTTCGGCCCCATTACGCGGGCGGTGGCGCGCTTCGGCGCCGACTGGCGCTGGGAGGACGTCCCGGAAGCCGTGCGCCACGAGGCGCGGCGTTCGCTGCTGAACTACTTCGCGGTGGCGCTGGCCGGCAGCAGCGACCCGACCGTGGACATCGCCGTGCGTGTCTTCGCGCCGTTCAGCGCGGGGCGGCAGGCCGATATCATCGGCCGCGGCCAGCGTACGGACATCCTGAACGCAGCCAGCCTCAACGCCATGATGGCCAATGTGTTCGACTTCGATGACACCCATCCCGCCACCATCATCCATCCCACGGCGCCCGTCGCGCCCGCCGTTTTCGCGTTGGCGCAAGTCCAGCCTGTCAGCGGCGCGCGGTTGCTGCACGCCTTCGTCCTGGGCGCGGAGATCGAATGCCGCATGGGCAATGCCCTGACGCTGGGACACTACTCGCGGGGCTGGCACATCACCTCGACCTGCGGCGTATTCGGCGCCGCCGTCGCCAGCGCCAGGCTGCTCGGCCTGGATGCGCGGCACACGGCATGGGCGCTGGCGGGAGCGGGCAACCAGACCGGCGGGCTGGTGGAAACGCTGGGCACCATGGCGAAAAGCATCGCCGTCGGCAATACCGCCCGCAACGGGCTGCTTGCCGCCATGCTGGCGCGCGAGGGCCTGGCCGGCCCCGACCAGCCGATCGAGGGCGCGCGAGGCGTGCTCAATGTGCTGTCCGCCTCCCCCGCCCCGGAACGGCTGGTCGAGGGATTGGGCCAGCAATGGGAGCTGTGCACCAACACCTACAAGCCGTATCCGTGCGGCGTCGTGCTGAACCCTGTCATCGAAGCGGTGCTGGCGCTCAGGAAGGATCCCGCCCTGGCCGCTTGCGATCCGGCTCGCGTGGCGCGGGTCGAACTCACCGGCCACCCCCTGCTGCGCCAGCGCACCGATCGTCCGGGCGTGCGCAGCGGTCGCGAATCGCAAGTCAGCGCGCAGCACGCCGTCGCCGTATGCCTATTGCATGGCCGTGCCGGCCTGGCGGAATTCTCCGACGCCGCCGTGGCGGATCCGCGCGCGCACGTCCTGGATACTCGATTGCATTTCTTCGACGACGACGCTTACTCGGTCGATGCGGTGGACATACGGATCACGCTGGACGATGGCCGAAGCTTCGAACACCGAATCACCGCCGCCCGCGGCTCGTCCACCAACCCGCTGACGGACGCCGATCTCGAAACCAAGTTGCGTGAGCTCTGCGCATACAGCGGAACCGGCTGCGATGCGCAAGCCATCATCGACGGCGTCTGGGCGCTGGACACCCTGACCGACGCCGGCAGCCTGATGGCGCGAGTGGCTGGCATGCCTGGCGGCGTGCGACGGCAATAGACCGGCATCTGGGGCGTTGAATCCCGATTGGATTCGTAGTTGCAATCCGTCCGCCTCGAAGGGGAATGGTTGGCAGACCCGGATGGATGACGCTCTCTGGGACTGGCTTAAGACACATAGTCCAGCGTAAGCTCGCCGCCTTCGGAGGCGGTGCCGGAACTTGGCACCGCCTCCTCGTCATGAATATCAGAACGTCCAGAGGGCGTTGGCCTGGATGGCATGCGACTGGGCGCCGCGCGCGAGCTGGCCGGCGTAGCCCAGGCTCAGGCGCATGCCGCGATCGGCGTAGACGCTGGCGCCGGCTTCC